>NZ_JBJNLK010000006.1:0-281664 GCF_052169115.1 Serratia sp. CY33525 | reverse complement strand
CTTTTTTTCAACAAAAGGGCGAAAAAGCGACGAATTTATGTCACTTTTTCAGGCAAACAGCCATAAAAGCTGGCGATCACTGGAGTAAAATAGAAATAACGATGTCAGTAAGGACCCGCAGCCATGCCGTTAAATGCACAACAACAGGCCGCCCAACGCAATCTTTCTTATCTGCTTGCAGAGAAACTTGGCCAACAAATTCTGGCGGGCGATTATCAGGCCGGCAGCATCCTGCCCGGTGAAATGGAACTGGGCGAGCAATTCGGCGTCAGCCGCACCGCAGTACGCGAAGCGGTAAAGATGTTAGCCGCCAAAGGCATGCTGCTACCGCGCCCGCGCATCGGCACCCGCGTGATGCCGCAGAGCCAATGGAATTTCCTCGATCAGGATTTACTGACCTGGTGGATGACGCGGGAAAACTTCGATCAGGTGATGCAACACTTCCTTATCCTGCGTACCTCGCTGGAGCCGCAGGCCTGCGCGTTGGCGGCAAACCACGCCAGCCCGCAGCAAACCAAGCTGCTGGCGGAGCTGATGGCGGAAATGCGCGCGCTGCATACCCAGTTTGATCGCGAGCGTTGGATCCAGGTCGATACCCAATTCCACCAGCTCATCTACGAAGCCAGCGGCAACCCGTTCCTGACCTCGTTCGCCAACCTGTTCAGTTCGGTGTACCAAAGCTACTTCCGCGCCATCACCGGCAATGAAGTGATCAAGCTGCGCCATCATCAGGCTATCGTCGATGCGATACTCGCCGGAGACAGCGCTGGCGCGCTCGTCGCCTGCCAGATACTGCTGAAAGAGAAAGACTAGACACGCTCCCCGCTTATATATAGAAGAAAGAGACGAGGGACAGACGACCATTTAACCAGGACCGACCATGACCCAATCCGCGCGCAGTATGGCAGGACTTCCGTGGATCGCCGCAATGGCGTTCTTTATGCAGGCGCTGGACGCCACTATCCTCAATACCGCGCTGCCGGCGATCGCCCAAAGTCTGGGGCGTTCGCCGCTGGCGATGCAATCGGCCGTCATCAGCTACACGCTGACGGTGGCGATGCTGATCCCGGTCAGCGGCTGGCTGGCGGACCGCTTCGGCACCCGGCGCGTGTTCATCTTCGCCGTCACGTTATTCACCCTCGGCTCGCTGCTGTGCGCTCTGTCCCCTACGCTGAGCGCGCTGGTCGCCTCTCGCGTGCTGCAGGGCATCGGCGGCGCGATGATGATGCCGGTCGCGCGATTGGCGCTGCTGCGCGCCTACCCGCGCAGCGAACTGCTGCCGGTGCTGAACTTCGTCACCATGCCCGGCCTGGTCGGGCCGATTCTGGGGCCGCTGCTGGGCGGCTGGCTGGTCACCTACGCCACCTGGCACTGGATTTTCCTGATCAATATCCCTATCGGCCTGCTCGGCATCTTCTATGCACGTAAATACATGCCGGACTTCACCACGCCCAAGCGCCGCTTCGACTTCCTTGGCTTTATGCTGTTCGGCCTGAGCCTGGTGCTGATCTCTACCGGGCTGGAACTGTTTGGCGAGCGGGTACTGGCGAGCTACGTTTCGCTGGGCATTCTGCTCAGCGGCTTCGTGATGCTGTTCGGCTACATCGCGCACGCCCGCCGTCATCCTCAGCCGCTGATCGGTCTCGACCTGTTCAAAACCCGCACTTTCTCGGTCGGCATCGCCGGCAACGTCGCCTCCAGGCTGGGCACCGGCTGCGTGCCGTTTTTAATGCCGCTCATGCTGCAGGTGGGATTCGGCTACACGGCGATCGTCGCCGGCTGCATGATGGCACCGACCGCCATCGGTTCGCTGATGGCGAAATCCACCGTCACTCAGGTGCTGCGCTGGTTCGGCTACCGTAAAACGCTGGTCGGCATCACCGTCATCATCGGGGTGCTGATCGCCCAGTTCGCCCTGCAAAGCCCGGGCATGCCGCTGTGGCTGATGATCCTGCCGCTGTTCGTGCTGGGCATGGCGATGTCCACCCAGTTCACCGCCATGAACACCATCAGCCTGGCGGATTTGAACGACGCCAACGCCAGCGCCGGCAACAGCGTCCTGGCGGTCACCCAACAGCTGTCCATCAGCTTCGGCGTGGCGATCAGCGCGGCGGTGCTGCGTTTTTACGAATCTCTGTCGTTAGGCACCATGATCGACCACTTCCATTACACCTTTATCACCATGGGGATCGTCACCGTGGCATCGGCGCTGGTGTTTATGTTGCTGAGAAGGAAGGATGGCCGCAATTTGATCAGCGGCCAGGAAAGCAAGAAAGAAGCGAAGGCGGCGAGTTAACGGCGGCCCACCGAGGCGCGTTCCACCAGCTCGGGCGTCAGCACCAGCACCTGGGGGGCGCGCTCCGGGTTTTGCAGGCGATTGATCAGCGCATCGATCGCCAGTTCGCCCAGCGAATCCTTCGGCTGATGAATGGTGCTCAGCGGCGGCGCCAGATAGCGCGCCAGCTCAATGTCATCGTAGCCCATCACCGCCATATCCTGCGGCACGGAGAGCCCGGCCTGATACAGCGCCTGATAAACGCCCACCGCCACCGCGTCGTTGCCGGCGAACACCGCATGCGGCGGCTCGTCCAGCGCCAGCAGTTGGCGCATGGCGTTCACGCCGCCCTCAAACTCAAAATCGCAATGCACTTCATACCCTGGCGGAACCGGCAATCCGGCGCGCCGCATCGCGTTGCGATAGCCTTCCAGCCGGTGACGGGCGGTGGTTTTATCCTGCGGGCCGGCGATGCAGGCGATTTTGCGGTAGCCACGGGCGATCAGATGATCGGTCGCCATCTCGCCGCCCAGCAGCGAGTTATCTTGAATAATGTCGTTGGCGCCCTCGAATGGCGCCCAGTCCATCATCACGATCGGCAATGACGGGTAGCGGCTCAGGGCATCTTGCGATGGCCGGTGGTTTTCGGTGCACATCAGCAGCAAACCGTCGACGCGCTTTTGCAGCAGCGTCTCCATGCTGCGGTTCATGCGCGCGGCGTCTTCTTCGGTATTGCACAGGATTAAACTGTAGCCGCGTTCATAGCAGCTGCGCTCCACGCCGCGCACCACTTCGGCATAAAACGGGTTGTTGCTGGCGGTCACCAGCATGCCGATGGTGCGCGTCTGATTGAGCTTCAGGCTGCGCGCCAGCGCGGAAGGCGCATAGTTCAGCTGTTCTACGGCCGCCATGACCTTGTCGCGCACGCTGTCGCTGACAAAGCGATTGTTGTTGACCACATGCGAAACTGTAGAGGTTGAAACGCCCGCCAGGCGGGCGACATCTTTCATGGTGGCCAAAGGATCACCCCTGCTGCTGCAAGAAGGCGTCGATATCTTCACGCCACGGCACCGAAGGCTGCGCGCCAGGGCGGGTCACGGCGATCGCCGCCGCCGCATGGGCGAAACGCACCGCGTCGGCCATGGCCTTGCCTTCCAACAGGGCAGTGACCAGCGCACCGTTAAAGGTATCGCCGGCGGCGATGGTATCCACCGCTTGCACCTTGAAGCCGGGCACCCGTTTGCCGTTGCCGTTTTCGCTCAGCCACACGCCGCGGCTGCCGAGGGTGATAATCACCGTCGCGATGCCTTTGTCGTGCAGCGCCTGCGCCGCGCGCGCCGCATCGGCGTCGTTGTCCACGGCGATGCCGGTCAGGCGCTGGGCTTCGGTTTCATTCGGGGTAATCATATCGATCATGCCCAGCAGCTCCTCCGGCAGCTCACGCGCCGGGGCCGGGTTGAGGATCACTTGCGTGTGATGCTGCTTCGCCAGGCGGGCGGCGGCGATCACCGTCTCCAGCGGCGACTCCAGCTGCATCAGCAGGGCATCGGCGTCGATCACTTTTTGTTGGTAGCGTGCCAGGTAATCCGGCGTCACCGCCGCGTTGGCGCCGGCATCGATGCCAATCACGTTCTCGCCTTCGGCGTTGACGAAGATCAGCGCCACGCCGGTGGTGCTGTCGGCGATGGCTTCAATCGGTTGGGTATCAATGCGATCGCTCGCCAGCTGCCGGCGGACACGTTCGCCAATATCGTCGGCGCCCACGCAGGCGATAAAGGCGATCTCCGCCCCGCTGCGCCCGGCCGCCACCGCCTGATTCGCGCCCTTGCCGCCAAACGCCACCTTATACTGTTTCCCGATCACCGTTTCGCCCGGGTGGGGGAAGTGTTCAATATTGAGGATATGGTCGGCATTGATGCTGCCAAGAACCACCAGCTTACCTGTTTCCATCGCATTGATTCCTGAATTGCGCGCCATCGTAAACGCCCCGTTCCGATGGCGCTGGTATGACTTATTTAGTGACCAGTTTCAAATCGACCGGGATGGTCGCCGGCACTTTTTCGCCTTTCAGCACTTTATCGGCGGTTTCCACACCGATCACGCCGATCTGATCGGGACGCTGCGCCACGGTCGCCGCCAGCTTGCCGCCTTCAACCGCTTTCACGCCGTCGGCGGTGCCGTCGAAGCCTACCACGATCACGTCGGTTTTACCGGCGGTTTGCAGCGCGCGCAGCGCACCCAGCGCCATTTCATCGTTCTGGGCGAACACCGCCTGCACGTCCGGGTGCGCGGTCAGCAGGTTCTGCATCACGTTCAGGCCCTTGGTGCGATCGAAATCGGCCGGCTGGCTGGCCAACAGTTTGAATTTATTCTGATCAAGCGACTGCTTGAAGCCTTCACCGCGTTCACGCGCGGCGGAAGTGCCGGCGATGCCTTCCAGCTGAATCACCTTGGCATCGGCGCCTACTTTCTTGGCGATGAAGTCGCCGGCCATTTTGCCACCCACGCGGTTGTCCGAAGCGATGTGGCTCACCACCTCGCCCTTGCTCGCCACGCGGTCCAGCGTGATGACCGGGATCTTAGCCTGGTTGGCCATCTTGATGGCGTTGCCCACCGCATCGGAGTCGGTCGGGTTGATCAGCAGCAGCTTGGGCGCGCGCACCATCAGATCCTGCACGTTGGCCAGCTCTTTCGCCGGGTTGTTCTGGGAATCCAGCACCACCAGGTTGTAGCCCAGCTTGTTGGCCTCTTGCTGCGCGCCATCCTTCATCGAGACGAAGAACGGGTTGTTGAGGGTGGATACCACCAGCGCGATGGTGTCTTTGGCCATGGCATTGGCGCTCAGGGTGGCGCTCAGCGCAATGGCGGAAGCTAAGGTTGCCAGTTTTTTCATTTTCATCATCGTGATTCCTGTAGGGGGAGGTTACTTGTTGCTTTTGTTATCTACCAGAACCGCCAGCAGTATCACCACTGCCTTCACGATCATTTGGTAGTAGGAAGAAACACCCAGTAAATTCAGGCCGTTGTTCAGGAAGCCGAGGATCAGCGCCCCGATCAGCGTGCCGACGATGCGGCCCTTGCCGCCGGCCAGGCTGGTGCCGCCCAGCACCACGGCGGCGATGGCGTCCAACTCATAGCCGGTGCCGGCGGTCGGCTGCGCCGACGACAGGCGCGCCACTTCGATCACCCCGGCCAGCGCCGCCAGCAGGCCGCACAGCGAGTAGACGATAATCTTCACCTTATCGACGCTGATGCCGGAAAGGCGGGTTGCCGCTTCATTGCCGCCCAGGGCATAAATATAGCGGCCCAGGCGCGTATGGTGCAGCATATACCAGGCGGCGATGAACACGATCGCCATGATCCAGATCGGCGTAGGCACGCCCAGCGGGCGGCCGATGCCGAACCAGCCGAAGGTGTCGGCCACGTCGGTGAAACCGGTGTTGACCGGGCTGCCGTTGGTGTACACCATGGTGACGCCGCGCAGCAGCAGCATCATCACCAGCGTGGCGATAAAGGCCTGCACTTTGCCTTTGGCGACGATCACCCCGGTGCAGGCGCCAACCGCGGCGCCCAGCGCCAATGCCGCCGCCACCGCCACCAGCGCGTTGACCTCAAAGCCGACGATCGACGCCGCCACCGCGCCGGTCAGCGCCAGCAGCGATCCCACCGACAGATCGATGCCGGACGTAAGGATCACCAGCGTCATCCCCACCGCCATGATGGCGTTCACCGAGGTTTGCTGCAGAATATTGAACAGATTGTTCAGGGTGAAGAAGTTCGGGCTCATGGAAGAGACCACGGCGATCAGCACCAGCAGCGCAATCAACGACTTCTGCTCTAACAGCCACTCTTTACTGAACCAGCGCTTGGCTGCGATAGTCTGGGAACTCATATCTGATTACTCCTGCTTTACGCCGTATTGCTTGCCGACGGCTGCCGCCATCAACGCTTCCTGGGTGGCCTGTTCAATCGGGAACTCGCCGCTGAGATGCCCTTCGTGCATCACCAGAATGCGATCGCTCATGCCCATCACCTCCGGCATCTCCGAAGACACCAGAATGATGCTCAGCCCTTCCTGCTTGAACTGGTTGATTAACTGATAGATCTCTTTTTTGGCGCCGACGTCGACGCCGCGCGTCGGCTCATCGAGGATCAGCACCTTCGGCCGAGTCATCAGGCCGCGGGCGATCGCCACTTTTTGCTGATTGCCGCCGGAAAGCAGACCGATCGGCTGTTCCATCGACGGCGTTTTGATATTAAACAGCCGGATGAAATCCCCCACCGCCTGCCGCTCGTCGGCCTGTTTCAGGCTGCCGTCGGCGCGGCTGAAGTAGCGCAGCGCGGTCAGCGACATGTTTTCCTTCACCGACATGCCCAGCACCAGGCCGTCGCGCTTGCGGTCTTCCGAGATATAGACGATGCCGTTCGCCAACCCGTCCTGCGGCGAATGGGTGACCACCTCGCGGCCATCCAGGCTGACGGTGCCGGCCTTGCGCGGCGCGGCGCCGTACAGGATCTTCATCAGTTCGGTGCGCCCGGCGCCCATCAGCCCGGCCACGCCGAGGATCTCGCCGCGATACAGCGTAAAACTGACGTCCTCAACGCCGGGGCCGGAAAGGTGGCTGACTTCCAACCGTTTTTCCCCGCGCGGCAAATCAAGGCGCGGGTATTGCTCTTCCAGCTTGCGGCCGACCATCATCTCAATCAGCGAATCTTCCTGCAGCTCGCTCACCGGCCGCTCGGCGATAAACTGCCCGTCGCGGAACACGGTCACGTCGTCGCAGATTTCAAAAATCTCTTTCAGGCGGTGCGAGATATAAACGATGCCGCGCCCTTCGGCCTTCAGCTCGTTGATCACTTTGAACAGCGAGGCGGTTTCGGTGTCGGTCAGCGCGTCGGTCGGTTCGTCCATGATGATCACTTTCGATTCGAAGCTCAGCACCTTGGCGATCTCCACCATCTGCTGATCGCCGATCGACAGCTCGCCCACCAGCCGGTGGCTGCTGTAGCGCAGGTTGAGGCGCGCCAGCAAGCGATCGGCCTCGGCGTACATACGCTTCCAGTCAATGCGGCCGAAACGGTTGACGAACTCGCGGCCGAGGAAGATGTTTTCCGCAATCGTCAGCTGCGGGATCAGGTTCAGCTCCTGATGGATAATGCCGATGCCCGCTTCCTGCGAATCTTTAGGCCCGTTGAACGCCACCTCGTTACCGAGAAAATACTGGCTGCCGGCGTCTTTCTGATAGATGCCGGTCAGCACTTTCATCATGGTGGACTTCCCGGCGCCGTTTTCCCCCACCAGCGCCATCACCTTGCCGGGATAAACGCTGAGGGCGGCGCCGGAAAGCGCCTTCACGCCGGGAAAGGCTTTATCAATCCCTTTCAGTTGCAGTAAAGGTTGCATAAACGCCTCAGAAAGTTACGCCGGCGCACAGGATCAGGTTCGCGTAAGGCGAACACTCCCCGCTGCGGATCACCGCCCGGCTGTGCTCGGTTTGCGCTTTAAACGCCTGATGGCTGATATAACGCACGCTGATGGTATTGCCCTGGCGTTGGCCCAGTGCGGTCAGTTCAGCCAACAGTGCCTCGTGGAGCGACGGATTCTGTTTCACGATCTCTTCCGCCAGGATGGCGCTTTCTACCTGCATCTCTTGCGTGACCGCCGCGAACACCTGCATGAAGGTCGGCACGCCCTGCGTCAGCGCCAGATCGATGCGCTGCGTCGCCGCCGGTATCGGCAGGCCCGCGTCGCACAGGGTGAGCTGGTCGGTATGCCCCAGCCGGGCAATCACGGCAGACACGTCGGAATTCAGTAATACGCCTTTTTTCATCTTCTCACTCCGCTAGCGAAACGTTTCGCTCTCTGGGGGAGTTTAAAAAAACGGCAGGGGAAGGCAACCGGGACAATGCAGAAGTGTGATCGCTATCGAAACGTTTCGTTCACGCACGAACAATGCGCAAACAAAAGGGGCTCAGCCATGCTGAGCCCCTGTCTGGCGGGTTAGATCTCGACCTGTGTGCCGAGCTCGATGACCCGGTTCGGCGGGATCTCAAACTGATCCGGCGCGCGCAGCGCGTTGCGGCTCAGGGCGACGAACAGCTTGCCGCGCAGGTAGAGGTACCACGGCCGCTTGGTGAGGATCAGCGATTCATGGGACATGAAGAACGAGGTCTCCGACATGCGGCACG
Organism: Serratia sp. CY33525; assembly: GCF_052169115.1. Classification (NCBI taxonomy): domain Bacteria; kingdom Pseudomonadati; phylum Pseudomonadota; class Gammaproteobacteria; order Enterobacterales; family Yersiniaceae; genus Serratia; species Serratia sp. CY33525. Next base: position 273,200 of record NZ_JBJNLK010000006.1, on the reverse strand, counting down.
GCAACCCTTCCAGCCCGCAGCGGTGGAATACCTCCTCGACGTTCGGCGTTTCCCGCCAGCCGTAGCTGGCCACTACCCGCCAGAAGGTCGGCGACAGCTGTTCGATGGTCACCCGGCGCACGTTGTGCACGTAAGGCGCATCCTCGGTGCGCAGCGTCAGCAGCACCACGCGCTCATGCAGCACCTTGTTGTGCTTCAGGTTGTGCAGCAGCGCAAAAGGAATGACGTTGGTGGCGCGCGACAGGAACACCGCGGTACCCGGCACCCGCACCGGCGGCGATTTCTCCAGCGAGGCGATCATCGCCTCCAGCGAGTTGCCGTGTTCATGCAGGCGGCGCAGCAGGCGGAAGCGCTCGCTCTTCCAGGTGGTCATAATGATAAACATCACCAGCGCCAAGGTCAGCGGCAACCAGCCGCCGGAGAACAGCTTCAGGGCATTGGCGGAGAACATCGGCACGTCGATGATCAGCAAGATGGCAGCGATGCCGAGCGCCAGGAAGCGATTCCAGTGCCAGTTGTTGATCGCCACCGAGGTGACCAGAATGCTGGTCAGCACCATGGTGCCGGTGACGGCGATGCCGTACGCCGCCGCCAGGTTGCTGGAGTGTTCGAAACCGACAATCACCAGCACCACCGAGATGTACAGCGTCCAGTTGATCACTGGAATGTAGATCTGGCCGGATTCCATTTCCGAGGTGTGAATAATGCGCATCGGCGACAAATAGCCCAGGCGCACCGCCTGGCGGGTCAGCGAGAAGACGCCGGAAATCACCGCCTGCGAAGCGATCACCGTCGCCAGGGTCGCCAGAATCAGCAGCGGGATCAGCGCCCAGTCGGGTGCCAGCAGGAAGAACGGGTTTTTGATCGCCTCAGGGTTTTTCAGCAGCAGCGCGCCCTGGCCGAAGTAGTTGAGCACCAGCGAAGGCAGCACCACGGTGAACCAGGCCAGGCGGATCGGGAACTTGCCGAAGTGCCCCATATCGGCATACAGCGCCTCGACGCCGGTGATCGACAGCACCACCGCCCCCAGCGCAAAGAACGACACCTTCTTATATTCCATGAAGAAGTTGAGCGCCCATTTGGGGTTCAGCGCCTGCAGCACTTCCGGGTTCGAAATGATGCTGCGCGCGCCCAGCACCGCCAACACGATGAACCACAGCAGCATCACCGGGGCGAACAGCTTGCCGACGCTGCCGGTACCGTGCTTTTGAATAACGAACAGCAGCGTCAGCACCAGAATGGAGAGCGGCACGATGTAGGCATCGAGCGCAGGCGCGGCGATTTCCAGCCCCTCTATCGCCGACATCACCGAGATAGCCGGGGTGATCACCACCTCGCCATAGAAGAAGCTGCCGCCGATCAGGCCCAGTATCACCAGCACCGCGGTGGTGCGCGCCGAAGTGTTGCGCCCGGCCAGCGACATCAGCGTCAGAATGCCGCCCTCGCCGGCGTTGTCCGCGCGCATCACGTAGGTGAGATATTTGAGGGAAACGATCACGATCAGCATCCAGAAAATCAGCGACAGGAAGCCGAAAACCACGTCTGGACGAACATCGAAGCCGTAATGGCCGGAGAAACACTCTCTCAACGTATAGAGAGGGCTGGTGCCGATATCACCGTAGACCACGCCGATGGCCGCCAGGGTTACCGCCGATAAGGACTGCTTATGCTCTGCGCTCATAATTCGTTTCTTTATCAGAACATCCGTTAGCGATGCATCCGCATCAGGCAAAATACGGGCTCAAAGATCCGTCACGCCCACCAGAAAGCCGCACAGTATGCACCATTTATACGGCTTGCCTACCCTTATATCAGAGCCGAAAAATAAACAAAATGTGAACCGGATATCCGGCTCAACTTAGAAAAATATTACTAATCAACAAGCTATACCACTAAAAATAATGGTGGTTTATCATCGGATTATCGACCAAGATTGGCTAACTCTCGGACAATGCGACAATTATATGACGCCATCATCCCTTCTGGCAGAACGAATTTCCCGCCTCAGCAGCGCGCTGGAGAGCGGTCTTTATGAGCGGCAAGAAGCGATTCGCCTGTGCCTGCTGGCGGCGCTGAGCGGCGAAAGCGTATTCCTGCTCGGCCCGCCCGGCATCGCCAAGAGCCTGATCGCGCGCCGGCTGAAGTTTGCCTTCCGCAACGCCCGCTCCTTTGAATACCTGATGACGCGCTTTTCCACGCCGGAAGAGGTCTTCGGCCCGCTCTCCATTCAGGCGCTGAAAGATGAGGGGCGCTATCAGCGCCTGACCGCCGGCTACCTGCCGGAAGCGGAGATCGTGTTTCTGGACGAGATCTGGAAGGCCGGCCCGGCGATCCTCAACACCCTGCTGACGGCGATCAACGAACGGCGCTTTCGCAACGGCAACAGCGAAGAACCGATCCCGCTGCGCCTGCTGGTCACCGCCTCCAACGAACTGCCCGAAGCGGACAACAGCCTCGAAGCCTTATATGACCGCATGCTGATCCGCCTGTGGCTGGATAAGGTGCAGGATAAGCAGAATTTCCGCTCGCTGCTGGTCAACCGCCAGAGCGAAAGCCAAAACCCGGTGCCGGCGGCGCTGAGCGTCAGCGACGAAGAGTTTCTGCAGTGGCAGCCGCAGATCGATAAGGTGGCGCTGCCGGAAGCCTGCTTTGAGCTGATTTTCCAGCTGCGCCAGCGGCTGGACGCGCTGGAACAGGCGCCGTACGTCTCTGACCGACGCTGGAAAAAGGCCCTGCGCCTGCTGCAGGCCTGCGCCTTCTTCAGCGGGCGCGACGCCATCGCCCCGCTCGACCTGATGCTGCTGAAAGACTGCCTGTGGCACGATCTCACCTCGCTGAAGCTACTGCAACAGCAGATCGATCAGTTGCTGACCGAATCGGCCTACCAGCAACAGTCGATGCTGATCCAACTGCAACAAATCCACACCCGCTGGCTGCAGGATCAGCAGCAACAAAGCGACCGGCAGGCCATCAGCCTGGTGAAAAAGGGCGGCATGTTCAGCCGTAAACCGCAATACGCGCCGGCCACGCCGTTCGCCGGCGGCACCCTCACCCTGTTGCTGCAAAAGCCGCTGCAGCTGCATGACATTCAGGTCAACCATCTGAGCATCGAAAGCAGCGTGCTGGACAACTGGCTGCAAAAAGGCGGCGACGTGCGCGCCAAGCTGAACGGCATCGGCTTCGCGCAGCCGATCGATTTGGAGGTCGACGACCAACTGCACCTGACGGTGCTGGACGTCAGCCGCCAGCCGTCGCTGCTGGCGCTGCCGGGCAAACAGGCCACCGCCACGCCGCAGGCGCTGCTGGACGAAATGGACGCGTTGGCCCAACGCCTGGCGGAGCAGCGCCGCGCCTTCAGCCAACATCAGCCCTGTCTGTTCACACCCGCCGCCGGTCTGGCCAAGATCGAAGCCAGTCTGCTGCAGGTGGCGGAGCAGGTTAAACAGCAACTGCAGCAAATGCGCGGCCAGTAACCATGCTCAGTCTGGAGACGCTCGATCTGCTGCTGGCGATCGCCGAAGGCGAAATGATCGAGGAGATGATCGTCGGCATGCTGGCGGCGCCGCAGCTGTCGGTGTTCTTTAAAAAGTTTCCGGCCCTTCGCCGGGCGCTGGATCGCGATCTGCCACGCTGGAAACTGCAGCTCAAGGAGCGTCTGCAAGAAGCTATGGTGCCGCCGGCGCTGGCGCAGGAATTTTACCGCTACCAACAGTGCCAGCTGGAGAACAACACCCAGTTCTATCACAACCTCAACGACACGATGGAGCTGCTGCGCCAGCTGGTCTCGCCGTTTTATGAACAGGCGCGCGCGCTGGTGGACGCCGCCGATCTGCCCAATCATCCGCTGGACGACAGCTTCCAAACCCTGTTCCTGCAGCGCTGGCGCATCAGCCTGACGCTGCAGGCCACCATGCTGCACCACCAGCTGCTGGAACAGGAGCGCGAGCAACTGATGGCGGAACTGCAGGAGCGATTGGCGCTGAGCGGCGCGCTGGAGCCGCTGCTGTCGGAAAACGACACCGCCGCCGGCAGGCTGTGGGACATGAGCAAAGGCCAGCTACAGCGCGGCGATTACCAGCGGCTGGTGGAGTACGGCAACTTTTTGCAGCAGCAGCCGGAGCTGAAAAAGCTGGCGCAGCAGTTGGGCCGCAGCTATCAGGCCAAGGCGGTGCAGCAACAGGACGCGCAGCCGGAGCCGTTCAGGGTGATGGTGCAGGTGCCGGCCACGCTACCGGAAGAAGTGAGCGGCATTCATCAGAGCGACGACATCCTGCGCTTGCTGCCGCCGGAGCTGGCGACGCTGGGCATTGAAGAGCTGGAGTTCGAATTTTATCGCCGCCTGCTGGAAAAGCGACTGCTGAGCTACCGCCTGCAGGGCGACGTCTGGCAGGAGCAGATCCTGATCCGCCAGGTCACCCACCAGCAGCAGGATCAACAGCCGCGCGGGCCGTTTATCGTCTGCGTGGACACCTCAGGATCGATGGGCGGCTTCAACGAACAGTGCGCCAAGGCGTTCTGCCTGGCGCTGCTGCGCATTGCGCTGGCGGACAACCGCCGTTGCTACATCATGCTGTTCGCCAACCAGATCGTGCATTACGAGCTCACCGCCGCCAGCGGCATCGAACAGGCGGTGCGCTTTCTCGGCCAGCAGTTTCGCGGCGGCACCGATCTGGCGGCCTGCCTGAACGCCACCGTCACTAAAATGGCGGAGAGCGGCTGGTTCGACGCCGATGCGGTGATCATTTCCGATTTTATCGCTCAGCGGTTGCCGGAGGAGGTAATAAAGAAGGTGAAACAGCAGCAGCAAAGCCACCAGCAGCGTTTCCATGCGGTGGCGATGTCCGCCTACGGCAAACCCGGCATCATGCGCATCTTCGATCATATCTGGCGCTTCGATACCGGGCTGAAAAGCCGTTTGATGCGCCGCTGGCGGCGCTAGGCGGGATCAGAGCAGGCCTTCGACCGCCCCGCGCACTTCCGGCGACCACACGCCGCACTGCACCTGGCCGATATGCGACAGTTGCAGCAGCAGCATCACCAAGCGCGACTGACCGATGCCGCCGCCGATGGTCTGCGGCATATCGCCGCGCAGCAGCGACTGGTGCCACTCCAGCTTCATGCGCTCTTCATCGCCGGTCAGCGCCAGCTGACGTTTCAGCGCGGCGGCGTCGACGCGGATGCCCATAGAGGACAGCTCGAAAGCGTCCTGCAGCACCGGGTTCCACACCACGATATCGCCGTTCAGGCCCGCCAGGCCATCCGCCGCCAGCGTGGTCCAGTCATCATAATCCGGCGCCCGCACATCGTGCGATTTGCCGTGCGACAGCTTGCCGCCGATGCCGATCAGGAATACCGCGCCCAGCTCTTTGGCGATCGCCCGCTCGCGCCCTTTGGCGTCCAGATCCGGGTAACGCTGCAGCAGGGTTTCGCTGTGCACAAAGTGGATCTGTTCCGGCAGGAACGGGGTCAGACCATGCTCGCGGCTGACTTCCGCCTCCGTCGCCTTGATGGCGGCGTAAATGCTGCGCACGGTGCTTTTCAGGTAGTCCAGGCTGCGCTCTCCGTCGCCCATCACCCGCTCCCAGTCCCACTGATCGACGTACACCGAGTGGATAGGCGTCAGGCGATCTTCATCCGGGCGCAGCGCCTTCATATGGGTGTACAGGCCTTCGCCGGCGCCGAAATCATAGCTGCCCAGCGTTTTACGTTTCCATTTCGCCAATGAATGCACCACTTCGAAGGTGGCGTCCGGCAGGGTTTTCACCTTAACCTGCACCGCTTTCTCGCTGCCGGAGAGGTTATCCTGCGTGCCGTCGCCCAGACGGCTGAGGATCGGCGCCTGCACTTCGATCAGGCCAAGCTGTTGCTCCAGCTGGCGGGAGAAGAAGGATTTGACCTGGCTGATTTGTTGTTGTTTTTGGATAAACTGTTTTTTCATTGCCGTATCTCTTGTAAACCTGTCTCTGTTGCCATCGATTAAGCAACAAAATGACATGTCAATTCAATATCCATTAATCAATATTGCCTTTTCACTTTTAATCGTTCATTTTTATCCGGACAGAATTCAACAATCGTTAATTAATGGGGGATTAAATGGCGGAAATTTATCAGATCGATAATCTCGATCGCGGCATCCTCAACGCTCTGATGGACAACGCGCGCACGCCGTACGCCGAACTGGCGAAAAACTTTGCCGTCAGCCCCGGCACCATTCATGTGCGGGTAGAGAAGATGAAACAGGCCGGGATCATCACCGGCGCGCGCATCGACGTCAGCCCCAAACAGCTGGGCTACGATGTGTGCTGCTTTATCGGCATCATATTAAAGAGCGCCAAGGACTACCCTTCGGCGCTGAAAAAGCTGGAAAGCCTGGAGGAAGTGGTGGAAGCCTATTACACCACCGGCCACTACAGCGTCTTTATCAAGGTGATGTGCCGATCGATCGACGCACTGCAGCAGGTACTTATCAACAAGATCCAGACCATCGACGAGATCCAGTCTACCGAAACGCTGATCTCGCTGCAGAACCCCATTATGCGCACCATCGTGCCGTAACCCGCCAAATTGCATACCCACATTATCCACAGGTAGATCCCAGCCGATTCACAGCGTACAATGCAGCCACTTTGAGTGAGAAGGTTGGGATCGTTGGTTCATGGCAGATATTACTCTGATCAGTGGCAGTACGCTTGGCAGCGCCGAATACGTGGCTGAACATTTGGCTGAAAAGCTGGAAGACGCGGGTTTCTCTACCGAGATGCTGCACGGCCCTGAACTGGATGAACTGCCGTTGACCGGCCGCTGGCTGGTAGTCTCTTCCACGCACGGCGCCGGCGAACTGCCGGATAACCTTCAGCCGCTGCTGGAGCAGATCGCCGAACAACAGCCGGATCTTTCCGAGGTGCAGTTCGGTGCCGTCGGTTTGGGCAGTTCGGAATACGACATCTTCTGCGGCGCGATCAAACAGATCGACGATCTGCTGATCGCCAGAGGCGCGAAAAGGATCGGCGATCGTCTCGAGATCGACGTAACCGAGCATGAAATTCCCGAGGATCCGGCCGAGGAATGGGTAAAAAACTGGATTAATTTACTCTAGTTTGTCTAAAGATCGCGCGAACGATTGTGGATAACTAAGCTTAAAAGCAGGGTAAAAGCCGTAGTTATCCAAATAACAACCGTAGGTCGCTTTTTGTCCTGTGTATAACAAGCCTTTTAGATCCCAGCTTATCTGCGTCGGGATCACCGATCATTCACAGCAAACGATCCTCCTTAATCTGCTGATCTTCTTCGTGAATAGTTACTTATCCACAGAGGATCGCGATCCTAATAAGAGATCTAATAAAGAGATCTTTAAATAAAAAAGATCTTCTTTTAATTACCGACGATCCTGACCGCTTGGTCGATCGTCTAAACTTGAGTAGAATCCCCCACCCCAGGGCAAATACGATCGTTCGCAATACGGCGAGGTGCAGTTCCATGTTTTATCCAGATCAATTTGACGTCATCATCATCGGTGGTGGCCATGCAGGTACCGAGGCCGCCATGGCCGCGGCGCGCATGGGGCGTCAGACTTTATTATTGACACACAATATCGATACGCTGGGACAGATGTCCTGTAACCCGGCGATTGGCGGTATTGGTAAAGGGCATCTGGTTAAGGAAATTGATGCACTCGGCGGCCTGATGGCCACGGCGATCGATCATGCCGGCATCCAGTTTAGGATACTAAACGCCAGCAAAGGCCCTGCCGTTCGCGCTACTCGCGCGCAGGCGGATCGCGTACTGTATCGCCAGGCGATCCGCACCGCGTTGGAGAACCAGCCCAACCTGATGATCTTCCAACAGCCGGTTGAGGATCTGATCGTCGAAAACGATCGCGTAGTGGGCGCCGTCACCCAAATGGGCCTGAAATTCCGCGCCAAAGCGGTGGTATTGACCGTCGGCACCTTCCTGGACGGCAAGATCCATATCGGCCTGGAGAATTACAGCGGCGGCCGCGCCGGGGATCCTCCTTCGATCTCGCTGTCGCAGCGTTTGCGTGAGCTGCCGCTGCGCGTCAACCGCTTGAAAACCGGTACGCCGCCGCGCATCGACGCCCGCACTATCGATTTCAGCGTACTGGCGCCACAACACGGCGATACGCCGGTGCCGGTATTCTCGTTCCTGGGCGATGCCAGCCAGCACCCGGAACAAATGGCGTGCTACATCACCCACACCAATGAAAAAACCCATGACGTGATCCGCAATAACCTCGATCGCAGCCCGATGTATGCCGGGATCATCGAAGGGATCGGCCCACGTTACTGCCCGTCGATCGAAGACAAGGTCATGCGCTTTGCCGATCGCAACGCGCACCAGATCTTCCTCGAACCGGAAGGCCTGACCAGCAACGAAATTTACCCTAACGGCATTTCCACCAGCCTGCCGTTCGACGTGCAGATGCAGATCGTCCGTTCGATGGAAGGGATGCAGAACGCGCGTATTATTCGCCCTGGTTATGCCATCGAGTACGATTTCTTCGATCCGCGCGATCTGAAGCCGACGCTGGAAAGCAAATTCATTCAGGGGCTGTTCTTCGCCGGCCAGATCAACGGCACCACCGGGTATGAAGAAGCCGCTGCGCAGGGCCTGTTGGCCGGCCTGAACGCCGGGCGCTTCGCCGACGAACAGGAAGGCTGGGCGCCACGTCGCGATCAGGCCTACCTGGGGGTGCTGGTGGACGATCTCAGCACCCTCGGCACCAAAGAACCGTACCGCATGTTTACCTCGCGCGCCGAGTATCGTCTGATGCTGCGCGAAGACAACGCCGATCTCCGCCTGACGGAAAAAGGCCGTGAACTCGGCCTGGTGGACGACGTGCGTTGGGCGCGTTACAGCGAGAAGCTGGAGCGAATCGAACGCGAACGTCAGCGCCTGCGCGACATCTGGATGCACCCGCACGCCGAGAACGTCGAACAGGTCAATGCGCTGCTGAAAGCGCCGCTGTCGCGCGAAGCGAACGGCGAAGAGCTGCTGCGCCGCCCGGAGATGGATTACGCGCAGTTGACCGGCACCGAGGCCTTCGCGCCGCCGCTGGACGACGTACAAGCCGCCGAACAGGTCGAGATCCAGGTCAAATACGAAGGCTACATCGCTCGTCAGCAGGAAGAGATCGAAAAACAACAGCGCAACGAGAACACCGTGCTGCCGTTGGATCTCGACTACCGTCAGGTTTCTGGGCTGTCGAACGAGGTGATCGCCAAGCTGAACGATCACAAACCGAACTCCATCGGCCAGGCTTCGCGCATCTCCGGCATTACGCCGGCGGCGATCTCGATTTTGCTGATCTGGCTGAAAAAGCAGGGACTGCTGCGCCGCAGCGCATAAATCCCGCATCCAGGCGGCCGTTTGCTCATCCCGTAGCCAAACGGCCGCTGACATCACTTGCGCCCTGAATTATCATAGGCGCCTCATTGCGCCAGCTAACCATCCGCTGGTCGTTCAGCGCCTGCCAAAGGATCCGTTGTGCAAAAAAAATTAGACTCGCTGCTCGCGGCAGCAGGCATTGAGCTGCCCGATCAGCAGAAACAGCAGCTGCTGGGCTATGTCGGCATGCTGGATAAGTGGAACAAGGCTTATAACCTCACGTCGGTGCGCGATCCGCAGCAAATGCTGGTGCGCCACATCCTCGACAGCATCGTGGTCAACCCGCATCTGCAGGGCTCGCGTTTTATCGATGTCGGCACCGGCCCCGGCTTGCCGGGCATTCCGCTGGCGATCGTGCGCCCGGACGCGCATTTCACGCTGCTCGACAGCCTGGGCAAGCGCGTGCGTTTCCTGCGTCAGGTGCAACATGAGCTGGGCCTGAACAATATCGAGCCGGTGCAGAGCCGCGTTGAGGAGTTTCCGGCCGAGCCACCGTTCGACGGCGTGATCAGCCGCGCGTTCGCTTCGCTGCAGGATATGCTGTCTTGGTGCCATCACCTGCCGGCGAAAGGGCAGGGGCGTTTTTACGCGTTGAAAGGCGTGCGCCCGGATGAAGAGCTGGCGCAGTTGCCGGCGGGCGTTAGCCTGGAGTCTATCGTGCGGCTGCAGGTGCCTGAACTGGAAGGCGAACGCCATCTGGTGATTCTTAAGGCAAACTGAGTTTGCTTTTGATCAAACAAGCGTGAATTAAAGGCAGTACCAGGCAGAAAGATAAGCAGGCTAATTAGTTGGTCGCTTTTTTTAGTTAATTTACTTCCTATTAACACAAAAAACGCGGCTAATTAGCGACAATAGAGTAATTGCATTTGGAAATAGTCACGTTAGCAATCATGTGCGAAAGATTGGCGTTTGCTGCTAATGTTAATTGGCTGTTGGAATATTGCCCCGCTGCTTGTCAATAAAAGGTTTTCATCGGGTATACGGATTGTTTTTGAACAGTTAACTGATAATGTTTTGATTTATATAATCTTTTGATCGCTCAAATTGCTAAAGACGGTTTGGTTGACCATCGGCTATAAATCAGGAAGGGACATTACTGTGATCGGCTTCGCGTTTCTAAACGCAACGCTGGAATAATCAGACAATTAAATGCGCCCTATTATTCCGACCGTTTTCTTGTGAAAATAGGCTGGAATAGGGAAATTTAAATAATTGTTCACCTTTTCGCTACTTATCGATTGAATTCGTTGGTATGCCCCGTATAATTTGCTCGTTTTTTGCTGCTTGACTCAGGACAGCAAAAACAGTTGTATACGTCACTCAGCATACCCCCTCTGGGGTACGGAGAGAACAAACGTCATGTCTGTGTCCCTTTACAGCGGGAAAGTCGCACGCAAACTGCTGTTTTTGCAGTTAATGACTTTTGTTCTGATCAGCGTTGCTTTCTGGCTGAAAAGCCCGGAATGGAGCGCTTCGGCGCTGGCAGGCGGTCTCGCCGCCTGGTTGCCGAGTGCAATGTTTATGCTGTTTGCCTTGCGCCATCAGGCGCAAACGCCGGCGCCCGGTAGGGTTGCCTGGTCGTTCGCCATCGGCGAGGGGCTAAAGGTCGTGATCACCATCGTTTTGCTGATCGTGGCGCTGGGGGTGTTCAAGGCGGAGTTTATACCGCTTGGCCTGACCTATTTAGCGGTGTTAGTGGTGCAGATAGTGGCACCGGCCGTGATTAACAGTTACCGAACTTAACTAAATAAGGGTAAGAGGCATCATGTCTGCAGGAGAAGTCTTGACTCCACAGGAGTATATCGGTCACCACCTGACGCAGCTTCAGGTCGGGACTGGGTTTTGGTCGATTAACCTCGACTCGATGTTTTTCTCCGTCGTCCTCGGGGCGCTCTTCCTGGTGATCTTCCGCAAAGTGGCCAAAAACGCCACCAGCGGCGTGCCGGGTAAACTGCAAACCGCCGTGGAGCTGGTGGTCGGTTTCGTCGACAGCAGCGTGCGCGACATGTACCACGGCAAGAGCAAGGTCATTGCGCCGTTGGCACTGACCGTGTTCGTCTGGGTGTTCCTGATGAACCTGATGGACCTCATCCCGGTTGACTTCCTGCCTTATCTCGGCACCCACGTTCTCGGTCTGCCTGCGCTGCGCGTCGTGCCTACCGCCGACGTGAACGTCACGCTGTCTATGGCGCTGGGCGTGTTTATCCTGATTCTGTTCTATAGCATCAAAATGAAAGGCGTTGGCGGGTTCGTTAAAGAGTTGACCATGCAGCCGTTCAACCACCCTGTATTCATTCCTATCAACCTGATTCTTGAAGGTGTCAGCCTGCTGTCCAAACCTGTTTCACTGGGTCTGCGACTGTTCGGCAACATGTATGCGGGTGAGTTGATCTTCATCCTGATTGCCGGCCTGTTGCCGTGGTGGTCACAGTGGGTCCTGAGCTTGCCTTGGGCTATCTTCCACATCCTGATCATTACGCTTCAAGCCTTTATTTTCATGGTTCTGACGATCGTCTATCTGTCGATGGCGTCTGAAGAGCACTGATTTTCTTAAAACACTTGCACTTTTAAACTGAAACAAACTGGAGACTGTCATGGAAAACCTGAGTATGGATCTGCTGTACATGGCTGCCGCTGTGATGATGGGTTTAGCGGCAATCGGTGCTGCGATCGGTATCGGCATCCTGGGTGGTAAATTCTTGGAAGGCGCTGCTCGTCAGCCTGACCTGATTCCTCTGCTGCGTACACAGTTCTTTATCGTTATGGGTCTGGTCGACGCCATCCCGATGATCGCTGTAGGTCTGGGTCTGTACGTGATGTTCGCCGTCGCGTAAGTAGAGCAACCCTCTACGACGTAACCAAACTATTAACTTTTAAAGAGGCATTGTGCTGTGAATCTTAACGCAACAATCCTCGGCCAGGCCATCGCGTTCGTTCTGTTTGTCTGGTTCTGCATGAAGTACGTATGGCCGCCGATCATGGCTGCCATCGAGAAACGTCAGAAAGAAATCGCTGACGGCCTCGCTTCTGCAGAGCGTGCCAAAAAAGATCTGGACTTAGCGCAAGCCAATGCGACCGACCAGCTGAAAACTGCTAAAGCAGAAGCTCAGGTGATCATCGAGCAAGCGAACAAACGCAAAGCTCAGATCATGGATGAAGCGAAAGCCGAAGCCGAGCAGGAACGTAACAAAATCGTGGCGCAGGCTCAGGCTGAGATCGAAGCCGAACGTAAGCGCGCTCGTGAAGAGTTGCGTAAGCAAGTCGCGATGCTGGCAATTGCCGGCGCCGAGAAGATCATCGAACGTTCCGTGGATGAAGCTGCTAACAGCGACATCGTTGATAAACTGGTCGCTGAACTGTAAGGAGGGAGGGGCTGATGTCTGAATTTGTCACTGTAGCTCGCCCCTACGCCAAAGCAGCTTTTGACTTTGCCGTTGAGCACCAAAGCGTAGAGCGCTGGCAGGAAATGCTGGCGTTTGCGGCTGAAGTCACTCGCAATGAACAGATTTCTGAACTGCTGTCTGGCGCGGTCGCGCCAGAAACGCTGTCCAAGACGTTCATCGCGGTTTGTGGCGATCGGCTCGACGAACATGGCCAGAACTTTATCCGCGTAATGGCCGAAAATGGACGTTTACTGGTTCTTCCTGCCGTGCTGCAGCAGTTCATCGAACTGCGCGCCTCGCTGGAATCCACCGTCGAAGTCGAAGTGCTCTCTGCGAGCGCGCTGAGCGACGAACAGCAGGCGAAAATCGCCGCTGCGATGGAAAAACGTCTGTCACGCAAAGTTAAGCTGAATTGCAAAATTGACAAGTCTGTACTGGCCGGCATCGTTGTTCGCGCCGGCGATATGGTGATTGATGGCAGCGTTCGCGGTCGTCTTGAACGCCTGACAGACGTCTTGCAGTCTTAAGGGGACTGGAGCATGCAACTGAATTCCACCGAAATCAGCGAACTGATCAAGCAGCGCATTGCTCAGTTCAATGTAGTGAGCGAAGCTCACAATGAAGGTACTATCGTTTCCGTCAGCGACGGGATCATCCGCGTACACGGCCTGGCCGAAGTTATGCAGGGCGAAATGATCGCGCTGCCTGGCAACCGTTACGCAATCGCATTGAACCTGGAGCGCGACTCCGTAGGTGCCGTGGTTATGGGTCCGTACGCGGATCTGGCCGAAGGCATGAAGGTTAAATGCACCGGCCGTATCCTGGAAGTTCCAGTCGGTCGTGGTCTGCTGGGCCGCGTAGTTAACACCCTGGGCGCGCCAATCGACGGCAAAGGCCCGATTGAGAACGACGGTTTCTCTCCGGTAGAAGCTATCGCGCCAGGCGTTATCGAGCGTCAATCCGTTGATCAGCCGGTTCAGACTGGCTACAAATCCGTTGATGCCATGATTCCAATCGGCCGTGGCCAGCGTGAGCTGGTGATCGGTGACCGTCAGACCGGTAAAACCGCGCTGGCGATCGATGCGATCATCAACCAACGCGACTCCGGCATCAAATGCGTTTACGTGGCTATCGGCCAGAAAGCGTCCACCATCGCTAACGTGGTGCGCAAACTGGAAGAGCACGGCGCACTGGCCAACACCATCGTGGTGGTGGCGACCGCTTCCGAATCCGCTGCACTGCAATACCTGGCGCCATACGCCGGTTGCGCAATGGGCGAATACTTCCGTGACCGCGGTGAAGATGCGTTGATCGTGTACGATGACCTGTCCAAACAGGCCGTTGCTTACCGCCAGATTTCCCTGCTGCTTCGTCGTCCGCCAGGTCGTGAAGCTTACCCAGGCGACGTATTCTACCTGCACTCCCGCTTACTGGAGCGTGCAGCGCGCGTTAACGCCGAATACGTTGAAGCCTTCACCAAAGGTGAAGTTAAAGGCCAAACCGGTTCACTGACCGCTCTGCCGATCATTGAAACCCAGGCGGGTGACGTTTCCGCGTTCGTTCCGACCAACGTAATCTCGATTACCGATGGTCAGATCTTCCTGGAATCCAACCTGTTCAACTCCGGTATTCGTCCGGCAGTTAACCCGGGTATCTCCGTATCCCGTGTTGGTGGCGCCGCGCAGACCAAGATCATGAAGAAACTGTCCGGCGGTATCCGTACCGCGCTGGCGCAGTATCGTGAACTGGCTGCGTTCTCCCAGTTCGCATCCGATCTGGACGACGCGACCCGCAAACAGCTGAGCCACGGTCAGAAAGTGACCGAGCTGCTGAAACAGAAACAGTATGCGCCGATGTCGGTCGCACAACAGTCTCTGGTGCTGTTTGCCGCAGAACGCGGTTACCTGAACGACGTCGAAGTCGCCAAAGTGGTGAGCTTCGAAGCCGCGCTGGTCGCCTATGCGGACCGCGAGCACGCCGAGCTGCTGAACCACATCAACCAAACTGGCAACTTCAATGATGAGATCGAGGGCAAGTTGAAAGACATCCTCGAGACCTTCAAGAAAACCCAGTCCTGGTAACGCCGAACGGTCCTGCTGTTGAAAGACAGCAGGCCGTCTGGCACTGAGGAGAAGCAGAGATGGCCGGCGCAAAAGAGATACGTAGTAAGATCGCTAGCGTGCAAAACACGCAAAAGATCACTAAAGCGATGGAAATGGTCGCCGCCTCCAAAATGCGTAAATCGCAGGATCGCATGGCGGCCAGCCGTCCTTATGCAGAGACCATGCGCAAAGTGATTGGTCACCTTGCGTTAGGGAATCTGGAGTACAAGCACCCGTACCTGGATGAGCGTGACGTTAAGCGCGTCGGGTATCTGGTGGTGTCTACTGACCGTGGTCTCTGTGGCGGCTTGAACATCAACCTGTTCAAAAAGCTGCTGGCGGAGATGAAAGCCTGGTCCGAAAAAGGCGTCGAAACCGATTTGGCGCTGATTGGCTCTAAAGCAGCCTCTTTCTTTGGTTCCGTGGGTGGCAACGTGGTTGCCCAGGTGACCGGCATGGGGGACAAACCTTCCCTGTCGGATCTGATCGGGCCGGTGAAAGTGATGCTGCAGGCCTACGACGAAGGTCGTTTGGACAAGCTGTACATTGTCAGCAACAAATTTGTTAATACGATGTCCCAAGAGCCGCAGGTGCTTCAGCTGCTGCCGTTACCGCCAGCCGATGACGAAGAGCTGAAGAAAACGCCTTGGGATTACCTGTATGAACCCGATCCAAAAGTGCTGCTTGATACCTTGCTGCGCCGCTATGTGGAGTCGCAGGTTTATCAGGGCGTCGTGGAAAACCTGGCCAGCGAGCAGGCCGCACGAATGGTCGCGATGAAAGCCGCAACCGATAACGGCGGTAGCCTGATCAAAGAGCTGCAGTTGGTATACAACAAGGCGCGTCAGGCCAGCATCACTCAGGAACTCACCGAGATCGTTTCGGGAGCCTCCGCGGTTTAAGCTAGGTTTACGAATTACGTAGAGGATTCAAGATGGCTACTGGAAAGATTATCCAGGTAATCGGCGCCGTGGTGGACGTCGAGTTCCCTCAGGATGCCGTACCGAAAGTGTACGACGCCCTTGAGGTAGAAAACGGCACCGAAAAACTGGTGTTGGAAGTTCAGCAACAGCTGGGCGGTGGCGTGGTTCGCTGTATCGCAATGGGGACCTCCGACGGTCTGCGTCGCGGTCTGAAAGTGAACAACCTGGACCACCCGATTGAAGTGCCGGTGGGTAAAGCTACCCTGGGCCGTATCATGAACGTATTGGGTCAACCGATCGACATGAAAGGCGACATCGGTGAAGAAGAGCGTTGGGCGATTCACCGCGCGGCGCCAAGCTACGAAGAGCTGTCCAGCTCCCAGGAACTGCTGGAAACCGGTATCAAGGTAATGGACCTGATTTGTCCGTTCGCCAAGGGCGGTAAAGTGGGTCTGTTCGGCGGTGCGGGCGTGGGTAAAACCGTAAACATGATGGAGCTGATCCGTAACATCGCGATCGAGCACTCCGGTTATTCCGTGTTTGCGGGCGTGGGCGAGCGTACTCGTGAGGGTAACGACTTCTACCACGAAATGACCGACTCCAACGTTCTGGACAAAGTATCCCTGGTTTACGGCCAGATGAACGAGCCACCAGGTAACCGTCTGCGCGTTGCGCTGACCGGCCTGACCATGGCGGAGAAATTCCGTGACGAAGGCCGTGACGTTCTGCTGTTCGTTGACAACATCTACCGTTACACCCTGGCCGGTACCGAAGTGTCCGCACTTCTGGGCCGTATGCCATCCGCGGTAGGTTATCAGCCAACGCTGGCGGAAGAGATGGGCGTTCTGCAAGAACGTATCACCTCGACCAAGACCGGTTCCATCACTTCCGTACAGGCCGTTTACGTTCCTGCGGATGACTTGACTGACCCGTCACCAGCCACCACCTTTGCGCACTTGGACGCAACCGTGGTACTGAGCCGTAACATCGCTTCTCTGGGTATCTACCCGGCCGTTGACCCGCTGGATTCCACCAGCCGTCAGCTGGATCCGCTGGTTGTTGGCCAGGAGCACTACGACGTAGCGCGTGGCGTGCAGTCCATTCTGCAACGCTACCAGGAACTGAAAGATATCATCGCGATCTTGGGTATGGACGAGCTGTCTGAAGAAGACAAACTGGTCGTATCCCGTGCGCGTAAGATCCAACGCTTCCTGTCTCAGCCGTTCTTCGTGGCAGAAGTCTTCACCGGTTCTCCGGGCAAGTTCGTATCGCTGAAAGACACCATCCGTGGTTTCAAAGGCATTATGGACGGCGACTATGACCACCTGCCGGAGCAGGCGTTCTACATGGTTGGCACCATTGAAGAAGCAGTGGAAAAAGCCAAGAAACTGTAACGCCTTGAGAGGAGGGTGATATGGCTATGACTTACCATCTGGATGTAGTCAGCGCGGAAAAACAGATGTTTTCCGGCCTGGTGCAGAAGATCCAGGTGACAGGCAGCGAAGGTGAACTGGGGATCTTCCCTGGCCATGCGCCGCTGCTGACTGCCATCAAGCCTGGCATGGTGCGTATTGTTAAGCAGCACGGTGAAGAAGAGTTCATCTACCTGTCCGGCGGCATCCTCGAGGTGCAGCCGAGCGTGGTTACCGTGCTGGCGGACACTGCTATCCGTGGTACTGACCTCGACGAAGCGAGAGCGTTGGAAGCTAAGCGTAAAGCTGAAGAACACATTCGCAGCTCTCATGGCGATGTCGACTATGCTCAGGCATCCGCTGAACTGGCGAAAGCGATCGCGAAACTGCGCGTTATCGAGCTCACCAGAAAAGCGATGTAATGTTTGGGTGCAAAGCACCCAACTTTAAGAAAGCGGCCTATAGGGTCGCTTTTTTTTTACTTTAAAATAAGCATTTCAGCCCGGCGGGCGGTGTGGTGTATAACCCCTGATATCGGGAAATAAACGTCGCCGATCGCCGACAGTTTTTTCGTCCCGGCGCCGAATTGGCCACGATAGCGGCAGGCCAAGGCCCACGCGGCCTGCGCCGGGTTCGTGATGAGAAATATGTAGTAATATTGTCGCTAAACGGTTTTACTTTCGTCTATCAAAATGGAGTTATCAGGTTGCTTATGTCGAACAGCGCAATGAGCGTGGTTATCCTCGCCGCGGGCAAGGGAACACGCATGTATTCCGATCTTCCCAAGGTTTTACATCCGTTGGCCGGTAAGCCGATGGTGCAACACGTCATTGATGCCGCGATGAAACTGGGCGCGCAACATGTTCACCTGGTATACGGCCACGGCGGCGATCTGCTGAAAAGCACGTTGACTGACGGCGCGCTGAACTGGGTGCTGCAGGCCGAGCAATTGGGTACCGGCCATGCAATGCAGCAGGCCGCGCCGCACTTTGCCGACGATGAAGACGTGCTGATGCTGTACGGCGACGTGCCGTTGATCTCCGTGGATACGCTGCAACGCCTGCTGGCGGCCAAACCGCAGGGCGGTATCGGTCTGCTGACGGTCAAGCTGGACGATCCGAGCGGCTACGGCCGCATCGTGCGCGAGCAGGGCAACGTGGTGGGCATCGTCGAACACAAGGATGCCAACGAGGCGCAGCGCCAGATCAACGAGATCAATACCGGCATCCTGGTGGCGAACGGGTGCGATCTGAAGCGCTGGCTGGGGATGTTGAATAACGACAACGCACAGGGCGAGTTTTACATCACCGATATCATTGCGTTGGCCCATGCCGACGGCAAGAAAATCGAAACCGTGCACCCGTCGCGCCTGAGTGAAGTGGAAGGCGTGAACAACCGCCTGCAGCTGGCGACCCTGGAGCGCGTCTTCCAGTCGGAACAGTCTGAAAAGCTGCTGTTGGCCGGCGTGATGCTGCTGGATCCGGCGCGTTTTGACCTGCGCGGGGAACTTGTTCACGGCCGCGACATCACTATTGATGCGAATGTGATTATCGAAGGTCACGTCAAGCTGGGCGACCGGGTGAAAATCGGCGCCGGCTGCGTGCTGAAAAACTGCGTGATCGGCGATGACTGCGAGATCAGCCCTTACAGCGTGCTGGAAGACAGCGTGCTGGAAGCCGACTGCACCGTGGGGCCGTTCGCCCGCCTGCGCCCTGGCGCGGAGCTGGCGGCAGGGGCCCACGTCGGCAACTTCGTGGAAATGAAAAAGGCGCGTTTGGGCAAAGGCTCCAAGGCCGGTCACCTCAGCTACCTGGGCGATGCCGAAATCGGCGATGACGTGAATATTGGCGCCGGCACCATCACCTGCAACTACGATGGCGCCAACAAGCACAAGACGCTGATCGGCGACGGCGTGTTCGTCGGTTCCGATACTCAGCTGGTGGCGCCGGTGTCGGTCGGCAAAGGCTCCACCATCGCCGCCGGCACCACGGTGACGCGCGATATCGCCGAGAACGAACTGGTGCTGAGCCGCGTCAAGCAGGTGCACATTCAGGGCTGGCAACGCCCGGTGAAGAAGAAATCATAGTGTGTTTTGCGTTGGGCTCCGTTCAGAGCCCAATACAAAACATAATAACCCCCACCATCTACAGGCTCGGGGACGCACGGTAAAACCGGCAAAAATCAGGTCAAGACATCGAAAGCGCCCATGAAGGGCGTTCATTAGGAATACAACTGATGTGTGGAATTGTAGGCGCAGTAGCGCAACGTGATATCGCAGAAATCCTGTTGGAAGGTTTACGCCGTCTCGAGTACCGCGGTTACGACTCCGCCGGTCTGGCGGTGGTCGACGAAAAAGGCAACGTCAGTCGCCTGCGTCGCGTAGGCAAGGTGCAAAAACTGGCCGAAGCGGCGGAGCAGACCGATCTGCACGGCGGTACCGGCATCGCTCACACCCGCTGGGCAACGCACGGTGAACCGACCGAAGCGAACGCGCACCCGCATGTTTCCGACTACATTACCGTGGTGCATAACGGCATCATCGAAAACCACGAACCGCTGCGCGAACTGCTGATCGAACGCGGTTACCGCTTCAGCTCCGAAACCGACACCGAAGTGATCGCGCACCTGGTGCACTGGGAACAACAACAGGGCGGCACGTTGCTGGAAGTGGTTCAGCGCGTGATCCCACAGCTGCGCGGCGCTTACGGCACCGTGGTGATGGACAGCCGCGATCCGAGCGTACTGGTCGCGGCGCGCTCCGGCAGCCCGCTGGTTATCGGCCGCGGCGTCGGGGAAAACTTCATCGCTTCCGATCAGCTGGCGCTGCTGCCGGTCACCCGCCGCTTCATCTTCCTGGAAGAAGGCGACGTGGTGGAAGTGACTCGCCGCACCGTCAACATCTTCGACAAGCAGGGCAACGCCATCGAGCGCCCTGAGATCGAATCCCAGGTGCAGTATGACGCCGGCGATAAGGGCGCTTACCGTCACTACATGCAAAAAGAGATCTACGAACAGCCACTGGCGCTGAAAAACACCCTGGAAGGGCGTTTCAGCCATGGCCAAATCAACCTGAGCGAGCTGGGCCCGCGCGCCGACGAGCTGCTGGCCAAGGTGCAGCACGTGCAGATCATCGCCTGCGGGACTTCTTACCACTCCGGTATGGTGGCGCGCTACTGGTTTGAAGCGTTGGCCGGCGTGCCGTGCGACGTCGAGATCGCGTCCGAATTCCGTTACCGCAAATCGGCGGTGCGTCCGGGCAGCCTGATCATCACCCTGTCGCAGTCCGGCGAAACTGCCGATACGTTAGCGGCGCTGCGCTTGTCCAAAGAGCTGGGTTATCTCGGTTCGCTGGCCGTTTGTAACGTGGCCGGCTCTTCGCTGGTGCGCGAATCGGATCTGGCGTTGATGACCAAAGCGGGCACGGAAATCGGCGTGGCCTCGACCAAGGCCTTCACCACGCAGCTCACCGTGCTGTTGATGCTGGTGGCGCGTCTGGGCCGCCTGAAAGGCATGGCGGAAAGCGTGGAGCAAGAGATCGTGCATGGCCTGCAGGCGCTGCCGGCGCGTATCGAGCAGATGCTGTCGATGGATAAAGAGATCGAAGCGCTGGCGGAAGGGTTCTCCGACAAGCACCATGCGCTGTTCCTCGGCCGCGGCGATCAGTATCCAATCGCCATGGAAGGGGCGCTGAAGCTGAAAGAGATCTCCTATATTCACGCCGAAGCCTATGCGGCGGGTGAGCTGAAACACGGCCCGCTGGCGCTGATCGACGCCGATATGCCGGTGATCGTGGTGGCGCCGAACAACGAACTGCTGGAAAAGCTGAAGTCCAACATTGAAGAAGTGCGCGCGCGCGGCGGCCAGCTGTACGTGTTCGCCGATCAGGACGCCGGCTTCGTCAGCAGCGAAGGCATGACCATCATTCCTCTGCCGCACGTCGAGGAAATCGTGGCGCCGATCTTCTACACCGTGCCGTTGCAGCTGCTGTCTTACCACGTGGCGCTGATCAAAGGCACCGACGTTGACCAGCCGCGCAACCTGGCGAAGTCTGTCACCGTAGAGTAATCTGCCGCAGGTAAACTGCAAAAGCCGGCCTTTGCGCCGGCTTTTTTCATGAGCGGCCTTAAAGATGACAGCGCGACCGATTCGGCGATAAACATTGTCATATTCAAGCGGATAGGCCGCGCCAAACCGTTTTTTTATTGCACGTCAATTGCGCTGTTTTTTGACTAATTAATTGATTTTTAAAGAAACAAACGCCTCTCTGGCGCACTGTAATATAACTGTCATATTGCGTACATTTTTCTGTCACCAAACTGTCCTATTTTCCCTCCTGCAGCAATACTTACTCTGATTAAAACGACTCGAAGTCGATTTTAAATATCCCATTAGGAGGGATTATGAAACTGATGCGTACCACCGTCGCCAGTATTGTGGCAGCGACCTTCTCCCTGACCACCGTGTCCGCGTTCGCTGCTGCCAGCCTGACCGGTGCAGGTGCGACATTCCCCGCTCCGGTTTACGCCAAGTGGGCAGATTCTTATCAGAAAGAAACCGGCAACAAAGTTAACTATCAGGGCATCGGCTCCTCTGGCGGCGTGAAGCAAATCGTGGCCAACACCGTTGACTTTGGCGCCTCCGACGCCCCGCTGTCTGACGACAAACTGGCGGCCGACGGCCTGTTCCAGTTCCCGACCGTGATCGGCGGCGTGGTGCTGGCCGTGAATATCCCGGGCATCAAATCCGGCGAACTGACGCTGGACGGCAAAACCCTGGGCGATATCTACCTGGGCAACGTCAAAAAATGGAACGACCCGGCAATCACCAAGCTGAACCCAGGCGTGAAACTGCCTGACCAGAACATCGCCGTGGTGCGCCGCGCCGACGGTTCCGGCACCTCGTTCGTGTTCACCAGCTACCTGTCCAAGGCCAATGCGCAGTGGAAAGAGAAGATCGGCGCCGGTTCTACCGTTAACTGGCCGACCGGTCTGGGCGGTAAAGGCAACGACGGCATCGCCGCCTTCGTTCAGCGTCTGCCTGGCTCTATCGGCTACGTAGAATACGCTTACGCCAAGCAGAACAACCTGGCTTACACCAAGCTGGTATCCGCCGACGGTAAACCGGTCAGCCCGACCGAAGAGAGCTTCAGCAACGCGGCCAAGGGCGTGGATTGGAGCAAGACCTTCGCTCAGGATCTGACTGACCAGAAAGGCGACAACGTGTGGCCGATTACATCCACCACCTTCATCCTGGTGCACAAAGAGCAGAAAAACCCTGCTCAGGGCGCCGAAGTGCTGAAGTTCTTTGACTGGGCTTACAAAACCGGTGCCAAGCAGGCTAACGAGCTGGATTACGCCACCCTGCCGGCAGAAGTGGTTGAGCAGGTGCGCGCGGCCTGGAAAACCAACGTAAAAGACAGTTCAGGCAAAGCGCTGTACTAACAACGCAGGGGCGCGGGTTCGCCGCGCCCCACACAGTTCTTCAGGCTCCGATCCCGGTTGGGGCTGCCAGGGTTCAAACAGAGAGTAATCTATGGCTGAGTACAAGCCGACCATCAAAGCACCGGGCAAAAACGGTGACATCATTTTCAGCGCGCTGGTGAGACTGGCTGCGCTGATTACCCTATTGTTGCTGGGCGGCATCATTGTTTCGCTGATCTTCGCCTCCTGGCCAAGCATGCAGAAATTCGGCTTCGCCTTCCTGTGGACCAAAGAGTGGGACGCGCCGGCGGAGCAGTTCGGCGCGCTGGTGCCGATCTACGGCACCGTGGTCACCTCGCTTATCGCGCTGATCATCGCCGTGCCGGTGAGCTTCGGCATCGCGCTGTTTCTGACCGAGCTGGCGCCGAACTGGCTGAAGCGGCCGCTGGGCATCGCCATTGAGCTGTTGGCGGCCATCCCCAGCATCGTTTACGGCATGTGGGGCCTGTTCGTGTTCGCGCCGCTGTTCGCCGAATACTTCCAGACGCCGGTCGGCGAAGTGCTGTCGGGCATTCCGATCGTCGGCGAGCTGTTCTCCGGCCCGGCCTTCGGCATCGGCATTCTGGCCGCCGGGGTGATCCTGGCGATCATGATCATTCCTTACATCGCGGCAGTCATGCGCGACGTGTTCGAACAGACCCCGGTGATGATGAAAGAGTCGGCCTACGGCATCGGCTGCACCACCTGGGAAGTCATCTGGCGCATCGTGCTGCCGTTCACCAAAAACGGCGTCATCGGCGGCGTGATGTTGGGCCTGGGCCGTGCGCTGGGGGAAACCATGGCGGTGACCTTTATCATCGGCAACACCTACCAGCTCGACAGCGCTTCGCTGTACATGCCGGGCAACAGCATCACCTCGGCGCTGGCCAACGAATTCGCCGAAGCCGAGTCCGGCGTGCACACCGCCGCGTTGATGGAGCTGGGCCTGATTCTGTTTGTTATCACCTTTATCGTGCTGGCGCTGTCGAAACTGATGATCATGCGTCTGGCCAAGAATGAGGGGCGTTAACATGGCGACGATGGATATGCAAAACGCAGTCGTTCTGGCGGAAAGCCGCCGCAAAATGCAGGCCTGGCGCCGGCAGAAAAACCGTCTCGCGCTGTTCCTGTCGATGGCGACCATGGTGTTCGGGCTGTTCTGGCTGATCTGGATCCTGATCGCCACCGTGACCAAAGGCTTCGACGGCATGTCGCTGGCGCTGTTCACTGAAATGACCCCGCCGCCGAACACCGCGGGCGGCGGTCTGGCCAACGCCATCGCCGGCAGCGGCCTGTTGATCCTGTGGGCGACCATCTTCGGCACGCCGCTGGGCATCATGGCCGGCATCTACCTGGCGGAATACGGCCGTAAATCCTGGCTGGCGGAAGTGATCCGCTTTATCAACGACATCCTGCTGTCCGCACCGTCGATCGTGGTGGGCCTGTTCGTTTACACCATCGTGGTGGCGAAGATGGAACACTTTTCCGGCTGGGCCGGCATCGTCGCGCTGGCGCTGCTGCAGGTGCCGATCGTCATTCGCACCACCGAGAACATGCTGAAGCTGGTGCCGGATACGCTGCGCGAGGCCGCTTATGCGCTGGGCACGCCGAAATGGCGCATGATTTCCGCCATCACGCTGAAGGCGTCGGTGTCCGGCATCATCACCGGCGTGCTGCTGGCGATTGCGCGCATCGCGGGGGAAACGGCGCCGCTGCTGTTCACCTCGCTGTCGAACCAGTTCTGGAGCACCGACCTGATGCAGCCGATCGCCAACCTGCCGGTGACCATCTTCAAATTCGCCATGAGCCCGTTCGCCGAATGGCAACAGCTGGCCTGGGCCGGGGTGCTGTTGATCACCCTGTGCGTACTGTTACTGAATATCCTGGCGCGCGTGATTTTCGCCAAGAAAAAGCATTCATAAAATTTTGAGCGCCGCTCTGGCGGCGCTGATGAAAAGAGAGAAGTCTTGATGAGTATGGTTACTGACGCTTCCAGCAGCAAAATTCAGGTACGCGATCTGAACTTCTACTACGGCAAATTCCATGCGCTGAAGAACATCACGCTGGATATCGCCAAGAACAAGGTCACCGCGTTTATCGGCCCGTCCGGCTGCGGCAAATCCACCCTGCTGCGCACCTTCAACAAGATGTACCAGCTGTACCCGGAACAGCGTGCGGAAGGCGGCATCCTGCTGGACGGCCAGAACATCCTGACCGACAACTCGGATATCGCGCTGCTGCGCGCCAAGGTCGGCATGGTGTTCCAGAAGCCGACGCCGTTCCCGATGTCGATTTACGACAACATCGCCTTCGGCGTTCGCCTGTTTGAAAAGCTGTCGCGCGCCGATATGGACGAGCGCGTGCAGTGGGCGCTGACCAAGGCGGCGCTGTGGAACGAAACCAAGGACAAGCTGCACCAGAGCGGCTACAGCCTTTCCGGCGGCCAGCAGCAGCGCCTGTGCATCGCCCGCGGCATCGCCATTCGTCCGGAAGTGCTGTTGCTGGATGAGCCTTGCTCGGCGCTGGATCCGATCTCCACCGGCAAGATTGAAGAGCTGATCAGCGAGCTGAAGGCCGATTACACCGTGGTGATCGTAACCCACAATATGCAGCAGGCGGCGCGCTGCTCCGACTCCACCGCATTTATGTACCTGGGCGAGCTGATCGAGTTCAGTGATACTGATAACCTGTTCACTGCGCCGCAGAAAAAGCAGACTGAAGACTACATCACTGGCCGTTATGGTTGATAGGAAGCATCATGGATAACCTGAATTTAAACAAACACATTTCCGGCCAGTTCAACGCAGAGCTTGAGCATATCCGCACCCAGGTGCTGACCATGGGCGGGCTGGTGGAGCAGCAGCTGACCGATGCCATCACCGCGATGCACAATCAGGATGGCGAGCTGGCCAAGCGAGTTATCGAAGGCGACGCCAAGGTCAACATGATGGAAGTGGCGATCGACGAAGCCTGCGTGCGCATCATCGCCAAGCGCCAGCCGACCGCCAGCGATCTGCGCCTGGTGATGGCGATCATCAAAACCATTTCCGAGCTGGAGCGCATCGGCGACGTGGCGGACAAAATCTGCCGCACCGCGCTGGAGAAGTTCTCGCACCAGCACCAGCCGCTTCTGGTCAGCCTGGAATCGCTGGGGCGCCACACCGTGCAAATGCTGCACGACGTGCTGGACGCCTTCGCGCGCATGGATCTGGACGAGGCGATCCGTATTTACCGCGAAGATAAAAAGGTCGACCAGGAATACGAAGGCATCGTGCGTCAGCTGATGACCTATATGATGGAAGACTCACGCACCATTCCGAGCGTGCTGACCGCGCTGTTCTGCGCCCGTTCTATCGAGCGCATCGGCGACCGCTGCCAGAACATCTGCGAATTTATCTTCTATTTCGTCAAAGGACAGGATTTCCGTCATTTGGGCGGCGACGCCCTGGAAAAGCTGCTCTCCCCGGGCGGTAAAGACGACAAAGCCGACTGACCCTTTCCGGGTAATATCCTTCAAAGGCGCGGTTTCCCGCGCCTTTATTCCATCTTAAGTTCTTAAAGATAAAAAGGTTATAAATATAGCTTTTTATATTATTTCCTGACCTATGTGGCGCTTGCTAGCTTATCCGCCAGCAGGACATCAACCACTTAGGAGCTCTCTATGAAACATCGCGCTTTGGCCTTAACGTTGTTAGCCAGTCTGACCGGCCTCGCCGCCGGCGCCGCGCACGCGGACAAACTTGACGATATCAAGCAAGCCGGCGTGGTGCGTATCGCGGTGTTCGACAGCAACCCGCCGTTCGGCTACATCGATCCGCAGAGCAAGAAGCTGGTGGGCTACGATGTGGACGTCGCCGATGCGATCGGCAAAGCGCTGGGGGTAAAAGTGGAGCTGCGCGCCACCAACCCGGCCAACCGCATTCCGCTGCTGGTGTCGAAGAAGGTTGACCTGATTGCCGCCAACTTCACCATTACCGACGAGCGCGTCAAGGAAGTGAACTTCAGCGTGCCGTACTTCGCCACCGGCCAGAAATTCATCGCCCGCAAAGGCGTGCTGAAAACCCCGGAAGACATCAAAAAGCTGCGCATCGGCGCGGACAAGGGCACGGTGCAGGAAATCACTCTGCGCGAGCGTTTCCCGACGGCGAAAGTGATCTCCTACGATGACACCCCGCTGGCGTTTGTGGCGCTGCGCAACGGCAACGTGCAGGCGATCACCCAGGACGACGCCAAGCTGGTTGGCCTGCTCGGCAACCTGCCGGCGGCGCAGAAGGCGGAGTTTGAAATTTCGCCGTTCAGCCTGACCAAAGAGTATCAGGGCGTCGGCATTCCCAAGGGCGAAGATCGCCTGACCGCCGCGGTGAACGAGACGCTGATCAAGCTGGAAAAAGACGGCGAAGCGGTTAAGATTTACGATCGCTGGTTCGGGCCGGAAACCCAATCCGCCCAACCGCGCGGCGATTTCAAAATCGCGCCTTTGGATCAGCAACCGAAAGCCTGATTTAACCGCTCGCGGTGAGATCGGCACGGAGGGGCGCAGCTTGCTGCGCCCCTGATGCATTCTGCAAGACAAGGATTGAACATGAACCTGGACTGGCTGCTGGCGCCGCAATACCTGAGCTGGCTGTGGCACGGTTTTCTGCTGACGCTGTGGCTTTCCGCCTGCGCGGGCCTGGCGGCCACGCTGCTGGGCTTCGTGCTGGCGGCGATGCGCGACAGCAGCCTGCGGCCGTTGCGCTGGCTGGCGATGGGCTACAGCTCGCTGTTTCGCAATACGCCGCTGCTGGTGCAGCTGTTCTTCTGGTACTTCGCCGCCGGGCAGATCCTGCCGTCCGCCGCCATGCAGTGGCTGAACAGCTCACATCAGGTCGGCCCGCTGGAATGGCCGTCGTTCGAGTTTCTCGCCGGTTTCTTCGGCCTGACGCTCTACTCCACCGCCTTTATCGCCGAAGAGATCCGTTCCGGCATTCGCGGCGTCGCCGGCGGGCAGAAATATGCCGCTCAGGCGCTGGGGCTGACCGGCTGGCAGGCGATGCGCTATGTGGTGCTGCCGCAGGCGTTGAAAATCGCGCTGCCGCCGCTGCTGGGGCAATACATGAACGTGATCAAAAACTCGTCGCTGACCATGGCGATCGGCGTGGCCGAACTCTCTTACGCCTCGCGTCAGGTCGAAACCGAAACCCTGCGCACCTTCCAGGCGTTCGGCGTGGCGACGGTGCTGTATATCGCCATCATCGCGCTGCTGGAAGGCTGGGGCATGTGGCGCCAACAGCGTAAACCGCTGGGAGGGCATTGAGATGGATTTCAGCGTAATTCACGATAACCTGGGCTACCTGCTGTGGGGCACCTGGCCGGATGGTCCATTAGGCGGCGCGGCGCTGACGTTGGCGATCAGCCTGATGGCCGGCGTCACCTCGGCGGCGCTCGGCACCTTGCTCGGCGTGGCGTTGGCGATGTCGCGCGGCGTCGCTGCCGGATTGCTGGCGGCGGTGCTGGGCTTTTTCCGCGCCATACCGGTCATCATGCTGATCTTCTGGACCTATTTCCTGCTGCCGATGGTGTTTGGCGTCGAGATCCCGGAAATCACCACCGTGGTGTGCGCGCTGGCGCTGATCGCTTCGGCCTATCTGGCCCATGCGGTGAAGGCCGGCATCGCCGCGATCGGCCCCGGCCAGTGGCAGGCCGGGCTTTCCCTGGGGCTGACCCGCTGGCAGACGCTGCGCATGATCGTGCTGCCGCAGGCGCTGCGCATGATGGTGCCGTCGTTCATCAACCAGTGGATATCCCTGATCAAAGACACCTCGCTGGCTTATATCGTCGGCGTTGGCGAACTGACCTTCCTGGCGACCCAGGTCAACAACCGCAGCATGGTCTATCCGATGGAAGTGTTCCTGTTCGTGGCGCTGGTCTATTTCGTGTTCTGCCTGGCGCTCGATCTGCTGGCCAACGCGGTCAACCGCCGCTTCGGCGCGCAAACCCGCGCGCTGAAGCGGTCGTGGCGCTGGTGGCGCAACAAGCCGCCGTTGCCGGCCAGTTAATCGGCCGTCAGCCGCCAGCCGCGTTCGCGCCACAGCGCGGGCAGCTGGGCCAGGTCGTTAAACGTCGTCACCAGCGGGTGGTCGATCGGCGGGTTATGCGGATCGGCGCAGAAGTAAAAGACCGGGATGCCGGCGGCTATACCAGCCTGCGCGCCGGCAGGCGAGTCATCCACCAGGATGCAGCGCGTTACCGGCACCTGCATCTGTTCGGCGGCGTGAAACACGATCGCCGGATCCGGCTTCCAGCGCTGAATGTCATAGCCGCTGAACAACCGGTCATCAAAATAAGGCAGCATGCCGGTCAGGCCGAGCGAGTGCTGCATCTTGCTGACCGGTCCGTTGGAGACGGTGCAGACAGGCACCGTCACCTGCGCCAGCAGCTCGCGGGCGCCGGCAATCTGTTGCAGTTCGCTGTCGAACAGCCGCGCCACTTCCTGGCGATACAGCGGCTCCAGCGCCTCTTTTGCCAGGTCAGTGCCCTGCTCGGCGTTGACCCGATCGATGATCTCGTACAGCTTCACCCCTTTGTATTTCTTGAACACCTCTTCCAGCGACAGATGAATGCCGTAGCGGGCGAACATGTGCACATAGGCTTTGCTGCACAGCACTTCGCTGTCCACCAGCGTGCCGTCGCAGTCGAACAAAATGCAGTCAATCTGATTCATGCGGGACAGGTTCCTTCGGTTTAACGGCGCGGAGGCCGCTCAGCGATCACTTGATCAGGTTACGCGCCTTGAGATCGTGCAAAATCAGCGCGGCGACGTGTGAGCAGTGCGGTAAATCGCGGCTGTCGCACCACCTCAGCTCGGCGATTTCGGCGGCCGGCTGCAGCTGCCCGGTAACGTCGGCCTGATAGCAGCGAATGCGCACCTGGGTGCCGTCCTGCTTGCCGTCCGCCGGGCCGGCGAACTCGCCGTAAAACGCGATGGAGCTCGGCTGCAGCGCGACGGTCAGCTCTTCGTCGATTTCGCGGCACAGCGCCTGTTCGTCGGTTTCGCCCGCTTCGCGCTTTCCGCCCGGCATATAAAACAGCGTCTTATTGTGTGAACGCACCAGCGCCACTTTGTCATCTTTCAGCGCGATCAACGCGAGCTTATCGATAAAGGTTGAAGACATGCGGATTCCTGTTTTTCGCGGGTAGGGTAAGAGATGCGATAGGTCATTTTATCGGCCGTGTCGGTAAACGGCAACGCAGCGGACGGCAACGCGGGATGAAAGCCTGTAAATACAAGCCGTTGACGCGTTTAGCCGTAAAGACGGCGAAAAAAACCTGTGACCGGCGTCAAAAGCCCCACTTTTTGTTATAGGATAGCCGGCGACTGTCCATTCCCATTTTCGGAATTCTGATAATGACCAAACCAGTATCTGGCCTTGACGCTGAGCAAGGCTTGCTTGGGCGCGTGTTTAAACTCAAGCAACATGGCACGACGGCGCGTACGGAAACGATTGCCGGTATCACCACCTTCCTTACCATGGTGTATATCGTGTTCGTTAACCCGCAAATTTTGGGCGCGGCGGGCATGGATACCCAGGCGGTATTTGTCACCACCTGTTTGATCGCCGCTTTCGGCAGCATCTTTATGGGCCTGCTGGCGAACCTGCCGGTGGCGCTGGCGCCGGCGATGGGCCTGAACGCCTTCTTCGCCTTCGTGGTGGTCGGGGCGATGGGCATCTCCTGGCAGGTGGGCATGGGCGCCATCTTCTGGGGAGCGGTCGGCCTGCTGCTGCTGACCATTTTCCGCATCCGCTACTGGATGATCGCCAACATTCCGGTCAGCCTGCGGGTCGGCATCACCAGCGGCATCGGCCTGTTCATCGGCATGATGGGGCTGAAAAACGCTGGCATCGTGGTGGCCAACCCGGACACGCTGGTGACCATCGGCAGCCTGACCTCGCACAATGTGCTGCTGGGCGCGCTCGGCTTCTTCATCATCGCCGTGCTCTCTTCACGTAACTTCCACGCGGCGGTGCTGGTGTCGATCGTGGTCACCACCCTGATCGGCTGGATGCTGGGCGACGTGAAATACGGCGGCCTGTTCTCCCTGCCGCCGAGCATCACCTCGGTGGTGGGCCAGGTCGACGTGGCCGGCGCGCTGAACATCGGGCTGGCCGGGATCATCTTCTCGTTTATGCTGGTGAACCTGTTTGACTCTTCGGGCACCTTGATCGGCGTCACCGATAAAGCCGGCCTGACCGACAACCAGGGCAAGTTCCCGCGCATGAAGCAGGCGCTGTACGTCGACAGCATCAGCTCGGTGGCCGGTTCGCTGGCGGGCACCTCTTCCGTGACCGCTTACATCGAAAGTTCGTCCGGCGTCGCCGTCGGCGGCCGCACCGGTTTGACGGCGGTGGTCACCGGCCTGCTGTTCCTGCTGGTGATCTTCCTGTCGCCGCTGGCGGGCATGGTGCCGGCTTACGCCGCCGCCGGCGCGCTGATCTACGTCGGCGTGCTGATGACCTCCAGCCTGGCGCGGGTGAAGTGGGACGATCTAACCGAAGCGGTACCGGCGTTTGTCACCGCGGTGATGATGCCGTTCAGCTTCTCGATCACCGAAGGCATCGCGCTCGGCTTTATCTCCTACTGCGTGATGAAGCTCGGCACCGGCCGCTGGCGTGAAATCAGCCCGTGCGTGGTGGTGGTGGCGCTGCTGTTCGTGCTGAAGATCGTCTTCGTCGACGGCCATTGACCGCCAAAGGGCCGACGCCTGTCGGCCCTGAACCCCTAGGCGCCCGGCGTCGCATCCGGCGCCTTACCCAACACCCACTGCAACGGCCGCTTGAAGCGCGCCTGCCAACTGCCGGCGGCATCCTCTCCCTGGGCGAAGTGCAGCGTTTCTACCTGATTATCCTCTCCGAACAGATTGGCGAAGTGCAACGCCAGCGCCTGCTCGCTGAAATTCTGCCGATCGTAATACGCCATCACGATTTTCTTTTGCGCCGCCAGCGACTGCTGGGCCGGCTTGATCTCGCCGTTGGGGGCGATCAGCAGCGCGCCGGCGTAAAACTGCGGGTACTTCGCGATCAGGTTGGCGGCGTGCAGCGCGCCCTGGCCGCGGGCGCTGAGGTAAATCCGCCGGGGATTCAGCTTTAGCTGCGGAGCCAGCTGTTGCAGCGTACGCTGAATGGCGGTTTGGGTGCTCTCGTCGCTGTAATTCGACCAGCGGAAACTGTTTTCCGACAGCATCTGCGTGCCGTTGAGCTCGATGTAGGCCACGCCCATTTCGCCGAACAGCAGCCGTTCTTCGGGGCTGATGGCGGCGGCTTTGCCGTAGGTATGCAGGAAGATCACCGTTGGCCAGCCTTCGGGCGGCGCTTCGCCGTCCGGCATCGCGTAGCTGGCCTTGCCTTCATAGTGGCGCGCGTGCTGCAGATAGCGCGCTTTGGTGGCGGCCAGGATCGATTGGTAGGTGGCGGAGTGCTGGATGCTGTTGAAGGCGTCGTCCTCCAGCAGGTTGTAGTAGTACCACAGGCCGCGGTCGGCGCTCAGCTGCAGGTAGCGCTCCGCCAGCTCGGTTTGCCCTTTCTCCGCCGATGACACCGCCAGCTGGTAGGGCGCCCAGACGTTGCGGCCGTCTTCGCGCATCAGCGTCAGGTACAGCGACATGGCGCCCAGCTTTTTATCTTCCTGGTTTTGCGCGGATCGCGACAGCTGGGCGTTGAGCGCGCTGTGTGCCGGCAGCTCCAGCGGCTCTTCACCGGCGGGATAACGCATCTCTGCCGCGAAAGCGGGACTGGTGATGGAAACAAAAAATAACGCTAAAATGAAAAAATACATGATGCTATGGCTTTAATTTTCAATGAATTGATGGACTTCATGTCCTGTTGCGGCGCCTAAGGGGCGCCGCGAGACCTTCACTCCACGCGGCGAATAAAATCGCTGAACGCAGACAGCTGGCCGGTCAGAAAATCCAGCGTTCCCTGATCGCTCAGTTCACCGGCCTGTTCGTCGACCTTGCTCTGGATCACGCCGCCCATAAACTCAGGCTTGTTCATTACCATCGCATCGAGGAACACCAGGATCTGGCGCAGATGGTATTGGCAGCGCGCGCCGCCGATCGGCCCCATCGAGCTGGTCTGAATGGCGACCGGCTTGCCGGCCAGCGGCTGATTCGGCAAGCGAGACAGCCAGTCGATGGCGTTCTTCAACCCGCCGGGCACGGAATAGTTATATTCAGGGGTGACGATGATCACGCCGTCGGCCTGGCGGATCTGTTCGGCGATCGCCTCGACCGCGGCAGGGAAGCCTTCACCCTGTTGCATGTCGGCGTCGTACAGCGGGATATCGCGGATGGAGGGCAGCGCTTCAATGGTGACGCCCTGTGGAGCCAGGCCTGGCAGGGCGCGGGCCACCATGGCGTTGTAGGAGCCTTTGCGCAGGCTGCCGAGTAGAGTGACGATTTTTAAGGCTTGGTCTGACATGGTGATTCTCCCTTTCGAATGAGCAGATTCAGCGTACAACATGGGCGAATAGTAGGCTAAAGCGCTGGTCGAGAATAGGCGATTGCTCAACATTTAGCTGTCTTTACAATTTAATCCAGCAACTCGTGCGGTAAAGACAGCGTTATCCGCTTTGCGCCGCGTTAACCGGGCGTCTTCAGGCCCGTCAGTTTAACGAAGCGTGAGGACGCCGCCGGGCTGCGCGGCGAGATTTCCCCGTCTTTCTGCAGGCCGCCGCGCTCTTCGTAGCGCCAGCACAGCAGGCGATCCAGGCCGGGGCTGCCGGCGCAGGCCCAGCTCAGGTATTCGTCGGCGTCGCTCATCACCTGAACGTCCGGCGTGGCGCTGGAGCGCAGGTGGCCGGAGAAGGGATGCAGACGCAGCGTAGACTGGCCGCTGTTGCCGAGGCCGGAAATTTTCAGCACGCTTTGCCGAATGCTCCACAGCTGAGTCTCCGCCTCCAGCCGATCGTCCTGCGCGCTGATCCAGGCACTTTCCGCCGGCGTCTGATGCGCGTGTTGCAGCGCGCTTTGCCGGGTGCCGCGCGCCCGCATCACTTCGATATCCAACCCGACTTTGCCCTCGTCGCTGAGCAGCACGCCCACGGTGTTGCTGGCGTAAGCGAGGCTGAAATCGGGCAGCTGATGATCGGCGAAACAGGGGCGGCCGGTCGGCGTGGTGGCGATGGGGGGCAGCGTCGGCAGGCCGTACAGGTAGAACATCATTTCGGCGAGCAGAATGCGCCCTTGCAGGAAGCGCGTGCGGCGTTTAACGGAAAAGGTGCGAGTGGCGGCTATCACTTCGTCGGCGAGTCTCTGGGTATCCAGGACGGCGGAGGCCGGGGTCCATCGGGCAAAATGACACGCCATTGTTCGCTCCATGACAGAGGGTCGCTAAGAACGCAGGGGTGTTAGATTAAGACTAAGTTGAGGATTTATCATCAAAAAACGCTATGCGGATTATCCTATTTATCAGCGGTGGTAGAGATATCGCCCGGCGCGGCATCGCTCCACCATTGGATCATTGATGCGTTCGGTGCCAAATCAAAGCACGGCTTACCCAGCAAGTGATTGAGGATGCGGGCTGAACGCCAGGCCATCAGGCTCAGTCCGCCTTCTGCGCTGCCGTGGCTGTGTATTCCGGCATTAACCGCATAAATTCGATTTTGCTCCGGCCCGAGCCAGTCCAGATTAAAATTCGGCAGTAGCGGCAGATGCTGTTCCGCATCGAGAGGAATGCGCGGCAGCAAGGGTTTCAGGTAAGCGGGCAGCGAAGCGCGATAGCCGGTGGCCAGAATGACGATATCGGCCCTGAAACTTTCTTGGCGATTTTCCAGGCCGTGAAGCGTGCGCAGATGAAAAGCTTCACCCATTGATTCGATGGCCAGTAGGGTGCGATGAGGCAGTAAACGCACATTGCGCGTCTGGCGCATCACGTCAAAACGCATATATAGCTCACGGTACAGGGTTCGCAGCGTATGATTGCTGATGCCGTCTGCCGGCAATTTCTGTGTTTTGATTTCACGCTCGCGGATTTCTGACGGCAGTGTATAGAAATAGTCGACGTATTCGGGAGTGAAATATTCGTTGGTGAAGGGGGACTCATCCAGCGGCTGAAAATTGGGACGGCGCGAGAGCCAGTCCAGCTGCGCCGGTTCGCCCCAGTGCCCCTGCAATGCGTTCAAAAACACATCGGCACCGCTTTGGCCGCCGCCCACCACCATAACTCGCTTGCCGCTGAAGTCCGGATTGCGCAGGGCTATTTCGGCGGCATGCATGCAGTTTTCGCCCAGCGCCGGGTAAAACGCTTTCGGTAACCAAGGGTTATGGCCGGTGCCCAGACAGATATTTTTCGCCCACAGCGTCTGATTATGGGTGGTTACCTTGAACAAACTCTTTTCATCGTCAAAATCAATGCGCTCTACGGACTGTGAAAACTGTAGCCCGTCTAATCTTTCGCAGGCCCAGCGTAGATAGTCGGAAAATTCTTCTCGGCTGATAATTTGCTGCTCGGTGATTAAAAACCGATAAATTTTTTTCTGTTCTACCAAGTAATTAATAAATGAAAATTGGCTGCGTGGGCTGACGGCGGTAACCAAATCCTGCAGCACATATGTCTGCATATAAGCGGAAGGCAGCAGCATGCCGGGGTGCCAGCGGAAGCTCGCGTTACGATCGAGAAAGGTATAGTTGACGGCGCCGCTTTCGGCGGCCAGAGCGGCCAGACTGAGATTGAAAGGCCCCAATCCCACGCCAATCAAGTCTAAAGGTTCGTTCATTTAAGCTTATCTCTCACGCGGAAAAATTGATGAGATAAGCTTAGGTGAGTTTTGGCGCCGGAGACGTAAAATGCGGGCGCCGAAGAGGATATGGCGCCCGCAGGCGATTATTTGCCGATGCAGAAGCTGGAGAAGATGCGGCCCAGCAGATCGTCTGAGGTGAATTCGCCGGTGATTTCGCTCAAGGCCAGCTGCGCCTGGCGCAGTTCCTCGGCCAGCAGCTCGCCCGCGTAAGCGCTCACTAACTGTTCTTTGCCTTGCACCAGGTGCTGTGCCGCCAGCTCCAGCGCCTGCAGGTGACGACGGCGCGCCAGGAAGCCGCCTTCCATGTTGCTGGTGAAGCCCATGCTCTGTTTCAGATGATCGCGCAGCACATCGACGCCTTCGCCGGTGCGGGCCGACAGGCGAATAAGTGAGTGGTTGTTCACTTCCGTCAGACCCAGCGTTTCACCGGTGATGTCGGCCTTGTTGCGCACCACGGTGATCGGCAGCGTGCCCGGCAGGCGCGCCATAAACTCCGGCCAGATCTCCGCCGGCTCGGTGGCGGCGGTGGTGGTGCCGTCGACCATAAATAGCACTCTGTCGGCCTGTTCAATCTCGTTCCACGCACGTTCGATGCCGATGCGCTCCACTTCGTCGCTGGCGTCGCGCAGGCCGGCGGTGTCGATGATGTGCAGCGGCATGCCGTCGATATGGATATGTTCGCGCAGGACGTCGCGGGTGGTGCCGGCGATATCGGTGACGATCGCCGCCTCGCGTCCGGCCAACGCATTGAGCAGGCTGGATTTACCGGCGTTGGGGCGCCCGGCGATCACTACCTTCATCCCTTCGCGCAGCAGACTGCCCTGGCGCGCTTCGCCGCGCACGCTATCCAGATCCGCCATCACGTCGTTGAGTTGTGCTTCGATTTTACCGTCGGACAGGAAGTCGATTTCCTCGTCCGGGAAGTCGATCGCCGCTTCCACATAGATTCGCAGGTGAGTGAGCGCTTCCACGAGCTGGTGGATACGGGTGGAAAATGCCCCCTGCAGCGAGTTCATGGCCGAACGCGCCGCCTGCTCGGAGCTGGCATCGATCAGATCGGCGATCGCTTCGGCCTGCGCCAAATCGAGCTTGTCGTTGAGAAACGCGCGTTCGGAGAACTCGCCGGGCCGGGCGATGCGCACATCGGGCAGCGCCAGCACGCGCTTGAGCAACAGATCGAGGATCACCGGCCCGCCGTGGCCCTGCAGCTCCAGCACGTCTTCGCCGGTAAAGGAGTTCGGCCCCGGGAACCACAGCGCGATGCCCTGATCGAGGGTGGCACCCGTGGCGTCGCGGAACGGCAGATAGTCAGCGTAGCGCGGCTTCGGCAGCTTGCCGAGCAACGCCTGGGCGACGTCTTTGGCCTTGCTTCCGGAAATGCGCAGAATGCCGACGCCGCCGCGTCCCGGCGGGGTGGCTTGGGCTACGATGGTATCGGTGGTGCTCATAACGGTTCTCTCTGACGATTAAGATGCAAAAAGGCGGTCTAATGACCGCCTTTGGTGTGACTGCAAGGGTCGGCGTGCCGAACCCCTACAATACGCTTAGCTTTTTTTCTTGTCGCGGCTGTGCAGGCCGCGTTTTTCCAGACCACGGTAAATCAGCTGCTGCTGCAGGATGGTCACCAGGTTACTGACGATGTAGTACAGCACCAGACCGGACGGGAACCACAGGAAGAACACTGTGAAGATCACCGGCATGAAGGTCATGATTTTCTGCTGCATCGGGTCAGTCACGGTGGTCGGCGACATCTTTTGAATGAAGAACATCGTCACGCCCATCAGGATTGGCAGGATGTAGTACGGGTCTTGCGCCGACAGGTCATGGATCCACAGGGCGAACGGCGCGTGGCGCAGCTCGACCGAACCCATCAGCATATAGTACAGCGCCAGGAAGATCGGCATCTGAATGATCAGCGGCAGGCAGCCGCCGAGCGGGTTCACTTTCTCCGCCTTGTACAGCGCCATCATCTCTTGGCTCATGCGCTGCTTGTCATCGCCGATGCGCTCGCGCATCGCCTGCAGCTTCGGCTGCAGCATGCGCATTTTCGCCATCGAGGTGTACTGCGCCTTGGTCAGCGGGTACATGATGCCGCGCACGATGAAGGTGATGATGATGATGGAGAAGCCCCAGTTACCGATAAAGCCGTGGATGAACTTCAGCAGTTTGAACAGCGGCTGGGAGATGAACCACAGCCAGCCGTAATCCACGGTCAGGTCCAGGTGCGGCGCCAGCTGGGCCATCTGATCCTGCAGCTCCGGGCCGACCCACAGGGTCGCGTTCAGCTGCTGCTGAGCGCCCGGCTGCACCACGACCGGCGTAGATTTGAAGCCGATGGTGGACAGGTCGTCGCCCGGTTTGGCGGTGTAGAAGGTGTTGTCACCTTTGGTCGCCGGTACCCACGCGGTGGCGAAGTACTGTTGCAGCATGGCGACCCAACCGTCTTTGGTGGTGACGCTCAGGTTTTCATCTTTGTCGAACGCGTATTTTTGGTACTTGTCCTCGCTGGACGAGTACGCCGCGCCGCGGAAGGTGTGCAGCGCGAAGTTGCTGCTGCCGGTGTCGCGGTGTTTAGGCAATTCGGTGGTTTGCTTCAGCTGGCCGAACAGGGTCAGCTCCAGCGGCGTCGCGCCTTTGTTGTCGATGCTGTAATCCACGCCGACCGCATAGTGGTTGCGTTTGAGCACGAACGTCTTGGTGTAGACTGCACCGTCTTTATCGGTGTAGGTCAGCGGGATGCGCAGCTCGTCCTGGCCTTCCGGCAGGGTGTAGCTGTCTTGCGCCGCCTGATACAGCGGGCGTTCGCCGTTGGCCGGGTTGTCCGGGCCGTTTTTACCGGTCAGGCCGCTTTGCGCCTGATAGACGAACGACGGAGTGGTTTCCAGCAGTTGGAACGGAGTCGATGAACCCAGAGTATCCGGGTAGGCCAACAGTTTAGCCTGCTCGATATCGCCACCACGGGTGTTGATGGTCAGTGACAGCACGTCGGTGTTCACGGTAATCAGCTTACCCTGACCACTGGCTGGCACGGCCTGGCTGGCGGCATCACCGGCTACTGCGTTCGAAGTCTGTTGCGTGGTCTGTGCGGCCGGCTGCGGAGCGTTGTCCGTTTGCCATGCCTGCCAGATCATGAAAGACACGAACAGCAGAGCGATGAGGAGAAGATTGCGTTGCGAATCCATCGTTAGTGTTCTCTGTTATCGTCGGTTTTTGGCGGCACCGGATCATCGCCACCTGGGTTCAAAGGGTGGCATTTTAATACGCGTTTCAATGCTAACCAACTGCCTTTTATCATGCCAAACCTGCTTAATGCCTCAATTGCGTAATGAGAGCATGTCGGCTGGAAGCGACAACGAGGCCCTAGCAGCGGACTGATGACGAGCTGATAGGCCCGCACCAGCCCGATCAGGATGCGGGAGCCTGGCGACAGTGGCGACGCCATAATTTATCCAAAGCTTCCGTCAGCGCGCGGTTATCCAAATCCGCTATCCCCTTTTTGGCCACCACGACAAAATCCATCGCCGGTAATTCGTGCTGGCGCAGGCGGAAGCTTTCGCGGGTTAGGCGTTTGATCCGATTACGCTCGTGCGCGCGTTTGACGTGTTTTTTGGCGACGGTAAGACCGATGCGGGGATGCCCCAGCTGGTTCAGGCGGCCGAGGATGGTAATTTGCGGCGTGCCAGCCCGTTGTGGCTGCTGGAAGACGAAAGTGAAATGAGTGGGAGTTAACAAACGTAACTCCCTGGGAAAAGCGAGCTTAACCACTCAGCGGGTTAGCTTTATTACTTAGAAACAGTCAGACGAGCACGGCCTTTCGCACGACGGCGGGCCAGAACTTGACGACCATTTTTGGTGGCCATACGAGCACGGAAACCGTGGCTACGGTTGCGCTTCAATACGGACGGTTGGAAAGTGCGTTTCATAGCGATTTCTACCTAAACTTAAAATAATTACTGATCAGTAAACGCGTTTGGCTACTCGGCGTGAAGATGACCGACGCCTCAATCGCAATACATAAAGAAGCGGGATTGTAATAATTGTACAGTCCTGAGTCAATTCGCATCGCGCCAGCCTACCTGGTTGTCTGCCAATAACGGAACAAAATCCGGTCTTGGCCCGTGGTCACCGCAGAATCCTGTCTGGCTAATGACGCACCATAAGGAACCAGGTATCACACGTAGGGCGAAGATTATACGGACTCGGGGTGAAATCGCAAGGATCCCCGAGAGATCCTTTGCGCGCGATCGCAGGATCCGGCGTGGATAACAGGGTATAACCGGTTGACAATGTAAAAAATGCGGCGCAGCGGCCGGGATCTGCGCGGTCATCCGGCGCTGACGGTGAAAAGATCGCCGCCGGCCGCGGCCTGTGGATAAAATGGATCTAATCTGTGAGGAAGGGGAGGATCTCTTGCGCGGATTGCGCTATGATCCGTCATTCCGATCGCGATCCCTCATGCCAGGATCGTGAGGGACACAAACCGTGAAAGGCGGTTCGCATCCCCCACAGGCAAACCGCCGATGCCGGGTATGTGTCAAAAATCATGAGTTATAAAAAAGTTGCCCGTTTCTTTTCTTTATTGATCTTGTTCGAGTGGAGTCCGCCGTGTCACTTTCGCTTTGGCAGCAGTGTCTTGCCCGATTGCAGGATGAGTTACCTGCCACAGAATTTAGTATGTGGATACGCCCATTGCAGGCGGAACTGAGTGACAACACCCTGGCGCTGTATGCGCCTAACCGCTTTGTGCTGGATTGGGTTCGCGATAAGTACTTAAACAACATCAATGGTCTGCTGAATGATTTCTGCGGCACGGACGCGCCTTTGCTGCGTTTTGAAGTCGGCAGCAAGCCGATCGCGCAGGTGATCAGCCAGACCGTGACCGCCAGCGTCAGCAGCGCCCCTGCGGCCCCCGCGGCGCGCACGGCCGCGCCTTTGCGCCCGAGCTGGGACAACGCGGCGGCGCAACCCGAGCTCTCTTACCGCTCCAACGTCAACCCCAAACACACCTTCGACAACTTCGTCGAGGGTAAGTCCAACCAATTGGCGCGCGCGGCGGCTCGTCAGGTGGCGGACAACCCGGGCGGCGCCTATAACCCGCTGTTCCTGTATGGCGGCACCGGCCTGGGTAAAACCCACCTGCTGCACGCGGTCGGCAACGGCATCATGGCGCGCAAGGCCAACGCCAAAGTGGTCTACATGCACTCGGAACGCTTCGTGCAGGACATGGTCAAAGCGTTGCAGAACAACGCCATCGAAGAGTTTAAGCGTTACTACCGTTCGGTCGACGCCTTGCTGATCGATGACATCCAATTCTTCGCCAACAAGGAGCGTTCGCAGGAAGAGTTCTTCCATACCTTTAACGCTCTGTTGGAAGGCAATCAGCAGATCATCCTGACCTCGGATCGCTACCCTAAAGAGATCAACGGAGTGGAAGATCGTCTGAAGTCGCGCTTCGGCTGGGGGCTGACGGTGGCGATCGAGCCGCCGGAGCTGGAAACCCGCGTGGCGATCCTGATGAAAAAGGCCGACGAAAACGACATCCGCCTGCCGGGCGAAGTGGCGTTCTTCATCGCCAAGCGCCTGCGTTCCAACGTGCGTGAGCTCGAAGGGGCGCTGAACCGCGTGATCGCCAACGCCAACTTTACCGGCCGGGCCATCACCATCGATTTCGTGCGCGAAGCGCTGCGCGATCTGCTGGCGCTGCAGGAAAAGCTGGTCACCATCGACAATATCCAAAAGACGGTGGCGGAGTATTACAAGATTAAAGTCGCGGATTTGCTGTCCAAGCGGCGTTCGCGATCCGTTGCCCGCCCGCGCCAGATGGCGATGGCGTTGGCGAAGGAACTCACCAACCACAGCCTGCCGGAAATCGGCGATGCGTTTGGTGGCCGCGACCATACCACGGTGTTGCACGCCTGCCGGAAGATCGAGCAGCTGCGTGAGGAAAGTCACGACATCAAAGAAGATTTCTCCAATTTAATCAGAACATTATCTTCATAGCGCTATGAAATTTATCGTTGAACGTGAGCATCTGCTAAAACCGCTGCAACAGGTGAGCAGCCCGCTGGGCGGCCGCCCGACCTTGCCGATCCTGGGCAACCTGCTGCTGCAGGTGACGGAAGGCTCCCTGCTGCTGACCGGCACCGATCTGGAGATGGAGATGGTGGCGCGCGTCGCCCTGTCCCAGCCGCACGAGCCGGGCGCGACCACCGTGCCCGCGCGCAAATTCTTTGATATCTGCCGCGGCCTGCCGGAAGGGGCGGAGATCGCCGTCACGCTGGAAAGCGAGCGCATGCTGGTGCGGTCCGGCCGCAGCCGCTTTTCGCTGTCCACGCTGCCTGCGGCGGACTTCCCGAACCTGGACGACTGGCAGAGCGAGGTGGAGTTCACCTTGCCGCAGGCGACGCTGAAGCGCCTGATCGAAGCCACCCAGTTCTCGATGGCCCATCAGGACGTGCGTTATTACCTGAACGGCATGCTGTTTGAAACTGAAGGCGAAGAGCTGCGCACCGTCGCGACCGACGGCCACCGCCTGGCGGTGTGCTCGATGCCGATCGGCCAACAGCTGCCGTCGCATTCGGTGATCGTGCCGCGTAAAGGGGTGATGGAGCTGGTGCGCCTGCTGGACGGCGGCGATTCGCTGCTGCAGCTGCAGATCGGCAGCAACAACATTCGTGCCCACGTCGGCGATTTCATCTTCACGTCCAAGCTGGTTGACGGCCGTTTCCCGGACTATCGCCGCGTCTTGCCGAAGAACCCGGATAAAACGCTGGAAGCCGGCTGCGATCTGCTCAAGCAGGCGTTTGCCCGCGCGGCCATTCTCTCGAACGAGAAATTCCGCGGCGTGCGGCTGTACGTCAGCCAGAACCAGCTGAAGATCACTGCCAACAACCCGGAGCAGGAAGAGGCGGAAGAGATCCTCGACGTCAGCTACGACGGCGCGGAGATGGAGATCGGCTTCAACGTCAGCTACGTGCTGGACGTGTTGAACGCGCTCAAGTGTGAAGACGTGCGCCTGCTGTTGACCGATTCGGTCTCCAGCGTGCAGATCGAAGACGGCGCCAGCCAGGCGGCGGCCTACGTTGTCATGCCAATGCGGTTGTAGTCTCGTTACCTTGAATTACAGCACCGTCATCGGTAAAGAGATTGCATGGCTCTGACGCGTTTATTGATTAAAGACTTCCGCAATATCGAGGCGGCGGATTTGGCGCTGGCGCCGGGATTCAACTTCCTGGTCGGGGCCAACGGCAGCGGCAAGACCAGCGTGCTGGAAGCGGTGTATACGCTCGGCCACGGCCGTGCCTTTCGCAGCCTGCAGGCCGGTCGGGTCATTCGCCACGACCAGCCGGAGTTCGTGCTGCACGGCCGCATCGAAGGCGCGGAGCGCGAGCTGTCGGTAGGATTGAGCAAGAGCCGTCAGGGTGACAGCAAAGTACGCATCGATGGCAGCGATGGCCACAAGGTGGCCGAGCTGGCGCAGCTGCTGCCCATGCAGCTGATCACCCCCGAAGGTTTTACCCTGCTGAACGGCGGGCCGAAATTCCGGCGCGCCTTCCTGGACTGGGGCTGTTTTCATAACGAACCCGGTTTTTTCACCGCCTGGAGCAACCTGAAACGGTTACTGAAGCAGCGCAATGCCGCGCTGCGCCAGGTGAGTCGCTATGCGCAGATCCGCGC
Organism: Serratia sp. CY33525; assembly: GCF_052169115.1. NCBI lineage: Bacteria > Pseudomonadati > Pseudomonadota > Gammaproteobacteria > Enterobacterales > Yersiniaceae > Serratia > Serratia sp. CY33525. The sequence continues at coordinate 230,062 of NZ_JBJNLK010000006.1, read as the reverse complement.
CTGGGATCAGGAACTGATCCCGCTCGCGGAGCGCATCAGCGAATGGCGGGCGGAATACAGCGACGCGATCGCCGCGGATATCACCGCGACCTGCGCGCAGTTTCTGCCTGAATTCGCCCTGACCTTCTCCTTCCAGCGCGGCTGGGACAAAGAGAGCGACTACGGCGAGCTGCTGGAGCGCCAGTTCGAGCGCGACAGGGCGTTGACCTATACCGCGGTGGGGCCGCATAAAGCGGACTTCCGCATTCGTGCCGACGGCACGCCGGTAGAGGATTTGTTATCGCGCGGTCAGCTTAAACTGCTGATGTGCGCGTTGCGCTTGGCGCAGGGTGAGTTTCTCACCCGGCAGAGCGGGCGGCGTTGCCTGTATCTGATTGATGATTTTGCCTCCGAGCTGGACACCGGCCGTCGCCGGTTGCTGGCCGATCGCCTGAAAGCCACCCAGGCCCAGGTTTTTGTTAGCGCGGTGAGCGCTGAACAAGTGACCGACATGGCCGGTGAAAAGGGCAAGATGTTCCGCGTGGAACAGGGTAAAATAGAGGTTCAACCACAGGACTAAAATGAGCGAGAAACGTTGATGTCGAATTCTTATGACTCCTCAAGTATCAAGGTATTAAAAGGGCTGGATGCGGTGCGCAAGCGCCCGGGCATGTATATCGGCGATACCGATGACGGCACCGGTCTGCACCACATGGTATTCGAGGTTGTGGACAACGCTATCGACGAAGCGCTCGCGGGCCACTGTAGTGACATTCAGGTCACCATCCATGCCGACAACTCGGTATCGGTACAGGATGACGGCCGCGGCATTCCGACCGGCATTCACCCTGAAGAAGGGGTTTCAGCCGCAGAGGTCATCATGACCGTGCTGCACGCCGGCGGTAAATTCGACGACAACTCCTATAAGGTTTCCGGCGGCCTGCACGGCGTGGGCGTCTCGGTGGTTAACGCCCTGTCGGAGAAACTGGAGCTGGTGATCCGCCGCGAAGGCAAAGTGCACGAACAGACTTACAGCCACGGCGAGCCGCAGGCGCCGCTGACCGTGGTGGGCGAAACCGAACAGACGGGCACCATGGTGCGCTTCTGGCCGAGCCACCAGACCTTCACCAATGTGACCGATTTCGAGTACGACATTCTGGCCAAGCGTCTGCGCGAGCTGTCCTTCCTCAACTCCGGCGTGTCTATCCGCCTGAAGGACAAGCGCACCGACCGTGAAGACCACTTCCATTACGAAGGCGGCATCAAGGCGTTTGTCGAGTACCTGAACAAGAACAAAACCCCGATCCACCCGAACGTGTTCTACTTCTCGACCATGAAAGACGACATCGGCGTGGAAGTGGCGCTGCAGTGGAACGACGGTTTCCAGGAAAACATCTACTGCTTCACCAACAACATTCCGCAGCGCGACGGCGGCACGCACCTGGTCGGTTTCCGTACCGCGATGACCCGTACACTGAACAGCTACATGGAGAAGGAAGGCTACAGCAAGAAGGCCAAGGTCAGCGCCACCGGCGATGACGCGCGTGAAGGTCTGATCGCCGTGGTGTCGGTGAAGGTGCCGGATCCCAAGTTCTCTTCTCAGACCAAGGACAAGCTGGTCTCTTCCGAGGTGAAAACCGCGGTTGAAACGCTGATGAACGAGAAGCTGGTGGATTACCTGATGGAGAATCCGGGCGACGCGAAAATCGTGGTCGGCAAAATCATCGACGCGGCGCGCGCGCGCGAAGCGGCGCGTAAAGCGCGTGAGATGACCCGCCGCAAAGGCGCGCTGGATCTGGCCGGCCTGCCGGGCAAACTGGCGGACTGCCAGGAACGCGATCCGGCGCTGTCCGAACTGTACCTGGTGGAAGGCGACTCCGCGGGCGGCTCTGCCAAGCAGGGGCGCAACCGCAAGAACCAGGCTATCTTGCCGCTGAAGGGGAAAATCCTCAACGTCGAGAAAGCGCGTTTCGACAAAATGCTCTCCTCGCAGGAAGTCGCGACGCTGATCACCGCGCTGGGTTGTGGCATCGGCCGCGACGAGTACAGCCCGGACAAGCTGCGTTACCACAGCATCATCATCATGACCGATGCCGACGTCGACGGTTCGCACATCCGTACGCTGCTGTTGACCTTCTTCTACCGCCAGATGCCGGAAATCATCGAGCGTGGCCACGTGTTCATCGCACAGCCGCCGCTGTACAAGGTGAAGAAAGGCAAGCAGGAGCAGTACATCAAAGATGACGAGGCGATGGATCAGTACCAGATCGCCATCGCGATGGACGGCGCTACGCTGCATACCAATGCCAGCGCACCGGCGCTGGGCGGCGAGCAGCTGGAAAAACTGGTGGCAGAACACTATGCCGTGCAGAAGCTGATCGGCCGCATGGAGCGCCGCTACCCGCGCGCGCTGCTGAACAACCTGATCTATCAGCCGACGCTGAACGAAGGCGATCTCAGCGATGAGGCCAAGGTGAAAACCTGGATCGCTTCGCTGGTGCAGGCGCTGAACGACAAAGAGCAGCACGGCAGCAGCTATGACTTCGTGATCTTCGAGAACCGCGAACGCCAGATGTTCGAACCGGCGCTGCGCATCCGCACCCACGGCGTGGATACCGACTATAAGCTGGACTTCGACTTCATCCACGGCGGCGAATACCGCAAGATCTGCCAGCTGGGAGAACAGCTGCGCGGGCTGATCGAAGACGGCGCGTTCATCGAACGCGGCGAACGTCGTCAGCCGGTAGACAGCTTCGAGCAGGCGCTGGAGTGGCTGGTGAAAGAGTCGCGCCGCGGCCTGTCGGTGCAGCGCTATAAAGGCCTGGGCGAGATGAACCCGGAGCAGCTGTGGGAAACCACCATGGATCCGGAAAGCCGCCGCATGCTGCGCGTGACCGTCAAGGACGCCATCGCTGCCGATCAGCTGTTCACCACGCTGATGGGCGATGCGGTTGAACCGCGCCGCGCCTTTATCGAAGAAAACGCCCTGAAAGCGGCGAACATCGATATCTGATGCGTTAATGGCTGTGAAAATCCGCGCCGGGCGACCCGCGCGGATTTTTTTTGCGCCTTTTTTGGCGCTGACAGCCAAGGCTGAAACGCGTTAGCATGGGAAAAAACCACTGGGAGAAGCGTTGAATGGCTATTGAACTGATTGCGATCGACATGGACGGCACGTTGCTGGATCCGCAGCACCAAATCACGCCGGCGGTAAAGCAGGCTATCGCGGCGGCGCGGCGCAAAGGGGTGCACGTGGTGCTGGCCACCGGGCGGCCTTATGTCGGCGTGCAGGACTATCTGCGCCAGTTAGACATTCAGGGTCCCGGCGATTTTTGCATAACCTACAACGGCGCGCTGGTGCTGCGCGCGGCCGACGGCGCCTGTATTCTGCAGGAAACCCTGGGTTTTGAGGACTATCTGCACTTCGAGCAGATGGCGCGCGAGCTCGGCGTTCACTACCAGGCGTTTGACTTCGACACCCTGTATACCCCGAACAAAGACATCGGCAAATACACCATACACGAGGCGGAAATGACCGGTATTCCGTTGAAATACCGCAGCGTGGAGGAGATGGATCGCCAGATGCGTTTCCCGAAAGTGATGATGATCGACGAGCCGGCGCTGCTGGACAACGCGATTGCGCGCATCCCGGCGGAAACGCGCGAGCGTTACACCATTCTGAAAAGCGCGCCTTACTACCTCGAAATCCTGCATAAGAACGTCGATAAGGGCGCCGGGGTGAGAATGCTGGCCGAGCACCTCGGCGTGGCGCGGGAAAACATCATGACGCTGGGGGATCAGGCCAACGATACGGCGATGATCGAGTATGCCGGCGTCGGCGTGGCGATGGGCAACGCCATTCCCGAGCTGAAAGCGGTGGCGCAGTTTGTCACCGGCGCCAATACCGAAGACGGCGTGGCGCGCGCCATCGAGAAGTTCGTGCTCAACGCCTGATCAAGTGGGGCGCTGCGGCGCCCCTTTATATTGTCGCCAACACCCCTTTGGCGATCTGCAGATCCTGAATCGCCAGCCCGGTAAGATCGGCGATGGTGATGTGCTGCGGCTCGCTTCGCAACCGCCCTCCCAGCGCCAAGACGGCGCCCATTTCGACGATTGGCGTTGAAATCAGCCTATTTTGCCGATAAGCCGTCGCGATCTCGCCATAGTCAGCGCACTGCGCCAGCGCATCGACCAGCAGTGCGTCCGCGCGAGCCACCAGATCGGTCGCCAGCTCCTGCTTGCCGGGCGCGTCGGCACCCACGGCGGTGATGTGCGTGCCGGGCCGAATATCCGCCGCCTGTAAAATCGGTTCGCGGCTGGGCGTGGTAGTGACGATCAGCTGACAGTGCGCCGCCAGTTCCGCCGCATCCTGCGTAACCCGCACCCGAAAACCTTCGGCCTCGGCTTCGCGCCGATACGCCGCCAGCGCCTGATCGTTGCGGCCCCACACCCACACTTCGCGGCAATCGGTCACCGGTTTCAGACATTGCAGCTGCAGCCGGGCCTGCAGGCCGGTGCCGACCATGCCGATCGCCTGAATATGCGGCGGCGCGCACAGTTCGGCGGCGATGCGGCCGGCCAGTGCGGTGCGCAGCGCGGTCAGCCAGCCCTCATCCTGCAGCAGCGCCCGAGGTTCGCCGGTCTGGGCGGAGAACGCCACCACCAGCCCCTGATTGCTGGCCAAACCGCGTTCGGCGTTGCGATAGAAACCGGCGGAGACCTTGACCACGAACATCTCTTCGCCTTCCAGCCAGGCGGATTTGATGCAGCAATCGCCGGCGGCCTGTTCGAACAGGAAGTGCTGCAGCGGCGGCTGTTGCACCCGCCGCTGCGAATAGGCGATAAAACCCTGCTTCAACAGCGGGGTTATAGCCTCGGCGTCGAACGCGGCGAGGATTTGCTGCCGATTAAGGATGTGCATCGGCGATGGCCTTGAGGTACTTCTCCAGCACGATGTTTTTACCGCACAGCACCACCGCCACTTTTTTTCCCTGGTATTCCGGCGCCAGCTTGATCGCCGCCGCCAGCGCCACGCCGGCCGCGCCTTCGATAATCCACCGATCGCTGGCGGCGATCCGGCGCATCGCGTGCTTGATCTCCGTCTCGCTGACCAGCACTTTGCGGTCGATCAGCTGTTGGCACAGCGGGAAGGTCACGGCGCCCGGCTCGACGCCGCCGGCGGTGCCGTCGGACAGGGTGTCTTGCTCTTCCACCGGGAAGATATGGCCCGCTTCCAGCGCGCTGTACATGCTGGTGGCGTTTTCCGGCCAGCAGGCGATAAGCTGCGTGTTCGGCGACAATTGCTGCAGAACGGTGCCGATACCGGCGATATAACCACCGCCGCCGACTGCCACGAACACGGCGTCCAGACCGGTGAGCTGTTCAACCAGCTCCATGCCGCAGGTGCCCTGGCCGGCGATCACCTGCTCGTCGTTATACGGCGAGATATAGGTTTTTCCCTGTTCGCGTGCGGCCTGTTCCCCCGCCAGTTCGGCGTTCAGCGCATCGCCCGTCACCCGTTCCACGGTGCCGCCCAGCGCGCGGATGGTGTCTAGCTTGATGCTCGCCGCCGTCTCCGGCGCATAAACCGTGACGCCAACGCCCATCAGCTGCCCCGCCAAAGCGACCGCCTGGCCGTGGTTGCCGGTTGAGGCGGCGATCACGCCGCGCCGGCGTTGCTCGCTATCCAGCAACCGCAACTTGTTGCTGGCGCCGCGAAATTTAAAGGAGCCGGTGTGCTGCAGATGGTCGCATTTCAGATACAGCTCGCAGCCCAGCTGCTGCGAAAGCAGCACGCTGCGCTCCAATGGCGTGACCCGTACCTGAGGGCGCAGCTGTTGATGGGCAGAAACAATGGCATCGAAGAGGGGGTTCATACCGGCTCCAGAATGTTTGGACTTAAAAATCCAGTTTGTACTTTTTTGTATTATTTGTAAACCCCGTCGCCCGGCCGCCGGGCAAAAGCGGGCACGGCGTAATGTGATCGCACTGGCGGCGAAAAATAATCATTAACGTATAGTTTAGCGGCACGATTTTTTATTTATTTGCGTTAAGGAAGTCGCAACCGCTCAATTATTTTAATAAGGGAACGACAATGAAAAAAATATTACTCGCCTCATTAACCTACGCCGCGCTGACACCGTTTGGTTTCGCCGCCAAAGATGTGACCACCCAACCGGAGGTCTATTTTCTGCAAGAGTCGCAATCGATAGACAGCCTGGCGTTATTGCCGCCGCCGCCCGCCGTTGACAGCATCGATTTTATGAATGACAAGGCGCAATATGATGCCGGGAAATTATTGCGTAATACCGAAAGGGGCAAACAGGCTTATCACGACGCACACGTAACGGGGGATGGCGTCGCCGCCGCATTATCCGGCGCTTTCGGTACGGAAATCACCCAGGATAATACGCCGGAGCTGTTCAAACTGGTGATGAAAATGCGTGAAGACGCCGGCGATCTGGCTACCCGCAGCGCCAAAAATCACTATATGCGCATTCGGCCGTTCGCTTTTTACCATGAGCCCACTTGCCGACCGGATGAAGAGAGCACGCTATCGACGAACGGCTCTTATCCTTCCGGGCACACCGCCATCGGTTGGGCGACCGCGCTGGTGCTGGCGGAGATTAACCCTCCCAGGCAGGGGACGATACTGCAGCGCGGCTATGAGATGGGCCAGAGCCGGGTGATTTGCGGTTATCACTGGCAAAGCGACGTGACCGCCGCGCGCTTGGTCGCCTCGGCCATCGTCGCCCGACTGCACGCGGAGCCCACCTTCGCCGCGCAGTTGCAAAGGGCCAAAACGGAATTCAACGCCCTGAAAAAATAACCTTGCTTCACGCGGCAGCGCGCCATATGAAACGCTGCCGCCGATCCGGTAAGATGGCGACTCAGTGCCGGCATGCGCAGGAGAACCGCCATGAGCCATCGGGAAAAACAGCTGACTTTCGACCCTCGCGGGCATCAGTTAACCAATATCAACGTCTGGACGTCGGACAGCCAATGGCTGGCTTATGACGTGCGCCCGCGCGGCGCCTCTTTCACCGGTCTGAGCATCGAGCGGGTCAACGTCGCCAGCGGCGCGGTGGAGGTGGTTTATCGCGCCCAGCACGGCGCCCACGTCGGCGTGGTCACGGTCAGCCCCGATGCGCCGGCGCGCTATGCCTTTATCCACGGCCCGGAGCACCCGGACAGCGCCTGGCAGTATGATTTTCACCACCGCCGCGGGGTGATCGTCAGCGAACCGGATCGCGAGTTGGCCATCACCCTCGACGCGCTGGATATCACCGCCCCCTATACGCCCGGCGCGCTGCGCGGCGGCAGCCATGTGCACGTTTTCAGTCCGGACGGCAGCCGCCTCAGCTTTACCTACAACGACCACGTCATGCACGAACGCGATCCGGCGCGCGATCTGCGCAACGTCGGGGTGGCCGTGCCGCTGCACGGGGTCAATCCGCCGAAACAGCATCCGCGCGAGTATGACGGCAGCCACTATTGCGTGCTGGTCAGCGAGACGGTGCCGCAGCCGCAGCCGGGCAGCGATCAGATCAATCGCGCCTACGAAGAAGGCTGGATCGGCCGCGAGGGTTACCGTAAGGCCGATGGCAGCCGGCAGCGCTGGGCGCTGGCGTTCATCGGCGATACGCTGTCCGCCGCCGGCGAGAAGCTGCCGGAGGTGTTTATTGTCGATCTGCCGGAGAACGATGCCGATTACGCCAGGGCGGGCGCTTTGCCGCTGCAGGGGACGGAAAGTGAGTTGCCGGCGCCGCCGCAGGGCGTCAGGCAGCGGCGGGTGACCTTTACCGGCGATCGTCGTTTTCCGGGCGTGGCCGGTGCGCCGCGCCATTGGCTGCGCAGCTCGCCGGACGGCAGCCAGATCGCGTTTTTGATGAAGGATGACGGCGGCGTGGTGCAGCTGTGGACGGTGTCGCCGAACGGCGGGGAGCCGCGCCAGGTGAGCCACAGCGAGCATGATATCCAGTCTGCCTTCAGCTGGCACCCGCAGGGCGGGGCGATTGCCTTGGTGTGTGACAACAGCGTGATGCTGTGCGAGGTCGCCGGCGGCCGTCTGCAGCGTTTGACGCAGCGCAGCGCGCAGCCGCCGTCGGGGGACGCCGTGGTGTTTTCACCGGACGGCAAGAAAGTGGCGTTTATGCGCGAGATAGCGGGATTCAACCAGATCTTTGTGGTTGAGGTGTAAGGCGGGCCTGATGGCCCGCTGCGTGTGTGATTAGTGGGGGGCGGCGCTGTCGTTGCCTTCGCCGGGATTGCCGGTTGCCGCCAGATTCTGCTGCTCGCTGCGCAGGATGCGCGCTTTTGGCGAGTCTGCGGTGGCGTCGTTGCCGGAACGCAGATAGTCGTAAGGCAGCAGTACGGTGTCCATCACCGCAGAGAACGGCAGATCCAGCGCCACCAGCGGCATCATCGCCCAGCTGGTGTTGTCGTCCTTCAGCATGTCCACGCTGGCGCGGGTGCCGGGATAGTAACCCTGATTCGGGCCGGTATGGCTCATCACGCTGGAGCAACCGCTGGTCGCCAACAACATGCAGCCCGTCGCTATCGCTTTCATCGTCGTCATTAATCCATCCTGCAGGGTTGCTGTGCCCCTAAAATTAAGCTGAGTTATAACATCCTGTCGCTGCTTTAAAAGAAGCAAAATCCCGCTCTGTGGCGGCTCTCTCACTTTAGTGTAAGTGGTAAAAAAACTTTCGCCTAATCGGTACGAAGTTTTTTTGATCCTCGCCTGTTGAATTGATGAAATCAACCCCCATTTTATCATCAGAGCCGAATTGAGAATTCGCCGTAAGGGAATTCTGGCTTAATTAGCCTGTCCAGAGTGGAAGGCGTATTTATTTCAACCTCGCTGAAGTGCCTTAGGAGGCTGTTTTATGCGTAATTTTGATCTTTCCCCGCTATACCGTTCCGCCATTGGTTTCGATCGCCTGTTCAACGCGCTGGAAGCCGGCCAGAGTCAGGGCAACGGCGGTTATCCGCCTTATAATGTCGAGCTGGTGGACGAAAATCATTATCGCATCGCCATCGCGGTAGCCGGGTTTGCCGAGCAGGAGCTGGAGATCACCACGCAAGATAATCTGCTGATCGTGCGCGGGGCGCACAATAACGAACCGGCAGAAAAAACCTATTTATACCAAGGTATCGCCGAGCGTAATTTCGAGCGTAAATTCCAGCTGGCCGAACATATTCAAATTAAAGGCGCCAAACTGGAGAATGGCCTGTTGTATATCGACATGCAACGTATCGTGCCGGAAACATTAAAACCGCGCCGCATCGAAATTAAATAAATTTCCGTTTCGCCGGCAGGTACGCTGCCGGCAAATAATACCTAGCCTGCCGTCAGGGGGCTGAATAAACACATCTCGCTTAATGAAAGGAGTTGTTCCTATGCGTAATTACGATTTATCCCCGCTTCTGCGTCAGTGGATTGGTTTTGATAAATTGGCCAGCTCAATGGGCGGCCAGGAACCCCAGGGGTTCCCGCCGTATAACATCGAGAAAAGCGATGACAATCACTACCGCATTTCTCTGGCGCTGGCCGGTTTCCGGCAGAGCGAACTGAATATCGAAGTGGAAGGGCCGCGGCTGACCGTCAGCGGTAAACCCACGCCGCCGGAAAAACAGGTCGAATACCTGCATCAGGGCCTGGTGTGCAAAGAGTTCCAGTTGACCTTCACCCTGGCGGAGCATCTGCAGGTGTCCGAGGCCAAATTTGAAAACGGCCTGCTGCACATCGATCTGGTGCGTCAGGTGCCGGAAGCCTTGCAGCCGCAGCGCATCGCCATCGGCGCGGCGCCGGAGCTGGAAGCCAAATAACCGACTGAAAAACGGTCATCATCATGCGGGGGAGATCCAGACGGGTCTCCCCCGCTGCGTTATGTGGCGCATGCCACAGTCCCCCCGTTTGTCCGATGTCATAATCCTTGTTAATTGTGTGTCTTTGGCCGCAAATTCCTTTTCAACTTTGGCAAGGATGTGACCTATGAGCGATATCGCCCTGACCGTCAGCATGTTGGCGCTGGCGGCCGTCATTGGGCTGTGGATGGGGAACTGGAAGCTGTACGGCGTTGGGCTGGGCATCGGCGGCGTGCTGTTCGGCGGCATCCTGGTCGGCCACTTCGCCCAGAGCGGGCAAATCAACCTGAACGGGGACATGCTGCACTTTATTCAGGAGTTTGGCCTGATCCTGTTCGTGTACACCATCGGCATTCAGGTCGGCCCCGGTTTCTTCTCTTCGCTGCGCGTCTCCGGGCTGCGCCTCAACGCCTTCGCGGTGCTGCTGGTGCTGACCGGCGGCGTCGTGGCGGCGGCGGTACACAAGCTGTTCGACGTGCCGCTGCCGATCATCCTCGGCGTGTTCTCCGGCGCGGTCACCAACACCCCGGCGCTGGGCGCCGGTCAGCAAATCCTGACCGATCTCGGTTCCGATCCGGCGTTGGTGGACGGCATGGGGATGGGTTACGCCATGGCCTATCCGTTCGGCATATGCGGCATCCTGCTGGTGATGTGGTTGATTCGGCTGTTTTTCCGCATCAACATCGAGCGCGAGGCGCAGGCGTTTGAAAGCAGCCTGGGCAATCAGCGTGAGCTGCTACACGCCATCAACGTGGCGGTGCGCAACCCCAATCTGCAGGGCATGGCGATCAAGCAGGTGCCGCTGCTCAACGGTGAAGCGATCGTCTGTTCGCGCCTCAAACGCGGGGAGCTGCTGATGGTGCCGGCGCCGCACGAGCGGCTGGAGCTGGGCGACTACCTGCATCTGGTGGGCAAACGCGAAGATTTGGAGAACGCCCGGCTGGTGATCGGCGAAGAGGTGGACGCCTCGCTGTCCACGCGCGGCACCGCTCTGCAGGTGGTGAGGGCGGTGGTGACCAACGAGCAGGTGCTGGGCAAGAAAATCCGCGATCTGAACCTGAAGCAAAAGTATGACGTGGTAATTTCACGCCTCAACCGCGCCGGCGTGGAGCTGGTGGCCGGCAGCAACGTGACGCTGCAATTCGGCGACATTCTGAACCTGGTCGGCCGGCCGGAGGCCATCGACGCGGTGACGGCAATCGTCGGCAACGCCCAACAAAAACTGCAGCAGGTGCAGATGCTGCCGGTGTTTATCGGCATCGGCCTTGGGGTGCTGCTCGGCTCCATTCCGCTGTTCGTGCCCGGCTTCCCGGCGGCATTGCGGCTGGGGCTGGCCGGCGGGCCGCTGGTGGCGGCGCTGATCCTGGGGCGCATCGGCAGCATCGGCAAGCTGTACTGGTTTATGCCGCCGAGCGCCAACCTGGCGCTGCGCGAACTGGGTATCGTGCTGTTTCTGGCGGTGGTCGGATTGAAGTCGGGTGGCAACTTCATCGATACCTTGCTGCACGGCGAGGGGCTGACGTGGGTCGGGTACGGCGCGTTGATCACCGCCATTCCGCTGCTGAGCGTCGGTATTCTGGCGCGCACGGTGGGCAAGATGAACTACCTGACGCTGTCCGGCATGCTGGCGGGATCGATGACCGATCCGCCGGCGCTGGCCTTCGCCAACGGTCTGCATCCTACCAGCGGCGCCGCCGCGCTGTCTTACGCCACCGTGTATCCGCTGGCGATGTTCCTGCGCATCATATCACCGCAGCTGCTGGCGGTGCTGTTCTGGACGCTGTAACGCTGCCCGACTACAGCCGGTAAGGTATTAACACGCCGTTGTCAGTGCCAAAATCTTTGGGGTTGCGGGAGATGAGCGTCCGGAACCCCACCTGCGCGGTGGCCCAGACAATGGCGTCCGGCAGCTTCACATGCTGTGAGTGGCGCAGTTCTACGGCGCGTTCGGCAACTTCATCGGTAATAGGCAGCAGCAGGAATTGCCCTAAAAACTGGCGCGTTTTCAGCTCCAGCGCCGGCCCCTGTTTTTTGGCACCCACCATCACTTCCATCCAGGTGATGGCGCTAATAGCCGGGTTGATGTGGTATTCGGTCAGAACGTCTTTGGCTTGAGGAATGCCGTTGAGATAATCGATCAGGATATTGGTGTCGAATAACGCCCGTTGAGCCACCATTATTCCCACTCCTCGCGCTGACGATTTTCGTAGTCTACGCCATCGCCCATCGCCCCGGACCAGAGCCCGAAAGCATTGCTGGGATCTTCAACGTGGTTCTCCGTCAGATAACGGGAGACGGCCTGACGGATGATTTCGGCCCGGGGAACGTGGCGGATATTTTTCAGATTGTCGAGCTGCCGCAGGTCTTCTTCAGGTAAATCGATCACGATGCGAGTCATCGCTAGCCCTCCAAAAAAAAGATATACGATATATGCATCGTATATCTTTATCGGTCGATTTTCAATCAGCTGGCGTTAGCCTTCCTGATGCGCGCGTTCGATCTCTTCCGCCAGGATCGCCACGCCGCGCTCGATTTTCTCCGGGTCGGGCACGTAGTTCATGCGCATGCACTGGTGGGTGTGCGGCCAGTCGTGCTCCAGCCCCGGGAAGAAGTAATGGCCCGGCACCATCAGCACGCCGCGCTTTTTCAGGCGCTGATACAGCACTTCGGTGGTGATCGGCAGATCCTTGAACCACAGCCAGAGGAAGATAGCCCCTTCCGGTTTGTGGATCAGGCAGCGCTCCGGCGACAGGTAGCGGCGGATAATCTCGATGGTGTGCTCGACGCGCTGTTTGTAGAACGGGCGAATCACCTCGTTCGACAGGCGCAGCAGATCGCCGCGCGCGATCATTTCCGTCGCCATCGCTGGCCCCATGCTGCCCGGCGACAGGCTGATGATGCCGTTCATGTTGGTCAGCGCGGTGATCACCTTCTCGTCGGCGATCACGATGCCGCAGCGCGAGCCCGGCAGGCCGAGCTTGGACAGGCTCATGCACAGGATGGTATTCGGGTTCCACAGCGGCGTGGCGTCGCTGAAGATGATGCCGGGGAACGGCACGCCGTAGGCGTTGTCGATCACCAACGGAATGTCGCGCTGCTGCGCCAGCAGGTCGAGCTTCATCAGCTCTTCGTCGGTGATCACGTTGCCGGTCGGGTTGGTTGGCCGTGAAACGCAGATCATGCCGATGTCGTCGCCGATGGTGAGGTGTTCGAAATCAACGTGATACTTGAACTGGCCGTCCGGCAGCAGCTCGATGTTCGGTTTGGCGGAGACGAACAGCCCTTCGTCCAGCCCGGCGTCGGCATAGCCGATGTATTCCGGTGCCAGCGGGAACAGCACGCGGCGGCGCGAACCGTCGGCATAGCGGCCGGCGAACAGGTTGAACAAGTAGAAAAACGCGCTTTGGCTGCCGTTCGTCAGTGCAATATTCTGTGGCGAAATCTCCCAGCCGAGCTCGTCGCGCAGCAGATTGGCCAGCGCTTTCAGCAGCGCGTCCTTGCCTTGCGGGCCGTCGTAGTTGCACAGCGCTTCGGTCAGTTTGCCCTGGTCGAGCATCTCCTGGCACAGCTGTTTGAAGTAGGCTTCCATCTCTGGGATCTGCGCCGGGTTGCCGCCGCCGAGCATGATGGCACCGGGGGTGCGCAGGCCTTCGTTCAGGTCGTCCATCAAACGGGTAATGCCCGCATAACGGGTAAATTTTTCGCCGAAAAGTGAGAAAGTCATAGGTGCAGCAGTACTGTTTCTTAGCAGGTAATCCCCCACCATACCGCCAGACAAACCCCGCTGCAACGCGGCCGATAAATCGACCAATGGGCACAAACTTCGCCCATTGGCCGATTGGTAGCATATTACGCTGGATTATTGTGACCGTTCGCCGGCCCACACCACCATCACCTTATCGTCGCCGAGCCGGCGGCTGAAGGCATAATAGGCGGCGTGCGGTTGCGGGGTTTGCACGCCGGCGCCGATCGCCGGATGGCGAGCGCGGAACTGCCCCAACCGTTGCCAGTGGGCCAGCAGCGGGGCTTTTTCCCCCGGCAGCTCACGCCAGTTCATGTCGGAGCGGGTGCCCTGCAGCGGATCGGAACCGGTGGGGCCGAGCGGGCGGCCGCTTTCATCGCCGTAGTAAATCTGCACCGCGCCCGGCGCCAGCAACAGCAGGTTCGCCGCCCGCTGTTGCAGCGGCAGCGAGCCTTTGGCGTCGCTGGCGAAGAACAGCCGGGTGTCGTGTGAAGAGAGGTAGCTCAGCACGTTGAAATCCTGCAGCCGCTCGGCCATCTGCCGGTAGGTGGCGTCGATGTCGGCGAAGCAGCCCAGCGCCTGCGACGCCCGATCCTGGAAATCGAAGTTGATCATCGCGTCGAAGCCGTTTTGGTAATAGTCGCTTTTCATCACCCCGTGGCCCCAGGCCTCGCCGGTCATCCAAAACGGCGCGTCATCCAGCGCCTGCTGCGGATGCTCTGCTTTCCACGCCGCCAATGCCGCCGTGGCGTGCTGCTTCAACAGCGCCAGCGTCGGTTTTTCCACGTGCTTGGCGGTATCGACGCGGAAACCGTCGATGCCGTAATCGCGCACCCACTGGCTGAGCCAGACGGTCAGGTAATCGCGGGTGGCGGCGCCGGGCATGTCGCGTGCGGCGGTGTCGGGTTTGTGGCGATAGAACAGCGGCAGGCCGCTGGCGCCGGGCGCTTCGGTTTTGATGTCCGGCAGGAAGGCCAGCGACATCGTCAGATCGTCATAGCCCGGTGAGTCATAGTCGCCGATGTCGGTGCGGATCCAGTTTTTCCCCCACCATTGGCGCCAGCCCGCCTTGTCGCTGAAGTTGATGTAGTCGTTGAAACTGTGCCAGTTTTGCCCTGGCCCGGGGCGCCAGTCGCCCCAGTTTTTCCCCAGGGTTTTCTCCACCTCCGCGCCTTGCAGATACAGCGAGCCGAAGTGAAACGTCTGCATATCCGCCAGCGTGGCGTAACCGACATGGTTCACCACCACGTCGAACAGAATGCGAATGCCGCGCCGATGCGCTTGCTCGACCAGCGTGCGCAGCTCCTGTTCGGTGCCCATGTTGGCGTCGAGGCGAGTCCAGTCGAGCGCGTAATAGCCGTGATAGGCGTAATGCGGGAAATCGCCTTTGGTGCCGCCGCCGACCCAGCCGTGGATCTGCTCCAGCGGCGAGCTGATCCACAAGGCGTTGACGCCGAGCTGCTGCAGATAATCCAGTTTTTGCGTCAGGCCGGCCAGATCGCCGCCGTGAAAGGTGCCTATTTCCTGCAGGCCGTCGCTGCGGCGCCCGTAGCTGTGGTCGTTGGCCGAATTGCCGTTCTTAAAGCGATCGGTCAGCACAAAGTAGACCGTGGCGTTATGCCAGCTGAACGCCGCCGGTTTCGCCGTGGCGGCGGACTCCAGCAGCAACAGGCCGCCGCTGGCGGCGGCGGGCTGCAGCGTGATTTTTCCCTGGTTCACCTGCGCCGTTTGGCCGGAATAGAAATCGCGCAGCGTTTCGCCTTCGGCGAAGGTGGAGGCGACGTCGACCGTGACCGGCTTGCCGTCCCAGCGCGGGCAGTTGCGGGCAACAACGGCGGCGCTTTCCGGCGCGCTGCGCAGGCTAAGCTGCAGCGTCGGCGTGCCGCTGCGGGTGTCGATGCGCACCTGATAGTCGCCGGCGCGGAACTGTCGCCAGCTGGCCGGCGGATGGGCGCCGCAGGGCTGCAGCGACAGCGTCTGGTTAAGCCTCACCGCCTCGGCCGGCTGCCAACAGTGGTTATCCTGATACAGGCGCAGCGGCAGCTGGCCTTTGGGCAGCGCGGCCTGGCTGGTAAACAGCCCGGCGGCAGTTTCGTCGAAGGCCGGGAAACCCGGCAGCGTCCAGCCGGCCAGCGCCGAAGGCGACAGCAGCATCAACAAGGGCAGGGGTAACAGTTTCATGGCTCTCCTTACGCGCGGCAGGAAGCGTTTTTCTCGCAGGGTAGCGCCCAGTGTGGCAAACGGCGGAAAAATAGCCTCCTCCCTGCGAGGGTTTTTCGGGGAGGAGAGAAAGGGCGGAGCGTTTTCGGATTGATTCGGCTTGGCTTTGCGCGCGCGCTGCGGCAGATTAAACGATGAACATCAAAGGAGGTTAGCGATGACGGACAAAAACTGGCGAGAAGAGATCGTTCAGGCAATTCAGGATGCCGAATTGCAGCACTTCGCCGAAGAACATCAGCTGCAGGCGCTGTTCGCGCCGCAGCAGGAAGAGCAACACGGCCGGTTATCCGCAGACCACCGGCCGCGCTGAGTTATTTCCGCAACAGCTGCGGGTTGACGCAGTTTTCTTTCACCGTGCCGGTCAACGCGGCGATCAAATTATCCACCGCGCAGGCGGCCATGCCGTAGCGCGTTTCATGGGTGGCGGAGCCGATGTGCGGCAACGCCACCACGTTCGGCATGCTGAGCAGCGGTGAGTTGGCCGGCAGCGGCTCTTTCTCGAACACGTCCAACCCGGCGGCGTGGATCACGCCGTTTTGCAGCGCTTCGATCAGCGCCTGCTCATCCACCACCGGCCCGCGGCCGGCGTTGATCAGAATGCCGCTTTTCTTCATCTTCGCCAGCTGATCGCGGCCGATCATGTGGAAGGTTTGTTCGGTCAGCGGCAGCGTGATGCACACGAAATCCGACTCGGCCAGCAGGGTATCCAGATCGCAGCGGCGTGCGTTAAAGCGCTGCTCCGCCTCTTCGTGCGTGCGGCGGGCATTGTACAGCACCGGCATGCCGAAGCCGAAGTGCGCGCGCTGCGCCAGCGCCAGGCCGATGCGCCCCATGCCGAGGATGCCGATGGTTTTATGGTGCACGTCGACGCCGAACCAGTCCGGCCCGATGCTGCCGCGCCATTCGCCGGCCTTCACCCGCTCCGCCACTTCCACCACCCGGCGCGCGGTCGCCAGCACCAGGCTCATGATGGTGTCGGCGACGGTTTCGGTCAGCACCGTCGGGGTGTGCATCAGCAGCACGTTATGGGCGTTGAGCGCCTCGACGTCGAAGTTGTCGTAGCCGACGGAAACGGTCGAGGCCGCGCGCAGTTTGGGCGCCTGCTTCAGGAAGGCTTCGTCAATTTTACCGCCGGAACCGATGATCCCTTCGGCCTGCTGCAGCGCCTGGCGCAGTTCGTCGCGGTTCTCCGGCTGCAGGCCGTTGAAGGCGTGCACGGTGAAGTGCTGTTCCAGACGTTCACGCAGATCGGCGGGCAGGCTTTTGTACAATACGATAGAAGGCTTCATCACGAACTCCAGCTGGGCCAAAGGGGGCATGGCGCCCCCCGGTTGGGTTAACAGATAAAAAGTATAACCGGATCAAGCCAATTGCGGCTGGATCTCGTTGCGGGCGGGTTTGACGATCAGCGTCAACACCACCGCCACCACCAGTGCGATGGCCATAAACATGTAAGAGGCCGCCGGGCTGCCGGTGGCGCCATTCAGATAGCCGACGAACCACGAACCGAAGAACGAACCCAGCGCGCCCATGCTGTTGATCAGCGCCATGGCGCCCCCGGCGACGTTTTTCGGCAGCATTTCCGGAATGATGGCGAAGAACGGCCCGTAGGGGGCGTACATCGCGGCGCCGGCGACCACCAGCAGGCCGTAGGAGATCCAGAAGTGGTTGGCGCCGACGGCGTAAGAGCCGAAGAACGCCAGCGCGCCGATCAGCAGCAGCGGCCAGACGAACAGCTTGCGGTTTTGCATTTTGTCCGACGCCCAGGAGACCACGATCATGGCGATGGTCGCCGCCAGGTAAGGCACCGCCGACAGCCAGCCGGCTTCCACCATGCCCATCTGCATGCCGCTGCGCAGGATGGAAGGCAGCCACAGCACGAAGCCGTACACGCCGATGCTCCAGGCGAAGTACTGCACGCACAGCAGGATCACGTTGCGCGAACGGAAGGCTTCGCCGTAGTTGCGCACGGCCTTGATGCCTTTCTGCTCTTCGTCCAGCTGCTGTTGCAGCGCCTGTTTCTCATCGGCACTCAACCAGCCGGCCTGCGCCGGTTTGTCTTTCGCCAGCACCCACCAGCAGAACGCCCAGATAACCGCCGGAATGCCCTCGATGATGAACATTTCACGCCAGCCGAAGGCGTGGATCAGGTAGCCGGACACCACCGACATCCACAGCACCGTCACCGGGTTGCCGAGGATCAGGAAGGTATTGGCGCGTGACCGCTCCGATTTGGTGAACCAGTTGCTGATGTAGATCAGCATCGCCGGCATCACCGCCGCTTCCACCACGCCGAGGATAAAGCGGATGGCGGCCAGCATCGGAATATTGCTCACCACGCCGGTCAGCGAGGCGCAGCCGCCCCACAGGATCAGGCACCAGAAGATCAGTTTTTTGACGCTGCGGCGTTCGGCGTAGATGGCGCCGGGAATTTGGAAGAAGAAATAACCGAGGAAAAACAGCGCGCCCAGCAGCGAGGACATGCCTTTGGTGATGCCGAGATCTTCATTGATGCCGGCGGCAGAGGCGAAGCTGAAGTTGGCGCGATCGAGATAGGCCAGGCTGTAGGTGATAAACACGATGGGCATGATATACCACCAGCGTTTGGCCGCGACAGTCGCTTTGTTCATGTTCAGTATCCTTCAGTGGTGTTGCGTCCCCTTCGCCCGGCACGCTGGGCATGCAAGAGGAAGGGGCAGATGCTCTCCCGACGCGTCCCGGTTGTAGGGCCAGAGGTTGACGTCATGCGGAGAAGTCGTTTTTTTTATTGTTATTCGGCCAGCGCCGCGCGGGTCGGCAGGCCCTCGCTGTCGCCGATGGCCTGGATCGCCAGCGAACCGATTTTGTTGCCGCGCTGCACCGCCTGTATCAGCGTTTTGCCTTCCAGCAGGGCGCTGAGGGTGCCGACGGCAAAGCCGTCACCGGCGCCGACGGTATCCACCACGTTGTCGACCTTGACCGCGGCCACCGCCGCCTTGTCGCCGGCGGCGGTTTTAAACCAGGCGCCGTCCGGGCCGGTTTTGATGATCACCGCCTGCACGCCGCGCTCCAGATAGAAATCGGCGATGCCTTCCGGCGTCGATTGGCCGGTGAGGATCTGCCCCTCTTTCAGCCCCGGCAGCACCCAGTCGGCGGCGAACGCCAGCTGGTTCAACTGCTCGATCATCACCTCGCGGCTGGGCCACAGCACCGGGCGCAGATTGGGATCGAATGAAATGGTTTTGCCCATGGCGCGCATCTCGCGCGCCGCATGGTGGCACAGCGCCAGCGATTCGCTGGACAGCGCCGCCGCCACGCCGCTCAGGTGCAGGTGGCGGGCGGAGCCGAAATACTCAGGGTTGAAATCGGCGACCGACAGGTGGCTGGCCGCCGAGCCTTTGCGGAAGTATTCCACGCTGGGATCGGTACCATCGGCGGTTTTGGATTTCACCTGAAAGCCGGTGGGATAGTGGCCGTCGACCGTCACCTGCCGGTAGTTGATGCCTTCTTTTTTCAGCTGCTGCAGGGTGAAGCGGCCGAACGAATCGTTGCCGACGCGGCTGACCCAACCGACATTCATGCCCAGGCGCGCCAGGCCGATCGCCACGTTCAGCTCGGCGCCGGCGATGCGTTTGGTGAAGGTTTCCACCTCCGCCAAATCGCCGGTTTGCGCCGCCACGAACATCGCCATGGCTTCGCCCAGCGTGACCACATCCAGGGGCGCCTGCTGCGCCGTCGTTGCCGTTAACGTTGTCATCATGGGGTTACTCCGCACGCAAAATATTGACGTAATGGCGGGTGACGGCTTCCAGATCATCGCCCTGCAACGGGAATTCGATGCCGCGCGGCGCATCGTGCGGCAGGCGGGCCAGCAGATCGCGCCAGCTGCCGTCGGTATCGTCCAGCGCGACGGCGCGCCAGCCGCGCGGGCCTTGGGTGGCGGCTTTGACGTGCACGTAACCGACGTGGCGGGCCAGGCGTTCGGCGGCGGCGAAAGCGTCTTGCCCCACCCATAGCCAGTTGGCCATATCGAAGGTCATGCTGACCGGCAGGTGGCTATCTTCCGCGGCGTGGAAAAAGGCGTTCAGCATCGACAAAATGCCGCAGTCCGGCGTCTGATCGTTTTCGACCACCAGTTTGACCGGGTGCTGCTCCAGCGCCACTTTCAGCTCGGTAAAATCAAAACCGGGGCGGAAATGGCCGAGGGACAGCTTCAGCCGGCGCGCGTTCAGCGCCTGCGCTTCCGCCAGCAGCGCCGCCAGGTTGGGGTTCAGCGTATGTTGCGGGGTGAACAGCGCCTCAGGGGCGGAGTAGACGGCGAACAGCTGTTGGCGTTCGATCTCTTGCGCCAGGGCCGGCAGGCTGTCCAATTCGCCGGCGGCGAACAGTTCGCGGCGGATCTCCACCCCGTCGGCGCCCGCACCGGCGATGATGGGCAACAGCGCGCGCTGGCCGCCGTATTGTTTGACGGTATCGGTGCCGTAGGCGCCGGTGACCACGATGATTTCTGTTTTCATTTTGACTCCTGAGGCGGCATTGTCGCCGCCGCTGCTGTTACCGGTACGTTAAATGGAACCGGTTCCAGCGAAAAGCGACAGAGTGTAAAAATATGATCGCAATCACGAAGCTGAGCAAAAAACAGCCGATGAGGGCGGGGCGGGCAACGGCCCCGAAGAAGGCGGGTTAGCGGGTGGTGGAGCCGCGGACGATCAGCTCGCCGGAGAACATCTGCTCGCCGCTGGGGGCGGCCAGGCCCTGAATGCGCTGCACCAGCCGCTCCAGCGCCGCGTGCCCCATTTGGTAGGTGGGCTGTTTCAGCGTGGTGATGCCGACGCCCGCCAGCTCCGCCCACTCCAGCTCGTCGAAGCCCAGCAGGCCGATGTCGTTGCCCCACTGGATGCCGAGCCGGCGCATGGCGCGCGCCACCTGCAGCGTCAGGGCGCCGTTGGCGGAGATCACCGCCTTGCGCATGCCGCGATGGCGGCCGCTGAAATCGCTCAGCACCTGCTCCAGCTTCTGCCGATCGTTGAGCGGCGTTTCGGCCTGCTCCGCCGACAGCGTGGGGTGCTGCGCCATGGTATGTCTGAAAGCGTGCAGGCGCTCGAGACGGGTATTGACCGTACCGAGCGGCTCGCTGAGGAATAAAATCGCTTCGAAACCTTGTTGCAGCAGGTGTTCGGTGGCGACGGTGGCGGCTTCGCGGTTGTTCAGGCCCACCACGTCGCAGGCGAAATCGGGGATTTTGCGGTCGATCAGCACCATCGGCAGCATCGACTGCTGCAGCGTGGATAACGCTTCCTCGCGCATGCCGACCGCGTTGACCACGATGCCCTCCACCCGGTAACTGCTGAGCAGCTGCAGGTAGTGCTGTTCCTGATTGACTTCGTTGTTGGTGTTACACACCAGCAGGGTAAAGCCGTGCTGGCGGCAGGCGGCCTCGATGCCGCGCATCACGTCCACCGAATAGGGGTTGGTGATATCGGCGAGGATCAGGCCGATCAGGCGGGTCTGGCCGCCCTTCAGGCTGCGCGCCATCTGGCTTGGCCGGTAGTCGAGCTGCTGGATCGCCTGTTCGATGCGCTGTTTGAGATCGTCAGAAAGCAGGTGCTGTTCACCATTCAGATAGCGCGACACGCTGGTCTTGCCGGTTTTGGCGATGCTGGCCACATCGCTGATGGTGGCGCGTCCTGAGGCGCGCGTTGCCTTGCCTGTGCTCACAGCCGATCCCTCCTGCGGTTAATTGCCAAGGAGACTACCATACCCGATGTGCGGGCGGGAATGTTGAAGGGTAAGGCGAAAATCGCAGAGAGGCGGCGGGGCGCCGGTGGCGCCCCGCACGGGATTACTGCAGCGGGCTGAGGGTGATCTCGACGCGGCGGTTTTGCGCCTTGCCTTCCGCGGTGCTGTTGGAGGCGATCGGGTTGTCCGGACCGGCACCGGTGGTGCGGATACGGTTCGCCGCCACGCCCTGGGTGATCAGCGCGCTGGCTACGCCGTCGGCGCGCTGCTGCGACAGGTTCATGTTGAGCGAGCGGGAGCCGGTGCTGTCGGTGTAGCCGACAACGTTGACTGCGGTTTTCGGATACTCTTTTAGCACCATGGCGACGCCGGTCAGGGTGTTGGCGCCCGCCGGTTTCAGCGTGGCGCTGCTGCTGTCGAAGGTCACGTTGTTCGGCATGTTCAGCACGATGTTGTCGCCCTGGCGGGTGACGCTGACGCCGGTGCCTTTCATCTTGTCGCGCAGTTTGGCTTCCTGCACGTCCATGTAATAGCCAGCGCCGCCGCCGAGGGCTGCACCGGCCGCTGCGCCGATCAGCGCGCCCTTGCCGCGATCTTTCTTGGAAGAGGACAGCACGCCGACACCGGCGCCCAGTGCGGCGCCGAGGCCCGCGCCGATGCCGGATTTACCGGCTTCGGATTCACCGGTGTAAGGGTTGGTGGTACAGGCCGACAGCGCGAGCGTGAGGCTCACGGCGCCGGCAATAATTGCAATGCGTTTTTTCATGTTCTTGTCCTTAATGGCATCAGAATCTGTACGCGCCGGCCCAAAGCGGGGACGCAAAAAAAAGTGGGTGACGCAGGGAGCCCGCGTCGCCGCGCTACCTATGACGCGCGGTTTCGCCGGCAGTTCCGGAGAAAAACGTGACAAATGATGAGCGCGGGTAAGTGCTGGGGGAGTTATGCGGTAAAACGCCGGGCGGCGCTATGCAGCGGATTCTTAATTGTGCGCATCCGGAGTGCGGATGCGCCTTTTTTAAGCATAACAGGTTGAATTTTCGACTGCCGGCCAGTTCATGATCAGCGTATAGGCTTGGGTTTCATCATTGAACAGGCGCTGCGTCACCTGAAAACCGTGCCTGTGGTAGAACGCGCAGGCGCGCAGGTTCTGCTGGTACACCTCCAGGCTGAGCCGGCGGTAGCGCTGCTGCACGTGCGTCATCAGCGCCTGGGCGACGCCGCGGCCGTGAAACGACCGATCGACAAACAGCGCGCCGATGAACTGTTCGTCCAGCACGCTGATAAAGCCGACGATCTCGTCGTTATGCCAGCAGGCCCAGCTTTGCGCGCGCGGCAGGTAGTTTTCACGCACCAGCGCGGCGCTCTCACGCCAGTATTTTTCCGCCACGAACGGATGAGCGGCGATGGTGCTGGGCAGCCACAGCGCCATCAGCCGGTCGATATCCTCCGGGCCACAGGGGCGGATCACCGTGGCTTTGGGTAGCACATGCATCCCGTGAGATGATCGTTCACCAGCCCGCTGGCCTGCATGAAGGCGTAACAAACGGTGGAGCCGATAAACTTGAAGCCGCGTTTTTTCAGCGCCTTGGACATGGCGTCGGACTGCTCGGTTTTGGCCGGCACCTGGTTCAGCGCCTGCCAGCGGTTGAGCTGCGGCCGGCCGCCGACGAAGTCCCAAATGAAGGTAACGAAATTCTCGCCGGCCGCCTCCATCGCCAGATAGGCTTTGGCGTTGGTGATGATGGCTTCTATCTTGCCGCGGTGGCGGATGATGCCGCTGTCCTGCAGCAGGTTTTCCACGTCCTGTTCGGTCATGGCGGCGACCCGCTGCGGATCGAAACCGTGGAAAGCGCGGCGGTAGTTCTCGCGCTTTTTCAGCACGGTGATCCAGGAAAGGCCGGCCTGCTGCCCCTCGAGGCACAGCATTTCAAACAGCTCGCGCGCGTCGGTGGTGGGCGCACCCCATTCCTGGTCGTGATACTCGAGATACAACGGATCGGCCGTCACCCAACCGCAACGTTCGTCTGCCATCCTGACTGTCCTTATGCTGTATTTATGAACAGTAATCATCGCTCGAAGCGCCGAACTTGGCAAGCCTCTGATTGTTTTGTCATCAGCCCGCTTGACGTGACGAAAAAGCCGACAATAGTTACTACATGGCCGGTGGAAAACCGGCCAACGATAAAAACGACATTGCCTTCATTTGCAGGCTCTCAGGAGTCGATTCATGCCTCTAAAAATAACGTGCATGCCCCGCCCGGCGGCGCTTGCAGTGGCGTTGCTTTGCAGTGTGACCCTTCCGGCTCAGGCGTACGATCAACTCTACGTCTTTGGCGATAGCCTGAGCGATACCGGCAACAACGGCCGGTTCACCTATGACGGTAACCAGCACCTGCTGTACGACGAAGCGTTGGCGCAACGCATCGGGGCGGCGCTGGTGGCTTCGGACAACGGCGGTGAGAACTACGCCGCCGGCGGCGCCGTGGCGGTGCCGGGCCTGAACCCGGCCGACAACACCCAGGATCAGGTGCAGCGCTATCTGAACCGGGTCAACGGTCAGGCCGACGGCGACGGTTTGTACGTTCATTGGATCGGCGGCAACGATCTGGCGGCGGCGGCATTAAATGCCGCTACCGCGCCCGGCGTGGCCTATAACAGCGCCGCCGCGGCAGCCGCGCAGGTGCATTCGCTGCTGAACGCCGGCGCCGGCACGGTGATCGTGCCGACGGTGCCGAACATCGGCTCCACGCCGCAGCTGATGGAATTGATCATTCAACAGGCGCTGTCGCCGGTGCAGGGGGCGGCGATCCAGGCGGCCTATGCCACGCTTAATTCGGTGGCGACGCCGGACAACGCTTCACGCACGCAGGCGATCCACGCGGCGTTGGCCGCCGCGGCGAAGCAGGGCAGCGCCATTCCTCAGGTGCAGCAGGCGATCGCCACGCAGCTTATCGCGGCGTATGACAGCCTGAGCGCGCAGGCCGCCCAACTGACCGATTTCTATAATCAAAGTGAAGACCGTTTGCTGGCGCAGGGCGGCGGCAATATCGTGCGGGTGGACGTCAACAAGCTGTTCGCCGAAGCGATCGCCAATCCGGCGCAGTTCGGCTTCGCCAACACCGCCGGCATGGCTTGCCCGCCGGGCGTTTCCTCGGCGGTCTGCAGCTCCGATATGCCCGGCTTCGACGCCGGCCAGTCCTATCTGTTCTCCGACCATTTCCACCCGAGCCCGCAGGCGCACCTGCTGATTGCGGATTATATCCAGGCGGTGTTGGATGGCCCGGCGCAGGTGGTGGCGCTGAATCAGGCGACGGCGGCGATGGCGCGCGACAGCCGCGCCACGCTCGACAGCCGCTTCCAGCAGCTGCGCCACGGCGACAACCCGCAGGGTTCGCTGGGCGTGTTCGGCGGTTACGCCGGCCAGCACTATGACTATGCCGATAACCGGGCGGCGGGGGACGGCAACGCCACCACCCACAACCTGACCGTCGGGGTGGACTATCAGCTGACCGACGGCTGGCTGATCGGCGCGTTGATCGCCGGTTCCAACGACGATCAACATCCTTCCAGCCGCTTTGATTACAAGGCGCGCGGGCTGCTGCTGTCGGCTTTCAGTTCACTGGCGATATTCGAGCAGGGCTGGGTCAACGCCGATTTGCACTATGCGACGATGGATTATGACGACATCCGCCGCAGCCTGCGGCTGGGGCCGCTGACGCGCACCGAAACCGGTTCGACCACCGGCAGGCAGTGGGGCGCGCGCGTGACCGCCGGCTATGACTTCCCGATCGCTTCTTACCTGACCACCGGGCCGGTGGCGCAGTTCGCCTGGGATTACAGCCGCGTTTCCGGCTACAGCGAAGATGGCGATGACAGCACCGCCATGCGCTTCAACGATCAAACCTACCACTCGCAGATCGGCGCGTTGGGCTGGCGGCTGGATACGCAATTCGGCGTGTTTAACCCTTATGCGGAAGTGAGTTATCAGCACCAGTTCGGCGACGACGTCTACCGCGCCGGCGGCGGCCTGAAATCGACGCAAACCTCGTTCACCCGCGACAGTGCGGGCCAGGACAAAAACTGGGTGGATGTCACGTTGGGGGCCAACATGCCGTTGACGGACAGGGTATCGGCCTTCGCCACCGTCTCGCAAACCGGCGGGCTGAGCAGCGGCGAGCAGTTTATGTATAACGTCGGCGTCAGCGCGCGTTTTTGAATTGGCCATCGGCGCGTTCAAGGGCGCAGGATCAGGATAAGCCATAAGGTCTGATAAGGGATTTATGCGAAAGGCGGCCTGGGGGGAATTATGCGGGCCGCAGTGACGTTGGCGGAAATACAAAAAAAAACTGATCCTATGAAAGGATCAGGTAGCCACTTGGCCAACACCAGGGAAAATTTTATTTATTATTGTATAACCAAAGATTAACTGTCAATTTGTTTCTGTGGCCCGTTAGCGCCGTATTTCATCCATGGTCATTCCTTCCATACCCAACGCGTCGGCACGCCGCGCGATATCGCCTTATTTTTCACGACATAAGAAATAATCTGGCACTTGATCACATTATCTCTCGATGAAGGGAGTTTTTTAGTTGATAAAATTAACAAAAATAACATTGGTGCAACTTTATCTCGTGGGAAATATAAGGATATACGCACGTAAATCAGCTTAAATTTGGTCGATGAAGAGGGAAATAGCGTTCAGCCAATTGACTATTTAAACGGCGGTGAGTGATATTTTTGTTAAGGGGATCTAATGTGTGTGCCGGGTATGTCTTTCTGAACGGCAA
This sequence comes from Serratia sp. CY33525, assembly GCF_052169115.1. Lineage (NCBI taxonomy): Bacteria > Pseudomonadati > Pseudomonadota > Gammaproteobacteria > Enterobacterales > Yersiniaceae > Serratia > Serratia sp. CY33525. Next base: position 203,746 of record NZ_JBJNLK010000006.1, on the reverse strand, counting down.
GGTAACCGGCCGGCGTGTTGTCCTTCCCGCTGCGCCCGCCGCGGGAAAATCCAGCGCTTCTCGTCCCGATTCGCACTTGTTGCCGGATTCTGGCTGTATATCTTACGGTCAAAGGGTATACTGGCGCATTCCATCTAAATCCACTTGTATCGCGTGCGAATTCAACATGCAAAAGTTTGATACCAAGACCTTCCAGGGCCTGATCCTGACACTGCAGGATTATTGGGCGCGCCAGGGCTGCACCATCGTTCAACCATTGGACATGGAAGTCGGCGCGGGAACCTCACACCCGATGACGTGCCTGCGCGCACTGGGGCCGGAGCCGATGGCCGCCGCCTATGTGCAGCCATCCCGCCGCCCGACCGACGGCCGCTACGGTGAAAACCCGAACCGTCTCCAGCACTACTACCAGTTCCAGGTGGTGATTAAGCCATCGCCGGACAACATTCAGGAACTCTACCTGGGCTCGCTGAAAGAGCTGGGTCTGGATCCGACCATCCACGACATTCGCTTCGTGGAAGACAACTGGGAAAACCCGACGCTCGGCGCCTGGGGCCTGGGTTGGGAAGTGTGGCTGAACGGCATGGAAGTGACGCAGTTCACCTACTTCCAGCAGGTCGGCGGCCTGGAGTGCAAGCCGGTGACCGGCGAGATCACTTACGGCCTGGAGCGCCTGGCGATGTACATCCAGGGCGTGGACAGCGTATATGATCTGGTGTGGAGCAACGGCCCGCTGGGCGTCACCACCTACGGCGACGTGTTCCACCAGAACGAAGTGGAGCAGTCCACCTACAACTTCGAATACGCCGATGTCGACTTCCTGTTCTCCTGCTTCGAGCAGTACGAGAAAGAAGCCCAATCGCTGCTGGCGCTGGAAAAACCGCTGCCGCTGCCGGCCTACGAACGCATCCTGAAGGCGGGCCATACCTTCAACCTGCTGGACGCGCGCAAGGCGATTTCGGTGACCGAGCGTCAACGCTACATTCTGCGCATCCGCACGCTGACCAAAGCCGTTGCCGAAGCCTACTACGCTTCCCGCGAAGCGCTGGGCTTCCCGATGTGCAACAAGAAGAACGAGAACTAAGAGGCAGCCATGACTCAACAGACTTTCCTGGTGGAAATCGGCACGGAAGAGCTGCCGCCGAAGGCTCTTCGTTCCCTGGCGGAATCTTTCGCCGCCAACTTCACCGCCGAGCTGGACAACGCCGGCCTGGAACACGGTGACGTGAGCTGGTTCGCCGCACCGCGCCGCCTGGCGCTGAAAGTGGCCAACCTGAGCGCGGCGCAGGCCGATCGCGAAATTGAAAAACGCGGCCCGGCGATCGCCCAGGCGTTCGACGCCGAAGGCAAACCGAGCAAAGCGGCCGAAGGCTGGGCGCGCGGCTGCGGCATCACCGTCGATCAGGCTGAACGCCTGGTGACCGACAAGGGCGAGTGGTTGATGTACCGCGCCCACGTCAAAGGCCAGTCGGCGCAGGCGCTGCTGGCCGGCATGGTCAGCACCGCGCTGGCTAAACTGCCGATTCCGAAACTGATGCGTTGGGGCGACTCCGACGTGCAGTTCGTGCGTCCAGTGCACACCGTCACGATGCTGCTGGGCGCCGATCTGATCCCGGGCACCGTGCTGGGCATCGACTCTGCGCGCACCGTGCGCGGCCACCGCTTCATGGGCGAAGCCGAGTTCACCCTCGACAACGCCGACCAATACCCGCAGATCCTGCTGGAGCGCGGCAAAGTGGTCGCCGATTATGAAGCGCGTAAAGCCCTCATCAAGCGCGACGCCGAGCTGGCGGCGCAGAAGATTGGCGGCAAGGCCGATCTGAGCGACAGTCTGCTGGAAGAAGTGGCCTCGCTGGTGGAATGGCCGGTGGTGCTGACCGCCAAATTCGAAGAGAAATTCCTGGCGGTGCCGGCGGAAGCGCTGGTGTACACCATGAAGGGCGACCAGAAGTATTTCCCGGTGTACGACGCCGCGGGCAAACTGCTGCCGAACTTTATCTTCGTGGCCAACATCGAGTCGAAAGACCCGCAGCAGATCATCTCCGGTAACGAGAAAGTGGTGCGTCCGCGTCTGGCCGACGCCGAGTTCTTCTTCAACACCGACCGCAAGAAACGCCTGGAAGACAACCTGCCGCGCCTGGAAACCGTGCTGTTCCAACAGCAGCTGGGCACCCTGCGCGACAAGACCGACCGCATTCAGGCGCTGGCGGGCTGGGTTGCCGGCCAGATCGGCGCCGACGTCAACCACGCCACCCGCGCGGGCCTGCTGTCGAAGTGCGACCTGATGACCAACATGGTGTTCGAATTCACCGACACCCAGGGCGTGATGGGCATGCACTACGCGCGCCACGACGGTGAGGCGGAAGACGTCGCCGTTGCGCTGAACGAGCAGTATCAGCCGCGCTACGCCGGCGATGCGCTGCCGCAGTCGCTGGTGGCCTGTTCCCTGGCGATCGCCGACAAGATGGACACCCTGGCCGGCATCTTCGGCATCGGGCAGCATCCGAAAGGCGATAAAGACCCGTTCGCGCTGCGCCGCGCCGCGCTGGGCGTATTGCGCATCATCGTCGAGAAAAACCTGCCGCTGGATCTGCAGACCCTGACCGAAGAGGCCGTGCGCCTGTACGGCAGCAAGCTGACCAACGCCAAGGTGGTCGACGAGGTGGTGGAATTCATGCTGGGCCGCTTCCGCGCCTGGTATCAGGAAGAAGGCCACGCTGTCGATACCATTCAGGCGGTGCTGGCGCGCCGTCCGACCAAGCCGGCCGACTTCGACGCGCGCGTCAAGGCGGTCTCCCACTTCCGTACGCTGGAAGCGGCGGCGGCGCTGGCTGCGGCCAACAAACGCGTCTCCAACATTCTGGCCAAGTCTACCGAAACGCTGAACGACAGCGTGCGCGCCTCGGTGCTGAAGGATGCAGCGGAGATCCAGCTGGCGACTCACCTGGTGGTGCTGCGCGACAAGCTGCAGCCGTACTTCGCGGCGGGCAACTACCAGGAAGCGCTGGTGGAGCTGGCTGCGCTGCGCGAGCCGGTGGATGCGTTCTTCGACAACGTGATGGTCATGGCGGACGATGCGGAAGTGCGCGTGAACCGTCTGACGCTGTTGAGCAAGCTGCGCGAACTGTTCCTGCAGGTGGCGGATATCTCCGTGTTGCAGTAAGCGGCCTCTCTGCTGTGAAAAGGCGCCTGCGGGCGCCTTTTTTATTTCCGTTTCCTGGGTGCGAAGGCAAGGTCGCCTGGCGACTTGGGGGGCGACTTGGGGGGCGACTTGGGGGGCGACTTGGGGGGCGACTTGGGGGGCGACTTGGGGAAATTGAAGCGTCCGGTCGCCGACGGCAATGAGCCTCAGTGCGTTTTGCGCACGATTTTCAACCGCATCCGGCCGGGGCAATGCTCATCGCAAGTGGAATCGCGTATCGGAATGCCGCCAGTTGATCTATTCTTATAGGCGCACGGAGTGCGGAAAAAGGGGCGGAGTCCAATGAAAAAGCAGGTTTATAACAGGAGTTATGTCACATGGCGGTAGGGATCCAGAGCAGAGGTTTCGCGCGTTGGTTGGCACCGGTATTGGCATTGTTGGTGGTCATGCAATTGACCGCCTGCGGCGATAAAGAGCCGGAACAGCGCAAAGCATTTATCGATTACTTACAGAATACCGTGATGCGCAGCGGGGCGAACATCCCCACGCTGAGCGAAGACCAGAAGCAGAAGTTCGGCAACTATGCCGGCGATTACGCGATTTTGGTCGGCTTTTCGCAGCAGCTGTCCAAGTCGGTCGGCGCCAGCCTGACGCCGGCGCTGGATCAGATTAACCAGATCCGCACCGCGCAGGACTACCTGAACAAACGCGACGCGCTGCAGCAATCGGTCGGCGCGTTGAACCTGCTGGGCCAGCAGATCCAGTCCGCTAAATCGCAGGCGGATACCGCCCGCGCGGCGCTGAAGCAGCCCGACGATCTGAAGGCGGTGTACAACCAGGCCTATGACAAGATCGTTACCGCACCGGCCAATGCCTTGATGCCGGCGATCCCGACCACCGCCGGCTTCGTGCAGGATCTGGTGCAGGTTGGCGATTTCCTGCAGAGCCAGGGCAACCAGGTTAGCTTCAACAACAACGGCGTGCAGTTCCGCACCGCGCAGCAGGTGGCGCAGTACAACACCATGATGTCGAATCTGGTGGCCAAGCAGCAGAACCTGCTGAATGCGCAGAAAGTCGTTCAAAGCGTGACGCAATAACGCGCCGCATTCACGACATACGGGCCGGCATTGCCGGCCCGTTTTATTTCCCCTCAGCGTTTCCAATAGCTTGCTGGTTTATTGCGCAGGCTTCTGTACTACACTTCAATTAATCCATTCATTCGGCAATGTAGTTTTCTTTCATTCATCACTTCGCTAGTTCCCGGCGGGATGAATGCTCACAGGGATGATCAAACAGAGCGTCGCGATCGGCGCCGCAGTTGAAAATAAATTGTGATGCTTATCACAATTTAAAAACAAACTATCAATTTAAAAATGTGATCAACATCACTTTATTATGAGTTTTCAGGCGATTTTTTTCTCACTGTGCTTTTTTTACACGCCATAAGTGTGATCTTTATCACTAGAAATGGTGGTTTGTTGGGGTGTTGTATGTGATTTGTGTCACAAAAAATCCGTGAAGTTCGCGTGACAAAAACAGCGTGATAGAGTCCGTTTCGCATACAGCGGCAACACGGCTGGATCGTCACAACAATAATCACGCGCTCTATTGTCAGCGCGTAACAATAGGGGTGTGTTTTATGTTTTCACCAGACATCAAGGTTAAAGTACAAAACTTTGGCCGCTTCCTGAGCAACATGGTGATGCCCAACATCGGCGCCTTTATCGCCTGGGGGATTATCACCGCGCTATTCATTCCAACCGGCTGGCTGCCGAATGAAACCTTAGCCAAGCTGGTCGGCCCGATGATCACCTACCTGCTGCCATTGCTGATCGGTTATACCGGCGGGCGGCTGGTGGGCGGCGAGCGCGGCGGTGTGGTCGGCGCTATCACCACCATGGGCGTCATCGTCGGCGCCGACATGCCGATGTTCCTCGGCTCGATGATCGCCGGTCCGCTGGGCGGCTGGGCTATCAAGCACTTTGACCGCTGGGTGGACGGCAAGATCAAAAGCGGTTTTGAAATGCTGGTGAACAACTTCTCCGCCGGCATCATCGGCATGCTGCTGGCGATCCTGGCTTTCCTGGGCATCGGGCCGCTGGTGGAGGTGCTCTCCAAGCTGCTGGCGGCGGGCGTGCACGTGATGGTGAAGAACAACCTGCTGCCACTGGCGTCCATCTTCGTTGAACCGGCGAAAATCCTGTTCCTGAACAACGCCATCAACCACGGCATCTTCTCGCCGCTGGGTATCCAGCAGGCCACGGAAGTCGGCAAGTCGGTATTCTTCCTGATCGAAGCCAACCCAGGCCCGGGCATGGGCGTACTGATGGCCTACATGTTCTTCGGTCGCGGCAGCGCCAAGCAATCCGCCGGCGGTGCGGCAATCATTCACTTCCTGGGTGGCATCCACGAAATCTACTTCCCTTACGTGCTGATGAACCCACGCCTGCTGCTGGCGGTGATCCTGGGGGGCATGACCGGCGTCTTCACCCTGACGATGCTGAACGGCGGCCTGGTTTCTCCGGCTTCTCCGGGTTCGATCCTGGCAGTGCTGGCGATGACCCCGAAAGGCGCCTACTTCGCCAACATTGCGGCGGTGTGCGCAGCCTTTGCCGTCTCCTTCGTGGTGTCCGCTTTCCTGCTGAAAACCTCCAAGGTGAAAGAGGATGACGATCTGGAAGCCGCGACCCGTCGCATGCAAGAGATGAAATCGCAGTCCAAAGGCGGCGCGGCGGCGCCGGCATCGGTCGACGGCGATCTGAGCACCGTGCGCAAAATCATCGTCGCCTGCGATGCGGGCATGGGTTCCAGCGCCATGGGCGCCGGGGTGCTGCGCAAGAAAGTGGCCGACGCCGGGCTGAAGAACATCTCGGTGACCAACAGCGCCATCAACAGCCTGCCGGACGATGTGGATCTGGTGATCACCCACCGCGATCTGACCGAGCGTGCGATGCGCCACGCGCCGCAGGCCCAGCACATCTCGCTGACCAACTTCCTCGACAGCAAGCTGTACAGCGATTTGGTCGACCGTTTGCTGGCGGCCAACAAAACCAGCGACAACCAACAAAAGGTACTGGGCGCGCTGGACGACAGCTTCGAAGCCGGTGAATCGAACCTGTTCAAGCTGAGCGAGAGCAACGTGTTCCTCAACCTGCAGGCCAGCGACAAAGAGCAGGCGATCCGCTTCGCCGGCGAGCAGCTGGTGAAAGGCGGCTACGTCGAGGCGGAGTACGTGCCGGCGATGCTGGAGCGCGAGAAACTCACCTCCACCTACCTGGGCGAGTCGATCGCCGTGCCGCACGGCACCATCGAGGCCAAAGACCGGGTGCTGCGCACCGGCGTGGTGTTCTGCCAGTACCCGCAGGGCGTGCGCTTCGGCGAGGAAGAGGATGAAGTGGCCCGTCTGGTGATCGGCATCGCCGCGCGCAACAACGAGCATATTCAGGTGATCACCAGCCTGACCAACGCGCTGGATGACGAGAGCGTGATCGAGCGGCTGGCGAATACCACCAGCGTCCAGGAAGTGCTGGACCTGCTCGGCGGCAAAAAAGCCGGATAACAGAATCATTTTAAAGGGTGCAGCTTGCTGCACCCTTCGACATTAAGAAGGTAGAGTTATGAAAGCATTACATTTTGGCGCAGGGAACATCGGCCGCGGTTTTATCGGCAAGCTGCTGGCGGACGCCGGGGTTGAGCTGACCTTCGCCGACGTCAATCAAACGGTGCTGGATCTGTTGAACAGCCGTAAAAGTTATCAGGTGCACGTGGTGGGCGAGCAAGAACGCGTGGAGAGCGTCAACAACGTCAGCGCCGTCAACAGCGGCAGCGAGGCGGCGGTGGCGCTGATCGCCGAGGCGGATCTGGTGACCACTGCCGTTGGCCCGCAAATTCTCGGCAAAATCGCCGGCACGATCGCCAAAGGGCTGGTGTTGCGTCATCAGCAGGGCAATGAGCAGCCGCTGAACATCATCGCCTGCGAGAATATGGTGCGCGGCACCAGCCAGCTGAAGCAGCATGTGCTCGCCGCGCTGCCGCAGGACGAGCAGGCATGGGTTGAGCAGCACGTTGGCTTCGTCGATTCGGCGGTCGACCGCATCGTGCCGCCGGCGGACAGCAGCGATCCGCTGGAAGTGACGGTGGAAACCTTCAGCGAATGGATCGTCGATCAGACCCAGTTCAAGGGCCAGCCTCCGGCGATCGCCGGCATGGAGCTGACCGATAACCTGATGGCGTTCGTCGAGCGCAAGTTGTTCACCCTCAATACCGGCCACGCCATCACCGCCTACCTTGGCCAACGGGCCGGGCTGCAAACCATTCGCGACGCCATTCTCGACCCGGCGATCCGCCGCGTGGTGAAAGGAGCGATGGAAGAGAGCGGTGCGGTGCTGATCAAGCGCTACGGCTTCGACGCCGACAAGCACGCCGCCTACATCAACAAAATCCTCGGCCGCTTCGAAAACCCGTATCTGCACGACGACGTCGAGCGCGTGGGGCGCCAGCCGCTGCGCAAACTGAGCGCCGGCGATCGCCTGATCAAACCGCTGCTGGGCACGCTGGAATACGGCCTGCCGCACGCCAACCTGATCCAGGGCATCGCCGCCGCCATGAGCTACCGCAGCGAACAGGATCCGCAGGCGCAGGAGTTGGCGGAATTGCTGAACACGCTCGGGCCGAAAGCCGCGCTGGCGCAAATTTCCGGCCTGCCGGCGGAAAGCGAGGTTGTAGAAGAGGCCGTTGCTGTGTATAACGCCATGCACAAGTAGAATCGTGATGATGAACACCCGAGCGCAGCTTGCTGCGCTCCTGCAATCCGAGTTCGACATCGACGGCCCTCCCCACGCCTTTCGAAAAGCGATGATGGAAGAAGCACAGGCATTTGAAAATCAGGTTCTGGAAAAGCTGAACGCGGGCAAAACGGTGCGCAGTTTCCTGATCGCGGCGGTAGAGCTGCTGGCGGAAGCGCTCAACGTGCTGGTGGTGCAGGTATTCCGCAAGGACGACTATGCGGTGAAATATGCCGTCGAACCGCTATTGTCCGGCAGCGGCCCGCTGGGGGAGCTGTCGGTGCGCCTGAAGCTGATGTATGGGCTGGGGGTGATCTCCCGCCACGAATATGAAGACGCCGAGCTGCTGATGGCGATGCGCGAAGAGCTGAATCACGACGGTGCGGAATACCGCTTTGTCGACGACGAAATCCTCGGGCCGTTCGGCGAGCTGCACTGCGTGGCCGCGCTGCCGCCGGCGCCGACCTTCCTGCAGCCGGGCGAAGCGGATGAAGCGCTGATCGCCATGCAGCGTCAGCGCTATCAGCAGATGGTGCGCTCTACCATGGTGCTGTCCATTACCGATCTGATCGCCGGCATCGGCGCCAAACAACCTTCCCGACTCTCTCCTCTCGGCCGCGGCTAAGCAAAGGCCGCGCGCCACTCGTCGAACAGCAACCACAGCGCGGTGGCGGCCATCAGGCCGGACATGACGCCGTTAAACGCGCGCAGCTTCCAGGCGACCTGGAGCGCGTTGCGCAACCGGTCGCCCAGCACCGCCCACAGCAGCACACAGGGTAAATTCAGCACGACGAAACCTGCGATGACGCTCAGCGTATGGAAGAAGGTGGCGCCTTCGCGCGGGGTGAACAGGATCGCCACGTTGATCACCATCAGCCAGGCCTTGGGGTTGACCGCCTGAAACAGCGCGCCGTTGAGGAAACTCATTGGCCTCACCTGCTCTTTGGCGTCCGGCGAGGCCGCCTTGAACAGTTTCCATGACAGCCACAGCAGGTAGGCGCAGCCGATCACCGCCAGCGGGAAGCGGATGACGCCGGCCCAGCTCAGCGCCAGCGCCAGCAGCGGGATAATGATAGCCAACTGCACCGCGCAGCCGGCGCCGATGCCGAACAGCATCGGCAGGGTGCGGCGCAGGCCGAAGTTGACGCCCGACGAGGCCAGCAGCAGGTTGTTGGGGCCGGGGGTAATCGACATGACGGTGACGTAGCTGACAAAGGCGGAGTCCAGCATGGCAGGTTCCTTGAAAATGACGGTAATAACGAGAGGATCAGCATAATCGCTGCAATGGGGTGGTGACAGAACCACAAATTGGATATTGTCATGGTTACAGTTGTGCAAAATGTAAACTGTACCCATTGCCTGGAGAGAAACTGTGACCCTGCTCGATGAAACCCCGGATACCCGTTACCTGCAGCTGGCGGATACGCTGGCCGAGGCCATTCGCCGCGGCACGCTGCTGCCCGGCGACCGCTTGCCTTCGGTGCGGCGCTGTGCGCAAACCCATCGCGTCAGCATTAATACCGTGGTGTCGGCTTACCGCACGCTGGAGGATCGCGGGCTGATCGAAGCGCGGCCACAATCGGGGTTTTATGTCCGCAGCACGCTGCCGGCGCTGAAGATGGCCTCGGCGCCCAGCGGCCGCATCGAACCGCCGGCGGACGACGTACTGGCGCTGATCGATACCGTGTTCGCCGCCCAGCAGAATCCGGCCTTCACCAACATTGCGCTGGCCTGCCCGCAGACCAGCGATTTTTATCCCGGCGGCAAGCTGGGGCGCATGCTGTCCTCTCAGCTGCGCCGTCAACCGGATCTGATCGGACAGTATTCGTTGCCGCCCGGCAGCCTGCGGCTGCGTCAGCAGATCGCCCGCCGTTCGATGACGCTGGGCATGCTGCTGGAGCCGGGCGACGTGGTGCTGACCCACGGCTGCATGGAGGCGTTGCAGCTGGCGCTGCGCGTCACCACCAAACCGGGCGACTGCGTCGGGCTGGAGTCACCGACCTACTTCTACCTGCTGCCGCTGCTGGCCAGCCTGGGGCTGAAAGCGCTGGAAATCCCCACCGATCCGCAGCTGGGACTGTCGCTGGACGCGCTGGAGCTGCTATTGAACGAGAAACGGCTGAACGCGGTGATCGCCATGCCGACGGTGCAAAACCCGCTGGGCTGCACCATGCCGCTGGCGGCGAAAAAGCGGCTGGCGCGGCTGATGAACGATCATCAGGTGCCGTTGATTGAAGACGGGCTGTATGCCGAGATCCAGTTCGGCGGCGCGCTGTCGCCGGCGGTGAAGGCGTTCGATCGCGACGGCTGGGTGCTGTTTTGCTCCAGCTTCACCAAAACGCTGGCGCCGGATTTTCGCGTCGGCTGGATCTGCGGCGGCCGCTTTCACGAGGCGTTGCGCAAGCTGAAGGCGGTGTCGTCGATGTCCGAGTCGCAACTGCTGTCGGAAACGCTGGCGACCTTCCTGGAGAGCGGCGGTTACGATCACCATTTGCGCAACCTGCGCAAGCGCTATGCGGCGCAGGTAGACGAGGCGCGGGCGCTGATCGCCCGGCATTTCCCGCGCGGCACGCTGGCCACGCAGCCGGCGGGCGGCTTCGTGTTTTGGGTCGAGTTCCCCCCCAACGTGGACAGCGTAGCGCTGTTCCACCAACTGCTGGAAGAGCAGATCTGTTTGACGCCGGGCACCCTGTATTCCCCCAGCGGGCGCTACCGCAACGCGCTGCGGCTCTCCTGTTGCTACCCGTTCAACGCGCGCTACACCCAGGCGTTGGCCCGGCTCGGCGCCAGAGCCTGCGAGATGAGCGGCCTGCCGCCCGGCATTGCGCAGGACGGGTAACGGCGCGCGCCTTTTGCTACAATGCCGGTATCATTGATTAGCGTGCCATTTTGGGCACAACGGGCCAGAGACCATGAAAGAGAAAGAAAAGGCAGAGATCAAGCGCCTGAGCGACCTGCTGGACGCCTTGAACCACAAAGACGCCACCGTGATCCAACAGGGCAACCCTGAGTTGATTGCGCAGCACACCAAAGAGAAAGAGAAGCTGGCGACGGAGATCGAGCGCCTGAAAAACGTGCGCGGCGAGAAGCTGAGCGCCGAAGCGCAGAAGCTGAGCAAGCTGCCGTTCAGCCGCGAAATCACCAAGAAAGAGCAGGCCGACATGGGCGCGCTGAAGAAAAGCGCGCGCGGGTTGATCGTGGTGCATCCGATGACCGCGCTGGGCCGCGAGATGGGCCTGAAAGCGGTCACCGGTTACGCCAAGAAAGCGTTCTGAATCCCCGGGCGTCAGACCTTGGTGGTGAAATACGCCTTGGTCTGATAGGGCACGGTGACCGTGTCCTGGCCCCGTAGCTCCTCTTCTTCCGCCACCAGCTGGCGCAATTGATCGATAACCTGCTCCTGTTGCGGCTGCGGCAGCGCGGCGATAAAGCTGGTTGAACGCACCCGGTTGTAGATCACGTCCTCCACCGCGCCGCGGTGGCTCAACATAAAGACCTGCTCCTGCAGCGGTTCAAAGCCTTTGAACGGGAAGAACTTGCGCCATTCGCCGGTATAGAAACGCGGCGCATCGCCTTCGTGGCGATCGACGATCTGATTCAGTTTACGCACCCAGCCGACGCGCGCATCGCGCATGTTCCACACCAGACCGAGTTTGCCGCCGGGTTTGAGAATGCGCCGGATCTCCGCCAGCGCCTGCGGCGTGGCGAACCAGTGGAAGGATTGGGCGCACACTACCGCATCGACCGACTCGTCCGGCAACGGGATCGCCTCGGCGGTGCCCGCCAGCGTTTTCACCTGCGGCAGCGCCGCCGACAGTTTTTCCAGCATTTGCGGCACCGGTTCGACGGCGATCGCCTGAGCGCCGGTTTCCAGCAGGCGCGGGGTGAACTTGCCGGTGCCGGCGCCGAGATCGATGACCGTCATGCCGGCGTGCAGGCCGATAGTCTCGCGCAGCCAGGCGGCGATTTCCGGCGGATAATCCGGCCGGCCCTTCACATAGCGATCGGCATTGGCCTGATAGCCCTCGGCGGCGGCGTGATGAATCGAATGGGTCGGGGTGGTCATTACCTGGCTCCTGGCTGAAAAACACGCGGCTACAGTATAGGCGGAAGAACAGGGTTAACGCGGCATTCGGCGCACGTTTTTCATCTTTTCCGCCCGCGCTTTCAACGGCCGAGCAGGCGGCGGTTGAAGTCCTCAAGGTGCCCTTCGGCAAGCCGCGTGAGCATGGTCTTGCTCCAGCTGGCGGAGAGGCCGGCGACCGCCAACAGGCGGCGATACTGTTCCGCGTCGAACGGCATATGCCAGGCGATGGCGATGGCTTCGGCCACCGACACGTCGCTGTTGCGCGCCGCCAGCGCCAGCGGACGATCGCCGCTGACCGCGCCCGGCGACACCACCCGATACAGCCAGCCGCAGCGGCCGCTTTGCTGCATCAGCACCGAAATGTCCTCGATGGCGAAGTGATAATTGAGCTTGAAGCACGGCGAGCGCGGCTGGGTGACCTGGATCAGCGCCTCGCCCCAGCGGAAAATGTCGCCCATAAACACATTGTGTTCGGTCAGCCCTTCGGTGGAGATATTCTCGCCGAAGGCCGGGGCGCAAAATTGCTCGGCCTGCGCCGGAAACTGCGCGCGCCAGTGGGCGTAATGCTCGCGCGGGTAGTGGCACAGCGCGCGGTCCGGCCCGCCGTGGTAGCTTTTTTCCGCCTGCTCGTCGCCTTCCAGGCCGAGCGGCGTGAGCCGGATGGCGCCATCCACCTGGCGTTTGGCGATGGCGCTGGGGCGCCCGCCTTCATAGGGTTGGATGCTGCCGATGTAAACGTCTGGGTGATGCATGTGCGCCTCCGTGTCTCGCGTCGAAGGCTCAGCATAGCCTGAGTTGCGCCGGGGGGACATAACAACCCGCCCGAAAATCCTCGGGCGGGCGGCGGGGCGTCAGAAGGTGGTCCAGTTCTCTTCCGCTGCGGCGTTGGCGGCTGCGGGTTTTACCGCCGGCGCTTTCGGCGCGGCGGCTTTCACGGCGGCGGGTTCGTTCTGCTCCGCCAAACGGAACACCGAGACGCTCTGCAGCAGCATGTCGGCCTGTTCTTCCAGCGAATCGGCGGCGGCGGCGGACTCTTCCACCAGCGCGGCGTTTTGCTGGGTGGTGTGGTCCATCTCGACGATCGCCTGGCCAATCTGGGCGATGCCGCGCGTCTGCTCATCGGAAGCGGCGGCGATTTCAGCCATGATGTCGCGCACGTGGGTGACCGAGCGGACGATCTGTTCCATGGTGTTGCCGGTGCTTTCCACCAGCTCGGTGCCGGTTTTCACCCGGCTGACCGATTCGGCGATCAGCCCTTCGATCTCCTTGGCCGCCTGGGCGCTGCGGCTCGCCAGGCTGCGCACTTCGCTGGCGACCACCGAGAAGCCGCGGCCCTGTTCGCCGGCGCGCGCCGCTTCCACCGCGGCGTTGAGCGCCAGGATATTGGTTTGGAAGGCAATACCGTTGATCAGGGTGGTAATTTCGGCGATGCGCTGCGAACTGCTGGAAATATCGCGCATGGTGCTGACCACGTTTTCCACCAGCTTGCCGCCCTGCTGCGCGGTCTGCGAGGCGTCGGTGGCCAGCTGATTGGCGTGATGGGCGTTGTCGGCGTTCTGTTTCACCGTGGCGGTCAGCTGTTCCATGCTGGCGGCGGTTTCCTCGACCGCCGCCGCCTGCTGTTCGGTGCGTGAGGAGAGGTCGGTGTTGCCGGCGGCAATTTCCGCCGAGGCGGTGGAGACCTGGCTGACCCCCATCTGGATCTTCTCAATCATGGTGCGCAGGTTTTGGCTCATCGCCGCCACCGCGTTCAGCAGCTGCCCCAGCTCGTCGCGCCGGGTGCTGGTCTGCGCCTGGCGCAGGTCGCCGCCGGCGATGCGTTCCGCCATGGCCAGCGTGCTGTGCAGCGGACGGGTGATCTGCAGGGTGATGCGCCAGGCGATAAGCACCCCGGCGATGATGGCGATCAGCGTGGTGATGCCCATTTGCAGCTGCGCCAGATTGATATCATTGTGGGTCTGCGCCAGCTCGTCCTGCATAAAGGCGTTCACCAGCATGCCGATCGCCTGCGCGCGTTCGCCGAGCCGCCGGCTGATTTGCTGTTCGTGCTCATAGGCTGGCAGGTAGGCCGCGATGCGGTTTTTGTAATCGTCCAGCGCGGCCAGCAGCGGTTGCAGCTGCGGGCGCTGCGCGTCGCTGACCCGGCGGCTCAAGGCACTGGCCGCGTCGCGCGCATCGTCGATGGCCGCCATCAGCGGGGCTTCGGTTTCCTTGTTCAGGCTCAGCAGCAGGCCGCGCGCGCCGTAGCGCACCTGGGTCAGCTTCTGGTTCAGCTGGATGAAGGCCAACTGCAGATCGCCGTTGGTCAGCTGGCGCTCCACCTGGCTCAGGCTGGCCTGCACTTCCGACATGTTCCAGCTCTGGCGCACCGCGTCTTTCGCCGTGACCGCCTGTTCAAACTCTTTTTGCTGCTGCTGATATTCCCCGATCAGCGTCACCAGACGCTGCAGATCCTTGCGGCTTTGGGCGTCCCAGTCCAGCGCCTGCCCGTGGTCTATCAGTTTGACGGCGTTTTCAATATTGGCGCGGTTGTTCTGAATATACTCCGGCCGGTAGGTCTGGCCGTACATGGCGCGGTTGTATTTGGCCTGGTTGATCTCTTCGTTCAGCCGGTTGCTGAAGTCGATGCGATCGGCGCGTGATTCGATGATATGCAGATATTGCGCCCCGGTGCCGGCGATGATGACCGCCAACAGCAGCAACAGTGCGAAGCCGAGACCGAGCTTTTTACCTACGGTGAGATGAGTGAACTTTCCTGCCAATGCTTGCAATGCCGCCATAGCGTTTTTTCCTTCTCCGGGCGAACGTCAATTGAACAAACCATCGGCAAGACGTGGTCAAACTTTAGCGGATTTCAGGCAAAAAAATACCCGCCGGTGGCGGGCATCTTCATCAACGGGGGCGAATTACTTCTTCGCGGCGAAGCGTGCGGCGGCTTCATCCCAGTTGACCACGTTCCAGAACGCCTTGATGTAGTCAGGACGTTTGTTCTGATATTTCAGGTAGTAAGCGTGTTCCCACACGTCCAGGCCGATGATTGGGAAACCGGAAGCGCCGGCGACCGCTTCGCCCATCAGCGGGCTGTCCTGGTTAGCGGTAGACACCACGGCCAGTTTGCCGTCTTTCAGCACCAGCCAGGCCCAACCGGAACCGAAGCGGGTGGCAGCGGCTTTCTCGAACTCTTCCTGGAATTTCTCAACGCTGCCGAAATCGCGCTCGATGGCCGCTTTCAGATCGCCGCCCAGCGTGGTGCCGGTTTTCAGGTTTTTCCAGAAGAAGCTGTGGTTGGCGTGGCCGCCGGCGTTGTTGCGCATGAAGGTGCGTTTGTCGGCAGGCACTTTATCCAGATCCTGGATCAGCTCTTCAACGCTGTATTTGGCCAGCTCAGGGTAGGCTTCCAGCACGGTGTTGGCGTTGTTGACGTAGGTCTGATGGTGTTTGGTGTGATGGATTTCCATCGTCTGCTTGTCGAAATGCGGTTCCAGTGCGTCGTAAGCGTACGGCAGGGATGGCAGTGAATAACTCATAATCATCATCTCCAGTGGTGTATGGGCGGCGCAAAGCGTGAGCACCGCGTAAGCAGTCGGATCATTATAGTTAATTAAATGATATTGAAAATGATTATCAATGCCCTGTGAACTGTGTGGTTAACGATCAAATCGCTGCGCTAACCTACTGATAGAAGAAGGGGCGGATGGCTGCGTGAAGCCGTCGCCCCGGCGCGCGGGTTACTCTCTATACTGTAGGGAGCGCCAACGCCGAAATGTATCGAAATGTGCCAAAGCGTTCACTGAATGAGCACGAGTGTGTAACAACCACAAGCACGCTGTGGTAATATGGCCGGCGTTCGTAGCAAGCATAACAACAGTGACATTCGCGTTTGCCGCGCTAGCGGGCAGGCGCCTTTGAACAATGTGACAATCGAGAGTAAAGGAGACCCCCATGCAGGTCAGCAGAAGGCAGTTCTTTAAGATCTGCGCTGGCGGTATGGCAGGAACGACGGTGGCCGCGCTGGGCTTTGCCCCCGAAGTGGCGTTGGCGGAAACCCGGCAGTACAAACTGCTGCGCGCCCGCGAGACCCGTAATACCTGTACGTATTGTTCCGTCGGCTGTGGGCTGTTGATGTACAGCCTTGGTGATGGCGCCAAAAACGCCAAAGAAAGCATTTTCCATATCGAAGGGGATCCGGATCATCCGGTAAACCGCGGCGCGCTTTGCCCGAAAGGCGCCGGCCTGGTTGACTTCATCCACAGCGAAAGCCGCCTCAAGTACCCGGAATACCGGGCGCCAGGATCGGACAAATGGCAACGCATCAGCTGGGACGACGCCTTTACCCGCATCGCCAAGCTGGTGAAAGAAGACCGCGACGCCAACTTCATCAAAACCAACGATCAGGGCGTTACCGTCAACCGTTGGCTGACCACCGGCATGCTGTGCGCCTCGGCCGCCAGCAACGAAACCGGTTTTCTGTCGCAAAAATTTAGTCGCGCTCTCGGCATGCTTGCCGTAGACAACCAGGCGCGTGTCTGACACGGACCAACGGTAGCAAGTCTTGCTCCAACATTTGGTCGCGGTGCGATGACCAACCACTGGGTTGATATCAAGAACGCGAATTTGATTATCGTCATGGGCGGTAATGCGGCGGAAGCGCATCCGGTGGGGTTCCGCTGGGCGATGGAAGCCAAAATACACAACAATGCCAAGCTGATCGTGATCGATCCGCGCTTTACCCGAACCGCATCGGTGGCGGACTTCTACACGCCGATCCGCTCCGGGACCGACATCGCTTTCCTGTCGGGCGTGTTGCTGTATCTGATGACCAACAACAAGTTCAACCGCGAGTACGTCGAGGCCTACACCAACGCCAGCCTGCTGGTGCGGGAAGATTTTGCCTTCGAAGACGGCTTGTTCAGCGGCTACGACGCGGAAAACCGCAAGTACGACAAAACCACCTGGAACTACCAGTTCGACGAGAACGGCTTCGCCAAGCGCGACGTCACGCTGCAGGATCCGCGCTGCGTGTGGAACATGCTGAAACAGCACGTGAGCCGCTACACGCCTGACGTGGTGACCAACATCTGCGGCACGCCGAAGGATGATTTCCTCAAGGTGTGCGAATACATCGCCGAAACCTGCGTCGCGGATAAAACCGCTTCGTTCCTGTACGCCCTGGGCTGGACTCAGCACTCGGTCGGCGCGCAGAACATACGCACCATGGCGATGATCCAGCTGCTGCTCGGCAACATGGGCATGGCGGGCGGCGGCGTCAACGCGCTGCGCGGCCACTCCAACATTCAGGGTCTGACCGATCTCGGCCTGCTGTCGCAGAGCCTGCCGGGCTACCTGACGCTGCCGTCGGAGAAACAGACCGATCTCGACACCTACCTGAAGGCCAACACGCCGAAGGCGCTGCTGCCGGGCCAGGTTAACTACTGGGGCAACTACCCGAAATTCTTCGTCAGCATGATGAAGACCTTCTACGGCGACAAGGCGCAGAAGGACAACAGCTGGGGCTTTGACTGGTTGCCGAAGTGGGACAAAGGCTACGACGTGCTGCAGTACTTCGAGATGATGGCGCAGGGCAAGGTCAACGGCTACTTCTGCCAGGGCTTTAACCCGGTGGCGTCGTTCCCGAACAAAAACAAGGTGGTGGCTTCGCTGTCCAAGCTGAAGTTCCTGGTGACCATCGATCCGTTGAACACCGAGACCTCCAACTTCTGGCAGAACCACGGCGAGTTCAACGAGGTGGATCCTGCGCAGATCCAGACCGAAGTGTTCCGCCTGCCGTCCACCTGCTTCGCCGAAGAGAACGGCTCGATCGTCAACTCCGGCCGCTGGCTGCAGTGGCACTGGAAAGGCGCGGACGCCCCGGGCGAAGCGCTGAACGACGGCGAGATCCTGGCGGGCATCTTCAGCCGCCTGCGCGAGATGTATGCGCGCGACGGCGGTGCGGTGCCGGAACAGGTGCTGAACATGACCTGGGACTACCTGACGCCGGACAACCCGGCGCCGGAAGAGGTGGCGCAGGAAAACAACGGCAAGGCGCTGGCGGATCTGCTGGATGCCGACGGCAAGGTGCTGGTGAAAAAAGGCGAGCTGCTCAGCTCGTTCGCGCAGCTGCGCGACGACGGCACCACCGCCAGCGGCTGCTGGATCTTCGCCGGCAGCTGGACGCCGGCCGGCAACCAGATGGCGCGGCGCGACAACGCCGATCCGTCCGGCCTCGGCAATACGCTGGGCTGGGCCTGGGCATGGCCGCTCAACCGCCGCATCCTGTATAACCGCGCCTCGGCGGATCCGCAGGGTAAACCGTGGGATCCGAAACGCCAGCTGCTGGAGTGGGACGGCGCCAAGTGGGTCGGGGCCGATATCCCGGACTACAGCACCGCCGCGCCGGGCAGCGACGTCGGGCCGTTCATCATGCAGCCGGAAGGCATGGGCCGCCTGTTCGCCACCGACAAGATGGCGGAAGGGCCGTTCCCTGAACACTACGAGCCGTTCGAAACGCCGCTCGGCACCAACCCGCTGCACCCGAACGTGGTGTCCAACCCGGCGGCGCGCGTGTTCAAGGACGATCTGGCGGCGATGGGCAAATCCGACAAGTTCCCGTACGTCGGTACCACCTATCGTCTGACCGAGCACTTCCACTACTGGACCAAGCACGCGTTGCTGAACGCCATCGCGCAGCCTGAGCAGTTTGTGGAGATCGGCGAGAAGCTGGCGGAGAAAAAAGGCATCAAGCACGGCGATACCGTGAAGGTCAGCTCCAACCGCGGCTACATCAAGGCCAAGGCGGTGGTGACCAAGCGTATTCGCACGCTGCAGGTGCACGGCCAGGAAGTCGACACCATCGGCATCCCGATCCACTGGGGTTACGAAGGGGTGGCGAAGAAAGGCTTTATCGCCAACACGCTGACGCCGTTCGTCGGCGACGCCAATACGCAAACGCCAGAGTTCAAGGCGTTCCTGGTCAACGTGGAAAAGGTGTAACGGAGACGAATTATGGCCATGCAATCTCAAGACATCATTCGTAAATCCGCCACCAATGGTTTCACGCCGGCGCCGCGCGCCCGTGACCACCAGGAAGAAGTGGCCAAACTGATCGATGTCACCACCTGTATCGGCTGCAAGGCCTGTCAGGTGGCCTGTTCCGAATGGAACGACATCCGCGACGAAGTGGGGCACAACGTCGGGGTGTACGATAACCCCGCCGATCTGACCGCCAAGTCGTGGACGGTGATGCGCTTCTCCGAGGTGGAGGAAAACGGCAAGCTGGAATGGCTGATCCGCAAGGATGGCTGCATGCACTGCGCCGATCCGGGCTGCCTGAAGGCCTGCCCGTCGGAAGGCGCGATCATTCAGTACGCCAACGGCATCGTCGACTTCCAGTCCGAGCACTGCATCGGCTGCGGCTACTGCATCGCCGGCTGCCCGTTCGACGTGCCGCGCATGAACAAGGACGACAACCGGGTGTACAAGTGCACCCTGTGTGTCGACCGCGTGGACGTCGGCCAGGAACCGGCCTGCGTGAAAACCTGCCCGACCGGCGCCATTCACTTCGGCACCAAGGAAGCGATGAAGCAGGTGGCGGCGGATCGCGTCAGCGAGCTGAACACCCGCGGCTACCAGAACGCCGGTCTGTACGATCCGGCGGGGGTGGGCGGCACGCACGTGATGTACGTGCTGCACCACGCCGACAAACCGCAGCTGTACCACGGTTTGCCGGACAACCCGAGCATCAGCCCGGCGGTGACCTTCTGGAAGGGCGTGTGGAAACCCCTGGCGGCCATCGGCTTTGCCGCCACCTTCGCGGCCAGCGTGTTCCACTATGTCGGCGTCGGGCCTAACCGCGTCGACGATGAGGACGAGCACGACGAGTCGCACGACGAGGAGACGCGCAAATGAGAAAGGAAAAGCCCATTCAGCGTTACAGCGCACCGGAGCGCATCAACCACTGGATCGTGGCGTTCTGCTTTGTGTTCGCCGCCATCAGCGGGCTGGGGTTCTTCTTCCCCTCCTTCAACTGGCTGATGAACATCTTCGGGACGCCGCAGCTGGCGCGCATTCTGCACCCGTTTGTCGGGGTGATCATGTTTGCCGCGTTCCTGCTGATGTTCCTGCGCTACTGGAAGCATAACCTGATCAACCGGGAAGATATCGTCTGGGCCAAGAACATCCACAAAATCGCCATGAACGAGGAAGTGGGTGACACCGGGCGCTATAATTTCGGCCAGAAGTGCGTGTTCTGGGCGGCGATTATCAGCCTGGTGCTGCTGCTGGCCAGCGGCGTGGTGATCTGGCGGCCGTATTTTGCGCCGTCGTTCTCCATCCCGCTGATCCGCATCGCGCTGCTGGTGCATTCGCTGGCCGCGGTCGGCCTGATTATCGTGATTATGGTGCACATTTACGCCGCATTGTGGGTAAAAGGCACCATTACCGCGATGGTGGAAGGCTGGGTGCCGGCGGCCTGGGCCAAGAAACATCATCCGCGCTGGTACCGCGAGGTCCGCGAGAAACGACAGGAAGATAAACCCTGATGAGTATCCGCATCGTTCCTAAAGAGCAGTTAGGGGCACAGCGTGAGAAGTCCTCAACGGCGGAGAACATCCCGCCGTTACTTTTCGCCAACCTGAAAAGCCTGTACAGCCGCCGCGCCGATCGCCTGCGTCAGCTGGCTGTCGACAATCCGCTGGGCGATTACCTGAACTTCGCCGCCGAGCTGGCGCAGGCGCAGCAGCATGCGCTGCACGATAATCCGCTGCAGCTCGATCTGAGCGAAGCGCTGGCGCAGGGTGCCGCCAGCGGCAAACCGCCGCTCGATCTGAGCGTGTTCCCGCGCAGCGAGCACTGGCGCAAGCTGCTGGCGTCGCTGATCGCCGAGCTGCGCCCGCAGGCGCCGGAGCATATCCTGGCGGTGCTGGACAACCTGGAGAAAGCCTCGGCGCATGAGCTGGAGCTGATGGCCGACGCCTTGCTCAACCGCGAGTTCGGCAAGGTAGGCAGTGAGAAGGCGCCGTTCCTCTGGGCCGCGCTGTCGCTCTATTGGGCGCAGATGGCCAGCCTGATCCCCGGCAAGGCGCGCGCCGAATACGGCGAGCAGCGCCAGTTCTGCCCGGTGTGCGGCAGCATCCCGGTCTCCAGTATGGTGCACATCGGCACCGTCAACGGCCTGCGCTACCTGCACTGCAACCTGTGCGAAAGCGAATGGCACGTGGTGCGGGTGAAGTGCAGCAACTGCGAGCAGACCCGCGATCTCAACTACTGGTCGCTGGACAGCGAGCAGGCGGCGGTGAAGGCGGAAAGCTGCGGCGACTGCGGCACTTACCTGAAGATCCTGTATCAGGAAAAAGACCCGCAGGTCGAAGCGGTGGCCGACGATCTGGCTTCGCTGGTGCTGGACGCCCGCATGGAAGAAGAAGGCTTCGGCCGCAGCAGCATCAATCCGTTCCTGTTCCCGGCGGAGTAACCGCCCGGCCCCGTTCGCGCGGGGCCGGACCAGCAATTTCAGCACGGGCTTCTGGCATTCGCCCGGACGAGTTGCTACGTTTAGGCCATAACGCGCCAAGCGAAAGGAACCACGATGTTAAACACCCTGGCAAAACTGACCGCGGTCGCCGTGCTGGCGATCGGACTGGCGGCCTGCGACAACAAAGACGACACCAAACCGGCGGTGCCGCCACCGGACACCAAGCCGACCGTGACGCAGCCCGCGCCACCGCCGCCGCCTGCGCCGATAGAAACCCCGCCCGCGCCGCCGGGGCTGAACGTGTCGCTGCAGAAGGGCAAAATCACCTTCGAGCTGCCGCCGGGCTTTAGCGATCAAACGCTGAACAGCGGCATCATCAACGACAGCACCTCCACCATTCAGCGCTTTCTCGACGGCAAGTCGCGCCAGAGCGCGGTCTCTTCCGAAGTGATCCCGCCGGACGGCATGAAGCTCAACACCAGCGACAAAATGCTGAAAGAGCTGGCGCAGAGCGCCATCACGGTGCTGGCCGAGCGCTATCAGAATATCCAGACCACCAAAGAAGAGAACTTCAGCGTCGGCAAACAGAAGTTTCGCCGGGTGGATACCGAGCAGACCGTCAACGGGCAAAAGGTGGTCTCCACGCTGGTGTTGACGGTGTTCAACAAACGGGTGGTGACGCTGCAAATGCTGTCGCCGGCCAAAACGCCGGAAGTGCATCAGGCGCTGGTGCAGCGGATTATCGATACCCTGGCGGTGAAGTAAGGGCGCCGCGCCGCGGCCAGGACGAAGCGGAGGAGACCGGATGAAGCTTATCGGCAGTTACACCAGCCCCTTTGTGCGCAAGATTTCCGTGATGCTGCTGGAAAAAGGGATCGCGTTCGAATTCGTCAACGATCCGCCGTATGAGCCCGGCAGCCGGGTGAAGGAGCTTAACCCGCTCGGCAAGGTACCGGTGCTGATCGCCGATGACGGCGAGGTGTTTTACGATTCGCCGGTGGTGGCCGAATACCTCGAACTGCTGACGGTGGAGCCGGCGTTTTTGCCGGCCGAACGCGCCGCCGCGCTGCGCGTCCGCCAGGTGGCGGCGCTGGCGGATGGCGTGACCGAAGCGGCGGCGACCCTGTTTCGCGAAAGCCGGCGCGCGCCGGAAAAACAGGACGAAAACTGGATGCTGCGCCAGCGTGACAAACTGACGCACGGGTTGGATGCGCTGGAGGCGCTGGCGCGGGACAAAACGTGGCTCAATGCCGAGCGGCTGACGCTGGCGGATATCGCCACCGGCTGCGCGCTGGGCTACCTCAATTTCCGCCGCATCCTGCCCAACTGGTGCGTCGGGCGCCCGGCGCTGGTCAAGCTGGCCGAACGCCTGTTCGCCCGTGAAAGCTTCGCCCGCACCGCGCCGCCCTGAACGTTCTTTTCTCCCCGCCGCGGCGGGGTTTTGCTATGCCGATACGTCTAAATTGAAAACCGAGCGACCATGAGCACTGAATCCCACCTTCTTTACAGCCAACTGCCCGCCATCGACCGCCTGCTGCGTGAACCCGCGATTGAACCGCTGGTGGCGCAGCATGGCCAGACGCTGATCGGCGAACTGCTGCGCCGGCTGCAGGCCCAGGCGCGCGACGCGATCGGGCAACAGCAACGTTTACCCGCCTGGTGCGGCGACTGGCCGCAGGCGCTGCGGGCCGAGCTGGCCCGGCAGCAACGCCCGGCTTTGCTGCCGGTGTTCAACCTCAGCGGCACCGTGCTGCACACCAACCTCGGGCGCGCCCTGCTGGCGCAGCCGGTGAAGGAGGCGGTGAGCGCGGTGATGGGGGAGGCGGTGACGCTGGAGTACGATCTCGACGGCGCCGGGCGCGGCCATCGCGATCGGGCGGTGGCGGATCTGCTGTGCCGGCTGACCGGCGCGGAGGACGCCTGCATCGTCAATAACAACGCGGCGGCGGTGCTGCTGATGCTGGCGGCGATCGCCCCCGGCAAAGAGGTGGTGGTGTCGCGCGGCGAGCTGGTGGAGATCGGCGGCGCATTCCGCATACCCGACGTGATGCGCCAGGCCGGCTGCCAACTGGTGGAGGTCGGCACCACCAACCGCACCCATCTGAAAGATTACCGCCAGGCCATCAACGAGCAGACCGGCCTGTTGATGAAAGTGCACACCAGCAACTACAGCATTCAGGGCTTTACCGCGGCGGTCGACGAGGCCGAACTGGCGCAGCTCGGAGCCGAACAGGGCGTGCCGACCGCCACCGATCTGGGCAGCGGCTCGTTGATCGACATGGCGCAGTACGGCCTGCCCGCCGAACCGATGCCGCAGCGGCTGCTGGCCGCCGGCGTCGACTTGGTGACGTTCTCCGGCGATAAGCTGCTGGGCGGCCCGCAGGCCGGGATCATCGTCGGCAAAAAGGCGCTGATCGCCCGCCTGCAGCAGCACCCGCTCAAGCGCGCGCTGCGCGTCGGCAAGCTGACGCTGGCGGCCCTGGAGGCCACGCTGCGGCTCTATCTGCAGCCGGAAAAACTGGCTGAGCAGCTGCCGACGCTGCGGCTGCTGACCCGCCCGCAGCAGGAGATGCAACAGGCGGCCGAACGGCTGCTGGCGGCGCTGGCACCGCGGTTCACCGCCGATTTCGAGCTGCGCGCCGAACCGTGCTGGTCGCAAATTGGCAGCGGTTCGCTGCCGGTGGATCGCCTGCCCAGCTATGCGCTGACCTTCACGCCGCGCGACGGCCGCGGCGCCACGCTGGAAGCGTTGGCCGAACGCTGGCGCCGCCTGCCGCAGCCGGTGATTGGCCGCCTCGGTGACGGCCGGCTGTGGCTGGATCTGCGCTGTCTGGAACAGGAAGGGGCGCTGATCGATGCGCTGAGCGCCTCATGATCATCGCCACCGCCGGCCATGTCGATCATGGCAAAACCACCCTGCTGCAGGCGATCTCCGGGATCAACGCGGATCGCCTGCCGGAAGAGAAGCGCCGCGGCATGACCATCGATCTGGGTTACGCCTACTGGCCGCAGCCGGACGGCCGGGTGCTGGGCTTTATCGACGTGCCCGGCCACGAGAAATTCCTCGCCAACATGCTGGCGGGCGTCGGCGGCATCGACCATGCGTTGCTGGTGGTGGCCTGCGACGACGGCGTGATGGCGCAAACCCGCGAGCATCTGGCGATCCTGCGCCTGAGCGGGCGCCCGGCGCTGACGGTGGCGCTGACCAAGGCCGACCGGGTGGACGCGGCGCGTGTCGGCGAGGTACGCCGCCAGGTGCGCGACGAACTGGCGCGCCAGGGCTGGCCCGATGCACCGCTGTTTGTTACTGCGGCGGCGGCGGGAGAGGGTATCGAGGCGCTGCGCGCGCATTTGCTGGCGCTGCCCTCCGGCGAGCACGCGCTGACGCGCCGTTTTCGCCTGGCGGTAGACCGTGCGTTCAGCGTCAAAGGGGCGGGGCTGGTGGTGACCGGCACCGCGCTCGGCGGCCGGGTGCAGGTGGGAGATACGCTGTGGCTGACCGGCGCCGACGCGCCGGTGCGGGTGCGCGGCCTGCACGCCCAAAATCAGGCCGTGGAACAGGCCCAGGCCGGGCAACGCATCGCGTTGAACATCAGCGGCGATGTCGATAAAGACCGTGTCGCGCGCGGCGACTGGCTGCTGGCGCAGCGTCCGCCGGAGGCGGCGGAACGCATTCTGGTGGCGCTGGAAGCGGATCGGCCGATCCGCCATTGGCAGCCGCTGCACCTGCACCATGCCGCCAGCCACATCACCGGGCGCATTTCGCTGCTGAACGACGGGCTGGCGGAACTGATCCTCGATCGCCCGCTGTGGCTGGCGGAGAACGATCGGCTGGTGCTGCGCGATATCGGCGCACGGCAAACGCTGGGCGCGGCCCGGGTGCTCAGGCTGAGCGCGCCCAAGCGCGGCAAGCGCCAGCCGGACTACCTGGTATGGCTGCAGGCCCTGGCGAACGCGCAGGACGATGCGCAGGCGCTGACGCTTGAGCTGCCGCACGGCGCGCTGTCTCTGACGGCGTTCGCCTGGGCGCGTCAGTTGACCGACGACGGCCTGGCGGCACTGCTGGCGAACCGCGATCTGCTGATCGTCGGTGACCGGGCGCTGGCGCAGGAGCAGGTGCAACAGGCGGAAAGTCGGCTGCTGCAGGTGCTGGCGGAGTACCACCAACAGCACGCCGATCAGTTGGGGTTAGGGCGCGCCCGTCTGCGGCGCATGGCCCTGCCCCAGCAGCCGGAAACGCTGGTGTTTATGATGATCGATCGGCTGCTGAAGGCCGGCGCGCTGCGCAATACGCGCGGCTGGCTGCACCTGCCGGAACACGGTCTGGCGTTCAGCGCCGAAGAGGCGCCGCTGTGGGCGCGCATCGAACCGCTGTTCGGCGACGAGCCGTGGTGGGTGCGCGATCTGGCGAGCGAGTTGGGTGAGGAAGAGAGCCGGGTACGGGCGCTGCTGCGCAAGGCGGCCCAGCTGGGCCATGTGACGGCGGTGGTGGTGGATCGCTATTACCTCAGCCGACGCATCGAGCAGTTCGCGGCGCTGATCCGCGAGCTGGATGCGGAGCGGGGCGGCGCCAACGCCGCCGACTTCCGCGATCGGCTCGGCGTCGGGCGCAAGCTGGCGATCCAGGTGCTGGAGTTCTTCGATCGCAGCGGCTTTACCCGCCGCAAGGGTAACGAGCATCTGCTGCGCGACGGCGGGTTGTTTGGCAACTGATTGCGTGTTTTTTGTTCTCTGATGGCGGTATAATCAGCTTTAATCACTTTGATTGATATTGATTGTACTGAGGAGCAAGACGATGAATACGAAAGTCATCACCGCTCATGTCCCGCTGCCTTTGGCTGAAAAGGTGGATGAAATGGCCGCCAAACTTGAACGCTCACGGGGATGGATAGTGAAGCAAGCCCTCACCGCCTGGCTCGAGCAAGAGGAAGAGCGCCGTCGGTTAACGCTGGCGGCGCTGGCCGATGTCGAACAGCAAAACGTTATCGATCATGAATCGGTAGAAGCCTGGGCTGCCAGCCTGGACAGTGACGATCCGCTGCCGGTACCGCGCTGATGGAGTTAAAATGGACGAGTAAGGCGCTATCGGATTTGGCGCGTTTGTTTGAGTTTCTTGCCTTGGCTAACCGTACTGCGGCAGCGAATTCGGTGAAGGCCTTGGTCGCCGCGCCTAAAGCGTTGCTTGATAATCCTCGCCTGGGTGAAAGACTGGACGAGTTTTTACCGCAGGAAGTGAGGCGTATTCTGGTCGGCCGTTATGAGATACGTTACCAGGTGCAGCCGGCAACGATTTATGTTCTGCGTATTTGGCATACCCGCGAAGAGCGATAGGCCGAATTCCCCTACCCGATAAATCTGACGGCGGCCCGGCTGACGTCGGGCGTCTGGGCGGTCAGAAACGCCTGTAAGCGTTCGATCAGCGGCCGCTTCGCCGATTCTTCCGGCCAAACCAGATAGTAACCGTCGCCGGTATGCACGGCGGCGTCACAGGGCAGCGCCAATAACCCCTCCTCAATCGTCCGCAGGCTCAGCGCCAGATCGCCGATCGAGACGCCGTGCCCGGCGATGGCCGCCGTGTTGCCCTGTTCCAGCGAATCAAATACCTGGCCGCGCGTGAGATCGATCGGGGCCGCGATGCCGCTTTTTTGCAGCCAGCGCCGCCAGTCGCGCCGATCGGGCGAAGGGTGGATCAGCGGACAGGCGGCGAGATCGCGCTGCCCGTCGGCGAGCAGTGCAGGGGCGCAAATCGGGATCAGCCATTCGTCGAACAGCTTGGCGGCGGCGGTGTTGGCGCCGAAGTGGCCGTTGCCGAGCAGGATGGCGCAGTCGTAGGGTTCGCTGAAAAAATCCACGCTGTCGATGTCCATCCAGACGCTGGCTGCCTGCACCTCGAACGCCTGCGCCGTTTGCCGGAACCGGCTCAGGCAGTCCAGCAGCCAGCGCAGGGTCAGCGTGGAGGGCGCCTTCAGCCGCAGCAGATCGCGGTGGCTTCTGAACAGCTCGCACGCTTGCTCGATGCGGCCAAACCCTTGCTGCAGCTCGGCGGCGAAGATTTTCCCCTGCGGCGTGACCTCGATGCGCGGGCCGTTGCGCTGGAACAGTCGACAGCCGAAGTGCTGCTCCAGCGTTTTGATGTGCTTGCTGACGGCGCTCGGGGTGAGATGCAGCTCCTCGGCGGCCAGCGTGAACGAGCCGGTGCGGGCGGCGCTTTCGAAGGCGCGCAGGGCGTAAAGCGGCGGAAGGGAACTGGCCATCGCGGCGTCTCTAATAATGAGTCTGATTCACAGTAAACGACAGGATTACTCCTTTTTCAAGGCGGGGGCGGCGGCAGGATAATGGCGCGACGCCAACTGACTGAATGTGAGTGAAATAAAGATGAACCTGTCGTTGCTGGCGGCGTATTTCGCCGCCATTTTCTTGCTGATCGCCACGCCGGGGCCGGTGGTGGCGATGGTGGCCAACACCGCGGCGCGCTTTGGTGCCCGGCGCGCGCTGTTGACTGCGCTGGGCAGCAACGGGGCCTCCTTGTTGCTGATCGGCATCGCCGCGCTGATTATCACCGGGCTGTTCGCGGTGGATATGCGCTTGCTGCAGTGGATAGGCCTGCTGGGTTGCCTGTTTATCGGCCGTATGGCGATCGTCTCGCTGTATGAGGATTTATCCGCGCGAACCCCGGATGCGCAGCCCGTTGCGCCGCCGCAAAAACGCTCGGCGATCCTGACCGGTTTTCTGGTGGGCATCGCCAACCCCAAAGACATTATCTTCTTCGTCGCTTTTTTCCCGCAGTTTATCGCCGTCACCCCCTCGATCGGCGCCAGCCTGACGCTGTTGACTGCACTGTGGGTGCTGGCGGACTTCGCCATCTTGCTGGCCTATATCACCCTGCTGTCGGGAACGGCGCTGCAGCGCGCGCGGCGGGCGATCTCTGTCCTGTCGGCGTTGCTGCTGTTGGGGGTGGCGGTGATGGGGGCGGGGTATGCGCTGTGGGGTCTGCTCGGCTGAAGCCGCATAAAAAAACGCCGGTCGGGAAACCGGACCGGCGTTTATCGTGGCGTTTAAGCCGCGCCGGTCGGCTGCGGCGTGGGGTCGCCGTTGCGGCGTTTGCCGATAAACAGCGCCACCAGCGTCAGCCAGCACAGGCCGCTGATGAGGTTGAACAGGTTGAACAGCCCGCTGCCGCCCCAGACGTAGGCGACCTTGGCCAGCTCGATGCCGACGGTGAACACCATCATGCTTAGCATGCCCATGGTGGCCGACACGGTGCCTTTGCTGACAGTGCTGGAGAACAGCGTCAGGCGGTACAGGCCGGCGTTGGCCAGGCCAATGCCGAAGGCGTACAGGCTCAGGCCGGCGGTCATCCACAGGTAGGCATGGCTGGAGAACTGGGTCGCCAGCGCGGCGATCAGCAGCCCCAGCAGCATCGGGCCCGCGCCCAGCTTGATCAGGCGCTCCACGCTGTTTTTGCCGGTCAGGCGTGCCAGCGTCAGGTTGCCGAGGATCAGCGCGCCGAACACCGGGATTTGCAGCAGGCCGTAATCCAGCGTCGACAGCGACTCACCGCTGATCAGGATCACCGGTGACTGGGCGATCCAGGCCAGCAGCGGCAGGCTGGCGAAACCGATCGCCAAAGCGCCGCACAGGAAGCGGCGGTTGCCCAGCACCTGACGGTAGTCGCGCCACAGGTTGGCGGCGGAAAACGCCTCGCCCTGCAGCGTGGCGGTTTCCGGCATCGCTTTCCACAGGCCGTAGAAGGCGATGGCCGCCAGCGCGGCGAACAGCACGAACATGCTCTGCCACGGCGCGACGTGGATCAGCGCCGCGCCGGCCAGCGGCCCGAGCAGCGGGGCGATCAGCGCCACGTTGGCCATCAGCGCGGTGATCTTGATGCACACCGATTCTTCAAACGACTCCTGGATGGTGGCGTAGCCGACCGCGCCGATAAAGCACAGGCCGATGCCCTGCAGGAAACGCATGGCGATGAACTGCTCGATGGTGGTGACCAACAGGATCGCCAGGCAGGAGACGATAAAGAACGCCACTCCGGCCAGCATCACCGGGCGGCGGCCGCGGCGATCCGACAGCGGCCCGAGCAGCCACTGCAGGAAGATGCCGCCGGCCAGATAGGCGGTCATCGAGGTGGGCACCCACTCTTCGCCGGCGTTGAAATCCGCCACGACGGCCAGCATGCCCGGCTGAATCATATCGTTGCCGATATAAGTGGCGAACTCGAACAGCACCAGACAAAGAGGGAATAAAAGCGCCTGTCGGCCCAAACGTGCCGCAGGTGGTAATGTCGTTTTCATATTATTGTACTGATAGTAAAAGAGAAAAAGGAACTGCCAGGGCGGGAAGCGCAAACTGAGCGAGTTGTGGCGGCTATTTTGCCGCCAATTGTTCACCTTCGCAATCATAAGGTGTTGTTTAAGTGCATTCTGATATTTCGCTTTTGGGTTGTCGCCGAACGCCGTGCCCGATAACCTCTTCTTAACATATCAATATGACACAAGATCGGGCGAGCGTTTGAGCGAGAAAATCGGCTGGATAGACAACCTGCGGGCGATAGCGTGCATGATGGTGGTGATGATCCACGCCACCACCTATTACGTCACCAACGGCGCGGCGATAGGGCTGCACAACTGGGATATCGCCAACGCACTGAACTCGCTGTCGCGCGTGTCGGTGCCGCTGTTCTTCATGATTTCCGGCTACCTGTTCTTCGGTGAAAAGAGCACCGGCCGGCGGCATTTCACCCGTATCGCCTGCTGCATTCTGTTCTACAGCGCCATCGCGCTGATCTATATCGCGGCCTTTACCAAGATCGGTTTCTGGCCGTCGCTGCGCGGCATTTTGCAAAAGCCGGTGTTCTACCATCTGTGGTTTTTCTACGCCATTACGGTGATTTACCTGCTGTCGCCGCTGATCAGCGTCAAGCCGGTGTCGCGCCGTTACCTGGCCGCTGCGCTGGTGGTGTTGGCGGCGATCGCCAACCCGAATACCGACAAGCTGACCTTCGGCAATGCGCACCTGCTGCCGGTTAACCTGTATATCTACGGCGATACCTTCTACTACCTGCTGTATGCGTTGGCCGGGCGGGCGATTGGCATGATGGAGGCGCGCGGGCGCGCCGTGGGCTGGTTGGCGGCGCTGGGATTTGCGCTGTGCGTGGCGCTGATCGCGCGCGGCACCAAACACCAGCTGTTCATCAACGGCAACTTCGCCGATACCTACTACATCTACAGCGGCCCTCTGGTGTTTATGGCGGCGGTGGCGCTGCTGGTGTGGGTGAAACACTGTCTGCCGCAGCCGATCGGCTGGCTGAGCGCGTTCTCCCGCCATTCGCTGGCGATCTACGGTTTTCACGCCCTTATCGTCAACGTGATGCGCAGCCGGCACCTGGATTTCACCGGCCACCCGCTGCTGGATATCTTCTGGGTGTTCGGCGTGGCGCTGGGGCTCAGCCTGCTGCTGTCTGTCGGCCTGCAGCGGCTGGATACCCGCCGGCTGGTGTCATAGCGGCGAGCGCTGGCGCTGCTGGGCGCGGCGCAGCTGCCGCCCGGAAGAAAAGCCGGCCGCCAGCGCGGCCTTCTCCAACCCATACCCTTGCTGCAGGCGCTGTTGCGCCACCGCCAACCGCAGCTGCTCATGATACTCCCGCACGCTGATGCCGACGTGGTTGCGAAACAGCCGCGCCAGGTGGCGGCTGCTGACGTGCGCTTTTTCCGCCACCTGCGGCACTGACCAGTCGGCCTCCGGCTCGGCGGCCATCACGTCCTGCGCGCGGTGTACCGCCGGGTGCAGGTGGTTGCGATAGCGCAGCCAGGGCGACAGCTGCGGATCGTCCCCGGCGCGGCGGAAATAGACCACCATGTCGCGTGCGACGTCGCGCGCCCGGCCGGAGCCGCAGTGGCGGTGGACCAGGTGCAGCGCCAAATCGATGCCGGTGGTGATGCCCGCGCTGGTGTAGATGCCGCGATCTTCGACGAAGATACGGTTCTCTTTCACCTGCGCCGCCGGCGCCTGCCGGCGGATACGCTCGATGACGTCGTGGTGGGTGGTGCACTGATAGCCGTCGAGCAGCCCGGCCTGCGCCGCCAGCAGCGCGCCGGAACAGATGCACACAAGGGTGATGCGCTGCCGCTGCAGATCGGGCCGCAGCGTCGCCAGCCAGCGTCGCGCCTGCTCGGCCTCTTCCCCGGCGAAATAGCGCTGCGAATCGCCGACGCCCGGCAGCACCAGAATGGCGCCGTCTTCCAGGCGTTCGGGCAACGGCTGCAGGCCGCTCAGCGTCATGCCGATGGAGCAGACGATCTGCGGCGCCGGGCTGAGATAACGCAGGCTGAACTGCCCGGCGAGGCGCAGGGTTTCCGCCGGGCCGCTGACGTCCAGCGACAGCACGTTGGGCAACAGCAGAAAATAGACGGCCTGCGACATGGTTACTCCTGTGCGAGTTGCGCCAGCGCCTCATCCACGCTGGCGATGCGGGCGAAACGATCGACCAGTACGGTTTCAGTATGCCGCTTCAGCTGCGCGGGGGTAAAGGTTTCACCGTCGGGATGACGCATCGGGAAAGTCAGCGTCGCCTCGGTGACGAAGGTCACCCGATAACCGAGATCGGACGCTACCCGGGTGGTGGTTTCGCAGCACTGCTCGGTACGGATGCCGGAGACGATCAGGTGGTTGATATCCCGCTCGCGCAACCAGGCGTCGAGGCCGGATTCGGTCAGCGCATTGTGTACGTGCTTATGCACGGTGATATCCGCCTGGTGGGTGAGGAACGGCAGGCGCTGCACATGGCCCGAAGCCAGCGAGAACGGCCCCTGCGGCGAAACGTGCAGCACATCGACCAGCGCTGCGCCGCGTTGTTGGCAGCCCACGATCAGGCGCGTCAGCGCCTGCTGAAACGCCGGCAGATCGTCCTCCTGCCAGAATGGACGGTGCTGGAATGATTGCTGGACATCGATGATCAATAACGCGCTCTGTGACATTTTCGGCCCTCCGCCAGTATGTGTAGCGACCATCTTGCGCCGCGCCTTACTCTGGCAGAAGGCCAAAAACGGCCATCATGATGACAACAGCGGACCGACCTTAGGCTTTGCTCACCTGGCCGGCCACCAGACGCCCCTGATGGAAGGTGGCGCTGCGCGCCGGCAGGCGGGCGACCGCCTCGGCGGAACAGCTGGCGTTGACCAGCACGAACTCGGCGGCGTCGCCGGCTTTTGGCCAGGCGCGCTGGCCCTTATCGTCCAGCGGCAACACGCCGCCGGTGGAGATGGTCATGGCGCGCGACAGGTGATACTCGTCGGAGCCACGGTACAGCTGGGCGTACAGGTTGGCCTTCTCCAGGATGTCGCCGGTGCCGAACGGCGACCAGTGGTCGATCACGCTGTCGGTGCCGGTCATCACGAACACCCCTTTCTCGCTGAGCTGCGGCAGCGGCATCATCAGGCCGCCGATCGGCACCGTAGAGGCGATGGTGATCTGCTGCGCCGCCAGCCGGGTGGCGGTTTCCGCCAGTTCGCCCGGCGTCAGCGTGGTCAGGGCGAAAGCGTGGCTGATGGTGACCTTGCCGCGCAGTGCCGGGTTTTGCTCCACGGTGGCGATCATGTAGTTGATGGCGGCGACCCCGGCCGGGCTGGTCTCATGCAGGTGGATATCCACGCCTTTGCCGGTATCGAGGGCGATCTGGAACATGGCGTCCAGCGATTGCTCCATCGCGCCGTCGACGTTGGTCGGATCCAGCCCGCCGACGTACTGCACGCCCATCTGCATAGCTTCGCGCATCAGCGCATCGACTTTGGAGTGCAACAGCCCGTGCTGCGGGAAGGCGACGATTTCACAGCTGAAGTCCGCCCGGTGGTTTTCCAGCGCGCGCTGCAGGTGTTCCAGGCTTTTCAGGCCGCTGACCGGATCGATATTGCAGTGGCTGCGCGCCACGATGCTGCCCTTGGACTGCAGCAGGGCGATCAGGTTTTCCGCCCGCTGCTGCGAGGTGGGCAGCAGTTTCGGGATCAGCGTCTGCTCCAGTGCGATCATGTCCATGATGGTCTTGCCCTGGCGCGGGCGCGGCGCCTGCCACGGGCCGCTGTAGAAGGTTTTGTCCAGGTGGATGTGCATGTCGCGAAACGCCGGCAGCAGCAGCTGGCCCTGCGCCTTATAGCGGGGCACGCCGGCGGGCAACGCGGCGTTGGCGGCGTGAATGGCGGCGATCTTGCCGTCTTTGATCTCCAGCGTGTACAGCGCGGTGCGGGTGCCGATCACCGTGTCGCCGTCGTATTCAAAGCCATCTTCCAGCCGCACCTCGCTCAGGCAGTAGTGGCGATCGGTCAGGGTCATCGATGCCGGTGCGCACTGCCCGTCGCCCGGTGACGCGGCCTGCACCATGCCACCCGTCAGGCCGATCACCGCGCAGGCGGTGGTAAGTTTGCCGGTTTGGCTGAGGAAGGCTCTGCGGCCCGGTTGTTGAGGGTTTTCCACGTTCGGTTCCTTAATCCAGAGGTGAGGGGTGAAAACATCCCCCAATTTAGGAGAGGAACCGGCCGGTTGGCAGCGACATTTGCCACTGGTGACTATTCGATTTGGTAATGATCGGCGTGTGCCGGCGTTTATATCAACCCGCAAAACACCGCCAGCCGCTGGGCCAGCGACAGCGTGGCGGCGGGGGCGCCGTCGCGGTAGTAGAGCGCCAGTTCGAAGCTGTCTATCGGCGGCAATCCTTCGGCTTCGCCCAGCACCCGATGCGTGGGCAGACGGCAGCCGGCCGGCAACAGGGTGACGCCCAGCCCGGCGGCGGAAGCGGCGGTCAGCGCCGCCAGGCTGGCGCTGCTGTAGCCGATGCGCCAGCGTTTGCCGAGGTTGTCCAGCGCCTGGCACAGCTCGTCGCGGTACAGGCCGCTGAGCGGAAATACCGCCAGCGGCACCGGCGATTGCTCGATGGCCGGGAAGGCCAGGCTGTCCAACCACAGCAGCGGTTCCGGCCGCGCGGCGCGCGGCGGTTGCCGGCGGCGCTGCTTCACCAGGATCAGATCCAGCTCTTCACGCGCGTAGGCGCTGTGCAGATCGGCGCTCAGGCCGCTGGCGACGTCCAGCCGCAGGTGCGGGTGCTCGCGGCTGAAGTCGGCCAGCAGCTCGGTGGTGGGCACGGCGAAATCTTCCGGCATGCCGATCCGCAGCACGCCGTCGCGCCAGATGCCGGTCAGCGCGTCGTGGGCTTCTTCATTCAGCGCGATGATGCGGCGCGCGTAGCTCAACAGCTTCACGCCTTCTTCGGTCAGCAGCACCTGATGCGATGAGCG
The DNA here is from genome assembly GCF_052169115.1 of Serratia sp. CY33525. NCBI lineage: Bacteria > Pseudomonadati > Pseudomonadota > Gammaproteobacteria > Enterobacterales > Yersiniaceae > Serratia > Serratia sp. CY33525. The sequence continues at coordinate 168,975 of NZ_JBJNLK010000006.1, read as the reverse complement.
CTCAAACAGCGGTTTGCCCAGCATCTCTTCCAGCCGGCGCACCTGCTGGCTGACGGTGGACTGCGACAAAAACACCCGCTCTGCGGCGCGGGTGAAGCTGTTGCTGTCGCATACGGCGACGAAGCTGAGCAGCAGCTGCGGATTGAACATCGGGTAGCGATTCATTTTCCCACTGTTGGCTATTTTATTATTTAATTTCCCAATACTAGCGGCGTTGCCTACAGTAACGCAACGCTGCGGCGATCGCGCTGTGACGCCGCACTCTTCATTTTGCAGTACCAGGAATATACCGTGTTAAATCATTCTGTTAATTCACCTTCTTCGCGCCGCTGGTTCAACCCTCTGCTGCTGGCGCTGGTGTTGATCGGCCTGAACATGCGGCCGCTGTTGACCTCGATCGGCCCGTTGCTGCCGACGCTGCGCCAGGCTACCGGGCTGAGCTTTGGCGGCGCGGCGCTGCTGACCACGCTGCCGGTGCTGATGATGGGCCTGATGGCGTTGGCGGGTGGCGCCATCAACCGGCTGTTCAGCGAACGTAGCGCCGTGGCGTTGAGCCTGTTGGCGATTGGGTTGGGCGCACTTTGGCGCGAGCTGGCCCCCGGCAGCGTGCAGCTGCTGATGAGCGCGGTGCTGGGCGGGCTCGGCATCGGGGTAATCCAGGCGGTGATGCCCGGTATCATCAAGCATCATTTCCTCAACAGCATGGCGCTGGTGGCCGGGCTGTGGTCGGCGGCGCTGATGGGCGGCGGCGGACTGGGCGCGGCGATCACTCCGTGGCTGATGAGCATAGGGCACGACTGGCACAGCGCGCTGGCCTGGTGGGCGTTACCGGCGCTGGTGGCGCTGCTGGCCTGGTGGCCGGTCAGTCGCGGGCTGTCGCGCCTGGGCGCGGCGGGAGAAAACCGTGGGCCAAGCCTGCTGCGCAACCGGCGCGCCTGGCTGCTCGGCGCCTATTTCGGCCTGATCAACGGCGGCTATACCAGCCTGATCGCCTGGCTGCCACCGTATTACATGCAGCTCGGTTGGCAGCCGCAGGCCAGCGGTTCGCTGCTGGCGCTGATGACCTTCGGCCAGGTGGTGGGCGCGCTGCTGTTGCCGGCGCTGGCGCGCAATCATGACCGGCGGCCGCTGCTGCTGCTGGCGCTGATGATGCAACTGATCGGCTTTATCGGCCTGATTTACCTGCCGCAGACGCTGCCGTGGCTGTGGGTGTTGGTTTCTGGGCTGGGGTTGGGCGGCGCGTTCCCGCTGTGCCTGGTGCTGGCGCTCGATCACCTGCACCAGCCGGCGGCGGCCGGGCGGCTGGTGGCCTTTATGCAGGGCGTCGGCTTCCTGCTGGCGGGCGTGACACCCTACCTCTCCGGCCTGCTGCGCGACTACAGCGGTGGCTTCGTGCTGGACTGGCAGATCCACGCGCTGCTGGTCGTGGTGCTGATCGCCATCACCTGGCGCTTCCACCCGCACAGCTACCGGCGGGCGTTCGCCGAATAATATTTCTGTCATTGCCGCTCCCTATAGTGACGTTGCTTTTACTTCTGGGCGATAACAACGAAAAGGGACAATGACATGCACAACACCAAAACCCGGCTGGCGCTGCTGGTCGGCTGCATGGCGCTGAGCGCCAACCTGTGGGCCGAGGCGCAGCCGGTGCAAGCGACGCTGGCCGGGCATGCGCTGCTGCCGGTGAAATCCACCGTTTCCACGCCGAAGGACGCGCCGAGCGATCTGCAGCTGAGCGGTAAGTACACCAGCGGCAAACGCGTCACCGAGCTGGGCAGCGTGGCGGGCAAATCCGCCGATCGCCTGACCGGCCTCGGCCTGCCGATCGAAGGCCAACCGCTGCAGGGCCACTCCGGCATCAAACACATGCCCGACGGCACCTACTGGGTGCTGACCGACAACGGCTTTGGCAGCAAGGCCAACTCGCCGGACGCCATGCTGTATCTCAACCACTACAAGATCGATTTCAAAGACGGTACGGTAGCACCGCTGAAGACGGTTTTCCTGCACGATCCGGATAAAAAGGTGCCGTTCCACATCATCAACGAGAGCACAGAGCAGCGTTATCTGACCGGCAGCGATTTCGATCCGGAAAGCTTCCAGTTTGCCGACGATGCCTTGTGGATCGGCGAAGAATTCGGGCCTTACCTGATCAAGGCCGACCTGAACGGCAAAGTGCTGGCGGTGTTCGACACCCAGGTGGACGGCAAGGTGGTGAAATCGCCGGACAACCCGACGCTGACCCTGCCGGGCGCGCCGGACGGCAAGCAGAACTTCCAAGTGGCGCGCTCCAAAGGCTTTGAAGGCATGGCCGCCTCGCCGGACGGCAGCAAGCTGTACCCGCTGCTGGAAGGGGCGCTGTGGGACGGCGAGCAGTTCGAGAACGTCGGCGGCAAACGCTACCTGCGGGTGCTGGAGTTCGACGTGAAACAGCAGGCCTGGACCGGCCGCAGCTGGCAGTACGTGCTGGAAGACAACCAGAACGCCATCGGCGACTTCAACATGATCGACGCCACCCACGGGCTGGTGATCGAGCGCGACAACGGCGAAGGCACGCCGGATAAAGCCTGCGCCGCAGGCGCGCCGACCGACAACTGCTTCAGCCAGGTGGCCAAGTTCAAGCGAGTGTATAAAATCGCCTTCTCGGACGCCAACGTCGGCAAACCGGTCGAAAAACTGGGCTATATCGACCTGATGAACATTCAGGATCCTAACAAGCTGGCGCGCAAGCCGCTGAACGACGGCGTGCTGACCTTCCCGTTCTTCACCATCGAGAACGTGGACGTGGTGGACGCCAACCACATCATCGTCGGCAACGACAACAACTTCCCGTTCTCCTCCAGCCGCCAGCCCAATATGGCGGATGACAACGAGTTCATCCTGCTGGACGTGAAGGATTTCCTGAAGTAGCGCTCCCCGGCCGCCGAATCGCCGGCGGCCGCCATTTCCCGCTTAGCGCAGCGAACAAACTGCGCTATAATCAGCGCCTTGCTTCTTCTCTTCTCCAAGGAAGATCCTCGTCCCCGGTGGGGCGGCCGGACTTCAAATCCGGTTGGGGCCGCCAGCGGTCCTGGGCAGGTTCGACTCCTGTGATCTTCCGCCAATCAATATCTCCCAATCTCCCCTGTGATTGTCGGCTCCGGTAGGGGTAATTTACTCCTCTCATTTTGTGATAGTGCGGCTTGCGTGGGTAGAAGAAACGTTCATGAAGAAGGACTACGAGGCGGTAAGCCTTGACGTAAAAACCGCTTACGCGGCCTTTTTATTTCTGAGGAACAGGGCAAGCAGATACAGGGCGCCCAGCGGCACGGCCATGACATAACAGAATGCATAATACAGGATCAGCACGCCATTTTTGCCTATGGTATCGGCGAACAGTCCGCGGTGCCAAAATTCTTCACTCGTGAACCGCAGGGCGGCCGTTTCAATGCCTTTTTTAGCACAGGGATACAGTAAAAAGCTCAGGATGGAGAGGATCAACGAAAGTGCGATATTCACCATGTCCTGGAAAGAATAGATGTAATAAAGCGCGGTAAAAAAATAGGCCGCTCCCCACACCTGACTTTTCCAATAATACGCTTTGGTCATTTGTGCCTCCCTGGGCATGAGTTCCTTTCTGTTTCGTGCTTGGCGAAATGGAATACCGATGCCATTGCCCGCGTCGCGCGGTTTACCCAAGACGTCTGAGTATGCGCAGGGCTTCGGCAAAATGCCATGTTACCGGCTTATCTGGCAGACGTATTTGGGTTCTGCCGCGATCGTCCCTCTCCCCAACACCTAACCCCTTCACTCCCTTTGCAAAAAGAACTGCTTGATGGTCTGCCGCAGCCAGCGGTGCGCCGGATCGCGATCGAGGCGAGGGTGCCAGGCCTGCACGATAAATACTGATTCCAGCTCGAGCGGCAGCTCGATCTCCGCCAACGGCAGGTGGATGTTGCTCACCCCCTGCAGCACGTGGCGCGGCAGCGGCAGGATAAAGTCCGATTTCATGGTCAGCATCATTGCTGAATGGAAGCCCGGCAGGGTCAGGGCGACGTTGCGCTGCAGGCCAAGATCGCGCAGCGCGTCGTCGATCGGCCCCTGGGTGCGCCCGCGGCGGGAGACGCTGATATGCGGGTAATGGGTCAGGGTTTCGGGCGTTACCCGGCCAATGATCGGGTGCCCCGGCCGCACCAACGCCTGAAAGGTGCTGGTGAACAGGCTCTGCGTCTTGATTTCCGGGTGCCAGTCGCGTGAGGAACCGATCACCAGATCCACCTTGCCGCTGCGCAGCGCGTCATCCTCGCCGTCGCTTTCGGCGATAAACTTCAGGCCGCTCAGCGGCGCCATGTCCCGCAGCGTCTCCAGCAAGCCGCCTGCCAGCGCGCCGATAAAAATGTCGTTGGCGCGAATGGTGAAGGTTCTGGTCAGCTTGCCGGGCTCGAAGGATTCATTCGGCGCGATCAGCGCGGCGGCCTGCTCGATGATCTCGCCGAGCTGGCGTTTCAACTCCAGCGCACGCGGCGTCGGCACCAGATGCTTACCGGCTCTGACCATGATCGGGTCGTCGAACTGCCGGCGGATGCGCCCCAGAATGCGACTCATCGCCGGCGCGCTCAGATTCATCTTTTCGGCGGCGCCGCTCACGCTCCCTTCTTCCAGCAGCAGATTCAGCGCATAGATCAGGTTGAAATCAATTTTTTGCGGCATGGCCTCTCCGGTAATGGTGCGCTCTATGGATTGCGTTTTGTGCAACTAGTTAATTACATCATTTCATTTTAAACAATCGAAGTAAGCCCGGATACTGCCCACGACAACAAAGATTGAGGCTGAAACAGCAGGAGTGGGGAATGGTTGAGGTGTCTGTTACGCCGCACCACAAAAATCGATGGCTCGCCAGCGCCGGCGAAATCAACGGCCGAACCTGGCTGGGGTTGTTCGGCGTGTTTTTGGCGGTGATGGCCAGCGGCGTGGGGGAAAACGCCAGCAAGTTCGCGCTGGCGGATATACAGGGCGGCATGCTGCTGAGCTTCGATGCCGGCAGCTGGCTGACCACCTGTTATGTCACCGGCTTTGTGATCGGTTCCGGGTTCACGCCCTGTTTTTGGCCGACCTTTTCGCTGCGCCGGGTGGCGTTGACGATGTGCGGCATTTACCTGGCCGGTGGACTGCTGACGCCCTGGTTGGGAGAACAGTATGGCGCGCTGCTGGCGGTGCGCAGCCTGCAGGGCTTCGCCGGCGGCGCGTTGCCACCGATGCTGATGACGGTGGTGCTGCGTTTTATGCCGCCGCTGATCAAGGTGCTGGGGCTGGGCGCCTATGGCTGGGTCTCCGCCTGGAGCGCCACGCTGGGCGCCACTGCCGCCGCCTTTGCCTTTCACTGGGGCTGGAGCGGGTACTTCTATTGGAACCTGCCGCTGATGGCGATCGCCGCCGTGTGTATCGGCTACGGTCTGCCGCAGGATCCGTTGCGGCTGGAGCGCCTGCGGCAGTTCAACTGGCGCGGCCTGCTGCTCGGCGGCATGGCACTCGGCATGCTGACGATGGGCATCTCACAGGGGGAGCGCCTCGACTGGCTGAACTCGCCGCTGATCTACGTTTTATTGTTGGGCGGCATCGGGCTATTGGCATTATTTCTGATTAACGAATGGTATCACCCGCTGCCCTTTTTCAATTTGCAGCTATTAAGCAAAAGGAATTTGTCTTTCTCCTTAATTACGCTGGGTGGCGTGCTGTTAATTATGGTGTCGCTGGTCAATATTACGTCGGGATATTTAGCCGCGATTCAGGGCTATCGGCAGGAACAAACCTCCGACTTAATGCTGTGGGTGGCGTTGCCGCAATTAATTACGCTGCCGATTGTCGCCATTATTTGCAATACGCCGCGGGTGGATTGCCGCTGGGTGCTGGCGATCAGCCTGCTGTTGATGGCCACCGCCTGCGTGCTGGCCGCCCAGCTGACGCCGGAATGGAACGGCGACACGTTTCGCGTTATCGCGCTGTTGCAGGCGGTCGCTCAACCGATGGCGATCATCCCCCTGCTGATGCAGGCGACCGGCGGGCTGTTGCCGACCGACGGGCCGTTTGCGGCGGCCTGGTTCAACGCGGTGAAGGGTTTCGCCGCCACCGCGGCCGGCGGCGCCATCGCGCTGCTCAGTCGGCAGCGCGGGGACTATCACGCCGGCACGATCGCCGACGGTTTTGGCTCGGCCTACAGCCGCGCATCGGGGTCGGCGGAGCAGTTGGCGCAGCTTGCCGCCCGGCAGGGCCACGTGCTGGCCAGCGCCGATCTTTATCTGTTGGTTGCCGGCCTGGCGTTATTACTGACCGCGCTGATTTTATTTATGCCGACCCGTATTTATCCGCCGCGTTCGGTCGCCGCCTGACATTTTATCATCAGAAATAAATATTAAGTGGAGTCACTTTTATGGCTAACAAGAAAGTCGCCGTCGCCGTATTGGCGGTTACCGTCATTACGCTGGGGTTATTAATCAATAAATTCTTTATTAAAGAGACACAGCAGAATACCAACGACGCCTATATTCGCGCCGATATCTCGCGTATTTCTCCGCAGATTGCCGGTGAAATTGCGCAGGTGTTGGTCAGGGACAACCAGTGGGTCAAACAGGGGGAATTGCTGGCGGTGATCGACCCGCGTGAATTCAACGTCGCGCTGGCGCAGGCGACGGCGCAGGAGCAATCCGCCCGCGCCCGGCAGGACGACGCCAGGGCTAACCTCACCCGCCAGAGTGCGCTGATCGCCGCCGCGCAGGCGGAGCGGCAGGCGGCGCAGGCGGAGCTGGCGTTTGCGCGCCAGGAGCAGAACCGCTACCAGAGAATGGCCAGCAGCGGCGCGGGCTCCCAGCAGGCGGCGCAGCAGGCGACAACGCGGGTGCACACGCTTTCCGCCAATGTGGCGCAGGCGGAGGCGACGCTCAAAGCGGCGCGAAACATGGAGCAGGTGCTGCAAGCCAAGCTGGCGGACAGCGATGCCGAGCTGACGCTGGCGCAGGCCAAGAAAGCGATGGCCGAGCTGAACCTGTCTTACACCCGTATCACCGCGCCGATCGGCGGCGTGGTCGGCAAGAAAAGCCTGCGGGTCGGGGAGTTCGTCAAACCGGGCGATGCGCTGCTGGCCATCGTGCCGCAGGACAAGCTGTACATCATCGCCAACTACCAGGAAACCCAGCTGGAAAACATTGCGCACGGGCAGTCGGTGGACATCCATATCGATACCTTTCCCGGCCAAACGCTGAAAGGGCAGGTGGACAGCATTGCGCCGGCTTCCGGCGTCAGCTTCGCGGCCGTGGCGCCGGAGAACGCCACCGGCAACTTCACCAAGATCGTTCAGCGGATCCCGGTGAAGATCGTGTTTGATAGCAACAAGGAGCACGCCGCCTTGCTGAGCGCCCTGCGCGTCGGGATGTCCGCGGACGTCAGCATCAATACGCTGGACGGAGGCCTGCAATGAACAGAGCCGTGATCCCGCTGCTGTTGATTGCGCTGAGCGGCTGCCGGGCGGTAGGGCCGGACTACGCTCGGCCGCAGAACGCGCTGCCCAATAACTGGGGCGAGCAGGCCGGCGGCGGGGCGCTGCCGGTGGCCTGGTGGTCGATATTCAACGACGCGCCGCTGTCGCAACTGGTGCAGCGCGCGGCGGCCGGCAACCTGGATCTGCAGCTCGCCACGGCGCGCATGCAGCAAAGCCGCGCCCTGCTGGGCGTGACCGAGGCGGCGCTGATGCCGGATCTGAGCCTGGACGGCGCTTATCAGCGCCAGCGCGCCACCTCGGTGGGCAGCATGGATCCGTCTGGCAACGGCGGAGAGGCGGATTATAACCTCTGGCGCGGCGGATTCAGCGCCAGCTGGGAGCTGGACATGTGGGGCAAGCTGCGTCGCGCGTCGGAAAGCGCGCGCGCCGGCTTCGCCGCTTCGCAGGAGAATCGGCGCGCGCTGCTGACGTCGGTGACGGCGGAGGTGGCGAGCGATTATCTGCGCCTGCGCGCCACGCAGCAGCAGCTGGCGGTGGCGCAGGAAAACCGCGCCACGGCGCTGCGCACGCTGCAGCTGACGCAAAGCCGTTATCAAAGCGGCGCGGGCAACGAACTGGATATCGATCAGGCGCAGGTGCAGTTGGCGCAGGTGGATGCCCTGCTGCCGACGCTGGTCGATCGGCAGGAACGCTTGATCAACGCCATCAGCCTGCTGTTGGGCGAGCGGCCGGGCGCGCTGAAAGCGATGTTGTCGCCGACGGGGCCGCTGCCGACGCTGGCGCGCGCGGTGCCGATGGGCGTGCCGTCGGATCTGGCGCTGCGCAGGCCGGATATTCGCGAAGCGGCGGCGCGTTTGCATCAGGCGACCGCCGAGATCGGCGTCGCCACCGCTGACTACTATCCGCGCATCACGCTGACCGGCAACGCGGGCTATCAGGCGCTGGCGCTGGCGGATATGGGCAGTTGGTCCACGCATACCTTCGCCATCGGCCCCACCCTGTATCTGCCGCTGTTCGACGGGGGGAAAATCACCCAGCGGGTACGCCTGAGCGAATACCGGCAGCAGGAAATGGCCATCGCCTACCAGCAAACGGTGCTGCGTGCCTGGCACGAGATCGACGACGCGCTTTCCGGCTATCGCGCCCAGCAGCGCCGCCAGACGCACCTGGCCGAGGCGTTGGCCGCCAACCGGCACGCGTTTGCGCTGGCGCGCGACAGCTATCTGAACGGCGCCAGCGATTTTATCCATGTTCTGAGCACGCAGCGTGCGCTGCTGGATCTGCAGTCCGCGCAAATTGTTTCTCAGGAGGAGACGGCGATCGCCGTGGTGAATATCTATCGAGCGCTGGGCGGCGGCTGGGAACACACCTATCCGTCTGCGGCGCCACAGGAGAAGGCTGATGCACAACACGCTGAATAAGATTGTCGACGAGATGCTGGAAAGGGACACCCGCCGCAAACGGGAGGCCAGGGTGAGCGCCGTGCGGCAAGTCACCGCCCGGATCCGCCGTATCACGTTGAGCGGCGACGATGTGGATAAGTTTATCGCCGATCCGCGCGCGCAGGAGCCGGCCAGCTGGGTCAAGGTGTTCTTCCCGTGGCGCGACACGCTGGCCGGACGGGCTTACACCCTGAGCGGCATCGACAAACTCGCCCGCACCTTCGATATCGACATGGTGCTGCACGGCGAAGGCCCGGCGTCGAACTGGGCGCGTGACGCGATGCCGGGCGACAAGCTGGGGTTCGCCGGCCCTTGCTCCGGCGGCTTTCGTCTGTTGCCGCAAACCCGCTGGCTGCTGTTGCTGGGCGATGAGACCGCGCTGCCCGCCATGCGCACCATCCTCGCCTCGCTGTCTGCCCCGTTGCCGGTGCTGTGGTTCGCCGAAGTGGGCGATGCGCAGGAGATTCAGGACGTCGATTACTCCTTTTTGCAGGTGAACAGCTGGCAAATCCGCACCCGACATTTCGACAGCGTGATGAACAGCCCGCTGGTGCAGGCCGTCAGCCATTGCGAGCTGCCGCCCGGCGAAGGGCAGGTGTGGCTGGCCTGCGAACACCAGGTCGCCGCTTATCTGAAGGCGCGCTTTATCAACGAAATGGGCATTTCCCGCGCTGCGCTGTTTGCCAAGGGTTATTGGAAAAAGGGCGAAGCTAACTTCAAGGGTGCGATTTAACTCGGGCGAATGAGGGTTGTTATGATTGAGAGAGTGTTATTGGCGGTGGACTGTTTTGAACACAGCGGCAATGCCCTGGATTTTATGGCGCGTCTGCAAGGCAGCATCGGCGGCGTGATCGTACTGACGGTGGTAGACAATGCCTTCACGCTCAGCCGCAGCGGCCTGCGTTTCGACAGCGACGAGCGCGAGGAATATCCCGCCGCCCAGCGCGAAGAGGCGCTGGCGGAAAAGCAGGTCGGACAGGTGACGCGGGCGCTGAAACAGATGGGCTTCAACGCCCAGGGGCTGCTGGCCGCCGGGGCGCCCATCGAGGTGATCCCGGAACAGATGGCGCTGTTCAACTGCGATTTGCTGATCATCTCGCACCGCCACCTGTCTTCGTTGGGGCGCTGGCTGAACGCCTCCGTCACGCGCGGCCTGCTGGATGAGATTGGCCAACCGGTATTGGTGATCCCGCGCTAAGCTATGGGTAAGGGCAGCCGCATGCGGCTGCGCGCGTTCGGCGACGAAGGCCGAACATACCGGAGGTCAACATGCGAAGCCTGGAAGATCAACTTGCCGCTTATGCCGCCTACCACCGCGATGCGCGCAATATCGCCACGCATTTTATCGGCATCCCGCTGATCGTTGTCAGCCTCCTGGCGCTGCTCTCCCGGCCGGCGTGGGGGGCGGGATGGCTGCCGTTTTCGCCGGCCTGCGCGGTGGTTATCGTCGCGGCCCTCTATTACCTGCGGCTGAGCCTGCGCCTTGGCGTCATGATGCTGGCGTTGCTGCTGCTGTGCCTCGGGATCGGCGCCTGGGTGGCGTCGCTGTCGACGGCGGCGTGGCTGAGCATCGGCATCGGCGGTTTCGTCATCGGCTGGCTGTTTCAGTTTGTCGGGCATTTCTGGGAGGGGCGAAAACCGGCGTTTATGGACGACGTGACGGGCCTTATCATCGGCCCGCTGTTCGTGCTGGCGGAAGCCTGCTTCCTGGCCGGCGGGCTGCGTGAACTGCAGCGGAACATCGAAATGCGCTCGGGCAAAGTGCGTAGCGGGAGGGCATGAGGTGGGCTTGATTCCTACGGTGACGGCGTTTCCGCTGCAGCAGGCTTTTATCCCGCTGCTGGAGGCGCTGACGACAGGGCTACCGCGCCAATTCCCGACGCTCATCCACAGCATTTACCTCTACGGCAGCGTCGCGCGCGGCGAAGCCATTCCCGGCGTGTCCGATCTGGACATCACGCTGTTGCTCATCAAGCCGGCCGATAGCGAGGCGTTGCAGCGCCTTGAGGCGTGGCGGCAGGCTTTTCAGCTGGAGCAGCGGATCGTGAGCAAGGTCGACTTTGACATCGGCAGCGTTGATGAGGCGTTGGCGCCGGAGCATTGTCATTCCTGGGGATTTTGGCTGAAGCATCACTGCCGCTGCCTGTGGGGCGAAGACGTGTCCGCCGCTTTTCCGCTGTTTCGGCCCGATCGGCGCATCGCGCTGGCGGTCAATGCCGATTTACGGCCCGTGTTGGTGCGCTATCGGGAGCAGCTGCTGCAGGCAAGGACGGTATCGGATGAGAGGCGCTTAAAGCGCGAAGCGGCCAGAAAAATGATCCGAGCTACCAACATGCTGCGCGCCGAGGACAGCGCATTCTGGCCGACAACGCTAACCGACTATGCCGAGCAGCTGCTGGCGCGCTATCCGGCACAGCAGGCTGACATGGCGTTCTTGCTGGCTCATGCGGTTGGCGAGGCGAATGACGCTGCCTTTGCCGACCGGATGATGGATTTTCTTGCGTGGATGGAAGGGCAGCTGTAGACCGGCCATCATGCGTGACCACACTGGGTGCGGATGCCGATATCCGCCGCACTTTTAACAAATTTGCAAAAGTCTTTTAGCCTCCCGCCTGCTTATCTTTGTTGTGATCAATGTCATACTTTCGGCATCTTAACTGTTCCCGCGCTTCGGCAGCGGTAAACCGGAGTTGTTGCATGAAAGTGAATTATCCCTTGTTAGCGCTGGCGGTAGGGGCGTTTGGCATCGGCACCACCGAATTCTCTCCCATGGGCTTGCTGCCGACCATCGCCAAAGGGGTGGACGTCTCCATTCCGATGGCCGGCATGTTGATCAGCGCCTACGCCGTCGGCGTGATGGTCGGCGCGCCGCTGATGACGCTGCTGCTGTCGCACCGGGCGCGCAGAAGCGCGCTGATTTTCCTGATGGCGATCTTTACCCTGGGCAACGTGCTGTCGGCTATCGCGCCGGATTACACCACCCTGATGCTGTCGCGCATCATCACCAGCCTGAACCACGGCGCCTTCTTTGGCCTCGGTTCGGTGGTGGCCGCCAGCGTGGTGCCGAAAGAGAAACAGGCCAGCGCCGTGGCGACCATGTTTATGGGCCTGACCATCGCCAATATCGGCGGGGTGCCTGCCGCAACCTGGCTGGGTGAAACCATCGGCTGGCGCATGTCGTTCCTGGCGACGGCCGGGCTGGGCGTGATCGCCATGCTGGGGCTGTGGTTCTCGTTGCCGAAAGGCAGCGCCGGGGCGCGCCCTAACGTCAAGCGCGAGCTGTCGGTGCTGGTGCGCCCGCAGGTGCTGACCGCGCTGCTGACGACCGTGCTGGGGGCGGGCGCGATGTTCACGCTCTATACCTACATCTCGCCGGTATTGCAGCACATCACCGAGGCGACGCCGCTGTTCGTGACGGTGATGCTGGTGTTGATCGGCGTCGGTTTCTCCATCGGCAACTACCTCGGCGGCAAGTTCGCCGACCGTTCCGAGAGCGCGACGCTGAAGGGCTTCCTGCTGCTGTTGGTGGCCATCATGCTGCTGATCCCGCTGCTGGCGCGCAGTGACATCGGCGCGGCGGTGAGCATGGTGATTTGGGGCGCGGCGACCTTTGCCGTGGTGCCGCCGCTGCAGATGCGCGTGATGCGCGTGGCCAGCGAAGCGCCGGGGCTGTCGTCTTCGGTCAACATCGGCGCTTTCAACCTGGGCAACGCGCTGGGCGCCGCCGCCGGTGGCGCGGTGGTCTCCGCCGGTTTGGGCTACAGCTTCGTGCCGGTGATGGGGGCGATTATCGCCGGATTGGCGCTGCTGCTGGTGTTGTTCACCAGCCGCACCGCCGCAAAAGTCGTTTACGCCAACGGCTAAATACGCAGATGCGGCGGGCCTGCTCGCCGCACCTACTCAAAGCCGAGCAGGCTGAACGCATCGTCCTGCGGGGCGTAACCCAGCAGGCGACGGGTCTCTTCCAGCGATAAACGCGTGTAGCGGTTATTGGAAACCCCGTGCACCACCGCATATTGCACCCCTTCGACGCGAATGCAGCGCTCCAGCAGATCGGCGGCGTCGCGATGGCTGAGGAACGCGCTCATGTCGCGAGCGCTGAGCCGATCGCCCGGGCTGAGGGTGGTGAAGTTGGCGATGCGCACCGACAGGGCGGAAAGCCCTTCCTGATGGGCGAAGTAGGCGGCGATGCCTTCGCCGAAGGCTTTGCTGGCGCCGTACAGGTTCTTCGGCTTCGGCGCGTCGTCCGGGCGGATTTGGTAATCGAGCGGATAGCCTTCCATCGCCTGCGCGCTGCTGGCGAACACCACCCGGCGGCAGCCGGCGTCTTTCGCCGCGCGGAAGATATTGAAGGTGCCGAGAATGTTGTTGTCCATCAACGAACCGCAGAAGTCGGCATCGGGGGAGGGATCGGCCGCCAGATGCAACACGGTGTCGATATTGGCGCAGGCCGCGCGGCAGGCATCGAGATCGGCGATGTCGAAGCTGATGACTTCGTCGCCCGGCTGCCGATCGCTCAGCAGGCTGATGTCTCGTTCCGCCAACCGTAGCGGGTAGCGATCGCCCATCGCCAGACGAAACGCCGTGGCTACCCGGCCGCCGGCGCCGGTGATCAGAATCCGTCCTACATCAGTACGCAACACCATGATGACTGCCATCCCTACTCTCGATTACGCGTTGACCAGTAATAATCCCCCGCGTGACTTTTGTCCAGTATTTATATTAGTCATTCTGATGCTTTATGCCGGTAATGGGCACGTTTTGCCGAGCGTTTCGACCAGGAAATTCATCACCGCGCGCACGGCAGCGGTGCGCGCTAAATCGGGATATGTCACCAGCCAAAGCTCGCGCGTTGGCGCGGCATTGGCCGTGGGCAACGGGACCAGATCCGGATCGCCATCGGCGACGAACGTCGGCAAAACGGCGGCACCCAGCCCTGAACGCGCCGCTTGTTGCAGTGAAAACAGATCGCTGGCCTGAAAGACCACCGGACGCCCCTGCAACAGCTGTTGCAGCCATTGCTGATGTGGCTGCTGTTGGTAGTGATGGTCATAGGCGAGAAAGCGGCGCGCCGCGTCGGGCAGTGCGGCGTGCTCGGGTGCGGCATACAGCGCGTAGCGCATCATGCCGATGCGCTGCGTCAGCAGCTCTGGCTGCTGCGGGCGCACCATGCGCACGGCGATGTCGGCTTCGCCGCGATCCAGCTCGGCGAGCGCCGATTCACCCGACAGCGTGACGACGATCTGTGGAAAAGCCTGGTTAAATGCGGCAATGCGCGGCGCGAGAATATGCGCGGCGATCGACGGCGGCGCACTGATGCGCACGCCGGCCTGGGGCGTTGCGCCGGCGCTGCGCGCATGGCGGGCAATAGCCTGGCTTTGCGCCTCGATCTCCGCCGCCAGCCCGGCAATCGCCTGCCCGTCCTGGGTCAACGGCGTGCTGCGCGGCAGCCGTACGATCAAACGCAGGCCGAGCGCCTGTTCCAGCGCCGCTACGCGTCGCCCGACGGTGGCGTGATCGCAACCCAGCTCCCGCGCTGCCGCCGACAACGAACCGGTGCGCGCCAGCGCCACGAAGTGTTTTAAATCCTGCCAGTCAAACATCGGTGAATTCCTGCACATTGATGATGCGGTTTTCGGGAATATTCACACGAATAACGGCGTGATTCAATGTGTGAACGTTTCCTCTTAAATTGAGTTATTCAATTAAGGTTTCTTATGAATCTGCAATTACAGCAACGCACGGCATTGGTCACGGGTGCCAGCGAAGGGATCGGTGCCGGCATGGTCAGGGTATTGGCCGCTCAAGGGGTCAAGGTAGTGGCCACCGCACGACGCGGTGACCGGCTGCAGGCCTTGGCGGATGAGGTGGAACGGCAAGGGGCGGCGCGTCCGCAGGCGATCGTTGCCGATGTGACCGAGCCTGAGGCTCTCGCCCGTTTGGCGGCGCAGGCGCTGCGCCAGGTGGGGACAGTCGATATTCTGATCAACGCGGTCGGCGCGTTTCACCCCACGACGTTGAGCGACAGCGATCGCAGCTGGCATGAAGCCTTTGCTTTGAACTTCACGCCGGCCCGTAGATTGACTCAGGCGCTGTTGCCGGCCATGCAGGCGCAAGGCTGGGGCCGGATTATCAATATCAGCGGCTCGATGGAGCCGCGCAGCCTGAGCGCCGCCAGCGCCGCCAAGGGCGCATTGCATCTGTGGGCCAAAGGATTGGCCGGCGACGTGGCTGCGCAGGGGATTACCGTCAATACGCTGCAACCCGGGCGTATCAACAGTGAACAGATCCGCGAGCGCTTATACGCTTGTGATAAAGCGCGCCAGGCGTTCATTGCGCAACATATCCCGATTGGCTACTTCGGCGAACCGGAAGACATGGCGTATCTGGCGGCGTTTCTTTGCTCCCCGCTCGCGCGATATATCACCGGCGCGGTGATCCCGGTAGATGGCGGCATGCATTATTTCGCGCATTGAGGCCGTTTTGCCTCCGCGATCACAGTTCGGCAATTTGCCGGTGCAAAGCCTTGCGCCGGCAAAATCCGCGGTGTTAACGTCATAACTCAACCGATTTAGGGTTGTTACTGCTACGGCAGGCAAAACCTAAACCTCGCGTTTCTGTTCCCCGATGGGGCAGAGGCCGCGAGGTTTAGGTTTTTTTTTGCGCCGAATTCCGCCTCAGCGCCAGGCCAGTGCGGGGGGAGCGGCAGAACGCGAAGTCTAAGGATAACCGTATGAAATATGACACATTAGCCAGTGAGATTTTGGCCGGCGTCGGTGGCCGCGACAATGTGAAAAGCCTGGTGCACTGCGCCACCCGCCTGCGTTTCAAGCTGCGCGATGACAATCGCGCCAACGCGGCAGCGCTGAAGAAAAATCCTGGGGTCATTATGGTGGTGGAGAGCGGCGGCCAGTTCCAGGTGGTGGTGGGCAACCACGTGGCGGAGGTGTTCGACGCGGTCAACCGGGTTGGCGGATTGGCCGACGGCGCGCCGAGCGACGACGCGGGCGGCAAAAAAGACAACCTGCTCAGCCGCTTTATCGATCTGGTGTCCGGCATTTTCACCCCGCTGCTCGGGGTGATGGCCGCTTCGGGGATCCTGAAAGGCTTCCTGGCGCTGAGCCTGGCCTGCGGCTGGCTGCTGGAGAGCGGCGGCACCTTCAAAATGCTGTTCGCCGCCAGTGACTCGCTGTTCTACTTCTTCCCGATCATGCTCGGCTACACCGCCGGGAAAAAATTCGGCGGCAACCCCTTCGTCACCATGGCGATCGGCGGGGCGTTGACGCATCCGCTGATGATGGCGGCGTTCGAAGCGGCGCAGCAGCCGGGGGCGGTGCGCGAGTATTTCTTCGGCATTCCGCTGACCTTCATCAACTACAGCTCGTCGGTGATCCCGATCATCTTCGCGGCCTGGGTATCCTGCCGCCTGGAGCCGCTGTTTAACCGGGTGATCCACAGCGCGCTGCGCAATTTCATCACGCCGCTGCTGTGCCTGGCGATCACCGTGCCGTTGACCTTCCTGCTGATAGGCCCGGCGGCGACCTGGCTCAGCCACCTGCTGGCCAACGGCTATCAGAGCATTTACGCCTTTAACCCGATCGTTGCCGGCGCCTTTATGGGGGCGATGTGGCAGGTGTGCGTGATCTTCGGCCTGCATTGGGGACTGGTGCCGTTGATGATCAATAACCTGAGCGTGCTGGGGCGCGACACCATGGTGCCGCTGCTGTTGCCGGCGGTGATGGGGCAGGTCGGCGCCACGCTGGGCGTGATGCTGCGCACCCGCGACGCCAAACTGCGGGCGCTGTCCGCTTCTGCCATCGGCGCCGGGATTTTCGGCATCACCGAACCGGCGGTGTACGGCGTCACGCTGCCGAACAAACGCCCGTTCATCTTCGGCTGCATCGGCGGCGCGCTGGGCGGTGCGGTGATCGGCTACTTCCAGACCTCGGTCTACTCGTTCGGCCTGGTGAGCGTCTTCACCTTCGCGCAGATCATCCCCGGCGGCGGCATCGACGCCACGGTATGGGGCGCGATCGGCGGCACACTGCTGTCGTTCGTGTTCGCCGCGCTGGCCAGCTACCTGTTCGGCGTCGCGCCGGCGGAAGAGACGGCGCAGCCTGAAGCCGCCGCGCCGCTTAACCGCAAACAGGCCATCCTCAGCCCGATCGCCGGCGACATCGTGCCGCTGGATCAGGTGAACGACGCGACCTTCGCCAGCGGCCTGCTGGGGAAAGGGGTGGCGATCGCGCCGCAGCAGGGGCGCGTGGTGGCGCCGGTGAGCGGCAGCGTGGCGTCGCTGTTCAAAACCAAACACGCCATCGGCATCGAATCGGACGACGGCGCGGAGATTCTCATCCACGTCGGCATTGATACCGTGAAGCTGGACGGGGCGCATTTCACCGCCCACGTGCGGGAAGGCGAGCGGGTCGCCCCGGGCGATCTGCTGATCGAGTTCGACCAGGCGGCGATCCATGCCGCCGGCTATGACACCACCACGCCGATCATCATCACCAACAGCGATGACTACGTGGACGTGTTGACCAGCGGCCTGTCTCCGGTGCAGGAACAGGCGCCGCTGCTGACTTTATTACGTTAATTGAGGAGCAAGCGATGAACGGCAAGTTTCCGCAACATTTTCTGTGGGGCGGCGCGGTAGCGGCGAACCAGGTAGAAGGCGCGTATCAGGCCGACGGCAAGGGGCTGTCGACCTCCGATCTGCAGCCGCAGGGCATCTTCGGCGCCATCACGCCGCGCACGGCGGGCGACAGCGGCATCAAGGACGTGGCGATCGATTTCTATCATCGTTATCCGGAGGATATCGCGCTGTTCGCCGAAATGGGCTTCAAGTGCCTGCGCACCTCGATCGCCTGGACGCGTATTTTCCCGCAGGGCGACGAAGAGACGCCGAACGAAGCCGGGCTGGCGTTCTACGATCGGCTGTTCGACGAGATGGCGAAGTACGGCATTCAGCCGCTGATCACGCTGTCGCACTATGAGATGCCTTACGGCCTGGTGAAGCACTACGGCGGCTGGGGCGATCGGCGCACCATCGATTTCTTCGAACGCTATGCGCGCACCGTGTTCGAACGCTACAAGCACAAGGTCAAACACTGGCTGACCTTCAACGAGATCAACATGTCGCTGCACGCGCCCTTCACCGGCGTCGGCCTGCCGCAGGAGAGCGACAAGAGCGCCATCTATCAGGCGATCCATCATCAGCTGGTGGCCAGCGCCAAAGCGGTGAAAGCCTGCCACGAGATCGTGCCGGAGGGCAAAATCGGCAACATGCTGCTGGGCGGCATTCTGTATCCGCTGAGCTGCAAGCCGGAAGATCTGCTGGAAACCCAGCGGCAAAACCGCGACTGGCTGTTCTTCGGCGACGTGCAGGCGCGCGGCTATTACCCGGCCTATATGCAGCGCTTCTTCCGTGAAAACGGCATTCAGGTGGCAATCACCGAGGAAGATCGGCAAACGCTGCGCGAAACTATCGACTTCATCTCGTTCAGCTACTACATGAGCGGCTGCGTCACCGCCGATCCGGAGCAGTACGAGACGGCGCGCGGCAACATTCTCGATATGGTGCCGAACCCGCATCTGGCCAGCTCGGAGTGGGGGTGGCAAATCGACCCGATCGGGCTGCGCTACCTGCTCAACGTGCTGTACGACCGCTATCAGAAGCCGCTGTTCATCGTCGAGAACGGGCTGGGCGCCAAAGACCGCGTCGAAGCCGATGGCAGCATCCACGACGACTACCGCATCAACTACCTCAATGACCATCTGGTGCAGGTGGCGGAAGCGATCGACGACGGCGTCGAGGTGATGGGCTACACCAGCTGGGGGCCGATCGATCTGGTCAGCGCCTCGAAGGCCGAAATGTCGAAGCGCTACGGCTTCATTCACGTCGACAGGGACGATGCCGGCAACGGCAGCCTCGCGCGCAGCCGCAAGAAGAGTTTCTTCTGGTATCGCGATGTGATCCACAGCAACGGCGCCAGCCTGAAAGACCGACGCTAACCTCTAAGCCCGGCGGCAAGCGCCGGGCGTTAACCTAACGTTATTCGCTGCTGTTCATGATGGGAAATTCTCTCCCAGGGAATGCTGTTGCCCGCAGTCAGCCGTTATGCGGAGAAATATAATAATGATGAAAAGCTTATTACCTCGTTCCATAACCCTGGCGGCGCTGGCGCTGCTCTGTAGCCAGGCGCAGGCGGAAACGCTGCAAACCGGCAAGGACGTCGAAGCCCCCACCGCCAAGTGGGAAGGGGTGGCGCTCGGCTTTGAACCGCCGCAGCCCGGGCTGTTGGGGGATATGCTGGGGATCAGGCCGATCCTGGAGGATCACGGTTTCCACTATAACCTCGGCTACCTCAGCCAGCTGTCGTATAACGCTGGCGGCGGTTACAACCACGATAAACAGGCGTCGTACATCGACCAATTCTCGCTGACCTTCAGCCAGGATTTGCAGGCGCTGACCGGCATTCCGGACGCGGCGATCGAAGGCAATATCGTCAACCGCAACCATGACAACAACCTGACCCGCGATCGCTTGCAGGATCCGCGCGTCGGCCTGACCGATCTGTCGCAGGAGAGCTTTGGCGGGCAGTCGATTACCCGCCTGGGCTGGCTGACCTTCAGCCGGTCCTTCCTCGATCGCCGGCTGCAGTGGCGCATCGGCATGATGAACAAGGTGCAGGATTTCGATCAGATCATCCCCTGCGATTTTCAGACGCTGACGCTGTGCGGCGGCAAGTCTGCCAACTCGTTGACCTGGTACAACTGGAACGTGCATTACTGGGGCACCACGCTGCAATACAAGCTGACCGACGGCCTGACGCTCAAGGGCGGCGTGATGGAGCAGAACCCGAGCGCCCCCAGCCGCAGCCACGCCTGGAGCTGGTCCACCAAGGGCAGCAAAGGCTTCCTGTTGCCGATGGAGCTGGAGCTGAAAACCCACGCCGTCAACCAGCTGCCGGGGGTGTATAACCTAGGCGTGCTGTTCACCAACGCGCGCCAGAGCGATCTTTATGAAGGGGTGTCCGGTGGGCCGGGCGCCAGCGATCCGCAGGGCTATCGCAGCCACGATCGCACCTGGTTCCTGTATACCGGTTTTAACCAGCAGGTGACGCGCCATGCGGACGATATAAACCGCGGTCTGAGCGTGTTTTACAGCCTGGGGCTGGGGGATCAGCGCAGCAACTACCTGCACTGGTCTACCTCGACCGGCATTCGCTATCGCGGGCTGTTCGATGCGCGGCCGGACGACTGGCTGGGGCTGGGCGTCTCGGTGGTGAAGCTGAGCGACCGCTATAAAGATAATCAGCGTTATCTCAACCAAATCAATGGCGTCAGCGATTATCACGATCCGAGCTACCGGCCGGTGCCGGGGCACTCGGTGACGGCGGAGCTCTATTATCGCGTGAACGTCACGCCGTGGTTGCAGCTGCAGCCGGGCCTGCAGTACTGGCATCACCCGGCGGGCGTCAGCGAGACGCAGGACGCCTGGGTGACGGCGTTGAAAACGGTGGTGACCTTCTGATCAGGCCGCGTCGCTCTCGCGGTAGCGCCGGCGGGCGTGTTCGAACCAGCTGGCGGGCACGTTGTGCGGCGGCTGCTGCAAGCGGAGCAGCCCTTGCTCAACGATATGGCTGGCCTGGCGCCACAGCGTCGGGTCGCCTTCGGTCAGCACCTCCAGCAGACGCTGTTTCTCGATCAGGTAGGTCTGAGCGAAGTGGCTGTCATAGTCCAGCAGCGAGCGGGTGTTGTCGATCAGATCCGCCAGCTTGATGGTTTTGGCCTGCGGCGATGCGCCGGCGCTGTGGCGCCGATCGCGGTTTTTGCGCTCGAAGCGGTTGCCGTCCTCGGCGCGGCTGACGTTGGTGAGCATCCGCACCAGCTCCGCCACTTTCGGCCCGAAGTGGCTTTCGATATCGCCGAGGGTGGTGGGCGTGTCTTCCACCGTGTCATGCAGCCAGGCGGCCGCCAGCATCTCTTCGGTGTGCGGCACGCTGCGCACCAGTTCCATCACCGCCTGTGGGTGGACGATGTACGGATCGTCGGTGTATTTGCGGCGCTGATCAATGGCCGCATGCGCCTTGGTGGCGTAGCGGCGCGCGCGTTCTACAAGCGTGTTCGTCATTTCCTTTCCCTCCGAGCATCCTCTGCATAAAAAAAAGGTAGCATACCTCACAAGAAATAGCTTGCGATTACATCGTGCGCTATCTATATTCAGACACATGAAAAGCACCGATACCGAACAACCCCTCGCGAAGAATCTGCTGCAGCTCGATCAGCAGCTCTGTTTCGCGCTGTACTCCGCCAACCTGGCGCTGCACAAAGTCTACCGCAAGCTGTTGAATCAGCTCGAACTCACCTACCCGCAATACCTGGTGATGATGGTGCTGTGGGAGCGCGATCGGGTGACGGTATCGGATATCGGCGAGCGGCTGTTCCTCGATTCCGCCACGCTGACGCCGCTGCTGAAGCGGTTGGAAACCGCCGGTTTGCTGGTGCGTTATCGCGCCACCGCCGACGAGCGGCAGGTGATCATTGCACTCACCGAAGCCGGCCGCGCGCTGCGCGAGCGGGCGCAATCGGTGCCCGAGGCGGTGATGTGCGCCACCGACTGCAGCCTGGACGAGATCGTCTCGCTCAAACAGCAGCTGGAAAAGCTGCGCGGCAGCCTGATCGATCAGATTTGACCCGCCGCCGCCGGACGCAAGAACGGCAGGGGTGGTCTACACTGGTTAATAAGCGTCAAAAATAAGTAGTGCGCGATTTAATCGCAAAAGATAAATATGTGACCGGCTTTACCTCGTGGAAGCCGTAGTCATCTCGCCAACCAGCAAGAAGGAATGAACGATGTCTATTGAGAAAGTGGTTTACCGCGCTCACGCCACCGCAACCGGCGGCCGCGACGGCCGTGCGACCTCCTCCGACGGCGTGTTGGACGTGAAACTGGGCGTGCCGAAAGAGATGGGCGGCGCCGGCGGCGAAGTCACCAACCCCGAGCAGCTGTTCGCCGCCGGCTACTCGGCCTGCTTCCTCGGCGCGCTGAAGTTTGTCGCGGCGAAAGAAAAGGTCAAAATCCCGGCCGAAGCGAAGATCGACGGCACCGTCGGCATCGGTGAAATCCCGAACGGTTTCGGCATCGAAGTGCAGCTGGATATCTCGCTGCCGGGCATCGAGCGCAGCGTGGCGGAAGATTTGGTGAAAAAGGCGCACGTGGTGTGCCCATACTCCAACGCCACCCGCGGAAATATCGATGTGACTCTGAACGTTAAGTAAGATTTTTATCCTTATCGCGAAAAAAATGGAGGGTTTGACCCTCCATTTTCTTATCTGCCCCGCTTGAAAGCCGTTTGCAAAAAGCGTAAAAATTGCCCGTTTTGTGAGAATTCTCTTGATTATTACCCGCAAAATAACGCTTATTGCCGGTTGGCTGAACCAGAAGCCCTAATAAGTGTCTGACTGATCCAGAACCGCTACACCGTCCCCGGAGCCACCGCGTTACATGAACAAAGTTAAATCGCTATCACAGCAGAATTTATCGTTATTGTTAGCGATCTATATCGGCATATTTCTCAACCTGTCCGTTTTTTATCGTCGTTTTGATTCGCTGGCGCACGGCATTCAGGGGATTAAGGTGATTTCGGCGGTGACGGAAGTCATCGCTATCGTCCTGTTCACGTTCTTCATCATGCGGCTGGTATCGCTCGGCGGCCGGCTGTTTTATCGCATCGTCGCTTCGCTGCTGGTGTTGATTTCGGTTGCCGCCAGCTACTACATGACGTTTTTCAACGTGGTGATCGGCTACGGCATCGTGGTTTCGGTGATGACCACCGACATCGATCTGTCGAAAGAGGTGGTCGGCCTGCACTTCGTGCTGTGGATGGTGGCGCTCAGCGCCTTGCCGCTGCTGCTGATCTGGAAAAACAGCCTGCGTTACACCCTGATAGAACAGCTGAAAACCCCCGGTCATCGCATCAAGCCGCTGCTGGTCTTGCTGGCGGTGGTGGCGCTGGTCTGGCTGCCGCTGCGCATGCTGGACGACGAGCAGAGCGTGCAAGAGAAGCTCTCCAACGTCGATCTGCCGAGCTACGGCGGCGTGGTGGCGCACTCGTATCTGCCGTCCAACTGGCTGTCGGCGCTGGGGCTGTTTGCCTATACCCGCTATGACGAAAGCCAGGATCAGAGCACGATGTTCGATCCGGGCAAACACTTCACCTACGTACCGCCGGCGGATATCGACGACACCTACGTGGTGTTCATCATCGGCGAGACCACGCGCTGGGACCACATGGGCATGTTGGGCTATGAGCGCGATACCACGCCGCGGCTGTCTAAAGAGAAGAATCTGGTGGCGTTTCGCGGCGAGTCGTGCGACACCTCCACCAAGCTGTCGCTGCGCTGTATGTTCGTGCGCGAAGGCGGCACCGAAGACAATCCGCAGCGCACGCTGAAAGAGCAGAACGTGTTCGCGGTACTGAAGGATCTGGGCTTCTCTTCCGAGCTGTTCGCCATGCAGAGCGAGGTGTGGTTCTACAACAACACCGAGGTGAACAACTATTCGTTCCGCGAGATGATCGCGTCTGAGAAGCGCAACGACGGCAAGGCGGTCGACGATATGCTGTTGGTGGACGAAATGAAGGAGTCGCTGGCGCGCTATCCGAAGGGCAAACACCTGGTGATCCTGCATACCAAAGGCTCGCACTACCTGTACTCGCAGCGTTATCCGCGCAGCTATGCGCGCTATCAGCCGGAGTGCATGGGGGTGGATGATTCCTGCACCAAGGCGCAGCTGATCAACGCCTTCGACAATACCGTGCTGTATACCGACAGCTTTATCGCCAATGTGATAGACCAGGTGCGCGACAAGAAGGCCATCGTGTTCTATGCCGCCGATCACGGCGAATCGATCGGTGAAAACACGCACCTGCACGGTACGCCGCGCGAGATGGCGCCGCCGGAGCAGTTCCGCGTGCCGATGATCGTATGGGCGTCGGACAAATTCCTTGAGAACCCGCAGCACCTCAGCGCCTTTGAGCAGCTGCAGGCGCAGCAGCGCATCGGCAAAACGCATCGCCACGTCGAGCTGTTTGACACCATCCTCGGCTGCCTCGGCTACACGTCTCCCGATGGCGGCATCGTGGATAAAAACAACTGGTGCCATCTGCCGCAGGATAAAACGGCACCCGCTAGCCTGTAGTAACCCCTCCCGCCGGGTGCCTGCCTTGCGCACCCGGCAATTTCACCCAATACATTCTCTTCATCAATTATTCCGGTGTGTGCATACGGTATACTTGCGCACTTCCCCCTGTTAACCGGAGATTTCCATGACCCTGCGCGTGGCGTTTATCGACGATCATGACATTGTGCGTTCGGGCTTCGTGCAGCTGCTGTCGCTGGAAGCCGATATTCAGGTGGTGGGCGAATTCAGCGGTGCGGCGCAGGCGCGCGCCGGCCTGCCGGGGCTGGAGGTGGACGTTTGCATCTGCGACATTTCGATGCCGGACGGCAGCGGGCTGGATCTGTTGGCGGACATTCCCTCCGGCATCCGCGTGGTGATGCTGTCGATGCACGATAACCCGGCGCTGGTGGAAATGGCGCTGGATCGCGGCGCCGGCGGCTTTCTCTCCAAGCGCTGCAAGCCGGAAGATTTGATCACCGCGGTGCGCACCGTCGCCGGCGGCGGCGTTTACCTGATGCCGGAAATCGCGCAGCAGCTGGCGCGGGTGAGGGTCGATCCGTTGACCCGCCGCGAGCGCGAGATCGCGCTGTTGCTGGCGCAGGGCCGGGAGGTGCGCGAGATCGCCGCCGCCTTGGGGCTGTCGCCGAAGACGGTGCATGTGCATCGCGCCAATTTGTTCGCCAAGCTGGGCATCAACAACAACGTCGAGCTGGCCAGACGGATGCTGAACCTGTGACGCAGCGCCTGATCACCCAGCTGGCGCTGTTTTTCATCTACGCCGCCAGCGCGTTTTGCCTGTGGGGCATCGGCACCGCGCTGATCGACCCGCCCTGGCAGGCGCTGCTGCTGTTCCCGTTCGGCCTGCGCATGGGCATTTTGCTGCAGAGCCCATACCGTTTCTGGCCGGGGATCCTGCTGGCCGATCTGCTGCTGATGGCGCTGCTGGCGGATCAGTTCGGCTACGGCCCGGCGCTGTGGGCGTCGGTGGCGGTGCTGGTGTTGACGGTGCTGCTCAGCCTGCTGGCCTCGCCGTGGCTGTTGCGCCATCAGCAGAGCGACAGCGAATGGCGCTGGCCACTGTTGCAGGGCGCGGTGGTGGGCGCCGCCGCCTTGCTGCAGGCGCTGGTGTGGCAGCTGGTGAGCGGTGAAGGCGCCCGCGCGCTGCTGCTCGGCCTGACCGGCGGTTTTACCATCGCACCGACCTGCCTGCTGTTGTGGCACTATCTGGCGCGCCAAATCTGGGTGCCGCTGGAGCCGGGGCTGATCCACAAGCCGGTGGAGCTGCGTCTGGGCCATCTGGCCAGCTACCTGCTGCTGTTTGCGTTCAGCATCTGGCTGCAGCAGCAGGTGAACGCCGCCGAGCTGCGGCGTTTCGCGCCGTTCTGCCTGGCCATTCCTATCGTGTTCATGTCTTACCGCTACGGCTGGCAGGGCGCGCTGTTGGCGACGCTGCTCAACGGCGTGGCGCTGATGGTCAACGAGCCGCCGCAGCCGGAGTCGCACCGCGATCTGCTGCTGTCGCTGCTGGCCCAAAGCCTGACCGGGCTGCTGCTGGGCGCCGGCATTCAGCGCCAGCGCGAGCTGAATCAGCAGCTGAGGCTGCGGCTGGCGGAGAACCGCCAGCTGGCGCGGGCGCTGGTGACGGCGGAGGAGCAAACCCGGCGCGAGGTGGCGCGCGAGCTGCACGATGAAGTGGGGCAGACCATCACCGTGATCCGCACCCAGGCCAGCATCGTCAAACGCCTGGCGCCGGAGCCGGCGGTGGTCGGCTGCGCCGACACCATCGATGCGTTGGCGCTGCGGGTCTACGACGGGGTGCATGATGTGCTGACCCAGCTGTGGCCGGCGGCGCTGAACAACCTGCCGCTGTCGGCGGCGGTGGCGGCGATGCTGCGGGAGTCGCTGCCGCAGGACGCGTCGCTGGTGAGCAGCCTGCAGTGGCAGGTGCCGGACGAGCTGCTGGATGAAACGCTGAAAATCACGCTGTACCGGGTGTGCCAGGAAGGGGTGACCAATGTGTGCCGCCACGCCGGCGCCAGCCGCCTGGAGCTGGATGCGCGCCTGCAGCCGCGCAAAGGCGCCGCGCCGCAGATCGCCCTGACCATCCGCGACAACGGGGTGGGCTTCGATGCGGAAAACCATCAGCCGGGCTATGGCCTGCGCGGCATGCAGGAGCGCATCAGCGCCCTCGGCGGCAGCCTGCGGTTCACCGCTGAGGGGGGCGCCTGTTTGAGTGTGATCTTGCCCACAGTTTCGCCGGCGCAAACGCAAAACTAGGAAAAACTCCTAACCGCGTCGGGAATCCGGCGTAAGCCTCCCGCGCGCGCGAGGAGCATCATAGCGGCACTTTATTCAATCCTCTGAGGTTCCACATGTGGTCTTTCCTTAAAAGCCGCCCGGACGCGCCGCAGGTCACCGATCAACGGCAGATCGACGCCAGCTACAAATACTGGCGCATCCAGCTGATGTGCACCATGTACATCGGCTACGCCGCGTTTTACTTCACGCGCAAAAGTTTCAACTTCATCATGCCGGCGATGCTGAGCGATCTGGGCCTGACGATGTCCGACGTCGGCATCCTCGGCACGCTGTTCTACATCACCTACGGCTGCTCGAAATTCATTTCCGGCATGATCAGCGATCGCTCCAACCCGCGTTACTTTATGGGGCTGGGCCTGATCATGACCGGGGTGCTGAATATCTTCTTCGGCCTCAGTTCGTCGCTGCTGATGCTGGGCACGCTGTGGATACTCAACGCCTTCTTCCAGGGCTGGGGCTGGCCGCCGTGCTCCAAAATCCTCACCAGCTGGTATTCGCGCTCCGAGCGCGGTGGCTGGTGGGCGATCTGGAACACCTCGCACAACGTCGGTGGGGCGCTGATCCCGCTGCTGGTGGGCTTTATCTCGCTGCACTTCAGCTGGCGTTACGGCATGATCATTCCCGGCATCATCGGCGTGGTGCTTGGCCTGCTGATGTGCTGGCGCCTGCGCGACAAGCCATCCACCCTGGGGCTGCCGAGCGTCGGCAAATGGCGCAACGACGCCATGGAGCTGGTGCAGGAATCGGAAGGCCAGGGGCTGAGCAACCGCGAGATCATCAAACGCTACGTGCTGACCAACAAGTACATCTGGCTGCTGGCGGTCTCTTACGTGCTGGTGTACATCGTGCGTACCGCGATCAACGACTGGGGCAACCTCTACCTGACGCAGGAAAAGGGCTATTCGCTGATGACCGCCAACTCGGCCATTTCGCTGTTTGAAGTGGGCGGCTTTATCGGTTCGCTGGTGGCCGGTTGGGGTTCCGACAAGTTGTTCCGCGGCAACCGTGGCCCGATGAACCTGATCTTCGCCATCGGTATCTTCCTGTCGGTGGCGGCGCTGTGGCTGATGCCGGGCGTGACCTACCTGCTGCAGGCCTGCTGCTTCTTCGCCATCGGTTTCTTCATCTTCGGCCCGCAGATGCTGATCGGCATGGCGGCGGCGGAGTGCTCGCACAAGGATGCGGCGGGCGCGGCGACCGGTTTTGTCGGCCTGTTCGCCTACCTGGGCGCGGCGCTGTCCGGCTACCCGATTGCGCGGGTGATGGAGATCTGGCAGTGGAACGGCTTCTTCGTGGTGATTTCCATCGCCGCCTGCCTGTCGGCGCTGTTCCTGCTGCCGTTCCTGCGCGCGCAGACGCCGGCGCTGAAACCGGCCAAAGCCTGAGCAAAATACGCTGCGCAGCCCCCGGCGCAGCGCATTATGGCGCTTTTATCACCACTTGAAATGCAGGGGCAAAAAAGTGATTGACGCCTATAACCGCCAGCAGTAAGATGCGCCCCGCATCGGCGAGTAGCGCAGCTTGGTAGCGCAACTGGTTTGGGACCAGTGGGTCGGAGGTTCGAATCCTCTCTCGCCGACCACCATTCGAAAAACCTGCTTTTTAAAGCAGGTTTTTTTCGCCCGTCGTTTATGAGGATGAGTACCTCCGCCGATATGGCCGGCTTCGCTTTATGGCGTGCCTCAATCTGCCGTCCTCGTGAAATATATTTATTCTTTACGCTTAATTAATTCACACTCCTTATTCCCTTTAGGTTCTTATTTCCATATTTAAATAAATTCATGCTTGCCGAATAAAACCCGGTTGATAGCGCTCTTGTTTTCACGCTTTTTTTACCTATAGTCTGAATGGACAACGCGGGATATGTTATTCCCGCCGCGTGGGAAATACCGTGATTATTTATTAACGTTAATCTTCGTGGATTATTGCGGAATCATTTCGCTCCGGCAATGCGTGGCGACGATTAACTCTTTTATGTTTATCCTCTCGGAATAAAGGAATCAGTTATGCGCAAATTTAATAAACCGCTGTTGGCGCTGGTGATCGGCAGCACGCTGTGTTCCGCGGCGCAGGCCGCCGCGCCGGGCAAGCCGACCATCGCCTGGGGCAACACCAAGTTCGCCATCGTCGAAGTCGATCAGGCGGCCACCGCTTATAATAATCTGGTGAAGGTAAAAAATGCCGCCGACGTTTCGGTCTCCTGGAATTTATGGAATGGCGACACCGGCACGACGGCAAAAATTTTATTAAATGGCAAAGAGGCGTGGAGCGGCCCTTCAACCGGCGCTTCCGGTACGGCGAATTTTAAAGTGAATAAAGGCGGCCGTTATCAAATGCAGGTGGCGTTGTGCAATGCCGACGGCTGCACCGCCAGCGACGCCACCGAAATTGTGGTGGCCGACACCGACGGCAGCCATTTGGCGCCGTTGAAAGAGCCGCTGCTGGAAAAGAATAAACCCTATAAACAGAATTCCGGCAAAGTGGTCGGCTCTTATTTCGTCGAGTGGGGCGTTTACGGGCGCAATTTCACCGTCGACAAGATCCCGGCGCAGAACCTGACCCATCTGCTGTACGGCTTTATCCCGATCTGCGGCGGCAACGGCATCAACGACAGCCTGAAAGAGATCGAAGGCAGCTTCCAGGCGTTGCAGCGCTCCTGCCAGGGCCGCGAGGACTTCAAAGTCTCGATTCACGATCCGTTCGCCGCGCTGCAAAAAGCGCAGAAGGGCGTGACCGCCTGGGATGACCCCTACAAGGGCAACTTCGGCCAGCTGATGGCGCTGAAGCAGGCGCATCCTGACCTGAAAATCCTGCCGTCGATCGGCGGCTGGACGCTGTCCGACCCGTTCTTCTTCATGGGCGACAAGGTGAAGCGCGATCGCTTCGTCGGTTCGGTGAAAGAGTTCCTGCAGACCTGGAAGTTCTTCGATGGCGTGGATATCGACTGGGAGTTCCCGGGCGGCAACGGTGCCAACCCGAACCTGGGCAGCCCGCAGGACGGGGAAACCTATGTGCTGTTGATGAAGGAGCTGCGGGCGATGCTGGATCAGCTGTCCGCGGAAACCGGCCGCAAGTATGAGCTGACCTCCGCCATCAGCGCCGGCAAGGACAAGATCGACAAGGTGGCTTACAACGTCGCGCAGAACTCGATGGATCACATCTTCCTGATGAGCTACGACTTCTACGGCGCCTTCGATCTGAAAAACCTGGGGCATCAGACCGCGCTGAATGCGCCGGCCTGGAAACCGGACACCGCCTACACCACGGTGAACGGCGTCAATGCGCTGCTGGCGCAGGGCGTCAAGCCGGGCAAGATCGTGGTCGGCACCGCCATGTATGGCCGCGGCTGGACCGGGGTGAACGGCTACCAGAACAACATTCCGTTCACCGGCACCGCCACCGGGCCGGTTAAAGGCACCTGGGAGAACGGCATCGTGGACTACCGCCAAATCGCCAGCCAGTTCATGAGCGGCGATTGGCAGTACACCTACGACGCCACGGCGGAAGCGCCTTACGTGTTCAAACCTTCCACCGGCGATCTGATCACCTTCGACGATGCCCGCTCGGTGCAGGCCAAGGGCAAGTACGTGTTGGATAAGCAGTTGGGCGGCCTGTTCTCCTGGGAGATCGACGCGGACAACGGCGATATTCTCAACAGCATGAACGCCAGCCTGGGCAACAGCGCCGGCGTTCAATAATCGGTTGCAGTGCGTTGCCGGGGGATGTCCTTTCGCCCCCGGCTTTTTCGCCGCCGAAAGTTTTTTTACGCCGCACAGATTGTGGGCCTGCCCGGCGCAAAACGCGCTCATCGGACTCACCCTTTTGGGTAATCCTTCAGCATTTCCTCCTGTCTTTAACGGCGATCACAAAAATAACCGTTCAGATATTCATCATTCAGCAACAAAGTTTTGGCGTTTTTTAACGGAGTTAAAAACCAGTAAGTTTGTGAGGGTCAGACCAATGCGCTGAAAATGTCCGCTTAGCATAAATTTTCATGCTGGAAGTGTTAACAAAAGGTTTTTTTTATGTTTGTTTGCTGTTTCTCACAGTCTGCGTAAATCCCCACTGGTTATATTGACGACACCCCAAACAGTTGGCAACTTGATAGCCTCAGGGGTAAGAGCGAGAGTTGTTTGAGTGAATTCCACGCGCTCAGACGTCCCCGCCGCGATGCGTTCCATCCGGCATTCTCTCCTCGTACACCTTCTGCCTTCGGGCGCCGATCGCACAGGCCACGCAATAAAAAATACAGGTCTGGCGGCAATGACACACATCACATCACACAATGGAGCACTAACGATGACACGTTCCTTGGGTAAATCGGGGGTTCTGAAATTCGGCATTGGGCTGATCGCGCTGACCGTGGCGGCCAGCGTACAGGCCAAGACGTTGGTTTACTGTTCTGAAGGTTCCCCGGAAGGGTTCAACCCGCAGCTGTTTACCTCCGGCACCACCTACGACGCCAGCTCGGTACCGATCTACAACCGCCTGGTCGAATTCAAAATCGGCACCACCGAACTGCAGCCGGGCCTGGCTGAGAAGTGGGACGTCAGCGAAGACGGCAAAACCTACACCTTCCACCTGCGCAAAGGCGTGAAGTGGCAGAGCAGCAAAGACTTCAAACCGACGCGCGATTTCAACGCCGACGACGTGGTGTTCTCCTTTGAACGCCAGTTGGATGCGAACAACGCCTATCACAAAGTGTCCGGCGGCAGCTACGAATACTTTGAAGGCATGGACATGCCTAAGCTGATCGCCAAGATTGAAAAAGTGGACGACAACACCGTGCGCTTCGTGCTGAACCGCCCGGAAGCGCCGTTCCTGGCTGACCTGGGCATGGACTTCGCGTCCATCCTGTCCGCCGAATACGCCGACGTGATGATGAAAGCCGGCACGCCGGAGAAGGTCGACCTGAACCCGATCGGCACCGGCCCGTTCCAGCTGCTGCAATACCAGAAAGACTCCAAGATCCTGTACAAGGCATTCGACGGTTTCTGGGGCACCAAGCCGAAGATCGATCGCCTGGTGTTCTCCATCACGCCTGACGCCTCCGTGCGCTACGCCAAACTGCAGAAAAACGAATGTCAGGTGATGCCGTACCCGAACCCGGCCGATATCGCCCGCATGAAGCAAGACAAGTCCATCAACCTGATGGAGCAGCCGGGCTTGAACGTGGGCTACCTGTCGTTCAACGTCGAGAAAAAACCGCTGGATAACCTGAAGGTGCGTCAGGCGTTGACCATGGCGGTCAACAAGCAGGCGATCATCGACGCGGTTTATCAGGGCGCGGGCCAGGCGGCCAAGAACCTGATCCCGCCGACCATGTGGGGCTATAACGACGCGGTGCAGGATTACGCTTACGATCCGGCCAAGGCGAAAGAGCTGCTGAAAGAAGCGGGCATGGCCGACGGTTTCAGCATCGACCTGTGGGCGATGCCGGTACAGCGTCCTTACAACCCGAACGCGCGCCGCATGGCGGAAATGATCCAGGCCGACTGGGCCAAGATCGGCGTGAAAGCCAAAATCGTGACCTATGAGTGGGGTGAATACCTCAAGCGCGCCAAAGCGGGCGAGCACCAGACGGTGATGATGGGCTGGACCGGCGACAACGGGGATCCGGACAACTTCTTCGCCACGCTGTTCAGCTGCGCGGCGGCGAAAGACGGCTCCAACTACTCCCGCTGGTGCTACAAGCCGTTTGAAGATCTGATTCAACCGGCGCGCGCCGAATCCAACCACGACAAGCGCATCGAACTGTACAAGCAGGCGCAGGTGGTGATGCACGATCAGGCTCCGGCGCTGATTGTCGCACACTCCACCGTGTACGAGCCTGTGCGTAAGGAAGTGAAAGGCTACGTCGTGGATCCGCTCGGTAAGCATCACTTCGAGAATGTCTCTGTAGACTGATTTCGACCGCTTTACCGGAGACGCACGAATGGACTTGCAGGGGCGCAACAGGTTTGCGCCCCTGCTGACCAGTCTCCGGCGTATGGCCGTCGAATCGTTCAAAGGCATGTGAGCGTTAATAAGCCTGGCGGACGATGAGCTGCCGGGCATTGATACAGAGAGTTCGGGATATGTTGCAGTTCATACTCCGACGTTTGGGGTTAGTTATCCCAACGTTTATCGGCATTACATTGCTGACTTTTGCATTCGTCCATATGATCCCCGGCGACCCGGTGACCATCATGGCCGGGGAACGCGGTATCTCCGCCGAGCGCCACGCGCAGCTGATGGCGGAAATGGGGCTGGACAAGCCGCTCTATCAACAATATTTCTCCTACGTGTCCAACGTGCTGCAAGGCGATCTGGGCACCTCCCTCAAAAGCCGCATCTCCGTCTGGAGCGAGTTCGTTCCGCGCTTTCAGGCCACGCTGGAACTGGGCATTTGCGCGATGATCTTCGCGGTGCTGGTAGGCATCCCGGTCGGGGTGCTGGCGGCGGTCAAACGCGGCTCGGTCTTTGACCATACCGCGGTGGGTATCTCGCTGACCGGCTATTCGATGCCGATTTTCTGGTGGGGCATGATGCTGATCATGCTGGTGTCGGTGCAGCTTAACCTGACGCCGGTGTCGGGGCGCATCAGCGACACGGTCTTCCTCGACGACAGCCAGCCGCTGACCGGCTTCATGCTGATAGACACCCTGATCTGGGGCGAGCCGGGCGACTTCGTCGACGCGGTGATGCACATGATCCTGCCGGCCATCGTGCTGGGCACCATTCCGCTGGCGGTGATCGTGCGCATGACCCGTTCCTCGATGCTGGAGGTGTTGGGCGAAGACTACATCCGCACCGCGCGCGCCAAGGGCGTGAGCCGCATGCGGGTGATCGTTGTTCACGCGCTGCGCAACGCGCTGCTGCCGGTGGTGACGGTGATCGGGCTGCAGGTCGGCACCATGCTGGCCGGCGCCATTCTGACCGAAACCATCTTCTCCTGGCCGGGGCTGGGCCGCTGGCTGATCGACGCGCTGCAGCGCCGCGACTACCCGGTGGTGCAGGGCGGGGTGTTGCTGGTCGCCTGTATGATCATTCTGGTTAACCTGCTGGTAGACGTGCTCTACGGCGTGGTCAACCCGCGTATTCGCCACAAGAAATAAGGGGCGCTCTCATGTCTCAAATCACTGAGTCTGCAGTTAAAGGTGCGCCGAAGCCGATGACCCCGTTTCAGGAGTTCTGGCACTATTTCAAGCGCAATAAAGGGGCCGTGGTCGGCCTGGTGTATATCGTTCTGATGCTGGTGATCGCGCTCGGCGCCGGCGTGCTGGCGCCGCATGCGCCGGCGGACCAGTTCCGCGACGCGCTGCTCAAGCCGCCGGTGTGGCAAGAGGGCGGCAGCTGGCAATATATCCTCGGCACCGACGACGTGGGCCGCGACGTGCTGTCGCGCCTGATGTACGGTGCGCGCCTGTCGCTGCTGGTCGGCTGCCTGGTGGTGGTGCTGTCGCTGATCATGGGCGTGATATTCGGCCTGCTGGCCGGTTACTTCGGCGGCGTGGTGGACGCGATTATCATGCGCGTCGTCGACATCATGCTGGCCCTGCCGAGCCTGCTGCTGGCGCTGGTGCTGGTGGCGGTATTCGGGCCGTCGATCGTCAACGCCTCGCTGGCGCTGACCTTCGTCGCCCTGCCGCACTATGTGCGTCTGACGCGCGCAGCGGTGCTGGTGGAGGTCAACCGCGACTACGTCACCGCTTCGCGGGTGGCGGGCGCCGGCGCGTTGCGCCAGATGTTCGTCAATATTCTGCCTAACTGCCTGGCGCCTTTGATCGTGCAGGCTTCTCTCGGTTTCTCGAACGCCATTCTGGACATGGCCGCTCTCGGCTTTCTGGGCATGGGCGCGCAGCCGCCGACGCCGGAGTGGGGCACCATGCTCTCCGACGTGCTGCAGTTCGCGCAAAGCGCCTGGTGGGTGGTGACTTTCCCCGGCGTGGCGATCCTGCTGACGGTGCTGGCATTCAACCTGATGGGGGACGGTTTGCGTGACGCTCTCGACCCCAAACTCAAGCAGTAACAGAGGACGAGAGAGATGGCGTTATTGAATGTAGACAAGCTTTCGGTGCACTTCGGTGACGAAGGCACCCCGTTCCGCGCGGTAGACCGCATCAGTTACAGCGTGGAGCAAGGTCAGGTGGTCGGCATCGTCGGTGAATCCGGCTCCGGCAAATCCGTCAGCTCGCTGGCGATCATGGGCCTGATCGATTTCCCCGGCAAGGTGATGGCCGACAAGCTGGAGTTCAACGGCCAGGATCTGCGCAAGATCTCCGAAAAAGAGCGCCGCCAGCTGGTGGGCTCCGAAGTGGCGATGATCTTCCAGGATCCGATGACCAGCCTGAACCCGTGTTATACCGTCGGTTATCAGATCATGGAGGCGCTGAAGGTGCACCAGGGCGGCAACCGCCGCACTCGCCGCCAGCGCGCTATCGACCTGCTGACCCAGGTGGGCATTCCCGATCCGGCCTCGCGGCTGGACGTATACCCGCACCAGCTTTCCGGCGGCATGAGCCAGCGCGTGATGATCGCCATGGCCATCGCCTGTCGGCCGAAGCTGCTGATCGCCGATGAGCCGACGACCGCGCTCGACGTGACCATCCAGGCGCAGATCATCGAACTGCTGCTGGACCTGCAGCAGCGCGAAAACATGGCGCTGCTGCTGATCACCCACGATTTGGCGCTGGTGGCGGAAGCCGCGCACCACATCATCGTGATGTACGCCGGCCAGGTGGTGGAATCCGGCAAGGCGGCGGAGATTTTCCGCGCCCCGCGCCACCCGTACACTCAGGCGCTGCTGCGCGCGCTGCCGGAGTTCGCCGCCGACAAGGCGCGGCTGGCTTCGCTGCCGGGCGTGGTGCCGGGCAAATACGATCGCCCGACCGGCTGCCTGCTCAACCCGCGTTGTCCCTACGCCAACGAGCGCTGCCGCAACGAGGAGCCGGAACTGCGCAGCATTCCCGGCCGTCAGGTTAAATGTCACACACCGCTGGATGATGCGGGGAGGCCGACCGTATGAGCCAGAATCAACCTTTACTGCAGGCGATTGACCTGAAGAAGCATTACCCGGTGAAAAAGGGCCTGTTCGCGCCGGAGCGGCTGGTCAAGGCGCTGGACGGCGTCTCCTTCACCCTGGAGCGCGGCAAAACGCTGGCGGTGGTCGGTGAGTCGGGCTGCGGCAAATCGACGCTCGGCCGCCTGCTGACGATGATCGAAGTGCCGACCGGCGGCGAGCTGTACTATCAGGGGCAAGATCTGCTGAAGCCGGACGCCTCTGCCGAGAAGCTGCGGCGCCAGAAGATCCAAATCGTGTTCCAGAATCCTTACGGATCGCTCAACCCGCGCAAGAAGGTCGGGCAGATCCTCGAGGAGCCGCTGTTGATCAATACCTCGCTCAGCGCCGCCGAACGGCGGGAAAAAGCGCTAGAGATGATGGCGAAGGTCGGCCTGAAGACCGAGCATTACGATCGCTACCCGCACATGTTTTCCGGCGGCCAGCGTCAGCGTATCGCCATCGCCCGCGGGCTGATGCTGAACCCGGACGTGGTGATCGCCGATGAGCCGGTGTCGGCGCTGGACGTGTCGGTGCGCGCTCAGGTGCTGAACCTGATGATGGATCTGCAGCAGGATCTGGGGCTGTCCTATGTGTTCATCTCGCACGATCTGTCGGTGGTGGAGCACATCGCCGACGAGGTGATGGTGATGTACCTCGGCCGCTGCGTGGAAAAGGGCAGCAAAGAGGCGATCTTCAACAATCCGCGCCATCCGTACACTCAGGCGCTGCTGTCGGCGACGCCGCGATTGAATCCGGATATGCGCCGCGAGCGCATCAAGCTGACCGGCGAGCTGCCCAGCCCGATGAATCCGCCGCCGGGCTGTGCGTTCAATGCCCGCTGCCGCCGCGCCTTTGGCACCTGCGTTCAGCTGCAGCCGCAGCTCAAACAGTACGGTGAGCAGATGGTGGCCTGCTTTGCGGTCGATCAGGACGAACATCCGGGGGCGTGAAGCGCCGGATTTTCCTGTCTAAACCAAACGCCGGCACAGCGCCGGCGTTTTTTATTATTCAATCAAAGGGTTGGTCAGTAGACGATCGTGACAACCCGTCTTTTAAATTATGCTCTTAACGTAATTCTGAAAAACGTTATATTTTTAAGAATCTTCGCAAGATAATAATAATCGAATAATAGAATTCAACGGGTTGCTGTTAATAAGTTTATTTCGGCCGATAGCGTTCGCCATTTTTATTATAAAAACCCAATAAAAAAGCACGCCGGCGGCGTGCTTTGGGTGAATGAGGCCGCGCTTATTGCGGATAAGGCACCCAGTCGCCGCCGTTCAGGCGAATGTAGGGCTTGCCCTGATACAGCATCACGATGGCGTTGTCGTTTTCGGAGATGACCGGGGTCTGCGGCAGCCCCTGGGTCAGCGCCTGCCAGTCGACGCTGGGTTCGCTGAAGACCTTGCCGTCCACCAGACGCGACACCAGTTCAGACAGCGCCAGATAGCTGCTCGGCGTTTTGATCTGCAGCGGGCTGCCCTGATGCGGCGCCTTCATGCCCACCAGTTTGATGCCGACCGGCGTATGGGTGATATTCGGGCTGGGAATGTCGCGCAGGCCGGACATCTGCATCTTGTCGCCCACCAACGCCGCGCCGTGTTCCGGCACGATCACCACCACCACTTTGCGGCCGGATTTCTCCAACTGATCGAGGAAGGTGTTCAGCTGATCGAACAGCTTCTGTGCGCGCGGCGGGTAGTCGGCGCTCTTGTTGGAGCCGACGAAGCGGTTGCCGTCGTGCAGCGGGATGACGTTGAAGAAGGTGGCGGTGCGGCCGTCACCGCCTTTTTGCTGCTGATCCAGCCAACGGGTCAGCAATTCGAGATCGTTATAAATCGGCTCGCCGTCGAACGACGTCAGCTCGTTGCCGATGCCGGCCTGCGACATCAGCGGCGCCTGCATGTCGCCCTGTTCACGCAGCTCTTTCAGGAAGTTGCCGAACACCCCGGAGTGATCGAGCATCAGCTGTTCCTTGAAGCCGAGCTTCGCCAGGTTGTCGAACAGGTAACACTGCTGGTTCACCGGCTGATACAGATCGCGATGCGAAAGCTGGCCGCAGCTGGCGCGCAGCAAACGGATGGCCGCCGGGCCGCTGTAGGCGGTGGCCGAGTTGAAGTTGTCGAACATGATGTCCATCTTCGACCACAGCGGGTGATTTTGCAGGTTGACCGCGTCCATATCGGCCCAGGCCAGCGAACAGATGTTGATCACCAGCAGATCGAACGGCTGGGCATCGGCGGGCAAGCTGGCCGGGAACGCGGTGGTGCGGCTTTTTTCTCGCTCGTAGAACTGGTTCAGGTAGGCCGTCAGGTTGGCGCTGGTCGGCGGCAGGCTGTCTGCCGGCGCAGCATCCCCCGCCGCCGGCGCAGACGTGGCCGGCGTATTGGCGCTGCCGGCCGCGGCCGTGGAGGTCGCGGGCAGCAGGGAGACTGCCGGTCCGGCGATGTTGACTATATTGAGCCACACCAGCGCCGCCACGGTGAACACCGTGACGCGCACCCACTGCGCGACGAACAGGTAGGCGATAAACAGCACGAAGGCCGCGCCGATCATTTGCCAGTTGATAAAGCGACCGATCAGCTCCAGCAGATACTGGGCGCTGAAGCCGGCCAGCTGCGAACCCTGGCTGAGAATGCTGTTGATGCCCGGCAGCCAGGTGTCGTGGTAGAACAACGCGATGCCGATCGGAATGGCGAGGTAATGGCGCCAGCGATGCAGGCGCTGCGACGGGATCGGCATCAGCAGAAACGCCATGAACACCAGGTTCGGCAGCGCGTGGAAGTTCAGGTAGCCGAACCACAGCAGGGCGAATTTGGCCAGAAAGTACAGGTTCCAGCCGCCCAGTCCGCGCCAGTAGCGCCATAGAGCGTTATCGGATTGCGTCTTCGAGTTTGGATTCATGGCTGCTTCTTACGTTTAATCTGAGATGAGGAGCCTGTGCGCACCCACAAACCGGCGGATTTCAAATAGCGCGGCGATAACAACAGGTTTTGCCAGTATTGACGCAAATGCGGAAAACGCCGGTGAAAGGCGTAGCCCAGCGGGATGAAGATCAGCGCGCACAGCAGGATCAGTTGCACGATGTCGTTAAGGTTCAGCATGCGGTTCCTCCTGCGGGCCAAGCGTCAGCGTGAAGGCGACCGGCTGCCGCCGTTCTGCGGGCGCCTCGGCCGCCGTCTCGCGGGGGCGCGGCGCGGCGCCGGCGGTGCCGGTGGCCGAAATCTGCCAGCGCCCCTGAGCCATACGTTTGATTTCCGAAATGATATCGACGTCCTGGTGCCACACCACCCGGTTGCTGAAGGCTTCATCCACCGGCAGGCGGAAGATGAACCTCAGCGCGGTATCCAAATCGTTGATGCGGCAGGTGGAGAGAAACAGCACCAGCCGCCCCTGCACCACGGTCATCACGTCGCCGAAGCGCCGCAGGTGGCACAGGGTCATCGCCTGTTCGGC
The DNA here is from genome assembly GCF_052169115.1 of Serratia sp. CY33525. Classification (NCBI taxonomy): domain Bacteria; kingdom Pseudomonadati; phylum Pseudomonadota; class Gammaproteobacteria; order Enterobacterales; family Yersiniaceae; genus Serratia; species Serratia sp. CY33525. The sequence goes on along the minus strand of NZ_JBJNLK010000006.1, from coordinate 130,057 downwards.
GCGCAGGCCGGTGGCCGGCCGCAGCGCCACCATCACGCCTTTGCCGTCCTCGGGCAGCAGCGTGTTGCCCATCAGCGAAAGCACCGCCTGGCTGAACGGTTCCGGCCGCATATAGCCTTTGAGCTGCAGCGGGCGCAAACCGGCCAGCAGCGCATCGATGTCGGCGGGCACATGGCGCGAGAAGCGCTGCCCCTGGATGCCCTCGAGCATGGTCAGAAAACGCGACAGCGGCGCGACGTGCGGCACGATCAGGTTGGCGCCGCAGGCCAGCAGCAGCCGCTCGTCGCTGTAGCGCAGGCTGGCGCTCATCTCGCGCACCGCGATTTTCAGGCCGTTGCCGCGGCTGCGGCGCAGGGTGTGGATCTGGTGCGCCAGGTGATCGATTTGGTCGCTTTGGTACAGCGCGAAAATCAACGTCGCCGAGAGTCTCAGCATGCCGTGCTGCGCCAGTTCGTCGTTGCTCTCCAGCAACTGCCAGTTGGCGGACAGCGGCGGCGCGCCTTCCAGGATGCTGCGCTCGGCCAGATACAGGCCTTCATCGCTGCGCAAGGCGGTGGGGGAGGGTTGGCTGTTTTCATCCTCACCCTGCCAGCCGCCTTCCGCGGCGTACAGCGTCAGCAGCTGATTGGCGTTGATGCCGTTTTCGGTGCTCCACCAGTTCACCAGATATTGCGCGCTGTCCTGTTGCCATTGCAGGCTGGACAGGCCGTTCAGGATGCGATGCTGCGCGCTGAGCTGCCCTTTGAGCTTATTGATGCCGCCGCCGTGGCTGAGAATCAACAGCGTGCAGCCCTGCCGCCGCAGCCAGGCGGCGAGGGCGCGCGTCCACTCGCGCAGCTCTTCGGTGGTGAAGGTTTGCCACAGGCTGGCGTGGGCCAGCAGGATAAGTAAGCGATTTTGCGGCCGCAGGGCGCGCATCAGATCGTCGCTCAACTGCGTCAGCGCGGCTTTTTTCTCCGGTAATTGATACAGCGGCAGCTTCTGCAACGCGGGCGAAGCCAGCTCGGCCAACAGGCGATCGGGTTTGTCGCCGCTGCAGATCAGGGCGACTTTGCGGGTGGCCGGCTGGGCGGCAATGACCTGGCGACACAGCAGCGCGGCGTCGCTTTGCCTGTCGATATTGATCCAATAAAGCCCGGGGGCCTGCATCACCGACAGCTCTTCCCAAATCTGCCGAATGCCTAGAGAAAAAGAGTGCGCCATAGGATGTGTTCTACTTTCGTTGAAAGCCGACTAAAGGCGTTTATATATAAAGATAGCCATTTTTACTCTGGCAATAACAAATCTCCTACGCTCTGCAACAATATTTGTTGAGAATCATCTTATTGCCTCTCTCTTTTTGTATCGTTGCTATAGTTAATTAACATAGCCTATTTTCGCCAAGGCGGAAGAATGAATAACGCACCCACCCATTTTCGTGCAGCGGCGCCTGGTGAGAGCCAGGATGACCTGCAGGCGCTCAGCCAGGCTTTTTCATTGCCGAAATTAAGCTATGTCGATATTTCTCGGCAGGAGCGGCTAACGCAAATGATGACGCGCTGGCCACTGTTGGCCGAATTGGCGCAGGCCACGGGGAGCCATTGATCTATGCCGGTGATCGCGCTGCAAGGGTTGCGGGGTGGAATGGGGACGACGTCGGTCACGGCGGCGCTCGCCTGGGCGTTGCAGCAGCTGGGTGAGTCGGTGTTGGCGATCGATTTCACGCCGGATAATCTGCTGCGCCTGCATTTCAACACGCCGTTCGAGCTGGCGCGCGGCTGGGCTCGCGCGGAGCGGGATGGCGGCGGCTGGCAGGAAGGCGCGCTGCGTTATTGTGAAAACCTCGACTTTCTGCCCTTTGGCCGCCTGAATGCGGCGGAACGGCTGGAAGTGCAGCGTCAGTGTCGGGAGCAGCCGGAACGCTGGCGCGACAACCTGCGCCAACTGATCGCCGGCGATCCGCAGCGCTGGATCCTGCTGGATGTCCCGGTCGGGGACGGCGTGCTGGCGCAGCAGGCGCTGCAGCTTGCCGACTGCGTGTTCATGCTGTTGAACCCCGACGCCAACTGCCAGGTACGGCTCCATCAACAGACGTTGCCGAACGACTGCCGTTTCCTGGTCAATCACTACTCCTCCGCCAGCCAGCTGCAGCAGGATCTGCATCAGCTGTGGCTGCAAACGCTGAGTGGCCTGTTGCCGGTGGTGATCCACCGCGACGAAGCGTTGGCGGAAGCGCTGGCGGTCAAACAGCCGTTGGGCGAGTACCGCCCCGAGAGCCTGGCGGCGGATGAAGTGCTGACGCTGGCCAACTGGTGCCTGATCAATCTCAAACGGGGCGTTGCGCCATGAGCCGGGTGCTGAGCCTGCTGCTGGTGCCGCCGGTGCGTCAGGCGGTGCAGACGCGCTACCGCGGCTATCGCCGCAATGGCGCATCGGCGCTGACCGCCTTTTTCGCCACGCTGCTGGTGGCGTTGGGCTGGCTGCTGCTGCGCTTCGAGTCGCCGGCCTGGCAGCGCGTGCGTACCGGCCGCGCTTACTGGTTCCCGCATCTGTCCGCCGAACGCCCGCGCCCGGCGGATGCGCTGCGTTATCTGCTGCAAGGGCTGTGGCTGCTGCTGTTTCGCAGCGGCCGCGCGCCGGTGCAGCGCGACTATTTCGCCGGTTGGCGCCGCCTGCAGCAGCGCTATGCCGACTGGCTGCAGGGCCTGCCGCAGCGGCTGAAGAACGCCGGCGTGGAACAGCGCTCGGTGGAGCGCCTCGGCCGCATGAACCGCGGCATGCGGCGCGCGCTGTTTATTCTGGTCAGCGTGCTGGCGGCGATCCTCGCCATGTTGTGCATCTCGCAACCGTTCGATCTGCCGGCGCAGTTCGTGTTCGTCCTGCTGCTGTGGGGGATCGCGATGGTGGTGCGCCGGGTGCCGGGGCGTTTGCCCGCGCTGATGCTGATCGTGCTGTCGCTGACCGTCTCCTGTCGCTACCTGTGGTGGCGCTATACCGCCACGCTGAACTGGGACGACCCGCTAAGCCTGGTGTGCGGCCTGTTGCTGCTGGTGGCGGAAACCTACGCCTGGGTGGTGCTGGTGCTGGGCTATTTCCAGACCATCTGGCCGCTTAACCGCCAGCCGGTGCCGCTGCCCGCCGATAGCGCCAGCTGGCCGACCATCGATCTGATGGTGCCGACTTACAACGAAGATCTCGGGGTGGTGAAGCCCACCATCTACGCGGCGCTGGGCATCGACTGGCCGAAAGAGAAGGTGAATATCTATATCCTCGACGACGGCAATCGCCCCGAATTCCGGGCGTTCGCCGCCGAAGTGGGGGTGAAATACATCGCCAGGCCGACCCACGAACACGCCAAGGCCGGCAACATCAACAACGCGCTGAAGCAGGCCACCGGCGAGTTCGTGGCGATTTTCGACTGCGACCACGTGCCGACGCGATCCTTCCTGCAGCTGACCATGGGCTGGTTCTTCAAAGACAAAAAGCTGGCGATGCTGCAGACCCCGCACCACTTCTTCTCGCCGGATCCGTTCGAGCGCAACCTCGGCCGCTTCCGTCAGACGCCCAACGAAGGCACCTTGTTCTACGGGCTGGTGCAGGACGGCAACGACATGTGGGATGCGACCTTCTTCTGCGGCTCTTGCGCCATCCTGCGCCGCAGCGCGCTGGACGAAATCGGCGGCATCGCGGTGGAAACCGTCACCGAAGACGCCCACACCTCGCTGCGCTTGCACCGGCGCGGGCACACCTCGGCCTATATCCGCATTCCGCAGGCCGCCGGGCTGGCGACCGAGAGCCTGTCGGCGCACATCGGCCAGCGCATTCGCTGGGCGCGCGGCATGGTGCAGATCTTCCGGCTGGACAACCCGCTGCTGGGCAAGGGGCTGAAACTGGCGCAGCGCCTGTGCTACGCCAACGCCATGCTGCACTTCCTGTCGGGCATTCCGCGGCTGATCTTCCTCACCGCGCCGCTGGCGTTTTTGCTGCTGCATGCTTACATCATCTTCGCGCCGGCGCTGGCGATCGCGCTTTACGTGCTGCCGCACATGATCCACGCCAGCCTGACCAACTCGCGTATCCAGGGGAAATACCGCCATTCGTTCTGGAGCGAAATCTATGAAACGGTGCTGGCCTGGTATATCGCGCGGCCGACGACGGTGGCGCTGTTCAATCCGCACAAGGGCAAATTCAACGTCACCGCCAAGGGCGGGCTGGTGGAGGAGGAGCACGTCGACTGGGTGATCACCCGGCCTTACATGTTCCTGGTGATCCTGAACCTGGCCGGGCTGGCGTTCGGCGTCTGGCGGTTGGCCTATGGCCCGACGGACGAGGTGATGACGGTGATCATCAGCCTGGTGTGGGTGCTGTACAACATGACGATTCTCGGCGGCGCAGTGGCGGTGGCGGTGGAGGCCAAGCAGGTGCGTCAGGCGCACCGCGTGGAAATCGCCATGCCGGCGGCGATCGCGCGCGCCGACGGCCATCTGTATCCCTGCACGCTGCGCGATTACTCCGACGGCGGCGTGGGCATTGAGATGCGGGTGGAAAACGCGTTGAAAGACGGCGACAGGCTCTCGCTGCTGCTCAAGCGCGGCCAGCAGGAGTACAGCTTCCCCTGCGTGGTGACGCGCGCCTTCGGCAACAAGGTGGGGGTGCGCCTGGTCGACCTCTCCACCCGCGAACACATCGATTTCATTCAGTGCACCTTCGCCCGCGCCGATACCTGGGCGCTGTGGCAGGACGGGTTCCCCGAAGACCGGCCGATCGAAAGCCTGCGCGACGTGCTGGCGCTGGGCTTCCGGGGGTATGTGCGCATGGCGGACTACGCGCCGCCGCTGGTGCGCGGTCTGCTGGTCGGGGTCACCTCGCTGACCGCCTGGGTCGTGTCGTTTATTCCGCGCGGCGTCGGCAGGGATCCGACCTTGGGTCAACAAGAAACAGTGGGTTAGCTGCGAGTTCAACCGCCCGCTCACTCGCCCGGTGAACAGGCTCCAACATTGATGATGATACGATGACGAGAAAAATAACCTGGTTAACTGCTCTGGCCTTAGGCATCAGCACCCTGTCGCAGGCCGAAACCGCCACCGCGCCGACCGTGGCGGCCCAGCCGCCGATCGCCGCGGCGGCCGATACGGCGATCGCGCCACCGCCGGCCGCCGCGCCGCAGGATCCGAATGCGCCGGTGCGCGACGTGTCGCTGTCGTTTGCGCAGATAGCGCCGCCGCCGGGCACCTTTGTTCTGCGCGGCACCCGGCCGGACGGGCAGATCGAATTCGGCGTGCGCAGCGACGAGGTGGTCTCGCAGGCGATGCTCGATATGGAGTTTACGCCGTCGCCGGCGCTGATCCCGGTGGAGTCGCACGTCAAGGTCTACCTGAACGACGAGCTGATGGGCGTGACCACGATCGCTAAGGAGCAGCTGGGCAAGCCCAATCGCATCCAGATGGCGATCGATCCGCGCTATATCACCGATTTTAACCGCGTTCGGTTGGTGTTCGTCGGCCATTATCAAAATATCTGCGAAAACCCCGCCAGCACCTCGCTGTGGCTCGACGTCAGCAAGTCCAGCGCGCTGAAGCTGCGTTTCCAGACGCTGCCGGTGAAAAACGAGCTGTCGCACTTCCCTGAGCCGTTCTTCGACAGCCGCGATAATCGGCCGCTGACGCTGCCGATGGTGTTCGCCGGCCAGCCGGATCTCGCCCAGCAGCGTGCGGCGGGCATTCTGGCGTCCTGGTTCGGCAGCAAGGCGCAGTGGCGCGGGCAATCCTTCCCGACGCTGTACAACGCGCTGCCGACGCAGCACGCGGTGGTGTTCGCCACCAACTCGCAGCGCCCGGATTTCCTGCGCGATTATCCGGCGGTCAACGGCCCGACGGTGGAGATGATCAGCCACCCGGACAATCCGTACGTCAAACTGCTGTTGATTCAGGGGCGTGACGACAACGATTTGATCACCGCGGTGAAGGGCATCGCGCAGGGCAACATCCTGTTCCGCGGCCAGAACGTAACGGTGGACAAGGTGGAACAGCTGGCGCCGCGCCAGCCGTACGACGCGCCGAACTGGGTGCGCACCGATCGGCCGATGACCTTTGCCGAGCTGCAGCAGTACGCCGAGCAGCTGCAAACCAGCGGCATCGAGCCCGGGCCTATTTCGCTGACCATGAACCTGCCGCCGGACCTGTTCCTGATCCGCAGCACCGGCATCGACATGCACCTGAAATACCGTTACACCGCGCCGCGCATTCAGGACGGTTCGCGGCTGAGCGTCAGCCTGAACAACCAGTTCGTGCAGGCTTACTCGCTGGTGCCGGAGCACGAGCAGGGCGCGCAGCTGCTGCGCCTGCCGTTGACGCAGGGGCTGCTCGATTCCGACAAGAACGTCAATATCCCGGCGCTGCGGCTGGGGGCCACCAACCAGCTGCGCTTTGACTTCGATTACACCACGCTGCTGGCCAGCGGCGCGGAAGGGCGCTGTGAAACCTACTCCTTCACGCAAAACCACGCGGTGATCGACGGCGCGTCCACCATCGATTTCTCCGGCTACCGCCACTTTATGGCGATGCCGGATCTGCGCGCCTTCGCCAACGCCGGCTTCCCGTTCAGCCGCCTGGCGGATCTGTCGCAAACGCTGGTGTTGGTGAATCAGAAACCGCAGCCGGCGCAGGTCAGCGCGCTGCTGAACGCGCTGGGCGTGATCGGCGCGCAAACCGGCTACCCGGCGCTGGCCTTCACGCTGAGCGATGACTGGTCGCAGGCCAAGGATCGCGACGACGATATCCTGATGGTCGGCACCATTCCGCCGGAGCTGCGCGACGACAAGAAAATCAGCCTGCTGGTGGACGCGACCCAAAGCTGGGTGAAACAGCCGACGCGGCAGCCGCCGCTGCCCAGCGCGGAAGCGCTGGCGGAGGATACCCGGCCGGACAGCAAGACCGCCGTCAGCTCCGAGGGCGCAATGTCGGCGATCATTGGCGTGCAATCGCCGTTCAACGACCAGCGCAGCATCGTGGCGCTGTTGGCGGACAGCCCGCGCGGCTATGAGCTGCTGAACAATGCCCTGCTGGACAGCGGCAAGCGCGCCGCGGTATTCGGCTCGGTGGCGGTGATCCGCGAATCGGGGGTCAACAGCCTGCGCGTCGGCGATATTTACTATGTCGGCCACCTGCCGTGGTGGGAGCGGCTGTGGTATGCCCTCTCCACCCATCCGGTGCTGCTGGCGGTGATCGCGGTGGTGCTGGTGGTGATCCTGGGGCTGATGCTGTGGCGTGGCCTGAAGGCCTTCAGCCGGCGTCGTCTGGCGCCTGAAGATCGGGATTGACGGCGGTGAACGCCATGCTGCAACGCCTGTCGCTCGGCATGCTGCTGCTGTGCGCCTTCAGCGCCGCGGCGGCCTGCGAGTGGCCGGGCTGGCAACAGTACAAGCAGTTCTACATCAGCCCGCAGGGGCGGGTGATCGATCCGAGCAGCCCGAACAAAATCACCACCTCCGAGGGGCAGAGCTACGGCCTGTTCTTCGCCCTGGTGGCCAATGACCGGCCGACCTTCGATCTGCTGCTGGCCTGGACGGAGAACAACCTGGCGGCGGGCGATCTCAGCGCCCGTTTGCCCGCCTGGCTGTGGGGCGAGAGCGACGACAAACAGTGGAAGGTGCTGGACGCCAACTCGGCGTCGGACGCCGATCTGTGGATCGCCTACAACCTGCTCGAAGCCGGCCGCCTGTGGAAAAGCCGGCGCTATCAAACCCTGGGAACGCTGCTGTTGCAACGCATCGGCCGCGAGGAGGTGGCCGACATTCCCGGCCTGGGCTTGATGCTGCTGCCGGGCAAAGTCGGGTTCGTGACGGACGATCGCTGGCGGCTGAATCCCAGCTACCTGCCGCCGCAGCTGTTGGCGCGTTTTGCGGCGCTGAACGGCCCGTGGCGCGCGATGCGCCAGGTCAATCAACGGCTGTGGCTGGACACCGCGCCGCACGGTTTCTCGCCGGACTGGGTGGTGTGGCGGGTCGGCGCCGGCTGGCAGCCGGATCCCGTCAAGCCGAACGTCGGCAGCTACGACGCCATTCGGGTTTATCTGTGGGCCGGCATGCTGGCGGACGACGATGAATACAAGGCGGCGCTGCTCGAACGTTTTCAGCCGATGGTGCAGCTCACCGCCAAACAGGGCGTGCCGCCGGAGAAAACCGATACCGCCAGCGGCAAAACCACCGGCGGCGGCCCGGTCGGCTTTTCCGCCTCAATGCTGCCGATGTTGGCGACGCAGGCTGAGGCGCTGGCGACACAGCGGCAACGCATCAGCGAACATCCGCCGGGGGACGACGCCTATTTCAGCGCCTCGCTGACGCTGTTCGGTCAGGGGTGGGATCAACAACGTTATCGCTTTAATCGTCAGGGTGAATTGCAACCCTCGTGGGACGGCCAATGCACAACTTCAAAATAAACTGGCTGAATTTGATTCCGCTGAGCCTGGCGATGCTGCCGCAGGCGCGCGCTGCGGAAGCCGTGGCCCCGGAGCAGTGGCTGCTGGAACAGGTGCGCATTGGCGAGGCCGGCAACAAGGACGACCTGGTGCGCCAGTCGCTGTACCGGCTAGAGCTGATGGATCCGAACAACCCGGACGTGATCGCCGCGCGCATGCGTTTGGCGCTGCGGCAGGGCAATATGGCGCTGGCGCAGCAGCAGTTGGACAAGCTGAAAACCCTCGCGCCGCAGTCCAGCGCCTATCGCCAGGCGCAAATGAACATGCTGCTGACGCAACCAGAAACCCGGCAGAAGCTGCAGCAGGCGCGCCTGATGGCAACCGCCGGCCGGTTGCCGGAGGCCAAGGCGCAGTACGATGCGCTGTTCCACGGCGAGCCGCCGACGCTCGATCTGGCGGTGGAATATTGGCGGCTGGTGGCGCGTTTGCCGGGGCAGGAGGCGAAAGCGTTGAAGCAGCTGCAGGCGCTGGATCAGCAATATTCCGGCAACGTGGCGCTGCGCATGTCGCTGGCGCGCATGCTGTTCAGTCAGAACCAGGACGCGCAGGCCTATGAGCTGCTGCAGAAGATCGCCGCCGATCCGGCCGGGCGCGGCGATGCCGCCGATCTGTGGTTGGACAAGGTCAAAGCGATGCCGGTTAGCGCGCAGAGCGTGGCGGCGCTCAACCGTTTCCTCGGCGTGTTCGATACCGGCGATCAGGCGACCAGCGCCCGCGAAGAGCTGGGCAGACAGCAGAAACTGTTGGCCGATCCGGCGTATCAGGCGCGGGTGCGCGGCCTGGCGCAGGTGGATAAAGGCGGCAGCCGGGCGGCCATTCCGGCGTTGCAAAAGGCGCTGGCGGCGACGCCGAACGACGCCGAGGTGCTGGGCGCGCTCGGCCAGGCCTATTCGCGCGCCGGCAACCGCCCGCAGGCGTTGAAGCTGTTCCGCCAGGCGCTGGCCGCCGACACGAACGGCTACGACAGCGGCAAGTGGCAAAGCCTGATCAAGAGCACCAGTTACTGGCTGGCGATAGACGAAGGCGACAAGGCGCTGAAGGCCGGCAATCTTGCGCTGGCCAGGCAGAAATACCAGCAGGCGCGCCAGCTCGACGACCGCGACGGCGATGCGTTTATCGGCCTGGGCGATGTGGCGGTGGCGAGCAAGGATGACGCCGCGGCGGAAGGGTTTTATCAGCAGGCGCTGCGGCGCGATCCCGGTAACGGCAGCGCGCTGCGCGGCCTGGTGAATCTCTATCAACGCCAGTCGCCGGAAAAAGCGCTGGCCTACCTCAACGGCCTGCCGCGCAGCCAACAGGCCAAGCTGCGCAGCACCCTCGACGGGCTGCGGCTCGATATGTTGAAGCAACAGGCGGAGACGCTGGCGGCGCAGCAGCAGTGGCAGCAGGCGGCGGAAATCTATCGCCGCGCCCAGCCGATGGATCCCGACGACGTTTGGCTGACCTATCGCTATGCGCAGGCGCTGCGTCAGGCCGGGCAGCCGCAACAGGCGGACGCCTTATTCCGGCAGCTGGCGCAGCGTCAGCGCGCCAATCCGCAGTTGGCCTATGCCTATGCGCTCTACCTTTCCGGCAGCGATCGCGACGACCAGGCGCTGGCGCAGCTCAATACGCTGCCTGCGGCGCAGTGGAACGACAACATGCGCGAACTGGCGCAGCGGCTAAAAATGCAGGCGGTGATTGCACATGCCGAGGGGCTGCGGGCGGCCGGCGACGAACCGGCGGCGGAAGCCTATCTGCGCCGGCAGCCGGCGGACACCCGCATCGATTTGCTGCTGGCCGACTGGGCGCTGGCGCGCGGGGAGTATGCGGCGGCGCTGGACGACTATCAGCGGGTGAAACGGCGCGAACCGAACAACCCGGATGCGCAACTGGGCGAGATCGAAGCCTATGTGGCGCAGGGGGATCTGGACGCGGCGCGCCAGCGGCTGAAAACCGGACCGCAGCCGCAAGACGCTTCGCTCAACAGCCAACGGCGGGTCGCTAACGCCTGGGGCGCGGTCGGCGATCCGCAGCAGGCCGAAGCTATCTTCGGCCTGCTGAAAACGGCGGCGGCCGCGGAGCCCGTGGGGCAGACCAAGGCGCTGATCTACCGCGACGCCGCCCGTCTGGAACGGGCGCAGCGGCAGCCGGAGCGGGCGCAGCAGGATTACCGGCAGGCGATGGTGGCCGGCGGCATCACGCCGACGCTGCCGCAGGACAATGACACCTACACCTCTCTGACGCGCAATAACCCGGGCGACGACTGGTTGAAACGCGGCATCCGTTCCGAGGCCGCGGATCTGTACCGGCAGCAAGACGTGAACGTCACGCTCGATCACGATTACTGGCGCTCGAGCGGCACCGGCGGTATTTCCGACTTCAATGCGCACGACACCATGCTGCAGGTGGACATGCCGCTGTATGACGGGCGCGCCTTCTTGCGCACCGACACCGTGCAGCTGGATGCCGGCCGCTTCTCGACCGACGGCAGCGGCCACTATTACGAGACCTTCGGCACTTGCAACACGCAAGGGTGCCGCGGCGATGAACATCAGAAATCCACCGGCACCAGCGTGGCGGCCGGCTGGAAAAACGATCGTTGGGCCGCCGATATCGGTACGACGCCGATGGGCTTCGAGGTGGTCGACTGGACCGGCGGCCTGGCCTACAGCGGCGACTGGAACCACATCGGCTGGACGCTGGCGGCCTCGCGGCGGCCGATCTCCAGCTCGCTGCTGGCGTTCGGCGGCGCCAAGGATCCGAACACCGGCATCACCTGGGGCGGCGTGCGCGCTACCGGCGTCAGCCTGAGCGCCAGCTACGATCGCGGCGAGGCGAACGGCGTGTGGGCCGATCTTAGCGCGCACCAGATTACCGGCAAGAACGTGGCGGATAACCAGCGGCAGCGGTTGATGGCCGGCTACTACTACAAGCTGATCAACGAAGACAATCGCCGCCTGAGCGTCGGGCTCAATACCATGCTGTGGCACTACCAGAAGGATTTGAGCGGCTATTCGCTGGGGCAGGGCGGCTATTACAGCCCGCAGCAATATCTGTCGCTGTCGCTGCCGGTCAACTATCGCCAGCGCACCGAGAACTGGTCGTGGGAGCTGGGCGGTTCGGTTTCGCTGTCCCATTCGAAAACCGACAGCCAGCGCCGCTATCCGCTGCAGGGGCTGATCCCGGATTCGTTGCCTGATAAGTTCGCCGTCGAGGACGGCAGCTCCTCAAGCGGCGTCGGTTATACCTTGCGGGCGATCGTCGAACGCCGTCTCAGTTCGCACTGGACGCTCGGCGCCGGTATCGACATTCAACAGGCGAAGGACTATACGCCGAGCCACGCGTTGATTTATCTGCGCTATTCCCTGGCCGGCTGGCAGGGGGATCTCGATTTGCCGCCGCAGCCGCTGACGCCTTACGCCGACTTCAAGTAGCCGGGAGGGGAAAGATTCGGAGTGTCGGACACCGGGGAGTTTTGTTACCCTGTGTCCGGGTCGCGTTTGTTCGCTTTAGGAAAAGACTGAAACCCGCGATTTTCTTGGTTTTGCCTGCGGCATAGCCAGATAAAAACAGCCGATGATCGAGTATAATCAGCCCGGTTCGAGGGGGCGGGTGAGAGTCAGCCCCCTTTTTTGTTTCAGCCCGATTTCACGGAGAGCAGGTTTGCGGGTCAGGCGTTCGTTAACGATTAAGCAGATGGCGACGGTGTCCGGCGTGGCGCTGGTCACGATCTGCATCTTTATCGTGATCCAGTTATTCCACTTTGTGCAGCAGCGCAGGGATGACTACGCCCAGCAACTGGAGAATATCGCTCAATCCGTGCGCCAGCCGCTGGCGGAAGCGGTGCTGCGCATGGACGTGCCGGAAGCCAAAAAGGTGCTGAACACGCTGTTGCCGGTCGGCATTCTCAGCCGGGCGGATATCGTCTTGCCGAACGAGTTTCAGGCGCTGCACGCCAATTTCCCGCCGGAGCGGCCGGTGCCGACGCTGATCGCCCGGCTGTTTGAGCTGCCGATCCAAATTTCCGTGCCGCTCTATTCGCTGGAGCGGGTGCCGGCCAACCAGCAGCCGCTGGCCTATCTGGTGCTGCAGGCCGATTCGTTCCGCATGTACCAGTTTATCCGCAGCATTTTGTCGACCATGCTGTCGACCTACCTGCTGTTGGCGCTGATCCTGTCGGTGGCCATCACCTGGTGCATGAACCGGTTGATGGTGCATCCGCTGCGCGCGATGGCCAAAGAGCTGGAAAACATCTCGCAGGACGAAGCGCCCTACCACCAGCTGATGCTGCCGACGCTGCACCAGGACGACGAGCTCGGCCTGCTGGTGCGCAACTACAACCGCAATCAACAGACGCTGGCCAAGGCGCATGCCGACATGAGCCGCCTGAGCACCCGCCATCCGGTGACCGAACTGCCGAATCCGGCATTGCTGAACGCGTTGCTGGAACAGCATATCGCCTCCAGCCTGCGCCCCGAGCGTTTTAACCTGCTGGTGATCGGCATCGAGACGCTGCATGAAGCCTCGGGCGTGATGAGCCCGGCGATGCGTGAAGCGCTGCTGTTGGCGCTGGCGAAGAAGCTGCGCGGCTGCATCGACGAAAACGGCGTGCTGGCGCAGCTGAGCAATACCGAATTCGCCATCCTGGCCAAGGGGACCGAGCGGCCGTTCCACGCCATGCAGCTGGCGCGACGCATCATGGCGGAGATCAACGCGCCCTTGACCCTGGAAGGTCTGGCGCTGCGGCCCAACGCCAGCATCGGCATCGCGCACTACCTCAATCAGGGGGAAAGTGCGGAACAGCTGCTGCGCAGCGCCACCTCGGCGATGATGTCCGCCCACCGTGAAGGAAAAAATCAGATCCTGTTCTTCGAGCCCAGCCTGACGGAACGCACGCAGAAGCGGCTGACGCAGGAGAGCGAGATTTTGCACGGCATCGAACAGCGGCATTTTACGCTGTTCCTGCAGCCGCAGATCGACATGCAGTCCAACGAGGTGATCGGCGCCGAAGCGCTGCTGCGTTGGCAGCAGTATGACGGCAGCTATACCCTGCCGGCCGACGTTATCCCGCTCGCGGAAGAGCTGGGCGTGATCGTGCCTCTCGGCAACTGGGTGCTGGAAGAGTCCTGCCGCATCTTGGCGGACTGGCAGCAGCGCGGCATTGCGCTGCCGCTGGCGGTCAACGTTTCCGGTATACAGATGCAGCATGAGGCGTTCGTCCCGCATCTGAAAAACCTGCTGGCGCAGTATCGGATCGACCCGCGCAAGCTGCTGCTGGAGATCACCGAGACGGTGCGCATCGACGATCTCGACCGCGCGCTGGCACTGCTGCGCGAGCTGCACGATCTGGGATTGTCGATCGCGCTGGACGACTTCGGCATGGGCTACTCCAGTCTGGAATACCTGAACCGCTTGAAATCCCTGCCGATCGATTTGATCAAAATCGACCGCAGCTTCATTCAGGGGCTGCCGGCCGACGATGCGATGGTGCGCATCGTCAGTGCGATCTCCGAAGTGCTGGCGTTGCCGGTGATGGCCGAAGGCGTGGAAAACGCCGAGCAGCGCGACTGCCTGCTGCAGCACGGCATTCGCAGCGGGCAAGGATTCCTGTTCGCCCGGCCGCTGCCGCGCGCAGCGTTCGAAGCCGAGTTTTGCCGCGCGGCGCCGTAAGCGCCGCGTTACCTTTCCGGTACTTTTCCCCGTCCGAAAATCGCTATTTCTCCTCTACCTCTTTTGCGTTAGTGCAAACAAAGCATTACGCAATTTTCAGCTTTGCACCCCGACTGACGCGTTTCAGCTCTTAAATTCACATCAACTCCCAGGGGCGGGTGCAACAAATTATTTCCATGTTGTTAAGTGGGTGTTATTTTCCGCGCAAGCAATGAACAGGCTGGATTTTTAGACTGCTGCCTGGTGCGTGTCTTCCCCCCATAGGATGTTCATATGAAAACAACGATCTTTAAGAGCCTCTATTTTCAGGTGCTGACGGCGATCACGCTGGGTATCCTGCTTGGCCATTTCTACCCTGACCTCGGCGCCGAGATGAAACCTCTGGGCGATGGCTTCGTCAAACTGATCAAGATGATTATCGCCCCGGTGATCTTCTGCACCGTGGTGACCGGCATCGCCGGCATGGAAAGCATGAAGGCGGTGGGCCGCACCGGCGCCATCGCGCTGCTGTATTTTGAAATCGTCAGCACCATCGCGCTGATTATCGGCCTGGTGATCGTCAACCTGGTGCAACCGGGCGCCGGCATGAACGTCGATCCCGGCACGCTGGACGCCAAGGCGGTGGCAGTCTACGCCGAGCAGGCGCAGCAGCAGGGCATCATTCCGTTCCTGCTGGACATCATCCCCGGCAGCGTGATCGGCGCGTTCGCCAGCGGCAACATTCTGCAGGTGCTGCTGTTCGCGGTGCTGTTCGGCTTCGCCCTGCATCGCTTGGGTGAAAAGGGGCAGCTGATCTTCAACGTGATCGACAGCTTCTCGCGGGTGATTTTCGGCATCATCAACATGATCATGCGCCTGGCGCCGCTGGGGGCCTTCGGCGCCATGGCGTTTACCATCGGTAAATACGGCGTTGGCACCCTGGTGCAACTCGGCCAGCTGATCGTGTGCTTCTATATCACCTGTATCCTGTTCGTGGTGGTGGTGCTGGGCAGCATCGCCCGCGCCAACGGCTTCAGCATTTTCAAATTCGTCAACTACATCAAAGAAGAGCTGCTGATCGTGCTGGGAACCTCGTCGTCCGAGTCCGCGCTGCCGCGCATGCTGGATAAAATGGAGAGGCTGGGCTGCAAGAAATCGGTGGTGGGCCTGGTGATCCCGACCGGGTACTCCTTCAATCTGGACGGCACCTCTATTTACCTGACCATGGCCGCGGTGTTTATCGCGCAGGCGACCAACACCCACATGGACATCATGCATCAGATTACCCTGCTGGTGGTGTTGCTGCTCTCCTCCAAAGGGGCGGCGGGCGTGACCGGCAGCGGCTTTATCGTGTTGGCCGCCACCATCTCCGCCGTCGGCCACCTGCCGTTGGCCGGCCTGGCGCTGATCCTCGGCATCGACCGCTTCATGTCGGAAGCCCGCGCGCTGACCAACCTGGTGGGCAACGGGGTGGCGACCGTGGTCGTGGCGAAGTGGTGCGGCCAACTGGATGAGAAACAGCTGAAAGCCACGCTGAACAACAAAAACGCCGGCGCGGACAAAACGCTGCCTTCCGCCTGATATTGACGGCGAATCACCGGCCGCAGCCGCGGCCGGTGAGGTTTTCCCCCTGCCTCGTAACGATTTCTTGCATTAAAAACCCCGCTATCTATTATTTTTCACTCTAATGAGTGACATCCGCAAAGGCGCGCGGTCTAACACGATGGTACACTTTCTGCTTTCCGCCCCACTGTGAAACTCAGGGCGTATTTTTATGATTCCATTGAATGGAATACACGCATTTGCATAAGAAATTGGATAGTCATTAAGTAGGGGTTCACATGCAGGGCACCAGAATTCATCTTATAGTTGGTGGGCTGCTATTGGCTGCAGCCAGTAGCAGCGTGCAGGCTGAAGCACTACAACCCGATCCTGCCTGGCAGCAGGGGGCGCTGGCCAACGGGTTTTCATGGCAAATTCTCGATACGCCGCAGCGGCCAAGCGACCGCGTGGAACTGCGGCTGATCGTCAATACCGGCTCTCTGGTGGAGTCTTCGCAACAGACCGGCTTCGCCCAGCTGTTGCCGCGGCTGGCGTTGACGCGCAGTGAAAGCTTTACCGCGCCGCAGCTGCGCGCCCTGTGGCAGCAGAGCGTGGATAACGAGCGGCCGCTGCCGCCGGCTATCATCTCGTATGATTTCACCATGTATAATCTCAGCCTGCCGAATAACCGGCCTGACCTGCTGAAAGAAGCGCTGGCCTGGCTGGCGGACACCACCGGCAAACTGGCGATCGACGAGCATACGGTGCACGCGGTGATGAACTCCACCATCAATCCGGTCGGCACTTTCCCGCCCAATACCCAAGACGTCTGGTGGCGTTACCGCCTGAAAGGCTCGACGCTGCTGGCGCACGATCCGGCGCAGCCGGCGAAACGGCCGGTCAACCTCGAACAGCTGAAGAAATTCTATCAACAGTGGTATACCCCGGATGCCATGACGCTGTTCGTTGTCGGCAAGGTCGACAGCCGCAGCCTGGGCGAGCAGATCAACAAGGCGTTCTCGCCGCTGCAGGGCAAACGTGAAACCCCGGCCCCGATGCCGACTCTGACGCCGCTGCCGCAACAGCCGGTGAGCCTGATCAGCGAGCAGGTGAAACAGGATACGCTGTCGATCATGTGGGATTCGCCGTGGCATCCGATTCGCGATTCGCAGAGCCTGCTCCGTTACTGGCGTGGCGATCTCGCCCGCGAGGCGCTGTTCTGGCATCTCCAGCAGACGCTGGAAAAAAGCGACCAGAAGAGCCTGCATCTGGGCTTTGACTGCCGCGTGCAGTACCAGCGCGGGCAGTGCGCCATCCATCTGGATACGCCGAACAACAATCTTAACGGCAGCCTGGGCTTTATCGCCCGCGAGCTGGCCAACGTGCGTGACAACGGCCTGTCGAAAGAAGAATTCGATGCGCTGCTGGCGCAGAAAAACGATCAGCTGAGCAAGCTGTTCGCGACCTACGCCCGCACCGACACCGATGTGCTGATGAGCCAGCGCCTGCGTTCGCAACAGAGCGGGGTGGTGGATATCGCGCCGGAACTGTATCAGAAGCTGCGTCAGGAGTTCCTGTCCAGCCTGACGCTGGAGACGCTGAATCAGGCGCTGAAGCTGCAGCTTTCTCAGGAGGCGACGCTGGTGCTGATGCAGCCGAAGGGCGAGCCGGAAATGAGCATGAAGCAGCTGCAGGAAACCTATGACGGCATCATGATGCCTGCGCCGGCAGTGGTGACGGAGGAAGCCAAACCGGCCGACGCCGCGGTGGCTGCACCGGCGACGGACGCCGGCGCGCAGTAATGCCCAACAGGGGGCTCAGGCCCCCTCAGTTGCGGTACAGCACCTTGATGATGTGGTAACCGAACTGGGTTTTGACCGGGCCATAAGGTTTGAGCAGCGGAATGCTGAACACCGCTTTATCGAACGCCGGCACCATCGCGCCCTTGTTGAATTCGCCCAGCGAGCCGCCGTTGCGTTTTGACGGGCAGCTCGAGTATTTGCGCGCCAGCGTGTCGAAGCTGACGCCGCGCTTCAGCTTGGCCAGCAGCTCGTTGGCCAGCTTTTCATTGTCTACCAGAATGTGCAGGGCGCACGCCGTTTTTGCCATGGTATTGCCTTTGTCGATGCGAAAATTGCGCTGATTATACCCGCTAAATCTCATCGGCGCTTTCTGCTACAATTCCCTTCCACGTTTTACAGCCGAGCAAGCCAGCACCATGCGATTAAACCCCAGCCAACAACAAGCCGTCGAATTCGTTACCGGGCCCTGCCTGGTGTTGGCCGGTGCCGGTTCCGGCAAGACGCGCGTTATCACCAACAAGATAGCCCACCTGATCCACCATTGCGGCTACCAGGCGCGGCACATCGCCGCCGTGACCTTTACCAACAAGGCCGCGCGCGAGATGAAAGAGCGCGTATCGCAAACCCTGGGGCGCAAAGAAGCGCGCGGGCTGATGATTTCCACTTTCCATACCCTGGGGCTGGAGATCATCAAGCGGGAATACGTGGCGTTGGGGATGAAGTCCAACTTCTCGCTGTTCGACGATCAGGATCAGCTGGCGCTGTTGAAAGAGCTGACCGAAAAGTGGCTGGAAAGTGACAAAACGCTGGTGGCGCAGCTGATTTCGACCATTTCCAACTGGAAAAACGACCTGATCGATCCCCAGCGGGCGGCGGCGCTGGCGCGCTCGGAGCGCGACAAGCTGTTTGCCCACTGCTACGGCCTGTACCACGCCCATATGCGGGCGTGCAACGTGCTGGACTTCGACGACCTGATCCTGTTGCCGACGCTGTTGCTGCAACGCAACGAAGAGGTGCGCGAACGCTGGCAGCAGCGCATCCGCTACCTGCTGGTGGATGAGTATCAGGATACCAACACCAGCCAGTACGAGCTGGTTAAGCTGCTGGTGGGCAACCGCGCGCGCTTTACCGTGGTGGGTGACGACGACCAGTCGATCTACTCCTGGCGCGGCGCGCGGCCGCAGAACCTGGTGCTGCTGAAGGAAGATTTCCCGGCGCTGCAGGTGATCAAGCTGGAGCAAAACTACCGTTCCAGCGAGCGCATTCTGAAGGCGGCTAACATTCTGATCGCCAATAACCCGCACGTGTTTGAAAAGCGGCTGTTTTCCGAGCTGGGGTATGGCGAAGAGCTGAAGGTGGTGACCGCCAACAACGAGGATCACGAAGCCGAGCGGGTGGTGGGGGAGTTGATCGCCCACCACTTCGTGAAAAAGACCAACTACGGCGACTATGCGATCCTGTACCGCGGCAACCACCAGTCGCGGGTGTTTGAAAAGATGCTGATGCAGAACCGCATCCCGTACAAGATTTCCGGCGGCACCTCATTCTTCTCGCGCCCAGAGATCAAGGATCTGCTGGCCTACCTGCGCGTGCTGACCAACCCGGAGGACGACAGCGCCTTCCTGCGCATCGTCAATACCCCCAAGCGCGAGATCGGCCCGGCGACGCTGCAGAAGCTCGGCGAGTGGGCCAACCAGCGCAACAAGAGTTTATTCCACGCCAGTTTCGATCTGGGGCTGAGCCAGCACTTGACCGGACGCGGGCTGGAATCGTTGCAGCGTTTCACCCACTGGCTGGGCGGCATCGCCCAGCAGGCGGAGCGTGAGCCGGTGGCGGCGGTGCGCGATCTGATCCGCGGCGTGGATTATGAGAGCTGGCTGTTTGAAACCTCGACCAGCCCGAAGGCCGCCGAAATGCGAATGAAGAACGTCAATACGCTGTTCGGCTGGATGACGGAGATGCTGGAAGGCAGCGATCTGGACGAGCCGATGACGCTGACCCAGGTGGTGACGCGCTTCACCCTGCGCGACATGATGGAACGCGGTGAAAGTGAAGAAGAGCTGGATCAGGTACAGCTGATGACGCTGCACGCCTCCAAGGGGCTGGAGTTCCCTTATGTGTTCCTGGTGGGCATGGAAGAGGGCCTGCTGCCGCACCAGAGCAGCATCGATGAAGACAATGTCGATGAAGAGCGGCGTCTGGCCTATGTGGGGATCACCCGCGCGCAAAAAGAGCTGATTTTCACCCTGTGCCGCGAGCGCCGTCAGTACGGCGAGCTGGTGCGGCCGGAGCCGAGCCGCTTCCTGCTGGAGCTGCCGCAGGACGATTTGGCATGGGAAACCGAGCGCAAAGTGGTGAGCCCGCAGGAGCGGATGCAGAAAGGGCAGAGCCATCTGGCCAATATCCGCGCCCAGCTGGCCAAGGCCAAAGGCGGGAATTAAAAAGACAGGGCTAGATGACTGACAAAGGAGGAAAAAGCGTGGTTTTTCCTCCTTTGTGATTATCAGCCGAAAATCAATGAATTGATTTTCCTTATTTTTTATATGCTGTCTTCTGTAAACCTGGCAATGTCATCAGGTTTGCCATTAACCTCAGGCGTGAATCGCGCCCTGGTCATTTCAACGCTGTTCTTCCAATCGCAGCGTCCAGTGGACGTAGCTCTGCCAGTGGCTTTCCTGCTCCAGCGCCTCGGCGCGCAGCGGATGCTGTTCCAGCCAACCCGGCGGCAAGATCACCGTCAGTTCATCGTCCTGATTGGCGCGCAACCGCACCGCCGGCAGCGTGTCATCGCGGCGGCGGCTGGCGAAGATGATCGCCAGGCGCAAAATGCGGCACAGACGCTGCGCAGTGCGCGGCGGCAGGGCGTTTTGCTGGTTCAACAGCGACAGGTCGAGGGGGTTGCTCTGGTTTTGCAGCAGGGTGGCCAGCAGTTTTTTCTGCGCCGGGGTAAAGCCGGGTAAGTCCAGGTGGCGGATCAGGTAGGCGGCGTGTTGCGGCGCCTGCTTGAAATCGACGCTGAGGCCGAGTTCGTGGATCAGACTGGCGCTGTGCAACAGCTCGCGACATCGCGCATCCAACTGCCACTCGTTGGCGACCTGCTGCGAGAAGTTGGCGGCGAGTTGGCTGACGCGTTCGGCCTGCTCGGTGTCGATCAGGTAGCGGCGCTGCAGGTTGCGGATGGTGCGGATGCGAATATCCTGCTCCACCGGCAGATGCAGCATGCCGTAAACCAGGCCTTCACGCAGCGCCCCGCCGGCAAGCATCATGCTCTCGATGCCCAGTTCCTGGAAGATGGCCAACAGAATGGACAGGCCGCTCGGGAACACCAGCGCGCGCTCCAGCGTCAACCCTTCGATCTCCAGCTCTTCCAGCTTGCCGCACTGAATGGCGCGCTGTTTCAGCTGGCGCAGCTTGGGCAGGGTGATGCGCTCATCCATGCCTTGCGCCACCATGATCTCCTGCAGCGCCTGTACGGTGCCGGAAGCGCCGACGCAGATCTGCCAACCTTGCTGGCGCAGCTGCGGTGCGATCGGCCGCACCATTTCGCGCGCGGCTTGTTCGGCGCGCTCGAAGTTTTCTTGCCCGAGGTTGCGATCGCTGAAGTAGCGCTCCAGCCAGGTGACGCAGCCCATCGACAGGCTATACAGCTGCGATGCCTGTGCGCCGGTGCCGGTGACCAGTTCGGTGCTGCCGCCGCCGATGTCGACGACCAGCCGCCGATCCGGCCCGCCGGTGGTGTGCGCGACGCCATGATAAATCAGCCGTGCTTCTTCTTCGCCGCTGATCACCTGTACCGGGCAGCCGAGGATTTGCTCGGCTGCCTGCAGGAACTCATCGGCGTTGGACGCCAGGCGCAGCGTGGCGGTGGCGACGACGCGGATCTGCTCGCGCGGAATGTCCTGCAGGCGTTCGGAGAACAGCCGCAGGCACTGCCAGCCGCGTTGCATGGCCTCATGCGACAGGTGATTGTTCTGATCCAGCCCGGCCGCCAGGCGCACCTTGCGCTTGATCCGCGCCAGGGTCTGAATGCTGCCGGCCACCTCGCGCACCACCAACATGTGGAAGCTGTTGGAGCCGAGATCGATGGCAGCATAAAGCGTGCTGGAACTGAGCATGGCGATCAGCTCGAGCGTTTACGGTTGTTGCGCGGCGCGCCGCCGCGACGTGGCGCGGAGTTGCGACGTGGGCCGTTGCCGCCGCGCGGGCGCGACAGGCGTTTCGGCGCCGGCAGATCGGTCAGCAGCGCATCGCTGTTGTACTTACTTACCGGAATGCTGTGGTCGATATAGGTCTCGATCGCCGGCAGGTTGAGCGCGTACTCTTCACACGCCAGGCTGATGGAGTGGCCGCTGGCGCCTGCGCGGCCGGTACGGCCGATGCGGTGCACGTAGTCTTCGCAATCGTCAGGCAGATCGTAGTTGAAGACGTGGGTGACGGCAGGAATGTGCAGACCGCGCGCGGCGACGTCGGTGGCGACCAGGATGTCGAGGTTGCCTTTAGTGAAGTCGTCAAGAATGCGCAGGCGTTTTTTCTGCGCCACGTCACCGGTCAGCAGGCCCACGCGGTGACCGTCGGCGGCCAGATGGCCCCAGATGTCTTCGCAGCGGTGCTTGGTGTTGGCGAAGATGATGGCGCGATCCGGCCACTCTTCTTCGATCAGCGTCTGCAGCAGACGCATTTTTTCTTCGTTGGACGGGTAGAACAGCTCTTCTTTAATGCGGTGGCCGGTTTTCTGTTCCGGTTCCACTTCAACATATTCGGCGTTGTTCATCTGCTCGAAGGCCAGCTCGCGTACGCGATAGGACAGGGTGGCGGAGAACAGCATGTTCAGGCGTTGATCGGCCGCAGGCATGCGGCGGAACAGCCAACGGATGTCTTTGATAAAGCCGAGATCGTACATGCGATCGGCTTCATCCAGCACGACAACCTGCATCGCGCCGAGATCGACATAGTTCTGCTTGGTGTAATCGATTAAACGGCCGGTGGTGCCAATCAGAATGTCCACGCCGCTTTCCAGCACTTTCAGCTGTTTGTCGTAGCCGTCGCCGCCGTAGGCCAGGCCCAGTTTCAGGCCGGTGCTCTGGGAGAGCGCTTCTGCGTCGGAGTGGATTTGCACCGCCAGTTCACGCGTAGGCGCCATGATCAAGGCGCGCGGCTGATTGGTCTGGCGATCCTGTTTCGCCGGGTGAGTCAGCAAATAGTGAAAAGTAGACGCCAAAAACGCCAGCGTCTTTCCGGTACCGGTTTGCGCCTGACCTGCAACGTCACGCCCGGAGAGCGTGAGCGGCAATGCTAACGCCTGGATGGGCGTGCAATTGTGAAACCCTTTTTTCTCAAGGGCTTCAAGGACTAACGGGTGCAGGGCGAAGTCGGAAAACTTCTGTTCAGTCAAGTGTGTTTTGCTCATAGTGTGGTAGAATATCAGCTAACTATTGCTTTACGAAAGCACATCCGTTGAAATAAACGCGGTGCAATAAAATCACCTTGAGTTGGTTAATGCTACACCAACAAGGTAGACATAATCCTGTGGAGTAGAACATGAGCGATAAAATTATTCACCTGACTGACAGCAGCTTCGACGCTGACGTGCTGAAAGCGGAAGGGCCGATCCTGGTCGATTTCTGGGCTGAATGGTGTGGGCCGTGCAAGATGATTGCTCCGATTCTGGATGAGATTGCCGAAGAGTTCGAAGGCAAACTGACCATCACCAAGCTGAATATCGATCAGAACCCGGCTACCGCGCCCAAGTACGGTATCCGTGGCATCCCTACGCTGTTGCTGTTCAAGAACGGTGAAGTGGCCGCGACCAAGGTTGGCGCGTTGTCCAAAGGTCAGCTCAAAGATTTCCTGAACGCGAATCTGTAATCGGGCGGGAAGCCCAGTATCAGGCGCCTGGCGGTGATGTTCAATTCACCGCTAGACGCCTGCCAAGAAGCGTGTTAAGTTTAACCACACTGCATATAGAACTTGCCCGAAGTTTTAAATCTAAAGAGTTTGAATCTAAAGCTATACTCTGTGTCGAATCACTGGCGTTGAAAGTAAACTGAACTCAGCCCGTGTTTTGGCAATCAAACGGTTTTGCAAAAATCATTTTTAAGGTACCTTCGATCTTCAACCGTCAATGCGTGCGCCCGATGTAAGCCATTTCTTACCGCGACGGCTCTGCGCCCGGTGATCGAACGTCCAGTAAACAGGCACGCATCTCGCTGCCATACCATTCACGATACAAGTTCGAGACATACCCCGAGTTTAAGAACCCACCACTATGAATCTTACCGAATTAAAGAATACGCCGGTTTCTGAGCTGATTACTCTCGGCGAAAATATGGGGCTGGAAAACCTTGCCCGCATGCGCAAGCAGGACATTATCTTCTCCATTCTGAAGCAACATGCGAAAAGCGGAGAAGATATCTTCGGCGACGGCGTGCTCGAGATATTGCAGGATGGATTCGGTTTCCTCCGCTCTGGAGACAGTTCCTACCTCGCCGGTCCCGACGACATCTACGTATCCCCTAGCCAAATCCGCCGCTTCAACCTCCGCACAGGTGACACCATTTCCGGTAAGATTCGCCCGCCAAAAGAAGGCGAGCGCTATTTTGCCCTGTTGAAAGTCAACGAAGTCAACTACGACAAGCCGGAAAACGCCCGCAGCAAGATCCTGTTCGAGAACCTGACGCCGCTGCACGCCAATTCCCGTCTGCGGATGGAGCGCGGCAACGGCTCGACCGAAGACCTGACGGCGCGCGTACTGGATCTGGCGGCACCGATTGGCCGTGGCCAGCGCGGCCTGATCGTGGCGCCGCCGAAAGCCGGTAAAACCATGCTGCTGCAGAACATTGCGCAGAGCATCGCCTACAACCACCCAGACTGCGTGCTGATGGTGCTGCTGATCGACGAACGTCCGGAAGAAGTGACCGAGATGCAGCGTCTGGTGAAAGGCGAAGTGATCGCATCGACCTTCGACGAGCCGGCTTCGCGCCACGTGCAAGTGGCCGAAATGGTGATCGAGAAGGCCAAGCGCCTGGTTGAGCACAAGAAAGACGTGATCATTCTGCTCGACTCCATCACCCGTCTGGCGCGTGCCTACAACACCGTGGTACCGGCTTCCGGCAAGGTGCTGACCGGTGGTGTGGACGCCAACGCCCTGCATCGTCCGAAGCGTTTCTTCGGTGCGGCGCGTAACGTGGAAGAGGGCGGCAGCCTGACCATCATCGCGACCGCGCTGGTCGATACCGGTTCGAAGATGGACGAAGTGATCTACGAAGAATTCAAAGGTACCGGCAACATGGAATTGCACCTGGCGCGTAAAATCGCCGAGAAGCGCGTATTCCCTGCGATCGATTACAACCGCTCCGGTACCCGTAAAGAAGAGCTGCTCACCACTTCCGAAGAGCTGCAAAAAATGTGGATCCTGCGCAAAATCATTCACCCGATGGGTGAGATTGATGCGATGGAGTTCCTCATTAATAAGTTGGCGATGACTAAAACCAACGATGAATTCTTCGATATGATGAAACGCTCATAATTCGTTAAAAAATTCGCTGAACGCCACGCCTAGTCGTGGCGTTTTTCGCTTTTGGCGGATACGATAAGTAGCAGTAATGGAAAAGTAAGTTGTTTCCTCGACTTATTGAGAATTCATCTTGTTTGTCGGTCGGCTCTGCGCCGGTCGGCTTTGCTGCTGTCGTTTTGTCAGCCGATGCGAAGAAAATAGGCATGAATCACCGTTGTCATAGGAAATGACCGAAAGGTGGCGGGGGTCGATGGCACAAGCTATTGCCCGTGGTAAGCTGCCTTATCTTCTACAGAGATCTGTTAACTGTGAACTTACTCACTATGAGTACTGAAATTCTATTTGTTTTCCTGTTTTCTTTGGCTTTTCTCTTTGTTGCCCGCAAGGCGGCAAAACGTATTGGTCTGGTAGATAAACCCAATTATCGCAAACGCCAT
This sequence comes from Serratia sp. CY33525, assembly GCF_052169115.1. Lineage (NCBI taxonomy): Bacteria > Pseudomonadati > Pseudomonadota > Gammaproteobacteria > Enterobacterales > Yersiniaceae > Serratia > Serratia sp. CY33525. The sequence goes on along the minus strand of NZ_JBJNLK010000006.1, from coordinate 104,678 downwards.
CAGGGGCTGATTCCACTGGTCGGCGGTATTTCCGTTTATGCCGGATTGTGCTTCGCGTTTTGGATTTCCGAACAACCTATCGCGCACGCCAAGCTTTATCTTACCTGCGCCGGCATTCTGGTGTTTGTGGGCGCGCTCGACGATCGTTTCGACATCAGCGTTAAAATCCGCGCCCTGGTGCAGGCGTTGGTCGGCATCGCCATGATGGTGTTCGCCGGTCTGTATCTGCGCAGCTTCGGCCATGTACTGGGCGACTGGGAGATGTTGCTGGGGCCGTTCGGCTATCTGGTGACGCTGTTTGCGGTATGGGCGGCGATCAACGCCTTCAACATGGTCGACGGCATTGATGGCCTGCTGGGTGGGCTGTCGTGCGTCTCCTTCGGCGCGCTGGGTCTGTTGCTGTACCTGAGCGGCCACCATGAGATGGCGTTCTGGTGCTTTGCGATGATCGCCACCATCGTTCCCTATATTTTGCTCAACCTCGGCATTCTCGGCCGCCGTTATAAGGTGTTCATGGGGGACGCCGGCAGTACCCTGATCGGCTTTACCGCCATTTGGCTGCTGCTGCAAAGCTCGCAGGGCAAGGCACACTCGATTAATCCGGTGACCGCACTGTGGATCATCGCTATTCCGCTGATGGACATGATAGCAATCATGTATCGTCGTTTACGCAAGGGGATGAGCCCCTTCTCTCCCGATCGTCAACATATTCACCACCTGATCATGCGCGCCGGCTTTACGCCGCGGCAGGCTTTTGTGTTGATTACCCTGGCGGCCGCATTGCTGGCGGCGGTTGGCGTGATCGGCGAACGCCTGACTTTTATCCCAGAGTGGGTTATGTTGGCATTATTCTTGCTTGCTTTCTTCCTGTACGGTTACTGCATCAAGCGCGCCTGGCGGGTTGCGCGGTACATTAAGCGTATCAAGCGTCGCCTGCGGCGTTCGAGCGATAACAAGCAAGTATCTTAACCAGAGGCTTTTTGGCTGTGATGAATCCAGAAACAACGTCTGACAAGCATACCCCGGCGGTGGATAACGAACTCGATATCCGCGGCCTGTGCTGCACCCTGTGGCGCGGCAAACCGTGGATTATCGGCATTGCGGTGCTGTTCGCGGCGGTCGCGCTGATCGTCTCTTATCTGGTTAAGCAAGAATGGAGCGCGACCGCAATCACCGACAAACCCACGGTGAATGCGCTGGGCGGTTACTACTCCCAGCAGCAGTTCCTGCGCAATCTGGATGTGCGCACGCTGCCGGCGACGGCCGGCGATCAGCCGAGCATCGCGGACGAAGCCTACAATGAGTTCATCATGCAGCTGGCGGCTTACGATACGCGTCGCGATTTCTGGCTGCAGAGCGATTACTACAAGCAACGTCAGGAAGGGGATGCCCGCGCGGATGCGGCGCTGCTCGACGAGCTGATCAACAACATCCTGTTCACGCCGCGCGACGACAAGAAAGTGCCGAACGACGGCGTGAAGCTGACGGCGGAAACTGCCGCGGACGCCAACCGCCTGCTGCGTCAATACGTGGCCTTCGCCAGCCACCGCGCTGCCCTGCACCTGAACGAAGAGATCCAGGGGGCGTGGGCCGCTCGCACTACCTCAATGAAGGCGCAGGTCAAGCGGCAGGAAGCGGTGGCGGAGTCGGTTTACAAGCGCGAGCTGAACACCACGCAGCAGGCGCTGAAAATCGCCGAAAGCCAAGGGATCAGCCGCGCGCAGACCGACACCCCGGCCGAGCAACTGCCGGATTCGGATCTGTTCCTGCTGGGCCGGCCAATGCTGCAGGCGCGTCTGGAAGGTCTGCAGGCCTCCGGCCCGACCTATGACCTGGATTACGATCAGAACCGCGCGATGCTGGCGACGCTGAACGTTGGCCCGACGTTGGATGAGAAGTTCCAGACCTATCGTTATTTGCGCACGCCGGAGGAGCCGGTAAAACGCGACAGCCCGCGCCGGGTATTCTGGCTGATTCTGTGGGGCGCGATGGGCGCTTTGGTTGGCGCGGGCGTTGCCTTGGCGCGTCGACCATCGAATTAACCTTAGATTTAACTTACCGATGGGCGCTTAGTGCGCTCGGTTCGCAGGTCCGCCTGCGCTTAACTGACCAAAAAGAGATTCTCTGTGAAAGTGTTGACTGTTTTCGGCACCAGACCTGAAGCCATTAAAATGGCGCCGCTGGTACATGCTTTGGCTCAGGATGAGGCCTTTGACGCAAGGGTCTGTGTAACGGCGCAGCATCGTGAGATGTTGGATCAGGTATTGCGGTTGTTTGAGATTACGCCGGATTACGACCTGAACATCATGAAACCCGGCCAGGGGCTAACGGAAATCACCTGTCGTATCCTGGAAGGGCTGAAAGGAGTGCTGGAAGACTTCAAACCGGACGTGGTGCTGGTGCACGGCGATACCACCACTACGCTGGCGACCAGTCTGGCTGCATTCTATCAACGCATCCCCGTCGGGCATGTTGAGGCCGGATTGCGTACTGGCGATTTGTATTCCCCTTGGCCGGAAGAGGCCAACCGAACTCTGACGGGGCATTTGGCGAAATTCCACTTCGCGCCGACCGAGAATTCACGTCAAAACCTGCTGAGAGAAACACTGCCGGATAATCAGATTTTCGTGACCGGCAATACGGTAATCGACGCGCTGTTTTGGGTGCGCGATCGGGTAATGAGCGATGCCGCGCTGCGGGCTGGCCTGGCGCAGCGTTATCCGTTCCTCGATGCCAACAAGAAGCTGATCCTGGTCACCGGTCACCGCCGGGAAAGCTTCGGCGGCGGCTTTGAGCGAATTTGCAGCGCGCTGGCGGAGATTGCCCGCAATCACCCGGAAGTACAGGTGGTGTATCCGGTGCATCTCAATCCGAACGTCAGCGAGCCGGTGAATCGCATTTTGAAAGGCATCGATAACATCATGCTGATCGAACCGCAGGATTATTTGCCGTTTATTTATCTCATGACTCAAGCGCATCTGATCCTGACCGATTCCGGCGGCATTCAGGAAGAGGCACCGTCGTTAGGTAAACCGGTGCTGGTGATGCGCGACACCACCGAGCGTCCGGAGGCGGTGGATGCAGGCACGGTGCGCCTGGTGGGTACCGATGTGGCCAAAATTGTTGATGCGGTAACTCAGTTGTTGATGGACGAAAGCGAATATCAAACCATGAGTCGGGCGCATAACCCATATGGTGACGGACATGCCTGCCAGCGTATCCTTGAAGCTTTAAAGAATCATCAGGTGACACTATGAGCTTTGACACTATTTCTGTCATTGGTCTGGGGTATATCGGCTTGCCGACGGCGGCGGCGTTCGCCTCTCGCAAGAAAAAAGTTGTAGGTGTTGATGTTAACCAACATGCGGTAGATACCATTAACCGTGGTGCGATCCACATCGTCGAGCCGGATCTGGATAAAGTGGTCAAGGGCGCCGTCGACGGCGGTTTCCTGCGGGCGGTGACCAAACCGCTGGCGGCCGATGCGTTCCTGATCGCGGTGCCTACGCCGTTCAAGGGCGATCACGAGCCGGATCTGGCCTATGTCGAAGCGGCGGCGAAATCGCTGGCGCCGGTGCTGAAAAAAGGCGATCTGGTGATCCTGGAGTCCACCTCGCCGGTGGGCGCCACCGAACAGATGGCGGAATGGTTGGCTGAAACGCGCAGCGATCTCAGCTTCCCGCAGCAAGCGGGCGAAGCGGCGGACGTGAATATCGCCTACTGTCCGGAGCGCGTGCTGCCGGGGCAGGTGATGGTGGAGCTGATTAAAAATGACCGCGTGATCGGCGGCATGACGCCGAAGTGCTCGGAACGAGCCAGCGCGCTGTACAAGATTTTCCTCGAGGGCGAATGCGTGCTGACTAATGCGCGTACTGCCGAGATGTGCAAGCTGACGGAAAACAGCTTCCGCGACGTGAACATCGCCTTTGCCAATGAACTGTCACTGATTTGCGCCGAGCAGGGAATCAACGTCTGGGAACTGATCCGCCTGGCGAACCGTCATCCGCGGGTGAATATTCTGCAGCCGGGTCCGGGCGTCGGCGGTCACTGCATTGCCGTCGATCCGTGGTTTATCGTGGCACAGAATCCGCAGCAGGCGCGTCTGATCCACACCGCACGCCTGGTGAACGACGGCAAACCGCTGTGGGTGGTCGACCGCGTGAAAACGGCGGTAGCTGACTGTCTGGCCGCGACTAACAAGCGCGCGTCCGAGTTGAGAATTGCCTGCTTCGGCCTGGCCTTTAAACCGAATATCGACGATTTGCGTGAAAGCCCGGCGGTGGAAGTTGCCCATTTGATTGCGGATTGGCATTCGGGGGAAACACTGGTCGTGGAACCTAACGTCGAACACCTGCCGGCATGTCTGGTGGGGCATGTGGCGTTGAAAACGATTGCCGAGGCGTTGCAGCAGGCCGATGTGATCGTGATGTTGGTCGATCACCAGCAGTTCAAGGCTATCCGGCCGGAAGAGATCAAGCAAAGCTGGGTGGTGGATACTAAGGGAGTCTGGCGTTGAAACGTATTTTAGTTACCGGTGGTGCCGGTTTCATTGGCTCCGCGGTTGTGCGGCACATCATCGAGGCCACCGGCGATAGCGTGGTGGTGGTGGATAAGCTGACCTATGCCGGTAACCTCGAGTCGCTGGCGGTGGTGGCCGAGAGCGAGCGCTATGCTTTCGAGCAGGTTGACATCTGCGATCGCGCCGAGCTGGATCGGGTATTTGCCCACTATCAGCCGGACGTAGTGATGCACCTGGCGGCGGAAAGCCACGTCGATCGCTCTATCGACGGCCCGGCGGCGTTTATCGAGACCAACGTGGTGGGCACTTACACTATGCTGGAAGCGGCGCGCCACTACTGGCAGCCGCTGGCGGCGGAGAAGAAACTGGCCTTCCGTTTCCATCATATCTCCACCGATGAAGTGTACGGCGACCTGCACGGCACCGACGATCTGTTCACCGAAACCACACCGTATGCGCCGAGCAGTCCGTATTCCGCCTCCAAGGCGTCGAGCGATCATCTGGTGCGCGCCTGGTTGCGCACCTACGGTTTGCCGATCCTCGTGACCAACTGCTCGAACAACTACGGCCCTTATCACTTCCCGGAGAAGCTGATTCCGCTGGTGATCCTGAATGCGGTAGCCGGCAAACCGCTGCCGGTATACGGCAACGGCGCGCAGGTGCGTGACTGGCTGTATGTCGAAGATCACGCGCGCGCGCTCTATGAGGTCGTGACCGAAGGTGTGGTAGGCGAAACTTACAATATCGGCGGCCATAACGAGCGCAAGAATATCGAAGTGGTGCAGACCATTTGCGATCTGCTGGAAGAACTGGCGCCGAACAAGCCACAGGGCGTGGCGAACTACCGCGATCTGATCACTTACGTGAAGGATCGCCCGGGTCACGATATGCGTTACGCCATCGACGCCGGCAAAATCGATCGTGAGCTGGGCTGGCGGCCGCAGGAAACCTTCGAAAGCGGCCTTCGCAAAACCGTGGTTTGGTACCTGAACAACGAAACCTGGTGGCGCCGGGTGCAAGACGGCTCTTATGCCGGCGAGCGTTTGGGGCTGTCCGAGTGAATGTAGCACAGTGCTGTCTTTAGCAGGCACTGTGGATTTGGGAGCAAGTATGAAAGGTATTATTCTGGCCGGCGGTTCCGGTACGCGTCTGCATCCGATCACGCGCGGCGTATCGAAACAGCTGTTGCCGATTTACGATAAGCCGATGATCTATTACCCCTTGTCGGTGCTGATGCTGGCGGGGATCAACGACATTCTGATTATCTCCACGCCGGAAGATTTGCCTTCATTCAAGCGTTTGTTAGGCAGCGGAGAAGCGTTTGGCATCACTCTCAGCTATGCCGAACAGCCAAGTCCCGATGGCCTGGCTCAGGCATTTTTGATCGGTGAAGAATTTTTGGCCGGTGAGCCGAGCTGCCTGGTATTGGGTGACAATATTTACTTTGGGCAGGGGTTCAGTCCCAAGCTGAAAAGCGTTGCGGCTCGTTCCACCGGCGCGACCGTGTTTGGCTATCAGGTGATGGATCCCGAGCGCTTTGGCGTGGTGGAGTTTGACGACCACTTCCGCGCGCTGTCGATCGAAGAAAAACCGGTTAAACCGAAGTCTAACTGGGCGGTGACCGGCCTGTACTTCTACGATAGCCAGGTGGTGGAGTTTGCCAAACAGGTGAAGCCTTCGGAGCGCGGCGAGCTGGAAATCACCAGCATTAACCAGATGTATCTGGAACGCGGAGAGCTGAACGTCGAGCTGTTGGGGCGTGGTTTCGCCTGGTTGGATACCGGCACGCACGACAGTCTGCTGGAAGCCAGCAGCTTCGTGCAGACGGTAGAAAAACGCCAGGGCTTTAAAATCGCCTGTCTCGAGGAGATCGCCTGGCGCAATGGCTGGCTGGATGATGAGGGCGTAAAACGCGCGGCTCAGACGCTGGCCAAAACCGGTTACGGCAAATATTTACTGGATTTACTGCATGCGCGTCCACGCCAGTATTGAGCCGCTGGTTTGGGAGAGCGACTTCTTCCAATTAGAGAGCGCCAAATTACATTTCGATAGCTCGGCGGCACCCGTAGCCGAGGCTGATTTGGATGCCTATGCGTTGGTGCAGGCCAAAATTCCCGCTTATCGCTTGGGATGGGCCGACGCGCTGTCGACGCTGGGATTCCGGCTGGTCGAAGGGGAAGTGGATCTGGTGGTGAACGTTGCGCCTGAAAGCGCGACGGCCGATGCCGCTTCGGCGGTTGCGGGGCGTCAGGCCGTTCCCGAGGACATCCCGTCATTGCGCGCTGCCGCCGGTGAGGTGTTCGCTGCCAGCCGATTTCGCGCCCCGTGGTACGATCGCGCCGATAGCGGGCGATTCTATGCGGCCTGGATCGAAAAAGCGGTGCAGGGCACCTTTGATCATCAATGCTTGCTGGTGCTGGATAGCCAGGGGCAACCCGAAGGCTTTGTCAGCCTGCGTGACATTGGCGGCCAGGAAATGCGCATTGGCCTGTTGGCGGCGTTCCCCGGCGCATCCGGCCGGGGCGTGGGCGCCAGGCTGATGACGGCGGCGATCGCCGAATGTCGGCAGCAGGGGATGCAGCGCCTGCGGGTTGCGACCCAGGTGGGCAATATCGCCGCATTACGACTCTATCAACGACAGGGTGCCGTGATTGAAAGCACCGCGTATTGGTTATACAGAGGTAGACATGATTCCATTTAACGCTCCACCGGTTGTTGGCACTGAACTGGAATATATGCAGGCTGCTATGGGCAGCGGCAAATTGTGCGGCGACGGCGGTTTCACCCGCCGCTGCCAGCAGTGGATGGAACAGCGTTTCGGCAGCGCGAAAGTGTTGTTGACGCCTTCCTGCACCGCGTCGTTGGAAATGGCCGCCATTCTGCTGGATATCCAGCCGGGTGACGAAGTGATCATGCCAAGCTTTACCTTCGTTTCCACCGCCAACGCCTTTGTGCTGCGCGGCGCCAAAGTGGTGTTCGTCGACCTGCGTCCAGACACCATGAACATCGACGAAACCAAAATCGAAGCGGCGATCACCGATAAAACCCGCGCGATTGTGCCGGTGCACTATGCCGGCGTGGCCTGCGAGATGGATACCATCATGGCGCTGGCGAAGAAATATAACCTGTTCGTGGTGGAAGACGCCGCGCAGGGCGTGATGTCGACCTACAAAGGCAAGGCATTGGGCACCATTGGCCATATCGGCTGCTTCAGCTTCCATGAAACCAAAAACTACACCGCCGGCGGCGAAGGCGGCGCGACGCTGGTGAACGATCCGGCCCTGATCGATCGGGCGGAAGTCATCCGCGAAAAAGGCACCAACCGCAGCCAGTTCTTCCGTGGCCAGGTCGACAAATATACCTGGCGCGACATCGGTTCCAGCTATCTGATGTCCGACCTGCAGGCCGCCTACCTGTGGGGCCAGCTGGAAGTGGCGGAGCGCATCAACCAGCGCCGTTTGGCTCTGTGGCAGAATTACTACGACAGTTTCCTGCCGTTGGCCCGGTCAGGCCGCATCGAACTGCCGGTAATCCCGGCCGACTGCGTGCATAACGCGCACATGTTCTATATCAAGTTGCGCGATATCGAAGAGCGCACGGCCTTTATCGACTACCTGAAGGAAGCCGAAATCATGGCGGTGTTCCACTATATCCCGCTGCATGATTGCCCGGCCGGCGAACGCTTTGGCCGCTTTGCCGGCGAAGATCGTTACACCACGCAGGAAAGCGCGCGCCTGGTGCGCTTGCCGCTGTTCTACAATATGTCTGATGTCAATCAGCGTACGGTAATCAATACCATCCTGAGTTTCTTTGCCTGATATGTCGTTGGCAAAAGCATCGATATGGACCGCCGGCTCCACGCTGATCAAAATCGGCGTGGGGCTGTTGGTGGTGAAACTGCTGGCGGTGGCGTTTGGCCCCAGCGGGGTGGGGCAGGCGGGTAACTTCCGCCAGTTGATTACCGTGCTGGGCGTGCTGTCCGGCGCGGGCATTTTTAACGGTATCACCAAATACGTGGCGGAGTACCACCAGGATCCGCAGCGTCTGCGTCTGGCGGTGGGCACCGCGTCGAGCATCGTGTTGGGCTTTTCAACCTTGCTGGCGCTGGTGTTTCTGTTCGCCGCCGAACCGATTAGCATCGGGCTGTTCGGGCATGCCGATTACGTCGATGTGGTGCGCGCCGTCGCTTTCATTCAGATGGGCATCGCCTACGCCAACCTGTTTATGGCGGTGCTGAAAGGCTATCGCGACGCGATGGGCAATGCGCTGGCGGTGATCGGCGGCAGCCTGATCGGCGTGGTGGCTTATTACCTGTGCTTCAAGCTGGGCGGTTATGAAGGCGCGCTGGCGGGGTTGGCACTGGTGCCGGCGTTGGTGGTGCTGCCGGCCGGGCTGATGCTGTGGCGGCGCAAAACGCTGCCGTTGCGCTACCTGGCGCCGCGCTGGGACAAACTCGTGGCCGGCAACCTCGGCAAGTTCACCGTCATGGCGCTGATCACTTCGGTGACGCTGCCGGTGGCCTATGTGATGATGCGTAACCTGTTGGCCGCGCATTACGGTTGGGATGAAGTGGGGATCTGGCAGGGCGTCAGCAGCATTTCCGATGCCTATCTGCAGTTCATCACCGCCTCGTTTACCGTCTATCTGCTGCCGACGCTGTCGCGGCTGACGGACAAGGGCGCCATCTCGCGGGAGATCGTGCGCTCGTTGAAATTCGTGCTGCCGGCGGTAGCGGCGGCGAGCTTTACGGTGTGGCTGCTGCGTGATTTCGCCATCTGGCTGCTGTTCTCGGACAAATTCGTCGCCATGCGCGATCTGTTTGCCTGGCAGCTGGTGGGCGACGTGCTGAAAGTCGGGGCTTATGTGTTCGGCTATCTGGTGATCGCCAAAGCGTCGCTGCGCTTCTATATCCTGACGGAAGTCAGCCAGTTTCTGCTGCTGACGCTGTTCTCGCACTGGCTGATCCCGCTGCACGGCGCGCTGGGGGCGGCTCAGGCCTATATGGCAACCTACATCGTGTATTTCGCGCTCTGTAGCTGCGTATTTCTTATCTATCGTAGACGAGTATGACCACACTGATTCACGTTCTGGGATCCGATATCCCGCATCATAACCAGACGGTGCTGCGCTTCTTCAACGACGTGCTGGCGCCGCGTTTGCCGGCTGAGCAGACGCGGCATTTTATGGTGGCGGCCAAGGATGTGGCGGCACTGGGAGATTTCCCCGCCCTGAACATTGCGCCCTATGCGGACAAGAAAAGCCTGGCGGCGGCGGTCATCGCGCGCGCTCAGGCCGATCGCGATGCGCGCTTCTTCCTGCACGGCCAGTTCAATCCGGGGCTGTGGCTGGCGCTGCTGAGCGGCAAGATCAAGGCGCGTCAGGTCAGTTGGCATATTTGGGGCGCCGATCTGTATGAAGACGCCACCAGCTGGAAATTCCGGCTGTTCTATCTGCTGCGCCGCATTGCGCAGGGGCGGGTGGGGAACGTGTTTGCTACCCGCGGCGACGTGATCCACTACCAGCAGCGCCATGCGCGGGTGCCGGCCTCGCTGCTGTACTTCCCAACCCGCATGGATCCGGCGCTGACCGACGTTCACGTCGAGAAAAACCTGGCCGGGCCGATGACGATTCTGGTTGGTAACTCCGGCGATCGCAGCAATCGGCATATCGAAGCGCTGCAGGCGATTCATCAGCAGTTCGGCGCCGACGTGCGCGTGATCCTGCCGATGGGCTATCCGGCCAATAACGACGCTTACATCGAGCAGGTGCGCGCCGCCGGGTTGCCGCTGTTCGGCGAGAAAAACCTGCAGCTGCTCACGCAGCAGGTGGCGTTTGAGGACTACCTCAATATTCTGCGCGCCTGCGATCTCGGCTATTTCATTTTCAATCGCCAGCAGGGGATTGGCACCCTGTGCCTGCTGATTCAGTTCGGCGTGCCTTTCGTGCTCAGTCGGCAAAACCCGTTCTGGCAGGATTTGGCGGAACAGCATCTGCCGGTGCTGTTCTACGGCGATTCGCTGGACGAGGCGGTGGTGCGTGAAGCGCAGCGTCAGCTGGCGGCGATGGATAAACAGGCGATCGCCTTCTTCAATCCGAACTATGTCGACGGTTGGCAGCAAGCCCTGGCGTTGGCGGCGGGAGAGCACTCATGACGTTGGCGCAATTCGGCGGCCTGTTCGTCGTCTATCTGGTCAGCCTGACGTTTATCCTGACGCTGACCTATCAGGAGTTTCGGCGCGTGCGCTTTAACTTCAACGTCTTCTTCTCGCTGCTGTATTTGCTGACGTTTTATTTCGGTTTTCCTTTGACCTGCCTGCTGGTGTTCCAGTTTGACGTCGAGGTAGTGCCGGTGGAGTTTCTGCTGTACGCCCTGCTGTCGGCGACGGCGTTTTACGCCATCTATTACGTTACCTACAAGACCCGGCTGCGCAAGCGCCGCACACAGCCGCGCGCTGCGCTGTTTACCATGAACCGGGTGGAAACCCATATGACCTGGGTGCTGCTGGCGCTGGTGGCGATCGGTACCGTTGGGATCTTCTTCATGCAGAACGGTTTCCTGCTGTTCAAGCTCAATTCCTACAGCCAGATTTTCTCCAGCGACGTGTCCGGTGTGGCGCTCAAGCGGTTCTTTTACTTCTTCATTCCGGCGATGCTGGTGGTCTATTTCCTGCGGCAGGATCTGCGCGCCTGGTTCTTGTTCCTGGTGGCGACGGTGGCGTTCGGCATTCTGACCTACGTGATCGTCGGCGGCACCCGCGCCAACATCATCATCGCCTTCGCGCTGTTCCTGTTTATCGGCATCGTACGCGGCTGGATCACGCTGTGGATGCTGGCGGCGGCGGGCATATTCGGCGTGGTCGGCATGTTCTGGCTGGCGTTGAAGCGCTACAGCCTGGACGTCAGCGGCGCGGAGGCGTTTTATACCTTCCTCTACCTGACCCGCGATACCTTCTCGCCGTGGGAAAACCTGGCGCTGCTGTTGCAAAATTACGACAAGATCGATTTCCAGGGCCTGGCGCCGATCTTGCGTGATTTCTACGTCTTTATCCCTACCTGGCTCTGGCCCGGCCGGCCGGACGTGGTGCTGAACTCGGCCAACTACTTCACCTGGGAAGTGCTGAACAACCACTCCGGGCTGGCGATTTCGCCGACGCTGATCGGTTCGCTGGTGGTGATGGGCGGCGCGCTTTTTATCCCGCTCGGCGCGATTCTGGTGGGCATGATCATCAAGTGGTTCGACTGGCTGTATGAGCTGGGCAAAACCGAGCCGAACCGCTATAAGGCGGCCATTCTGCAGGGGTTCTGCTTCGGCGCGGTGTTCAACATGATCGTGTTGGCGCGGGAAGGGGTGGATTCATTCGTGTCGCGCGTGGTGTTCTTCTGCATTATTTTCGGCGCCTGTCTGGTGCTGGCGAAGTTGCTGTATTGGCTGTTCGATACCGCCGGGCTGATCAAGGCCAGAGTGACGCGCACCCGCGCGCTGGCGTCGCCGCCTCGGGCCAACGGTCTTTTGTAAGGGTAATGAGAACGATGGAAGCAAAGATTTCGGTGCCGCAGTATGAGCTGCGCGGTTTCAGCCTGTGGGGCTTTCGCGATATGGCGCACTGCATGGACTTTTTGTTCGACGGCGGCCGGGTAAAACAGGGCACGCTGGTGGCCATGAACGCGGAAAAGATCCTGAAGGCGGAAGAGGACCAGGCGCTGCATGCGTTGCTGGATGAGGCGGAGTACAAGTACGCCGACGGCATCAGCATGGTGCGCTCGATTCGCCGCAAATACCCGGCGGCGGACGTTTCGCGCGTTGCGGGCGCCGATCTGTGGGAAGCCTTGATGCAACGCGCCGGCCGTGAAGGCACGCCGGTCTTCCTGGTCGGCGGCAAGCCGGAGGTTTTGGCGGAAACCGAGCAAAAGCTGCGTAGCCAGTGGAATGTCAACCTGGTGGGCAGCCAGGACGGCTACTTCAAACCGGATCAGCGCGAGGCGCTGTTCGAGCGTATTCGTGCCAGCGGCGCCGCGATCGTGACGGTGGCGATGGGATCGCCGAAGCAGGAGATTCTGATGCGCGACTGCCGCAAGGTGCATCCGCAGGCGCTGTATATGGGCGTGGGCGGCACCTACGACGTCTTTACCGGCCATGTGAAGCGTGCGCCCAAGGTGTGGCAGAACCTCGGTCTGGAATGGCTCTACCGCCTGCTCAGCCAACCCAGCCGCATCGGCCGGCAATTGAAGCTGTTGAAGTTTGTCGGCTACTACTACAGCGGCAAGATGTAACCCCTCATCCGGGGCGGAAAGTGCTGTTCCGCTCCGGTCTGCTGTACCAATAATCTGCTTTTGCGCGTTTCTCCCGCATATCTATAACCCTCGGCCCTAAACGTCGTCGCATTTATTCCATAAAGTTTTAAATTGCGGTTTGCTTATAGCGACGAAATGCGAAACGATACCGCCCGGAAATTATCCCTGGCCGCTGAAGCTTGATGCGACAGCGCTGAACGATGTCCTTCTCACGGTCACTTCGCTCCGACAACCCGTTGATGCCAATCCGATCGGCAGGGGATGATTTATTCTTTTAATAATGACAATAACGACCGGCAGTGGCCGGCAGGCAAACACGACCCGAGAAAAATTATTGAGGATTTATGGCACACAAAGAGAAACCGCAAGGGCTACACCGGGGCCTTGAGGCCCGGCATATCGAGCTTATCGCTCTGGGGGGCACCATCGGTGTCGGCCTGTTTATGGGCTCGGCCAGTACGCTGAAATGGGCGGGGCCGTCGGTGCTGCTGGCTTACATTATCGCCGGGCTGTTCGTGTTCTTCATTATGCGTTCGATGGGGGAAATGCTGTTCCTCGAGCCGGTCGCCGGGTCGTTTGCCGTTTACGCGCATAAGTACATGAATCCCTACTTCGGTTACCTGACCGCCTGGGGCTACTGGTTTATGTGGATTGCCGTCGGCATTTCTGAAATCACCGCCATCGGGGTGTATGTGCAGTTCTGGTTCCCGGAAATACCGCAGTGGGTGCCGGCGCTGATCGCCGTGGCGATGGTCGCGTTGGCCAACCTGGCGGCGGTGCGCCTGTACGGTGAGCTGGAGTTCTGGTTCGCCATGATCAAGGTCACCACCATCATCGTGATGATTCTGGTGGGGCTGGGGGTGATCTTCTTCGGCTTCGGCAACGGCGGTGAACCTATCGGTTTCGCCAATTTGACGGCGCACGGCGGTTTCTTTGCCGGCGGCTGGAAAGGCTTCCTGTTTGCGCTGTGCATCGTGGTGGCGTCCTATCAGGGGGTTGAACTGGTGGGCATCACCGCCGGGGAAGCCAAGAACCCGCAGGTGACGCTGAAACGCGCGATCAACAATATCCTGTGGCGCATCCTGATCTTCTATGTCGGTGCGATCTTCGTCATTGTCACCATCTTCCCGTGGAACGGCATCGGCACCACCGGCAGCCCGTTCGTGCTGACCTTCGCCAAGATCGGCATCGTTGCCGCCGCCGGCATCATCAACTTCGTGGTGTTGACCGCCGCGCTCTCCGGTTGCAACAGCGGCATGTATAGCGGCGGCCGCATGCTGTACGCCCTGGCCAAGAACCGCCAACTGCCGGCGGCGCTCACCAAGCTTTCCGCCAGCGGCGTGCCGGTGAACTGCATCGCCGTCACCATCGGCTGCCTGTTGGTGGGCTCCGCGCTGAACTACATCATCCCGAATCCGGAGCAGGTGTTCGTTTATGTCTACAGCGCGAGCGTGCTGCCGGGCATGGTGCCGTGGTTCGTGGTGCTGATAAGCCAACTCTATTTCCGCCGCGCCCATAAGGAAGCGATCAAAAACCACAGCTTTAAGTCGATCATGTTCCCGTATGTGAACTATCTGACCATCGCTTTTCTGGTTTGCGTGCTGGTCGGCATGGGAATCAACCCGGACACGCGCATTTCCCTGCTGGTCGGGGCGATTTTCTTAGCCGGCGTCAGCCTGTGCTACTTCGCTTTCGGCATGCACAAGAAACATCATCCGGTTGAAAATCGGGTAGAAACGCGCTAATAAACGGCGAAAAGGGGCTACGGAGTGCGCTTTTGTGCGCGGGAGTGAGCAAAGCGTAATCAAACGCAACATTTCTGCGAAAAAGCACTAGACAGGATTGGCGTAAATCCGTAGTATCCCCTCCCGCAACGGCGCTACGCGCCCGTAGCTCAGCTGGATAGAGCGCTGCCCTCCGGAGGCAGAGGTCTCAGGTTCGAATCCTGTCGGGCGCGCCATTAAGTTTGTGCGCAGGAGCTGCGGTGGTATATTACCGCGTGAGTAAGAAGTAGTAATGGTGGCTATAGCTCAGTTGGTAGAGCCCTGGATTGTGATTCCAGTTGTCGTGGGTTCGAGTCCCATTAGCCACCCCACTTCCTGACGAAGTGACGATTTAGCAGTATTTTGTGACAGTGCGAAGGTGGCGGAATTGGTAGACGCGCTAGCTTCAGGTGTTAGTGTTCTTACGGACGTGAGGGTTCAAGTCCCTCTCTTCGCACCACGCAAAATATCTGATAAATATAAGATTTATATGGACAATGGTCTGATAAATCGGGTAGTATGAGCAATACAAATCGGCGAGTAGCGCAGCTTGGTAGCGCAACTGGTTTGGGACCAGTGGGTCGGAGGTTCGAATCCTCTCTCGCCGACCACTTTCAAAAAAACCGACGCAAGTCGGTTTTTTTACGCCTGCAGTTTATGAGGATGAGCACCTCCGCAGGAGGTTCGAGCCTCGCGAAGCGAGACAACGTTGCTTTAGCAACGGCCCGCAGGGCGCGCATCAAAGATGCGCGTAATCCTCTCTCGCCGACCACATTCGAAAAACCTGCTTTTTAAAGCAGGTTTTTTTTCGTCTGTAGTTTATGAGGATGAGTACCTCCGCAGGAGGTTCGAACCTCGCGAAGCGAGACGAAGGTAGGCCCGTGCAGCAATGCGCGGGCTTTTTGCGTATCTAAGGATGGGCACTTTGTCTCTGTCGGCAAGCGTGTTGGTTTTCAGCGACAGCGCCATCCAGCGCTGTCGTCAGGTTGAGACAAATAATTAATTGATTTAAAAAGATAAAATGGGCTTTGGCTTAAGTCGTCGTTTTGAGGCGACATTCTTATTACGGCTGCTGGTATGGAATGCCAGAGAGTGGCATATAACAGGAAAGACAGGGTTAAATTAAAAATTAATATATTTCAATGCATTGAGACCCGTTTTTTATTGGGAATGGCCTCAGCCTTAAAGTTGGCACGCCAAGTGCAATATTTATAGCGTAGATGCTCATTCCACCTCTTATGTTCGCCTTAGGCCTCATAAACCCTGGGAATGACGCAGAGCCGATTTAGGGTGCCTATCGCCCACGAGAACGATGACTAACCCGTCATCACGCTCAGGGCAAAACGTTGAGTGAGGCACCGCCCCTGTTGTCCTAGACCTGATTGCTTCTTTATACACTTGCCCTACGGCAAGTGTTTTTTTTTGCACCTCAGGATGTTAACTGGCAAAAAAAAAGCGCGGCATCAAGAGCCGCGCTGTTCTTCAATCGTGCAGGGCGCTATTCGCCGCCGTTCTGTTTCAGCGTCAACATCAGTCCTTCGCGCCGCATCTGCGCCGCTTCATCCGAACGATGCAGTTTTTCCAGCGTATCGGCCAACCAGGCGTAGTCGTAGGCATCCGGGCGCTGTTTCAGCGCTTCGCGGAAGACGTCGGCCGCCTGCTGCCACTCGCCGTGTTTCATCAGCAGCTGCCCCAGCGTGCTGTTCAGCAGCGGCGTCGCGCCGTGCTGCTTCATCTGCTGGCGCAGCGCTTTCTCCAACTGCTCGGGGTTGCCGGACTTCAGCCGCGGCAGCAGCAGCACCAGGCGCTCGTCGTATTGGCGCTTCAAGCTGTCGAGCACGATCTCCTGCGCCAGTTCGTGGTCGTTGCATTCGATCAGGTGTTCCACCATCGCGATTTGCAGCGGCACTTCGTGACGCGTCTTGCGGCTCTGATCTTTCCACCAGCGCTTCAGGCCTTCGCTGCCTTCGTCCGCCATCGCCTGATTCATCAGCCCGATATAAGCCTGCTGCTGCAATGCCTGCAGTTGCTCTTCGCTGTGGAGTTCGATTTTACGCATCGACGGCAGCACTTCCAGCAGCGACGCATAGGCGCCGGTGCGCAGATAGGCTTGTTCCGCCAGGCGCAATACTTCCGGATGACGCGGCGCCTGGTTCAGCAGGCGATCGACGCCGTGGCGCGCGGCGTGGTTCTCGCCCTGTGCCAGCTGGATGCGAACCCGGGTGATATCCACCGGCAGCTGATCGGTGTCGGCCGCTTCGGCAGCGCGCTCCAGATATTGGTTGGTGCGGAAGTCATCGCCGCGTTGCTGTGCGGCCTCGGCGGCCAGCAGGTAGTTCACCACCGGCTGTTCGGCGTGATCGGCGTTGCGCGTCATCAGCTTCTCGACCTGCTTGTAGTCGCCTTCCGCCAGCTTGATCAGCGCGGCCTTGGTTTGCTGGCGCGCGCGAGTGCGCTTGCGGCCGATAAACCAACCGCGCGTGCGGGCGCCGGTGCGGAAGAGACGGCGCAGGATCCACTCGATCGCCAGCAGCACCACGAACAGCAGTACCAGCATGATCGCCAGGCCGGTGACGCTGGTTTCGATATTGTAGTTGTCGGTCTGGATCAGCACATAGCCCTGATGCCCGGCCAACATCGGCCCGAGCACCACGCTGGCGATCACCACCAGGAACAGAAATAGCACGCGTAACATGGCTTAACCCTCCTGGTGAGCGGCAGGGGACTGGGTCATCAGGTTGCGCACCCGGGTCTGCATCACTTTTTCCAGCAGCGGCTGGCTTTTCAGCTGATCCGGCACGTCCATCGAGATCGACTGTTGGCTCAGGCTGTCCAGCTCTTCCAGGAAGGCCTTGGTCGCCGGATCGGTGGTGTCGAAATAGGCGCGCACCCAGGTGGAGACGGTTTCCAGGGATTGCTTGTAGGTCTCGTTCTGGTGGCGCGGGATGGCCTGCGCGGCCACCAGCAGGCGCGAACGGATGTTTTCGCGCAGGTAGATGTCCTGGTTCGGCGCCAGCAGCGGTTCGGCGCTGGCGTCGCGGCGGCGGATGGTAATGAAGTCGGCCATGAAATTGCGCCAGCTCTTGGCCAGGTTCTGCCGCCACTCGGCGATCGAACCGGAGAGCTCGCTGCTGTTTTGATCCATCGGCGCTTCGTCGGTGTCGTTGTCCGCCAAGCGCAGGTTATCCACCTGATTGGACAGCTGATTGACCTTGAGGATGATGCCGTCGTAATCGACCTGGGTCAGCGTAGCAAGCGTGCCGATGTCTTCGGTAATGGCGCGGCGCACGTCGAGCAGGCTAGGATCGTTCATGTCCGCCAGGCTGGCGTCGGCGCTTTTCAGCAGCGCGGCGGCGCTGGTCACGTCCTGATCGCTCCACAGCTTGCGGCCGGCCATTTTCACCAGGAAATCGGCCTGCGCCAGCAGCCAGGTTTTGGCGTCGCTGCCGGAGATGGTCGCCACTTTTTCCTGCAACTCGCTCAGTTGGCGCGCGAGGTTAGCCTGCTCGCGATCGGCGGCGTCCAGGGTTTTACCCTGCTGCTGCAACAGGCCTTCCAGCGCATTTCTTTCCTGCTGCTGGCTCTGCTTCACGCCTTCAAGCTGCTGCTGCAGCGCCTGATTGGCGGCGATCAGCTGTTGCGCCTGCTGGTGCGTGTGGTAATAGCCGCCCGCGCCGAGGGCGATGACCAGCACGATAGCGATCGCGCCGAGCACCGGGCCGGTGTTCTTGCCTTTGCGGCTGGCAGCGGCTGGCTGCTGGGAGCTCTCAACCGCGGTGGTTGGCTCTTCAACCGGGGCGGATGGGGTATTTTGTTCCGTCATAGTGGCACATCCCATAGTCAGATTATTGTAGCGCGCGGATCAGCGCGTCATTATCGGCGTTGTCAGCTACCCGAATCGTACGCCAGCCCAAATCCCGGGCGAGGGTAGCCAGGCGTTCGCTCACTACTACCAGGCGGCAACGCAGCAGCCATGAAGAACGATAGTAATCAGGAACTAAAGTATAGAGCTGTTGTAACATTTCACCGCTGGTCACCACCAGCGTATCCACACCGGCGCGCTGCCAGTGGGCGCTCTGCTCGCTGCCGTCGTAGTGCACCGGGCTGCGTTGATAGCATTCATAATAGCTGACGTCGGCGCCGCGCTCGCTCAGCGTCGTGCCCAGCAACTCGCGGCCGCCGTTGCCGCGCAAAATCAGCGCGCGTTTGCCCGCCAGCTTTTGCAGCGCCGGCAGCAGCAGCAGCGTTTCGCTGATCTCGCGTTCGCGCGGGTATTCCACCGGCAAACTGCTGATGCGGTGCAGCGCCAGCCCGGTGGTGCGGCCGATGGCGTAATAAGTCAGGTGCGCGGGCCAGCTCAGCCCGGCGCGGCCGATGACCGAATCGGCATAGTTCACCGAATGCTGCGACAGCACGAATACCAGATCGCCGGTGTTCAACTGCTGCAACGCCTGCGGCAGCTGCGGCAGATCGCCGCCGGGGGCGAAGTCGATCAGCGGTGCATGATAGGCAACCCGGCCGAGTGCGCGCAGCCGGCTCACTAACCGCTCTCCCGAAGGCGATGGGCGGGTTACCAGGATCGTCATGCCGGCGGATTTCCCTGATAAACTTCGCGCAGGATCTCGCGCGCGCCGCGCGCCAGCAGCTCTTCCGCCAGCTCAACGCCCATCCGTTCGGCCTCGGCGGCCGGGCCGCGGCGCTCGCCGCGCACCATCTGGCTGCCGTCCGGCGCGCCGACCAAGGCACGCAGCCACAGGCTGTCGCCATCCAGTTCGGCATAGCTGCCGATCGGCACCTGGCAGCCGCCTTCCAGACGGGTGTTCATCGCCCGTTCGGCACGCACGCGGGTTTCGGTAGCCGCATGGTTCAGCGGCGCCAGCAGCGCGCGGGTGACGCTGTCGTCAAGGCGGCATTCAATGCCGACCGCACCCTGACCGACCGCCGGCAGGCACTCTTCAGCGCTCAACGGGCTGCGGATGCGTTGCTCCAGCCCCAGGCGTTTCAGGCCGGCCACCGCCAGAATAATCGCGTCGTAGTCGCCGTTGTCCAGCTTGGCCAGGCGAGTGCCGACGTTGCCGCGCAGGTCGCGCACGATCAGATCCGGGCGGCGTTCACGCAGCTGGCACTGGCGGCGCAGGCTGGAAGTGCCGACCACGCTGCCCTGCGGCAGTTGATCGAGCGAGGCGAAACGGTTGGAAACAAAAGCGTCGCGCGGATCTTCGCGTTCGCAAATGGTGGTCAAACCCAGGCCGGCGGGGAAATCGACCGGCACGTCTTTCATCGAGTGCACGGCGATGTCGGCGCGGCCTTCCAGCAGCGCCAGCTCGAGTTCTTTAACAAACAGGCCCTTACCGCCGACTTTCGCCAGCGGCGTATCCAGAATAACGTCGCCGCGCGTCACCATCGGCACCAACTCGACCTGCAGGCCGGGATGGCAGGCCATCAGACGTTGCTGCACATAATGTGCTTGCCAGAGTGCAAGCGGGCTTTGTCGGGTGGCAATTCGAATAATTTTGTCTAACATGCTTGTTACCGTTTTTATATTTCGCCATCCATCCTACCACTGAGAGCCAATACTGTCAGTGCAAGAAGCCGGAGGCGGAAAAAGGACAACGGAATCAAAGGGACGTGTGATGTGCTTTGGGGCAGTTAACACTGCGGGTAAATCGTTTAGGGAAGCGCTACAATAATTGTGAAGCGTTACCTCCTTTACGGTCAATCAGCAAGGTGTTAAATTGATCACGTTTCCAGCAATAAGTCGCCAAATATTCTTCTTACACTAACGGCGCTTATGGAATACGGGTTTTTTTCTAAACACCGGGATAATCAGGCGAGACGTCTTGTACCTCTACATCGAGACATTGAAGCAGAGACTGGATGCGATCAATCAGCTACGCGTCGATCGCGCCCTGGCGGCTATGAAGCCCGCGTTTCAACGGGTATACAGTCTGCTGCCCACCTTACTGCACCACCATCACCCGCTGATGCCGGGTTACCTGAACGGTAACGTTCCCCACGGCATTTGCCTCTACACGCCTGATGAAACTCAACAAGATTACCTGAACGATTTAGAAGACAAATGGGGCAGCCCATTTGACAAACCGGCCAGCGGCGAGCTGCCGATCACCGGCGTCTATTCGATGGGCAGCACCTCGTCTATCGGCCAAAGCTGCAGCTCGGATCTTGACATCTGGGTCTGCCACCAGTCCTGGCTGGACAACGAAGAACGCACCCGCCTGCAGCAAAAATGCAGCCTGCTTGAGAAGTGGGCCGCCTCGATGGGGGTGGAAGTCAGCTTCTTCCTGATCGACGAAAACCGCTTCCGCCATAATGAAAGCGGCAGCCTGGGCGGCGAAGACTGTGGCTCGACGCAGCATATCCTGTTGCTCGACGAATTCTACCGCACCGCGGTGCGCCTGGCCGGCAAGCGCATCCTGTGGAACATGGTGCCGGGCGAAGAAGAAGCGCACTACGATGAATACGTGCTGTCGCTGTACGCGCAGGGCGCGCTGACGCCGAACGAGTGGCTGGATCTCGGCGGCCTGAGTTCGCTGTCGGCGGAAGAGTACTTCGGCGCCAGCCTGTGGCAGCTGTACAAGAGCATCGATTCGCCTTACAAGGCGGTGCTGAAGACCCTGCTGCTGGAAGCCTATTCCTGGGAATATCCCAATACCCAACTGCTGGCGACGGACATCAAACATCGCCTGCATCAGGGCGAGATCGTCAGCTTCGGGCTCGACGCCTACTGCATGATGCTCGAGCGCGTCACCCGCTACCTGACCGACATCAACGACACCACCCGTCTCGATCTGGCCCGCCGCTGTTTCTACCTGAAAGTGTGTGAAAAGCTGTCGCTGGCCAAGGCCTGCGTCGGCTGGCGGCGCGAGATCCTCAGCCAGCTGGTCAGCGAATGGGGCTGGAGCGAAGAGCGTCTGGCGATGCTGGACAACCGCGCCAACTGGAAAATCGAACGGGTGCGCGAAGCGCATAACGAGCTGCTCGACGCGATGATGCAGAGCTACCGCAACCTGATCCGTTTCGCCCGCCGCAACAACCTCAGCGTCAGCGCCAGCCCGCAGGATATCGGCGTGCTGACCCGCAAACTGTACGCGGCGTTCGAAGCGCTGCCCGGCAAGGTGACGCTGGTGAACCCGCAGATTTCGCCGGACCTGTCGGAAAACGACTTAACCTTTATTCACGTGCCGGTTGGCCGCGCCAACCGCACCGGCTGGTACCTGTATAATCAGGCGCCGGCTATGGATTCGATCGTCAGCCATCAGCCGCTGGAATATAACCGCTACCTGAACAAGCTGGTGGCCTGGGCCTATTTCAACGGCCTGCTGACGCCGCAGACCCGCCTGCACATCAAGAGCGGCAACCTGTGCGACACCGCCAAGCTGCAGGAGCTGGTGGCCGACGTTTCTCATCACTTCCCGCTGCGCCTGCCGGCGCCGACGCCGAAAGCGCTGTACAGCCCGTGCGAGATCCGCCATCTGGCGATCATCGTCAATCTGGAAAACGATCCGACCGCCGCCTTCCGCAATCAGGTGGTGCATTTCGATTTCCGCAAGCTGGACGTGTTCAGCTTCGGCCAGCAGCAGCAGTGCCTGGTGGGCAGCATCGATCTGCTGTACCGCAACTCCTGGAACGAAGTGCGCACCCTGCATTTCAGCGGCGAGCAGTCGGTGCTGGAAGCGCTGAAAACCATTCTCGGCAAAATGCACCAGGACGCCGCGCCGCCGGAGTCGGTGGAAGTGTTCTGCTACAGCCAGCACCTGCGCGGCCTGATCCGCACCCGTATCCAGCAGCTGGTGTCGGAGTGCATCGAGCTGCGCCTGTCCAGCACCCGCCTGGAGCCCGGCCGCTTCAAGGCGGTGCGCGTCGCCGGGCAGACCTGGGGGCTGTTCTTCGAGCGCCTGAGCGTATCGGTGCAAAAGCTGGAGAACGCGGTGGAGTTTTACGGCGCCATCTCCAACAACAAGCTGCACGGCCTGTCTATCAAGGTGGAAACCGATCAGGTGCATTTGCCGCCGGTGGTGGACGGCTTCGCCAGCGAGGGGATCATCCAGTTCTTCTTCGAAGACACCTCAGACGACAAGGGCTTCAACATCTATATTCTGGACGAGTCGAATCGGGTGGAGGTGTATCACCACTGCGAGGGCAGTAAAGAGGAGCTGGTGCGCGACGTCAGCCGCTTCTATTCATCCTCGCACGATCGCTTCACCTACGGCTCCAGCTTCATCAACTTCAACCTGCCGCAGTTCTATCAGATCGTGCAGCTCGACGGGCGCACGCAGGTGATCCCGTTCCGCAGCAACGTGCTGTCCAGCCTGTGCGTGACGGTGGCCGATGGCGCCGCTCAGCCGCTGAAACAGCAGTTCCAGCTACATTGACGCCGCAAGGGCTCGGTTGCCGAGCCCTGCTTAGCCTCAGGAAAAACGCAGTTCCTCGCCGGCCTGCGCGCTGGCCGCTTCGCTGAGCAGCTGATAAAACGGCTGCCCGCTGCGATCGCATAGCCAAGCGCCGTCGCGGTAGTTGAAGTGGTAGCCGCCGGCCTTGGTGGCGAGCCACACCTGGTGCAGCGGCTCTTGGCGGTTGATGACGATTTTGGTGCCGTTTTCGAAGCTCAGCGTCATTACGCCGCCATTGGTTTCGTAATCGATGTCCGCATCGCCGTCAAAATCGTCCAGTGTCTCTTCAATATTCAGCATCAGCTGGTCGGCCAACTGGTGAAACTCGCTGTCGTTCATATTCAATTCCTATTGCTTTTCATGATCCACCTGCGATTATAGAGACCTTGGACGCATGAATTACAGGCATTAATGCAAATGAAAAAACAACTACGCTATGCGCTGATGGCAGTTCTGGTTACCGGCCTCGCCGGCTGTGGTCTGAAAGGCCCGCTTTACTTCCCGCCTGCCGACCCCGCCAGCCAAAAACCGGCCAAGCCGCCGGTGCAAACGGGCGATCAGGTGCAAAAGAACCAGCAGGAGCAGTCTGGCTCTCAGCAAAAACCGTCGATGGTCGACCAGTAACACCCTGTTTACGGTGGCGAGCGCCGCCGTAAAATCAAGACGGATAGCGCGTCCAGATAGCGGAGTATGATATGCAGTTCTCCAAAATGCACGGTCTGGGCAACGACTTTATGGTGGTCGATGCCGTTACACAGAATGTCTATTTTTCACCTGAGCTGATCCGCCGGCTGGCCGATCGGCACCTGGGCGTCGGCTTTGACCAGATGCTGGTGGTAGAACCGCCTTACGATCCCGAGCTGGATTTTCACTACCGAATTTTCAACGCCGACGGCAGCGAAGTGGCGCAGTGCGGCAACGGCGCGCGCTGCTTCGCGCGCTTTGTGCGGCTGAAAGGGCTGACCAACAAACGCGACATCCGCGTCAGCACCCAAACCGGGCGCATGGTGCTCAGCGTCACCGACGACGATCTGGTGTGCGTCAACATGGGCGAGCCTAATTTCGATCCGCAGGCGGTGCCGTTCCGCGCCGCCAAGGCGGAAAAGACCTACATCATGCGCGCGGCGGAACACACCGTGCTGTGCGGCGTGGTGTCGATGGGCAACCCGCATTGTGTTTTGCAGGTGGACGATGTAAAAACCGCCAAGGTGGAGCTGCTCGGGCCGGTGCTGGAAGGGCATGAGCGCTTCCCGGAACGAGCCAACATCGGTTTTATGCAGGTGGTCAGCCGCGATCATATCAAGCTGCGTGTTTACGAGCGCGGCGCCGGCGAAACGCAGGCCTGCGGCAGCGGCGCCTGTGCGGCGGTGGCGGTGGGGATCCAACAGGAATTGCTGTCAGAAGAGGTGCATGTAGAACTGCCGGGCGGCAGCCTGCATATTCGCTGGAAAGGGCCGGGCAACCCGCTGTTTATGACCGGCCCGGCAACCCATGTCTATGACGGATTTATTCATCTATGAAAAGCGTAGAAGAACAGAGCGTCGCCGGCCTGGCGCTGGATGACGACACCGTGATGCAGTACCTGCTGCAGAACCCGGATTTCTTTATTCGCAACGCGCGCCAGGTTGAGCAGATGCGCGTGCCTCACCCGGTGCGCGGCACCGTTTCGCTGGTGGAATGGCATCTGGCCCGCCAGCGCAATCACATCGAACGGCTGGAAGAAGAGATCACGCTGCTGATGGAGCAGGCCAGCGCCAACGAAGGGCTGTTCGCCCGGTTGTTGCACCTGCAGGCCGATCTGGCCACCGCCGACAGCCTGCAGGACATGCTCAACCGGCTGCAGCGCTGGGCGCGCGGTTTTGGTTTGGCCGGCGCCACGGTGCGCCTGTTCGCCGAGCGCTGGAAGATCGGCGCGCCTTCCGATTTCACCCATCTGGCGCTGACGCGTTCGGCGTTCGAGCCGTTTCGCATTCAGCGGCTGGGCAGCGAACAACATTACCTCGGCGGCCTGAACGGCCCCGAACTGCTGCTGCTGTTGCCGCAGGCCAAACAGATTGGCCAGATTGGCTCGGTGGCGCTGTCGATGCTGGGCGACGATGGCGAACTGGGCATGGTGATCTTCAGCAGCCGCGATACGCAACACTATCAGCAGGGCATGGGCACGGTGATGCTCAATCAACTGGCGCGCATGCTGCCGGCGCTGCTGGAACGCTGGGTCGAACGCGCATGACGCCGATTGCGCCCAGCCTGCAGCAGCCGGTGGACGCTTTTCTGCGTTATCTCAAGGTAGAACGGCAACTCAGCCCGCTGACGCAGCTTAGCTATTCGCGCCAGCTGGCGGCGCTGATGCGCCTGGCGCAGGAGATCGGCGTCACCGACTGGACGGCGCTGGATGCCGCCCGGGTGCGCATGCTGGCGGCGCGCAGCAAACGCGCCGGCCTGCAGTCCGCCAGCCTGGCGCTGCGGCTCTCTTCGTTGCGCAGTTTCCTCGACTGGCTGGTCAGCCAGGGCGTATTGCACGCCAACCCCGCCAAAGGCATCCGCACGCCGCGCAGCGGCCGCCATCTGCCGAAAAACATCGACGTCGATGAAATGAACCAGCTGCTGGAGATCGATCTCAACGATCCGCTGGCGGTGCGCGATCGCGCCATGCTGGAGGTGATGTACGGCGCCGGTCTGCGCCTCTCCGAACTGGTGGGGCTGGATTGCCGCCATGTCGATATGGCGGCCGGCGAGGTGTGGGTGATGGGGAAAGGCAGCAAAGAGCGCAAATTGCCGATCGGGCGCACCGCCGTCACCTGGCTGGAACACTGGTTGGCCATGCGCGATCTGTTCGGGCCGGAGGATGATGCGATGTTCCTGTCCAATCAGGGGCGGCGCATCTCGACGCGCAACGTGCAAAAGCGCTTCGCCGAATGGGGCGTGAAACAGGGCGTCAACAGCCATATTCACCCGCACAAGCTGCGCCATTCCTTCGCCACTCACATGCTGGAGTCCAGCGGCGATCTGCGCGCGGTGCAGGAGCTGCTCGGCCACGCCAACCTGACCACCACGCAAATTTATACCCACCTCGACTTTCAACATCTGGCGAACGTGTACGATGCCGCGCATCCGCGCGCCAAACGGGGGAAATCTTGATGCATTTTTATCGCCCGCTGCGCCCGCTGGCGGCGCTGACTTTCGATCTGGACGACACGCTGTATGACAATCGCCCGGTGATCCGGCAAACCGAACAACAGTCGGTGGCCTTCCTGCAGAGCTACCATCCCGGTCTGAACAGCTTCCAGTCGGCGGATTTCCACCGCCTGCGCCAGGAGCTGCGCGAACAGGATCCGGAGATTTACCACGACGTCACCCAGTGGCGCTGGCGCGCCATTCATCTGGCGCTGAGCCGGCAGGGGCTGCGCGATGCCGACGCGGCGATCGGGGCCGATGCGGCGATGCAAAACTTCGCGCTGTGGCGCAGCCGCATCGAGGTGCCGCAAGCGACCCACGCCACGCTGAAGGCGCTGGCCGCGCGCTACCCGCTGGTGGCGATCACCAACGGCAACGCCGATCCGGCGCAGTGCGGCCTGGACGGTTACTTCCAGTTCGTGTTGCGCTCCGGGCCGGACGGGCGCGCCAAGCCGTATCAGGACATGTATCACCTGGCCGTCGAGCGGCTGGGCGTGGCGCCCGAGCAGATCCTGCACGTGGGCGACGATCTGACCACCGACGTCGCCGGCGCGTTGCGCGCGGGGCTGCAGGCCTGTTGGATCAACGATCGGCAACGCTGCCTGATGCAAGCCGCCGACAGCCGCCTGCTGCCGCATATTGAGATTTCGCAGTTGGCATCGCTGACAGCATTGTTATAATCCCTGCCAGAACTCTGTATAAATTTCCAGTGAAAAACCCGTCAGCGGCGGGTTTTCCCTTAACCATTAGTGGTGCCTATGGACGTCTCCGATCTGCTCGACAGCCTGAATGAAAAACAACGTGAAGCCGTGGCGGCGCCGCGCAGCAACCTGTTGGTTCTGGCCGGAGCGGGCAGCGGCAAGACGCGGGTGCTGGTGCATCGCATCGCCTGGCTGCTGTCGGTGGAGAACTGCTCGCCGTATTCGATCATGGCGGTGACCTTCACCAACAAGGCGGCGGCGGAAATGCGCCACCGTATCGAACATCTGATCGGCACCAGCCAGGGCGGCATGTGGATCGGCACCTTCCACGGCCTGGCGCACCGTCTGTTGCGCGCCCACCACCTGGAAGCCAACCTGCCGCAGGATTTCCAGATCCTCGACAGCGACGACCAGCTGCGGCTGCTCAAGCGCATCATCAAGGCGCTGAACGTCGACGAGAAGCAGTGGCCGCCGCGTCAGGCGATGTGGTACATCAACGGCAAGAAAGACGAGGGCCTGCGCCCGCAGCACGTCGAGACCTACAACAACCCGGTAGAAGCCACCTGGCTGCGCATCTACCAGGCCTATCAGGAAGCCTGCGATCGCGCGGGGCTGGTGGATTTCGCCGAGCTGCTGCTGCGCGCGCACGAGCTGTGGCTGAACAAGCCGCATATCCTCAACCACTACCGCGAACGTTTCACCAACGTGCTGGTGGACGAATTCCAGGATACCAACAGTATCCAGTACGCGTGGATCCGTTTGCTGACGGGCGGCAACAGCAACGTGATGATCGTCGGCGACGATGACCAGTCGATCTACGGCTGGCGCGGCGCGCAGGTGGAAAACATCCAGCGCTTCCTGAAAGATTTCCCCGGCGCGGAAACCATCCGCCTGGAGCAGAACTACCGTTCCACCAGCAACATCCTGAAAGCGGCCAACACCCTGATCGCCAACAACGACGGGCGCATGGGCAAAAACCTGTGGACCGAAGGCGGCGAAGGCGAACCGATCTCCATCTACTGCGCCTTCAACGAACTCGACGAAGCGCGCTTCGTGGTCAATCGCATCAAGACCTGGCAGGACAACGGCGGCGCGCTGAACGACTGCGCCATCCTGTACCGCAGCAACGCCCAGTCGCGCGTGCTGGAAGAGGCGCTGCTGCAGACGGCGATGCCGTACCGCATCTACGGCGGCCAGCGCTTCTTCGAACGCCAGGAAATCAAGGATGCGCTGGCTTACCTGCGCCTCATTTCCAACCGCAACGACGACGCAGCCTTCGAGCGCGTGGTCAACACCCCGACGCGCGGCATCGGCGATCGCACCCTCGACGTGGTGCGCCAGGCGGCGCGCGATCGCCAGCTGACGCTGTGGCAGGCGACGCGTGAGCTGATGCAGGACAAGGTGTTGGCCGGCCGCGCTGCGTCGGCGCTGCAGCGCTTTATCGAGCTGGTGGAGTCGCTGGCGCACGAAACCGCCGACATGCCGCTGCACGTGCAGACCGACCGGGTGATCCGCGATTCCGGGCTGTTCATCATGTATGAGCAGGAGAAAGGCGAAAAGGGGCAGGCGCGCATCGAAAACCTTGAGGAATTGGTGACGGCGACGCGCCAGTTCAGCTATCAGGACGAAGATCAGGATCTGATGCCGCTGCAGGCGTTCCTGTCGCATGCGGCGCTGGAAGCGGGCGAAGGCCAGGCCGACGCCTATCAGGACGCGGTGCAGCTGATGACCCTGCACTCGGCCAAGGGGCTGGAGTTCCCGCTGGTGTTTATCGTCGGGATGGAAGAGGGCATGTTCCCGAGCCAGATGTCGCTGGATGAAGGCGGCCGTCTGGAGGAGGAGCGCCGCCTGGCCTATGTGGGCGTAACGCGCGCCATGCAGAAGCTGACGCTGACCTATGCCGAAACGCGCCGTCTGTATGGCAAAGAGGTTTACCACCGGCCGTCGCGCTTTATCGGCGAACTGCCGGAAGAGTGCGTGGAAGAAGTGCGCCTGCGCGCCAGCGTATCGCGCCCGGTCAATCACCGCCGTATGGGCACGCCGATCAGCGAGAACGATACCGGCTACAAGCTGGGCCAGCGCGTGCGCCATCCCAAGTTTGGCGAAGGCACCATCGTCAATCTGGAGGGCAGCGGCGAGCACAGCCGGCTGCAGATCGCCTTCCCGGGCGAGGGCATCAAGTGGCTGGTGGCGGCCTACGCTCGCCTGGAAACGGTATAAAAGAGAGGGGCGCGTTGCAGGGGCAGCCCCTGCAATCGTTCAGGATCAGTGAGGGTAGCGATCGCCGACCTGCGCGGTGGCATACCAGCGCATCACCGCTTCGGTGCCTTCACCGCCTTCCTGCGGCGCCCACGGCATGCAGTCCTCTTCGGTCAACGCCTGATACGGGCCCTGCTTTACTTCGAACACCACGCCGCCGGCATCGACCGACAACACCGCATGCCAGGTAAATGCCGGCATCTCCAGCACTTTGGTTTCTTCGCCGAGCAGGGTGCGCTGCGTCACGACGCCGTCATCGTTGAACTGCAGCACGACAAAACGGCCGCGCAGCGGCGTCAGCAGTTCCCAGGTTTGCGGGTGACGGTGCGGGCGGATATAGGTGCCGGGTTCCATGGCGATCGCCAGGCGTTGCACCGGGTCGCTCAACTCTTCGTGTAAGGTGCGGTGCGCGCGCAGGCGGGGCACGCTGGCGGCCTGTTCGCTCATCGCGGTCAGTTCATGGGCGGTAATCTGTTTCATCGTTTAAATCCGCATGCTTGTCGTACCATTAGGGTGATGTCATCTTAGCAACATTCTTGGTGGCGGTAAGCGATCGCCGCGACTTTTTCAGTACGGTTTAGGCGCCATTTTTGCCATTGAACATCGTGATGATTTGTTGCGCAATTATCCCGCCTAACGTGTTGACAGGCTTTTTCTTCTCGGCGTAACATGCGCGCACTATTATCATTGAGGACAGACGCCTTGGACACACCCAGTAGATACTGGCTCACTGACCTGCGCCGCAGGTATAACTTCTAAGGCTCTCCGTTTTTGCTGATAGCCTTCGTGGTTGTCGGCGACCCCGCAAAGCGTCGCTATGAGTCAGATCTCTTCATGGTCTGAAACAAATCGGTGATACGCATCCCCTCTGTTTCTGTGCTTCAACGCGTTGTCCGCACCCGTTACCTTCACGGAGTTTTGGCACATGCTGAGCGCTTTTAAATTAGATAACCGCCGCTTGTCCCGTCTGGAGCTGGACGACTCGGATGATCTCACGTCATCGCTGTGGGTTGATCTGGTCGAGCCGGAAGAGGGCGAGCGTGAGCGCGTGCAGAATGAGCTGGGACAAAGCCTGGCGACGCGTCCCGAACTGGACGACATCGAAGCCTCCGCCCGTTTCTTCGAAGATGAAGACGGTCTGCATATCCACTCCTTCTTCTACTTTGAAGATGCGGAAGATCACGCCGGCAACTCCACGGTGGCGTTCACCATCCGCGACGGCCGCCTGTATACCCTGCGCGAGCGTGAACTGCCGGCGTTTCGCCTGTACCGCATGCGCGCCCGCAACCAGACCATGCTCGAAGGCAACGCCTACGAACTGCTGCTGGATCTGTTCGAAACCAAGATTGAACAGCTGGCGGACGAGATAGAGAACATCTACAGCGATCTGGAACAGCTCAGCCGGGTGATCATGGAAGGGCATCAGGGCGATGAATACGACGCCGCGCTGTCGACGCTGGCGGAGCTGGAAGATATCGGCTGGAAGGTGCGTTTGTGTCTGATGGATACCCAGCGCGCGCTCAACTTCCTGGTGCGCAAGGCGCGTCTGCCGACCGGCCAGCTGGAGCAGGCGCGTGAAGTGCTGCGCGATATCGAATCCCTGCTGCCGCACAACGAATCGCTGTTCCAGAAGGTGAACTTCCTGATGCAGGCGGCGATGGGCTTCATCAACATCGAACAGAACCGCATCATCAAGATCTTCTCGGTGGTGTCGGTGGTGTTCCTGCCGCCGACGCTGGTGGCCTCCAGCTACGGCATGAACTTCGAATTCATGCCGGAGCTGAAATGGTCGTTCGGCTACCCGGGCGCCATCACCTTGATGATCCTGGCCGGTCTGGCCCCTTACCTGTACTTCAAGCGCAAGAACTGGCTGTAACCCGGCGGCGCCGGGCTCAGCGCAGCTTGCGCTGGGTGTAGAGCGCGTCGAGGGTGAACAGGATCAGCGCCGCCCAGATAAAGCCGAAGGTCACCAGTTTGTCCTGGCCGACGGTTTCGCCGTAGAAGGTGATCGCCAGCAGGAACATCAGCGTCGGGCCGAGATACTGGAAGAAACCGAGCGTCGACAGGCGAAGCCGGGTGGCCGCCGCGGTGAAGCACAGCAGCGGCACGGTGGTGACGATGCCGGCGGCGACCAGCAGCAGGTTCAGCGACCACGGGTTGGCGCTCAGGTGGCTGGTGGGGCTGTCGGCGAACAGGAACAGATAGGCCGCCGCCACCGGCAGCAGCCACAGCGTTTCGATCAGCATGCCGGTCTGGGCGTCGATGGCGATTTTCTTGCGCAGCAGGCCGTAGAAGGCGAAGCTGAACGCCAGCCCCAGACCGATGATCGGCAACGAACCGAACTGCCAGAGCTGCACCAGCACCCCGGTGAACGCCAGCGCCACCGCCACCCACTGCATGCGGCGAAAGCGCTCGCCGAGAAACAGCATCCCCAACAGCACGTTAACCAGCGGGTTGATGAAGTAGCCCAGGCTGGCTTCCAGCATATGGTGGTTGTTCACTGCCCAGATGAACAGCAGCCAGTTGCCGCCGATCAACAGCGCGGTGACCGCCAGCAGCAGCAGCCGTTTGCGATTTTGGCAGGCGGCGCGCACTTTCGGCCAGTTGCGGCCCAGCGTGATCAGCGCCAGCATGAAGAAAAACGACCAGATGATCCGGTGGGTAAGGATCTCGTCCGCGGATACTTGCTGAATCAGTTTGAAATAGGCCGGGGCGATGCCCCACATAAAATAGGCGGCCAGGGCGAAGAAAATGCCCTGACGCGTTTGCTTTGCGTCCATGACGTCACTCGGTGGGGAACGTAAGATGCGGTGAGTGTACTGAAGACGCCCACCGCACACAATCATCAGCCGACCAGATAGGTGGCGGTCGCGGTCGCGATATGCAGGCCGTCGTGGTTATGCAGTTCTACGCGCGCGACGGCGACCTTATTGCCGCTGCGCAGCACGCTGGCGGAGGCGACGAAGTGTTCGCCGCGGCCGGGGCGCAGGTAGTCGACGCGCAGATCGATGGTGCCCATGCGCGACAGTTTGGCGGCGATCTCTTCTTCGATCAGCGGCTCCATGCGCGTCAGCACCCCGCCGGCGCAGGCCAGCCCGGCGGCGACGTCGAGCACCGCGGCGATCACGCCGCCGTGCAGAATTTCCTGTGCGGCGTTGCCCACCAGCTTGCGCTGGTTGGTGAAGCTCAGCTCGACGTAATCATCGTCGAAGCGGCGCAGCTCCAGGCCAAGCTCGCGGTTGAACGGCATGTGGTAGACAAAGATTTCGCCGATCTTGCGGCGGGCGGCTTCCAGGGTCAGTGGTGTGGTCGACATAGCGGGTTTCCGTTTTTCTTTTGCGTTTTAAGGGAGCTAACTGGTCAGTCCAGGTTAATGGAATGTTGATTTTATGCTTAACCTTTGTTGCTTTCCAGACTATTCCAATAAAACCGGCCTGCGCTGCGGTAAAGCCTCCTTTGTGTGTAAAATGGCCTGATTTTTTCCGGGATTGCCCTTTTTCGTTGGAGTGAGGAGAGGTTATGCGCATTTTGTCAGGGATCGTTTCCGCCACGCTGCTGATGCCGGCGCTGGCATTGGCTGCGGAAGCCAAAGAGCAGCAGATTCACGATAAGCTGGCGGTGCGCGGCAGCATTATCGCCAACCTGCTGCAGGAGCACGATAATCCGTTCACGCTGTACCCTTACGATCCCAATTACCTGCTGTATACCGACACCAGCGATATCAACCAAGAGGCCATCAAGACATACAACTGGGCCGACAAGGCGCGCAAGGACGAGGTGAAATACCAGCTTAGCCTGGCGTTTCCGCTGTGGCGGGGCATTGCCGGCGACAACTCGGTGCTCGGCGCGTCTTATACTCAGCGCTCCTGGTGGCAATTGTCCAACCGCGGCGAGTCTTCGCCGTTCCGCGAGACCAACTACGAGCCGCAGCTGTTCGTGGGGTGGGCGACCGATTACCGCTTTGCCGGTTGGACGCTGCGCGATGTTGAAATCGGCGTTAACCATCAATCCAACGGCCGCTCGGACCCGACGTCGCGCAGCTGGAATCGCGGCTATGCGCGGCTGATGGCGCAAAACGGCAACTGGCAGGTGGATCTCAAGCCCTGGTTCCGTTTCTCGGAGAGCTCGAGCAACGACGACAACCCGGACATCACCAAATACATGGGATACTACCGGCTGAAGGTCGGTTACGCCTGGGGCGACAGCGTGTTCAGCGTCGACAGCCACTACAACTGGAACAGCGGCTACGGCGGCGCGGAACTGGGCTGGAGCTACCCGATCACCCGCAACGTGCGATTCTATACCCAGGTGTTCAGCGGCTACGGCGAATCGCTGATCGACTACAACTTCCGGCAGACACGGGTGGGCGTTGGTGTCATGCTGAACGATATTATGTAATCATACCCGGTGGGTGTGTACCGATGAAAAAATGGGGAAGTGTGTGTCAACCGCAGCAGTGATTAACAGAGAGTTGCTGGCCGAGCAGGTATTGCGCGATACCTTCGGCTACCAGCAATTCCGTCCGGGCCAACAAACGATTATCAACGCCGCGATCGGCGGGCAGGATTGCCTGGTGGTGATGCCGACCGGCGGCGGCAAGTCGCTGTGTTACCAAATCCCGGCGCTGGTGATGGACGGCCTGACCCTGGTGGTTTCCCCGCTGATCTCGCTGATGAAGGACCAGGTCGACCAACTGTTGGCCTACGGCGTTTCCGCCGCCTGCTACAACTCGACGCAAACCCGCGAGGAGCAGCTGGACGTCATGGCCGGCTGCCGCAACGGCACCATTAAGATGCTGTACATCGCGCCGGAACGGCTGATGATGGAAAGCTTCCTCAACCTGCTCGACCACTGCCCGCCGGCGATGCTGGCGGTGGATGAGGCGCACTGTATTTCGCAGTGGGGCCATGACTTCCGGCCGGAATATCGCGCGCTGGGTCAGCTGAAACAGCGCTTCCCGTCGATGCCGGTGATCGCGCTGACCGCCACCGCCGACGAGTCCACCCGCGGCGATATCGTGCGCCTGCTGTCGTTGCAGGATCCGCTGGTGCAGGTCAGCAGCTTCGACCGGCCGAACATCCGCTACACGCTGGTGGAAAAATTCAAGCCGCTCGATCAGCTGTGGCGCTTCGTGCAGGATCAGCGCGGCAAGAGCGGCATTATCTATTGCAACAGCCGCGCCAAGGTGGAAGACACCGCCGCGCGCCTGCAAAGCCGCGGGCTGAGCGTCGGCGCCTACCACGCCGGGCTGGACAACGATCGCCGCGCGCAGGTGCAGGAAGCGTTCCAGCGTGACGATCTGCAGGTGGTGGTGGCCACCGTCGCCTTCGGCATGGGCATCAACAAACCCAACGTGCGCTTCGTGGTGCATTTCGACATCCCGCGCAATATCGAATCCTATTATCAGGAGACCGGCCGCGCCGGGCGCGACGGTCTGCCGGCCGAAGCCATCCTGCTGTACGATCCGGCCGACATGGCCTGGCTGCGCCGCTGTCTGGAGGAAAAACCCGCCGGGCAGCAGTTGGACATCGAGCGCCACAAGCTGAACGCCATGGGCGCGTTCGCCGAGGCGCAAACCTGCCGCCGCCTGGTGCTGCTCAACTACTTCGGCGAAGGCAAGCACGAGAACTGCGGCAACTGCGATATCTGCCTCGATCCGCCCAAGCGCTATGACGGGCTGGAGGATGCGCGCAAGGCGCTGTCCTGCGTGTACCGCGTCGGCCAGCGCTTCGGCCTGGGGTACATCGTGGAAGTGCTGCGCGGCTCCAACAACCAGCGCATTCGCGAATACGGCCACGATAAACTGCCGGTGTACGGCATCGGCCGCGATCAGACCACCGAACACTGGACCAGCGTGCTGCGCCAGCTGATCCACCTGGGCTTTATCACCCAGAACATTGCCATGCACTCGGCGCTGCAATTGACCGAGGCGGCGCGTCCGGTGTTGCGCGGCGAAGTGGCGCTACAGCTGGCGGTGCCGCGTATCCAGAGCCTGAAGTCGCGCGGCAGCGCCAACCAAAAATCCTACGGCGGCAATTACGATCGCAAGCTGTTCGCCAAGCTGCGCAAACTGCGCAAATCGATCGCCGATGAAGAAAACATTCCGCCCTACGTGGTGTTCAACGACGCCACGCTGCTGGAAATGGCCGAGCAGATGCCGATCAAGGCCGGCGATCTGCTGAGCGTCAACGGCGTCGGCCAGCGCAAACTGGAGCGTTTCGGCGCGCCCTTTATGGCGATGATCCGCGACCATCTCGACAATGATGAAGACTGAGGGCGATAAATCATGCTGATGCTGTTTCTCACCGTGGCGCTGGTGCATCTGATTGCGCTGATGAGCCCGGGGCCGGACTTCTTTTTCGTGTCGCAAACCGCTGCCAGCCGCTCGCGCCGCGAGGCGATGATGGGCGTGGTCGGCATTTCTCTCGGCATCGTGGTATGGGCCGGCGTGGCGTTGATGGGGCTGCATCTGATCCTGCAGAAGATGGCCTGGCTGCATCAGATCATCATGGTCGGCGGCGGCATTTACCTGTGCTGGATGGGGTGGCAATTGCTGCGTTCCGCGCGGGCGCAGCAAGCGCAGCCGGCGGCGGAGGCCCAAGTAGCGTTGCCGAAGGCCGGGCGCAGCTTTATTCGCGGCTTCCTGACCAATCTGTCCAACCCGAAGGCGGTGATCTATTTCGGCAGCGTGTTCTCGCTGTTCGTCGGCGACAGCGTCGGCGCCGGGGCACGCTGGGGACTGTTCCTGCTGATCGTCGCCGAGACCTTCGTCTGGTTCAGCCTGGTGGCGGTGGTGTTCGCGCTGCCGGCGATGCGCCGCGGCTACCAGCGGTTGGCCAAGTGGATCGACGGGGTGGCGGGGGTGCTGTTCACCGGCTTCGGGTTACACCTGATCTTTACCCGCTGATCGGCAGTGACATGCCCAAGGCCGAGCAGCGATGCCCGGCCTTTTTTTCAGGCCTTGCGGGCGGTCGCCAGCAGCCCCGCCACCAGAATGAACAGCGAGCCGAACAGCCGGTTGAGCAGCTGCATTTGGCGCGGCGTTCTCAGCCAGCCGGCGATGCGCGTCGCCAGGGTGGCGTAACCGATCATCACCAGAATATCCACCACCACGGTGGTGACGCCGAGCACCAGATACTGCTCGGCCTGCGGCTGATTGGGCAAAATGAACTGCGGGAACAGCGCGGCGAGGAACACGATGCTTTTCGGGTTGGTCAGGTTGACCAGCACCGCGCGGCGGAACAGACGGCGGCGCGGCATGCTGCCCGCCAGCGCATGCAGATCCAGCGCCCCGGCGGCGCGCCATTGCTGGATGCCGAGCCACACCAGGTAGGCGGCGCCCAGCCATTTCAGCAGCTCGAACGCCAGCAGCGATTGCGATATCAGCGCACCGAGGCCGATGCCTACCAGCACGATGTGCGCGCTCAGCCCGACCTGCAGCCCGGCGATCGACGCGGCGGCGCCGCGATAGCCGTGGCTGATGCCGGTGCTCATGGTGTTGATGGCGCCTGAGCCGGGGGACAGGCTGAGGATAAGCGTGGTCAGCAGATAGGTTAACCACCAGTCCAAGGTCATGGTTCTCGGCTCCCTGAAAGTGTCGTTTTGTGCCACAATGCGCCGAGGCGGCGCCGTTTTTTGTAAGAATTGAATCACAATACGCTAGTATGATTTCTTGTGCCAGCGGTCACATTTTCCGCCGGCCCCACAGGGAAAACGCTCTCGATGACCTCGTTCACTCTCAGCTCCGATGACTGGTTAACGCGTGAAACGCAGTTCGCTGCCTTCGCCACCGGGCCGCTGTTGGACTTCTGGCGGCTGCGGGAAGAGGGCGAGTTCAGCGGCGTGGACGGCGTGCCGATCCGCTTTGTGCGTTTCAGTTCCGCGCGGCATCAGCGGGTGGTGGTGGTCAGCCCCGGCCGCATCGAAAGCTACGTGAAATACCCCGAGGTGGCCTACGATCTGTTCCACTGCGGTTACGACGTGGTGATCGTCGATCATCGCGGCCAGGGGCGCTCCGGCCGTTTACTGGCGGATACGCACCGCGGTCATGTGGTAAACTTCGCCGACTACGTGGACGATTTCGAGCAGCTTTGGCAGCGCGAGGTCGAATCGCGCGGTTATCGGCAGCGCTTCGCGCTGGCGCATTCGATGGGCGGCGCGATCCTGGCGCAGTTCCTGCAGCGCCGGCCGCAGGCGTTCGACGCGGCGGCGTTTTGCGCGCCGATGTTCGGCATCCAGTTGCCGATGCCGGATTGGCTGGCCGACCGCATTCTCGACTGGGCGGAGAGCCGCCCGGCGATCCGCGACTATTACGCGGTGGGCACCGGCCAGTGGCGGCCGCTGCCGTATGTGGTCAACGTGTTGACCCACAGCCGCGAACGCTACCGGCGCAGCCTGCGCTATTACGCCGATTACCCCGAGCTGCAGGTGGGCGGGCCGACCTACCATTGGGTGCGGGAGAGCATCCGCGCCGGCCGGCAGATTATCGCTCGGGCCGGGGCGATCACAACGCCGCTGTTGCTTTTGCAAGCCGGTGAAGAACGAGTCGTCGACAACCGTTCGCACCAGGCTTTTTGTCAGGCTCTGTCAGACGCGGGGCGCCCTTGCGAAGGGGGGCTTCCGTGGGTTATCAACGGCGCACGCCATGAGATCCTGTTCGAGCGGGACGCGATGCGCGCCGAAGCACTGAACGCAATCCTGCGCTTCTTTGCTCAACACTTAGGCGGCGCGCTGCCGCCGACAACTCCATCAGAGGTTAGAACATAACGCTATGTATCACGTCGTCGCTTCCGATTTAGATGGCACGCTGCTGTCTCCCGACCATACCCTGTCGCCGTACGCCAAAGAAACGCTGAAGTTGCTGACCCAGCGCGGCGTGCATTTCGTATTCGCCACCGGCCGCCACCATATCGACGTGGCGCAGATCCGCGACAGCCTGGAGATCAGCGCCTTTATGATCACCTCCAACGGCGCGCGGGTGCACAACACCGCCGGCGAGCTGATTTTCAGCCACAACCTGGACGAGGATATCGCCCGCGATCTGTACGGCATGCTGCACGACGATCCGGAGATCACCACCAACGTCTACCGCAACGACGATTGGTTTACCAACCGCGAAAGCCCGGAGCAGGAAGAATTCTTCCAGGAGTCGGTGTTCAAATATCAGCTGTTCGAACCGGGCCTGCTGGAAACCGACGGCGTCTGCAAGGTTTACTTCACCTGTGAAGATCACGAGCGGCTGCTGCAGGTGGAAGACGCCATCAACGCGCGCTGGGGCGATCGGGTCAACGTCAGCTTCTCGTTCCCGACCTGCCTGGAAGTGATGGCGGGCGGCGTGTCGAAAGGGCATGCGCTGGAAGAAGTGGCCAAGATCATCGGCTATACGCTGCAAGAGTGCATCGCCTTCGGCGACGGCATGAACGATCTGGAGATGCTGTCGATGGCCGGCAAGGGCTGCATCATGCGCGACGCGCATCAGCGCTTGAAGGATATGTTGCCGGAGCTGGAAGTGATCGGCTCCAACGTCGATAACGCGGTGCCGCACTACCTGCGCAAGATGTTCCTCTGACATAACCCGGACGTTTCTCGGAAATAACAAGGGCGCCTTGCGGCGCCCTTGGCATTACTTGTGCTGGCCCTGCTTCTGCAGGAACTGCACGCCCTTGTCCGGGAAGTCGGTGAACACGCCGTCGACGCCGGCCTGGTTGTAAATCACGTCATACAGCTGGTTCACGTCGGTCACGTACTTCGGCAGCGCATCGGCGCGGATGGTGAACGGATGTACCGCCAGCTTGCTGGCGTGCGCTTCTTTCACCATGTCGGTCAGCACGATGTGGCCCGGCTTGGATTTATCCGCCACCACCAGCATGTGGTAGTCCGGCCCGATGCCGTCGGCATACTGAGCGATTTTCTGCATCGCGCCCGGCTTGAACATCCAGTCGTAGTCGTATTCTACCCACTTGCCGTCGGCTTTCTGCTCGTAGGTTTCCTGCCAGTCGTTATAGGCGATCAGCTGCACCAGCTTCAGATCCATGCCCAGCTTCGGCTCCAGCTCGTTCTTGATGCGTTTGAGCTCGTTGGCGTCGAAGCACTGCAGGTAGACGTTGTCGTTTTTGCCGGTGTAGCCGTATTGCTTGAGCACCGCCAGCACTTTGCTGGAGATGTCCTTGCCTTCCTGTTTGTGGAACCACGGCGCCTTGATTTCAGGGTAGATGCCGATGTTCTTGCCGGTCGAATGGTTCAGACCCTGCACGAACTCGATCTCTTCCTGGAAGGTGTGTACGCGGAAGTCGGATTTGCCCATCGGGAAGCGGCCAGGGTAGCCCTGCACCTTCTTGCCGTTTTCGATTTCAAAGCCTTCGGTGAACTTCAGCGATTTGATCTCCGCCAGCGTAAAGTCGATGGCGTAATAACGGCCGTCCTTGCGCGCGCGGTCCGGGAAGCGTTCGGCGACGTCGGTGACGCGATCGAGGTAATGGTCGTGCAGCACCACCAGCTCGTTGTCTTTGGTCATCACCAGATCTTGTTCGAGGTAATCGGCGCCCTGCGCGTAGGCCATCGCCTTCGCCGGCAGGGTGTGTTCCGGCAGGTAGCCGCTGGCACCGCGGTGGGCGATCACTACTTTGTCCGCCGCCTGCGCGGCGCTGACCATTGAGGTAGCGAGAATGATCCCTGTCAGCAGGGCTTTGACTTGAGTCCGCATTCCGTTTTCTCCGTGTTGTTGGGGGCAGGGTAGTAAAAAGGCCGCAGGGCGGCCTTTAAATCATGCAAAAGTCGTGTGACGGTTAGCCGCGCTTGCCGGCAGCGATTTCCGCGTGGTGTTTCTTTTCGTTCAGCATGGTCAGCAGCAGCAGGATAACCGCCAGCACGCCGCCGCCGATCATCACCATGAAGCCGCCGTCCCAACCGAAGAAGTCTACGGTGTAGCCGACGATGGCGCTGGCCGCAACCGAGCCGCCCAGGTAGCCGAACAGGCCGGTGAAGCCTGCGGCGGTGCCGGCGGCTTTCTTCGGCGCCAGCTCCAGCGCGTGCAGGCCGATCAGCATTACCGGGCCGTAGATCAGGAAGCCGATGACCAGCATACAGATCATGTCCACGGTCGGGTTGCCCGGCGGGTTCATCCAGAACACCACGGTGGCGATGGTCACCAGCGTCATGAAGAACACGCCGGTGGCGCCGCGGTTGCCTTTGAACACTTTGTCCGACATCCAGCCGCACAGCAGGGTGCCCGGGATACCGGCGTATTCATACAGGAAGTAAGCCTAGGAAGACTTGTCCAGTGCGAAGTGCTTCACTTCTTTCAGGTAGGTCGGCGACCAGTCCAGAATGCCGTAACGCAGCAGGTAGACGAACACGTTGGCGACCGCGATGTACCACAGCAGCTTGTTCGGCAGGATGTACTGCATGAAGATCTGCTTGGCGGTCAGCTCTTCTTCGTCTTTTTCGCTGTAGTCGTCCGGGTAGTCGTTTTTGTACTCTTCAATCGGCGGCAGGCCGCAGGATTGCGGGGTGTCGCGCATCAGGCCGAAGGCGATCAGGGCCACCAGGATGGCGCCGAAGGCCGGCATGTACAGCGCCGCGTGCCAGTCGTTGAACCAGGCCATACCCAGCAGGAACAGCAGCGGCGGCAGGCCGCCACCCACGTTGTGGGCGCAGTTCCAGATGGAGACGATGCCGCCGCGTTCTTTCTGCGACCACCAGTGCACCATGGTGCGGCCGCACGGCGGCCAACCCATGCCCTGGAACCAGCCGCACAGGAACAGCAGGACGAACATGATGGCGATGCTGGAGGTGGCCCACGGCACGAAGCCCATGAACAACATCACCGCCGCCGCCAGGATCAGGCCGGCAGGCAGGAACACTCGCGGGTTGGAACGGTCGGAGACCGAACCCATGATGAATTTGGAGAAGCCGTAGGCGATGGAAATGCCCGACAGCGCGAAGCCGAGGTCACCGCGGCTGAAGCCTTGTTCGATCAGGTAAGGCATGGCCAGGGTGAAGTTCTTACGCACCAGATAGTAAGCGGCGTAACCGAAGAAGATCCCCAGGAAAATTTGCCAGCGCAGCTTACGGTAGAGCGGGTCTACCTTATCGCTCGGCACACGGGCGATGTGTGCGGCCGGCTTAAAAATACTCAACATGAGCGCCTCCGATGGCTTTATCTGTTATCACATCAATATGACCTTTTACGTTCATTTGATGATTGAGCGGATATCGAATGTGGTGTTTTTGTGTTCCATAACGAGCGCCATTGTCGTCAAATACGCCTGGTGTCGCTGTGACGAATGGCGCAATTGTTACACTTTTATGAAACCACGGCGGATTTTGAGCGATTCGTTAACGTTATGAAATAGAAAAACGTCCAAAAATCGTGATTATGATCACATTGATGGTTTTTTGTGGACATTTTTATTTCGTTTGATGTTCGTTATTGTTCCTTATCAAACAAATACCCTTATAACCGTGGCTCAATAGGCTCATAACTACCGATCCTGAGGGAGCGACATGAGCAGCTATTTTGACGGCGGCGAAACGGATGTGATCATCATCGGCGGCGGCGCCACCGGCGCAGGCATCGCCCGCGACTGCGCGCGGCGCGGCTTGCGCTGCATTTTGCTGGAGCGCCACGACATCGCCACCGGCGCCACCGGCCGCAACCACGGTTTGCTGCACAGCGGCGCGCGCTATGCGGTGACCGACGGCGAGTCGGCGCGCGAGTGCATCGAAGAAAACCGCATCCTGAAACGTATCGCTCATCACTGTATCGAGCGCACCGATGGGCTGTTCATCACCCTGCCGCAGGACTCGCTGGACTATCAGCAACAGTTTATCGCCGCCTGTCGCCAGGCCGACATCGGCGCCGAAGCGATCGACCCGCAGCTGGCGCTGCGGCTGGAGCCGGCGGCTAACCCGGCGCTGATCGGCGCGGTGCGCGTGCCGGACGGCACCGTCGATCCCTTCCGGCTGACCGCCGCCAACATGTTGGACGCGCGCGAACATGGCGCGCAGATCCTGACCTATCACCAGGTGGTGGGATTGTTGCGCAGCGGCGATCGGGTGACGGGCGTGCGCGTTTACGACCATCAGAATCAGCGGCGCTATGCGCTGCATGCGCCGGTGGTGGTCAACGCCGCCGGCATCTGGGGCCAGCAGATCGCCGAATACGCCGATTTGCGCATCCGCATGTTCCCGGCCAAGGGGGCGCTGCTGATCCTCGGCCACCGCATCAACAACATGGTGATCAACCGCTGCCGCAAACCGGCGGACGCCGACATCCTGGTGCCGGGCGACACCATCTCGCTGATCGGCACCACCTCGACCCATATCGACTACGACCAAATTGACAACATGCTGGTGACCCCGCAGGAAGTGGACATTCTGATCCGTGAGGGGGCGCTGTTGGCGCCCACCCTGGCGCAGACCCGCATTCTGCGCGCCTACGCCGGGGTACGGCCGCTGGTGGCCAGCGACGACGACCCCAGCGGGCGCAACGTCAGCCGCGGCATCGTGCTGCTCGATCACGCCGCCCGCGACGGGCTGGAAGGGTTTATCACCATCACCGGCGGCAAGCTGATGACCTACCGCCTGATGGCGGAGTGGGCCACCGACAAGGTGTGCGAAAAGC
Source organism: Serratia sp. CY33525 (assembly GCF_052169115.1). Taxonomy (NCBI): domain Bacteria; kingdom Pseudomonadati; phylum Pseudomonadota; class Gammaproteobacteria; order Enterobacterales; family Yersiniaceae; genus Serratia; species Serratia sp. CY33525. The sequence goes on along the minus strand of NZ_JBJNLK010000006.1, from coordinate 61,935 downwards.
TTGGCGTAAACCGCCCGTGCACCACCGCGCAGGATGCGTTGCCCGGCTCCCGCCAGTCGGCGGAGGAGACGGTGCGCAGCGTGGTTTCTCTGCCCGCCAGCATTCGCGGCTCGGCAATTTACCGCCACGGCGATCGCGCCAGCCAGGTGCCGGCGGCCGATCGGCTCGACACCAGCCTGGTGTGCGAATGCGAGGCGGTGACCGCCGGGGAAGTGCGTTATGCGGTCAACTCGCTGACCGTCAATAACCTGGTGGATCTGCGCCGCCGCACCCGCGTCGGCATGGGCACCTGCCAGGGCGAACTCTGTGCCTGCCGCGCCGCCGGGCTGTTGACGCGCTTTAACGTCAGCACGCCGCAGCAGTCCATCGCGCAGCTGTCGCAGTTCCTCAACGAACGGTGGAAAGGCGTACGGCCGATCGCCTGGGGCGACGCGCTGCGCGAGAGTGAATTTACCAGCTGGGTTTACCAGGGGCTATGCGGGCTTGAAGCCCAGGCCGACAAGGAGCAGGAGGCGGATGATGCGATTTGACGTAGTGGTGATTGGCGGCGGCCTGGCGGGCCTGAGCTGCGCCATTGCCGTGGCCGAACAGGGCAAGCGCTGCGCGGTGGTCAGTTCCGGCCAGAGCGCGCTCTACTTCTCCTCCGGCTCGCTCGACCTGCTGGCGAGATTGCCGGACGGCACGCCGGTCGAAATGCCGCTGGCGGCGCTACCGCAACTGGCGCAGCAGGCGCCGCAGCATCCGTATGCCCTGATCGGGCCCGGCCGGGTGGCGGCGCTGTCCGCCGCCGCGCAGCGGTTGTTGGAGCGCTGCGGGCTGAACCTGCAGGGCGAGGGCGCCAACAACCATCTGCGCATTACGCCGCTTGGCACGCGTCGCGCCACCTGGCTCAGCCCGCAGGCGATCCCGACGCTGCCGCTGACCGGCCAACTGCCGTGGCGGCGCATTGCGGTGATCGGCATCGAAGGCTTCCTCGATTTCCAGCCGCAGATGGCCGCCGACTCTCTGAGCCGGGAGCTCGGCGTAGAGACGGAGGTGGCCTATCTGCACATGCCGGCGCTGGACAGATTGCGCAATAACCCCAGCGAGTTCCGCGCGGTAAACATCGCCCGGGTGCTGGATTTGATGGAAAGTCTGCCGCCGATGGCCGAGGAACTGCGGCGGTTGGCGGGGGCAGCCGACGCGCTCTTTCTGCCGGCCTGTTTGGGATTGGAGGACGACGCGTCGCTGGCGGTGCTGCAGGATGCGGTCGGCAAGCCGATCCGGCTGCTGCCGACGCTGCCGCCTTCGGTGCCCGGCATGCGCTTGCATCAGGCGCTGCGGCGGCGTTTTCAACAGCTGGGCGGCGTTTTCATGCCCGGCGACAGCGTGCTGCGCGCCGAGTGCGAAGCCGGCCGCGTCACGGGCCTGTATACCCGCAACCACGGTGATATTCCGCTGCGGGCGCAGCAGGTGGTGTTGGCCAGCGGCAGCTTCTTCAGCAACGGGCTGGTGGCGGATTTCGACGGGGTGCGCGAGCCGATCTTCGGGCTGGACGTACACAGCCGCGCGGATCGCGCCGACTGGAGCCGGCGCGAGCTGTTCGCGCCGCAGCCTTATCTGCAATTTGGCGTGCGCACCGACGGCAGGCTGCGGGCGATGAAGCAGGGCATGCCGTTCGACAATCTGTACGCCATCGGCGCGGTCGCCGGCGGCTACGATCCGCTGCAGCAAGGCTGCGGTGCCGGCGTGTCATTGATCGGTGCGCTGCACGTCGCGCAGCAGATCGCCGCGGAGGAAAACGCATGAGCCTGCATCAGGACCACAGCTTTGAAAGCTGCATCAAATGCACCGTCTGCACCACCTATTGCCCGGTCGCCAAAGTGAACCCGCTCTATCCGGGGCCGAAACAGGCGGGGCCGGACGGCGAGCGGCTGCGGCTGAAAGATCCGGCGCTGTACGACGAAGCGCTGAAATACTGCACCAACTGCAAACGTTGTGAAGTGGCCTGCCCGTCCGACGTCAAAATCGGCGATATCATTCAGCGCGCCCGCGCCGACTTCGCCCAGAGCAAGCCGACGCTGCGCGACGCCATCCTCAGCCACACCGATATCATGGGCTCGCTGTCGACGCCGTTCGCGCCGATCGTCAACGCCGCCACCGGGCTGAAACCGGTGCGCAAGCTGCTGGACAAGGCGCTGAAGATCGATCACCGGCGAGAACTGCCGAAATACTCGTTCGGCACTTTCCGCCGCTGGTACCGGCAACAGGCGCAGGCTCAGCGGCGCTATGCCGAGCAGGTGGCGTTTTTCCACGGCTGCTTCGTCAACTATAACCATCCGCAGCTGGGCAAGGATTTGATCCGGGTATTCAACGCGCTGGATATCGGCGTGCAGCTGCTGAAGCGCGAGAAATGCTGCGGCGTGCCGCTGATCGCCAACGGGTTTATCGAGCAGGCCAAAAAGCAGGCCAGGGTTAACGCCGAGTCGCTGCATGAAGCGGTGCTGGAGCGCGGCATCCCGGTGGTGGCGACCTCATCGAGCTGCACCTTCACCCTGCGCGACGAATACCCCCATCTGCTGGACGTGGACACCACTCCGGTGCGCGATCGGGTGGAGCTGGCGACGCGCTATCTCTATCGCCTGATCAATCAGGGGCGCAGCCTGCCGCTGAAGCGCACGCCGCTGCGGGTGGCTTATCACACGCCTTGCCATATGGAGAAGATGGGCTGGACCGCCTACACCCTGGAGCTGCTGCGGCAGATACCGGGGCTGGAGCTGGTGGTGCTGGATTCGCAGTGCTGCGGCATCGCCGGCACCTACGGGTTCAAATCGGAGAACTACGCCACTTCGCAAGGCATCGGCGCGCCGCTGTTCCGGCAGATCGAAGAGAGCGGAGTGGATCTGGTGGTGACCGACTGCGAGACCTGCAAATGGCAGATAGAAATGTCCACCAGCAAGCGCTGCGAGCATCCGATCACCCTGCTGGCGCAGGCGCTGGTATAAAAACGAGAGGGCCGGCAAGCCGGCCCTCTGTGGGATTACTGCTTCAGCTTCAGGGTGGAGATGATGCCTTCGGCTTCGGCCTGCGCCTGCTGCTGATTGTCCGCCGGCAGCGTCACCTGAATGGTCAGCATGTTGTTGTTCAGCGAGCCGATCAGGACGGAGGAATAGGCTTTTTCGCCGCCGCTGGTGATGATGCTGTCCAACTGACGCAGCGGCACGCCGTTGACGTCGAGCGCCTTGTTGGTGATCACCTGCAGGTTGGCGTCACGCGCGCGCTGGGTATTCTCCAGGCGCTTGGCCAGGGTCTCCAGGCTGTCGGCGGTCTTGTCGCCCAGGATCACGATCACCGCGCGCTGGCCGGTGCTGTCTGCGTAAACATGCATGTTGTTGGCCTGGTTGCCCAGCTTGCCGCTCTGATCCGCCATGCCGACCGGCAGGGTGAACGCCAGTTTACCGTCCAGCAGGCTGACCTGCTGCCCGGCCGGCGCGCTGGCCGCCGCGCCGTCAGACGCTGCCTTGGTGTCTTTGGTGTCGCCGTCGCAGGCCGCGAGGCCTAGCGCCAGCAGGCTGATACCCATCAATTTCGCTACTTTACGCATCGGGCTTCCTTCTTCCTTTCCGGTAGGGATTCACTGTCGTATCGCAACCTATTCCAGGCTGAAATGCAAGGCAGATGTTGTCACAAGTTTTTCTCCAGTAATAGCCGATAATCAGCCACTTCGCCTTTCTTTTCCAGCTGAACAATCTGATAGTGGTGGGCGAGCAGCATCGTCAGCATGGCGCGGAACCGGTTACGGGTTTTGACCGTCAGCCGGCGATAGCCCAGCGCCCGCGCCCAGCGCTCCTGTTCGGCCAACAAGGCCTGCGCCACGCCGTGGCGACGAAATGCCGGCAGCACGCCGCCCAGCCAGCTGTAAAACACCGTTTCCCGCTGTTGATAACCGAGTTTGAAACCGGCCGGCTGGCCGTCGATGTCGGCGATCAACAGGCTGGCGGAGGCACCGCCGATGCGCCGCTGCAGATCGGCCAGGCTATGCAGGCCGCCGAATTCGGGGATGCGCTGGTAAAGGCGGTGGATTTCTTCGAGCGTGGCGGTGCGGACGATTGGGGTCATGGGCGGCCTCCAAAGGATAGGGCCGCCCAGAATAACACGGCTCAGCCCGGCTGCAGGCTGCCGCTGCGCGCCGCGATGCGTTTGAGCAGCATGTTCAGCAACACGCCGTACATCGGCAGGAAGAACAGCAGGCAGATCATCACCTTGAAGCTGTAATCCACCAGCGCGATCTCCACCCAGTTGTTGGCCATGAAGGGATCGCTGCTCTTGTAGAAGGCGATGAAGAAGAACGCCAGCGTATCGCTGATATTGCCGAAGAACATCGCCGCCGCCGGCGCCACCCACCAGGCGCTGCGTTGGCGCAGGCGATTGAAGACGTGAACGTCGAGGATCTGGCCGAGCACGTAGGCCATAAAGCTGGCGACGGCGATACGCGCCACGAACAGGTTAAAACTGCCCAGCGCCGCGAAGCCCTGCCATTCTCCCTGATAGGTGACGGTGGAGATCACGTAGGAGATGAACAGCGCCGGCACCATCACCGCCAGGATAATCCGCCGCGCCAGCGGCGCGCCGAAGATGCGCACGGTCAGATCGGTCGCGAGGAAGATAAACGGGAAGGTAAAGGCGCCCCAGGTGGTATGGAAGCCGAAAACGGTGATCGGCAGCTGCACCAGATAGTTGCTGGAGGTAATGATGGCGATATGAAACAGCGAAAGCCAGACCAACGCCGTGAAGCGCTGCTGTGCGGTAAACGAATACATATTGTAGCCTTTTTAGCAGTGGGGTGAGGGAACCCAGTGTGTCTTGTCAAAACAGCAAAAAACGCTGCGCGGCGGCATGATACGCGTTTGCGCAACCAATGCAATGGTTAAATTTAACGCAAACGTTAACGCATCTTGCGCAGAAAAACTACCGGCGTAAACTAGGCGCTAATGAGATGCGGCGAGCGTTCGCCGATCGTTTTTGAACGAGAAAAATTGCATGACTGACTTATTTGCCCAGGCAGACCAGACGCTTGACGCGCTGGGCCTGCGTTGCCCGGAACCGGTGATGATGGTGCGCAAAACCGTGCGCCATATGGACAACGGCGAAACGCTGCTGATTATCGCCGACGATCCGGCCACCACCCGCGATATTCCGGGGTTCTGCCGCTTTATGGAGCACACGCTGGTGGCGCAGGAGACCGAGCAGGCGCCATACCGTTATCTGCTGCGTAAAGGTGTATAACGGCGACACGGTGGTGTTGATGAAGGAAAAGTCCCTTTCCCCGAAATGACAACGGGCGCGCTCTGCCGCGCCCGTATTGGTTTCCGAACTTAGCTGCGCTTTTTCAACAGCCGCAGCGCGTTGGCGGTGACCAGCGCGGTGGCGCCGGAGTCCGCCAGCACCGCCAGCCACAAACCGGTCAGCCCCAGCAGGCTGGTGATCAGGAAGACCCCTTTCAACCCCAGCGCGATGGTGATGTTTTGCCGGATATTGGCGTGGGTGGCGCGCGAGATGCGAATCATCTCCGCGACGCCCAGCAGCCGGTTGTGGGTCAGGGCGGCGTCGGCGGTTTCCAATGCCACGTCGGTGCCGCTGCCCATGGCGATGCCGATGCTGGAGGCTTTCATCGCCGGGGCGTCGTTGATGCCGTCGCCGATCATCGCCGTCGGACGCAGTTCGCTCAGCTCGGTGACCGCGTTGACCTTATCTTCCGGCAACAGACTAGCGCGATAGTCGAGGCCCAGCTCGCCGGCGATCGCCGCGGCGGCGCGCGGGTTGTCGCCGGTCAGCATCACGCCGCGAATACCCAGCGCGTTCAGTTCGGCTATCGCCTGTTTGGCGTCGCTGCGCAGCGTGTCGCGCAGCGCCAGCAAGCCGATGGGGGCGCCGTCTTCCAGCACCACCACTGCCGTTTTACCGGCGTTTTCCAGCTTGTCTACCTTGCTCTGCCATTGAACGGCGAGCAGGCCCGGCGCCAGCTTGCCCGGCGCGCTGATCAGCACGGTCTTGCCGTCCACGATCCCTTCCACGCCGACGCCGGCCAGCGCGCGGCGCGCCTGCGCCAGCGGCAACTCGGCCCCGCTTGCGGCGGCGCGGTTGATGATCGCCTGCGCCAGCGGGTGATGTGAGCCGGCCTCCACCGCGGCGGCAAGCTGCAGCAGCCGCTGTTCGGTGAGCGCGCCGATCGGTAGCACGTCGGTCACCGTCGGCTTGCCTTCGGTCAGGGTGCCGGTTTTATCGAAGGCGATGGTTTGTATCTGGCCCAGTTGCTCCAGCGCCGCGCCGCCTTTAATCAGCGCGCCGCGCCGCGTGGCGGCCGCCAGCCCGGATGTAATGGCCGCAGGGGTCGAGATCACCAGCGCGCACGGACAGCCGATCAGCAGCAGCGTCAGGCCGCGATAGATCCAGGTATCCCACGGCTGCGAGAACAGCAGCGGCGGCACCAGGATCACCGCGACGGCCAGCAGCATAATGGCCGGGGTGTAATAACGGCTGAACCGATCGAGGAAGCGTTCGATCGGCGCGCGGCGCTCTTCGGCTTCTTCAATCAGCTGCAGAATGCGGTCGATGGCGTTTTTGCCGGGCTCGGAGATCACCTTCATCTGCGCCGCCTGATCGACGGACAGGCTGCCGGCGGCCACTTTCTCGCCCTGCTGGCGCTCGACCGGCACCGATTCGCCGGTCAGGGCGCTTTCGTCGAAGCTGGCGAACGGATTGAGCAGCTCGGCGTCGGCCGGCAGGCGCCCGCCGGGCGCGATTTCAATCACGTCGCCAGGGCGCAGGCTGGCGACCGGCACGCGTTTGCGTTCCGTGCCTTGCAGCAGCAGCGCGTCTTCCGGCACCAGCTCCATCAGCGCCGTCACGCCGCGTCGCGCGCGGTTGGCGGCGTAGGATTCCAGCAGTTCGCCGACCATAAACAGCAGCAGCACCATCGCCGCTTCGGCGGTGGCGCCGATGAACAGCGCGCCGATGGCCGCCACGCTCATCAGCGTTTCGATGGCGAATGGCGTGCCGGAGCGGATCAAACGCAGCGCCTTGGCGGCGACCGGCGCCAATCCGACCAGCGTGGTGGCGATAAAGGCGATGCGCCCCAGCTCTGGGTTAACCCGATCCAGCACCCAGCTGACGACCATCAGGGTAGTTAACAGCAGCAGCGGTGCGAATTCGCCGAAGCGTGAGGTTTTCGGCGCGGCGGCTTTGGCGTTCTGAGTGCCGAGCAGGGTAAAGCCGGCCTGGGCGACCGCGTCCTGGATCCGCAGGCTGATGTCGGACTGTGCGTCGACTACCAGTTTCTCGGTCGCAAACAGCACCCGCGCGCTGTCGACGCCGGGGAGTGCGGTGACGGCATTTTCGATTTTCTTGGCGCAGCTGGGGCAGTCCATGCCGGTGACTTTCCAGCTGAAACGTTGGCTACCGGAAGGGGGAGCGGCGGCCAGCCTGTCGCTTTCCTCGTCCGGATCGTCGGGCGTGGCGGCGCAGCAGCCGCTATCGCCATGATCGTGATGATGGTGGGCCTGTTCGGCCTGCGCGGCGGCGTTTTTCGGTTCGCTGCTGCAGCCATGCTGCGTTTTGCTGTGGCTGTGGTTGCAGCCGCATCCGCCTTCGGCGTGGTGATGTTCCTGATGATTATGGTTTTGCTGATTGTGCATAACGTCCCCCTTCGGGCTGTTAAACGGGTTTGCTCAACTGACTCTACACCCTGGAGTCCACTCCAGAGTCAAGCGCCGGATGAGAATTATTGCTAACGGCGTTTAAGCGTAGAAAGGGGGATTCATTCAATAATGAATAATGCGAATTTTAATCTATCGGCTTTTCTTATTCCCTATTTGGGGAAACAGGCTCGCCGCCGATAGTTTAAATAAGAAAATAATATTCCTATAGAAACTAAAAAATCGCCCGACCTAATAATAAAGAGTTATTAATCTATAACGCTTTAGCAAAATTTACCTTTTACCCTGGGGAAAGCCAGCATGATTCGCTTGAGTCTGCAGGCCGCATTGTTATTGAAGTTTGGTGCCAACTTCTCCTCATCAAGTTTCATTTGTTTTGTAAAGAAGCCAGAAAAGCAGCATAACAAACTTTCGTTGCGATAATAAATGGTTGATTATTTTATGTGCGTTTTTGCGACCCTGCCTATAATTGGAATCGATTACCATTTTTAATGGTGATCTTATTTGCTGATATATATGCATTAATTCTACCTAACACACTGCCGGCAACGGCGCATAAGCCCCTTCCAGCAGGCCTGAGGTTCATTAACCGTGGCTTACGGGGAGGTTATGTCTATCTGTCTGATTGATATCAATCAGGTAATGAGTGGAATCGAACCAATGCAATCTACTAAAAAGGCAATTGAAATTACTGAATCCAGCCTTGCGGCCGCGACAACCGGCTACGATGCTGTAGACGACCTGCTGCATTATCATGAGCGGGGCAACGGGATTCAGATTAATGGCAAGGATTCATTTTCTAACGAGCAAGCTGGGCTGTTTATTACCCGTGAGAACCAAACCTGGAACGGTTACAAGGTATTTGGCCAGCCGGTCAAATTAACCTTCTCCTTCCCGGACTATAAGTTCTCTTCCACCAACGTCGCCGGCGACACCGGGCTGAGCAAGTTCAGCGCGGAACAGCAGCAGCAGGCTAAGCTGTCGCTGCAGTCCTGGGCGGACGTCGCCAATATCACCTTCACCGAAGTGGCGGCCGGACAAAAGGCCAACATCACCTTCGGCAACTACAGCCAGGATCGTCCCGGCCACTATGATTACGGCACCCAGGCCTACGCCTTCCTGCCGAACACCATTTGGCAGGGCCAGGATCTGGGCGGCCAGACCTGGTACAACGTCAACCAATCCAACGTGAAGCATCCGGCGACCGAAGACTACGGCCGTCAGACGTTCACCCATGAGATTGGCCATGCGCTGGGCCTGAGCCACCCGGGCGACTACAACGCCGGTGAGGGTAACCCGACCTATCGCGACGTCACCTATGCGGAGGATACCCGCCAGTTCAGCCTGATGAGCTACTGGAGTGAAACCAACACCGGTGGCGACAACGGCGGCCACTATGCCGCGGCTCCGCTGCTGGATGACATCGCCGCCATTCAGCATCTGTATGGCGCCAACCTGTCGACCCGCACCGGCGACACCGTGTACGGTTTTAACTCCAACACCGGTCGCGACTTCCTCAGCACCACCAGCAACTCGCAGAAAGTGATCTTTGCGGCCTGGGATGCGGGCGGTAACGATACCTTCGACTTCTCCGGTTACACCGCTAACCAGCGCATCAACCTGAACGAGAAATCGTTCTCCGACGTGGGCGGCCTGAAGGGCAACGTCTCGATCGCTGCCGGTGTGACCATCGAGAACGCCATTGGCGGTTCCGGCAACGACGTGATCGTTGGCAACGCGGCCAACAACGTGCTGAAAGGCGGCGCGGGTAACGACGTGCTGTTCGGCGGCGGCGGGGCGGATGAGCTGTGGGGCGGTGCCGGCAAAGACATCTTCGTGTTCTCTGCCGCCGGCGATTCCGCACCGGGCGCTTCAGACTGGATCCGCGACTTCCAGAAAGGGATCGACAAAATTGACCTGTCGTTCTTCAACAAAGAGGCGCAGAGCAGCGATTTCATTCACTTCGTCGATCACTTCAGCGGCACGGCCGGCGAAGCGCTGCTCAGCTACAACGCTTCCAACAACGTGACCGATTTGTCGGTGAATATCGGTGGCCATCAGGCGCCGGACTTCCTGGTGAAAATCGTCGGCCAGGTTGACGTCGCCACTGACTTTATCGTGTAACACAGCAACGGAACGCCCGGCGCAGTCTCGGCCGGGCGTGATGCGGGAGCCCGGTATGAAAGGTACTTTAACGCGCACCGCTTTGGCGGCGGGCGGCATGATGGTGACGAGTGCGGTCATGGCCGGCAGCCTGGCGCTGCCGACCGCGCAGTCGCTGGCGGGGCAATGGCAGGTGGCCGACAGCGAGCGGCAATGCCAAATCGAGTTTCTGGCGAATGAACAAAGCGAGACCAACGGCTATCAGCTGGTGGATCGGCAACGGTGTTTGCAAAGCGTGTTTGCGGCGGAAGTCGTGGGCTGGCGCCCGGCGCCGGACGGCATCGCTCTGCTGCGGGCGGATGGCAGCACGCTGGCGTTCTTCTCGCGCGACGGCGATCTGTATCGCAATCAGCTGGGCGCCGATGATGCCCTGACGTTGAAAGCGCTGGCTTGATAATGAAAAACGGGTTCGGCGCGCCGAACCCGCGGCAGAGAGTTACAGGTAGAGCGAACGCACGATCAGGAAGTGGCCGGAGAAGTAACAGAAAGCCACGATGGCGTCCGCCGCGCGGAAGGTGAAACGGTAGCGGTTGAGCAGCCAAACCACGTTGGCCAGCAGCAGCAGCGAGGTGCCGGTCAGCAGCGAGAAGCCGAAATCGGTGCTGCGCAGGAAATATTGCTCGCCCGCCAGCCAGACCATCAGCAGCGTCATCGCCACGTAGGTGACGATCGGCCAGCGCATCTCTTCCAGCCGGGTCCAAAGGGTGGCCAGCAGCAACGCGCCGATCGCCAGCAGCGCCAGCGGCAGCGGCCAGAACAGGCTGAACGTCATCTGGCTGGCGAAGCTCAGGGTATACAGCAGATGGGACAGGAAAAAGGCGCCGATGGCGTACAGCACCCGCTCGCGCGGCAACAGGAGCAGCGCGTCGCCGATCAGCGTCGCCAGCAGGCCGAGCACGATCAGATAACCTGCTGCGCCGAGCACCGGCGCCTGCCAGGCCAACAGCAACAGCAGCAGCAGCGTGACGGGTTTGAACACCCAGCGCTGCCAGCGCGGGCCACGGTATGAGGCGTCGACGAACAGCCAACCGGAAAAGAATACGGCAAGGAACGGCCAACTCATTTATGTCTTCCTTATGCATGAGGGAGCCGCAACAACCGGCTCCAAACTGTCACCAATGTCACTTCTTATTTCAGTGTAGGTAGCCTGCCGACGATCGACAATGCTTTCTTGAGAATGCTATGTTTACGCCGATTTGGCCGTGAAAGAAATGGGAAACCGATGAGCAAGCCACCGTTATTTTTTGTCGCCGTGATTGCGCTGATCGCCGTGCTGGCCACGCAACGCTACTTCAAACAGCGCCAGCGGGAGGCGGAAAACGATCGCGCGCCGATGCGCAGCCTGCAGGTGACGGTGAGCGACAAGCGCAGCTTCCCGGTCGCCAGGACCCGCGCGCCGCAGCGCGAACCGCTGGTCAATGAGCCGATGTATTACGAGGTGGTGTTCAGCCCGAACCAGGGCGGTGAAGACATCACGCTTCGGCTGAAACAGTGGCAATACAACCCGATAGAAAAAGGCGCGCAGGGCACGTTGAACATGCAGGGCACGCGCTTCGTCTCTTTCAGCGTTCAGCCGTAGCGGTCATTTCTTCTTGATGGGCGGCTGTTTCTTTTGCCAGGCCAGCAGCTCGAACACGCCAAAGATAAAGATCTTGGCTTCTTGCCAGTAGCTGATTGGCTGATCCTTCGGCTGGGTGGATTTCAACAGCACCAGCTGCAGGCCGTGCATCACCACCATAAAGAACAGCGCCACGTCGATGAAATACTTCAGCGGCTTGGGAAAAGGATGGAACAGGTTAGAGAGCAGGAAGCCCCACACGCACAGCATCAGCAGGCGGCCCAGATTAATCAGCATGGTCGGTTTTCTCTTGCGAACGAATATAAAGGCGATAGGCCACCTGGCCGGCGACCTTCTCCCGGTGCAGCTGCCAGCTGGCAGGCACGTCCGCCGCGGCGCTTTCCGCCTCGGCTTCTACATAGATCCAGGCCTCGTCGGCCAGCCAGCCTTGCTGCTCCAGCAGCAAGGCGGTTTCCGCCAGCAGGCCTTTGCGAAACGGCGGATCGAGGAACACCACGTCGAACGGTTGGCTCTCGCCCGCCAGCCAGCTCAGCGCGTTGGTGTTGATAACCACCCCCTTGCCCTGCAGCAGCGCCAGATTTTTTTCCAGCTGCTGCGCCACCGGCCGTTCGAATTCCAACAGCGTGGCGCTGCCGGCGTAGCGCGACAGCGCTTCCAGCCCTAATGCGCCGCTGCCGGCGAAACAGTCCAGGCAGCGCGCGCCCTGAATCACCGGCGCCAGCCAGTTGAACAGGGTTTCGCGCACCCGATCGGTGGTGGGGCGCAGCCCCGGGCTGTTCGGCACCGGAAGCTTGCGACCGCGCCATTGGCCGCCGATGATGCGGATCTGTCCGGCTGCGGCCTGGGGCGGTTTTTTGGCCGCCGCCCGTGGCGAGAGTCTTGTCATAAGCGTTGTTTGATTTCTTTTGCGGCGCGGAGCCGTAGAGGTTAACGAAAAGTTGCCCCTATTCTACCGGTGACGGGCTTCGGGGGGAACGGTAAAACTTTGTTGTCTGATTTCACACCGGAAAGCATGCCGGATGCGTGTTGCTGCGCGAGGGAAAGTGATAGACTCGGCGGATTATTGTCAGCATATATCCTTCAGGTATGTAGGGTAAGCGAGCCTTCGGTACGGAGTAGAGTCATAACATGGCAAAAGATAAGAAACGTGGGTTTTTCTCCTGGCTGGGGTTTGGCCAGAAGGAAAAGGAAGAAGAGCAACAGCAACCTGAGCAGCCGGTAGAGCAGGCGGAGCCTCAGGCCGCGGAGACGCCGGCTGAACCGGCCACCGCCAAGCTGGATGACAAGCTCCCCGCCCAGGAATCTGAACCTGCCGCCTCCGTCGACACCCCGGGAGAGTGGGATAGCGGCCAGGCCGGCGAACCCATCGCGGAAAACCTGCCGGCGGCGGCCGAACACCCGACGGCGCAAGCGTTGGCCGAAGAGATTGTCAGCGTGACCGAGCAGGTAGTGGCGCAGCAGCAGCCGGTCGTCGAGCTTGAGCCGGTGGTTGAGCCCGAGCCGGTCGTCGAGTCCGAGCCGGTGGTTGAGCCCGAGCCGGTCGTTGAGCCTGAGCCGGTGGTTGAGCCTGAGCCGGTCGTTGAGCCTGAGCCGGTCGTTGAGCCTGAGCCGGTCGTTGAACCCGAGCCGGTTGTCGAGCCCGAGCCAGTTGTTGAGCCTGAGCCGGTCGTTGAACCCGAGCCGGTCGTTGAGCCCGAGCCGGTTGTCGAGCCCGAGCCGGTTGTTGAGCCCGAGCCGGCCGTTGAGCCCGAGCCGGTCGTCGAACCAGAACCGGAACCGGAAGAAGAAGCGCCGCTTGAACCTGTGGTGCCGGCCGCTGCGCAAGAGCAGGAGCGGCCGACCAAAGAGGGCTTCTTCGCTCGCCTGAAGCGCAGCCTGCTGAAAACCAAGCAAAACCTCGGCTCCGGCTTTATGGGGCTGTTCCGCGGTAAAAAGATCGACGACGACCTGTTCGACGAGTTGGAAGAACAGCTGCTGATCGCCGATGTCGGCGTGGAGACCACGCGCAAGATCATCACCTCCCTGACCCAGCACGCCAGCCGCAAGCAGCTGAAAGACGCCGAAGCGCTGTACGGCAAGCTGAAGGAGGAAATGTCCGAAATTCTGGCCAAGGTCGATCAGCCGCTGGATGTCAGCGGGAAAACCCCGTATGTCATTCTGATGGTCGGCGTGAACGGCGTGGGTAAAACCACCACCATCGGCAAGCTGGCGCGCCAATTCCAGGCGGAAGGCAAGTCGGTGATGCTGGCGGCGGGGGATACTTTCCGCGCCGCGGCGGTGGAGCAGCTGCAGGTGTGGGGCGAACGCAACCGCATTCCGGTGGTGGCGCAGCATACCGGGGCGGATTCCGCTTCGGTGATCTTCGATGCGGTGCAGGCCGCCAAGGCGCGCGGCATCGATGTCTTGATCGCCGATACCGCCGGCCGTCTGCAGAACAAATCGCACCTGATGGAAGAGCTGAAGAAGATCGTCCGCGTCATGAAAAAACTGGACGACCAGGCCCCCCATGAGGTTATGCTGACGCTCGATGCCAGCACCGGCCAGAATGCGGTCAGCCAGGCGAAATTATTTAATGAGGCCGTGGGCTTAACCGGCATCACGCTGACTAAACTGGACGGTACCGCCAAGGGCGGGGTGATCTTCGCCATCGCCGATCAGTTCGGTATCCCGATTCGCTATATCGGCGTCGGGGAAGGCATCGAAGATTTGCGGCCGTTTAAGGCTGACGATTTTATTGAGGCACTTTTTGCCCGAGAGGATTAATACGGATGATTCGCTTTGAACAGGTCAGTAAAGCTTATCTGGGCGGACGGCAAGCGCTGCAGGGGGTCGATTTCCATCTGCGACCGGCGGAAATGGCGTTTCTGACCGGCCATTCCGGCGCGGGGAAAAGTACCCTGCTGAAACTGATTTGTGGTATCGAACGGCCCAGCGCCGGCCACATCTGGTTTGGCGGCCACGACATCAGTCGTTTGAAAAACCGCGAGGTGCCGTTCCTGCGTCGGCAGATCGGCATGATCTTCCAGGATCACCACCTGCTGCTGGATCGCACGGTGTATGACAATGTGGCGATGCCGCTGATCATCGCCGGCGCCAGTACCGAAGACATCCGCCGCCGCGTCTCCGCCGCGCTGGACAAGGTCGGTTTGCTGGATAAAGCGAAGAACTTCCCGATTCAACTGTCCGGCGGTGAGCAGCAGCGCGTGGGCATCGCCCGTGCGGTGGTGAACAAGCCGGCGGTGTTGCTGGCGGATGAACCGACCGGCAACCTGGACGACGCGCTGTCGGAAGGCATTCTGCGCCTGTTTGAAGAATTCAACCGCGTCGGCGTCACCGTATTAATGGCGACGCACGACACCGGGCTTATCGCCCGCCGCAATTACCGCATCCTGACGCTGAGCCAGGGCCGCATGCAAGGGGGCGCTCACCATGGCCAATAACGCAAAAACCGCCAAGAGCAAGGCGCTGCGCGGCGGCTGGCGCGAGCAGTGGCGTTACGCCTGGATGAACGCCATCAAAGACATGCTGCGCCAGCCGTTGGCGACGCTGTTGACGGTGATGGTGATCGCCATCTCCCTGACGCTGCCGAGCGTGTGCTACATCGTGTGGAAAAACGTCAGCACCGCGGCCAGCCAGTGGTACCCGACGCCGCAGCTGACGGTCTACCTGGATAAATCGCTCGACGACGACGCGGCGCTGAAAGTGCTCGACGCCATCAAGGCGGAAGCCGGCGTGGAGAAGGTGAATTACCTGTCGCGTGAAGAAGCGCGCGGCGAGTTCCGCAACTGGTCTGGCTTTGGCGGCGCGTTGGACATGCTGGAAGAGAACCCGTTGCCGGCGGTGGCGATCGTTACGCCGAAGATGAGCTTCCAGAGTTCGGATACCCTCAACACCCTGCGCGATCGCGTGGCGGCGGTGCAGGGCGTGGAAGAAGTGCGTATGGATGACAGCTGGTTTGCCCGCCTGGCGGCGCTGACCGGGCTGGCGGGCCAGATCGCGGCGATCATCGGCGTGCTGATGATCGTGGCGGTGTTCCTGGTGATCGGCAACAGCGTGCGTCTGAGCATCTTCAGCCGCCGCGACACCATCAACGTGATGAAGCTGATCGGCGCCACCGACGGTTTTATCCTGCGGCCGTTCCTTAACGGCGGGGCGATGCTCGGCTTTGCCGGCGCGCTGCTGTCGCTGGTGCTCTCCGGCGCGCTGGTGTGGCAGCTGGAGTCGGTAGTCGCCGGGGTAGCCAAGGTGTTCGGCACCACCTTCACCCTGCACGGGCTGGGCTGGGACGAGGCGCTGCTGCTGCTGATCATCTCCGCGATGATCGGTTGGATCGCCGCCTGGCTGGCGACGGTGCAACATTTACGCCGATTTACACCACAGTAAGATTTTTTTGGTATACTCTTCTCCTGCTGCTTTTGATCGCGTTGCGGGAGAAGAGTGACCTCAAGCGAAGTCAGCACCACACCTCTCTTCTTAGCGCACAAATTCCCTATCGGCCTGCACCTTCGTCACGTATTGTCAGCAACAATGCTTGCAAAAAAGGGTGAACTTATAGGGCGGAGTACGGTCAAAAATTGCAGCAAATGTTAAGGTGCCCGGCGTGTGGAACCGCTTTTGCTTCAGCAACTGCCGTAGAATCAATCATTTCCCCGCTGTAATAATCACCTGCATGATTTTGTATTCTCATAGAGAGGGTTTGAATGACCAAAGAAATGCAAACTTTAGCCTTAGTACCCCAAGGTAGCTTGGAAGCCTATATCCGGGCAGCCAACGCCTATCCGATGCTGACGGCAGAGGAAGAGCGGGAGCTGGCTGAACGGCTGCATTATCAGGGCGATCTGGATGCCGCTAAGCAGCTCATCCTGTCTCACCTGCGCTTTGTCGCTCATATTGCCCGCAACTATTCAGGCTATGGTCTGCCACAGGCGGATCTGATTCAGGAAGGCAATATCGGCCTGATGAAAGCCGTTCGCCGCTTCAACCCTGAAGTCGGCGTGCGTCTGGTTTCCTTTGCGGTGCATTGGATTAAGGCCGAAATCCACGAGTACGTATTGCGCAACTGGCGCATCGTGAAAGTGGCGACCACCAAAGCGCAGCGCAAGCTGTTCTTTAACCTGCGCAAAACCAAACAGCGTTTGGGCTGGTTCAACCAGGACGAAGTGGAACTGGTGGCCCGCGAGCTGGGCGTAACCAGCAAAGACGTGCGCGAGATGGAATCTCGCATGGCGGCGCAGGACATGACGTTCGATCCGACTCCGGACGACGAGGCCCGCGATGGCCAGTCGATGGCGCCGGTGCTGTACCTGCAGGACAAGAGCTCCGACTTCGCTGAAGGCATTGAGGAAGATAACTGGGAAAGCAACGCCGCAGACAAACTGGCCTATGCGCTGGAAGGTCTGGACGAGCGCAGCCAGCATATCATCCGCGCCCGCTGGCTCGACGACGACAACAAGTCGACGCTGCAGGAGCTGGCCGATCAGTACGGCGTTTCCGCCGAACGCGTGCGCCAGCTGGAAAAGAACGCCATGAAGAAATTGAAAATGGCGATCGAAGCCTGAGTCGATGCGATATTCGAAAAAAAAGCCCGGCAAGCCGGGCTTTTTCATGCCTGAAATTCGGCGTTATGGCGCCACGGCGGTAAAGTCCGGCGCCGGGCAGTCGTAGCCGAATTTCGCCGCCCACGGGTAGCGAGTGCCGGTGTTGATGTAGCGTTGATAAAGCGCCCGGCCGGTCTTGGCGTCGCGCTTGATAACCCAGCTGGCGGCGTTACACAGCACGGCGGCATAGGCCTGGCTCTTCGGCGGCAGCAGATCGGCCGCCTGTTGCGCCAGCCCCACTGCCTGCCAGCGATAGTGCAGGAAACGGTTGTCCTGCGCCGGCAGCGCCGCCTTGGCGCGAGCCGCTTCTGCGCTGTCGATCCAGCTTTTGTGCTTCAGCTCGCGAGTATCGAACGCATCCCCCAGATAGGAATAGCCGGCGCCATAGATGGCGTAGTCCGGCGTCATCTCATAGCCGGTAAACTCCAGCCCCTGGGCGCGCAGCAGGTTGGCCGCGCGATAGTAAGCTTGCGCGCGTGCCAGCGGCGCGGCGGACTTGTCCTTGGCGGCCTTCAGCTCATCGGCGTACTGCTGCGCCGCTTGCCGGTAGTTAGGGATATCGAAATAGGCCTGCGCTTCCGCGGCCCGCCCGGCGCGCATCAAGCGCCGCGCCAGCAGTTCGCGCAGCTGCACTTCCGGCGTGATTTGCTGGCCACCACCGTAGTCGTCCGGGTTAACCGGCTTGAGCGGCGTCGTCGGCGCCGGGGCGTACTTATCGACAAAGCCTTTCAACTCATCGACGGTCAGCACGCGCTCCGCCACGTCGGCCACGTCGGCCCAGTAGATCGCCTTGCCGCGATACAGCAGGTCCATCGCCTGCAGATAGTCGCCGCGGTTCAGCGCCAGGATAGCCTGTTCGCCGGCCACCCGGCACTCGGGGACGATGGTTTCCGCGACGAAGTCGGCGTTGCGCTGTTCGCCCCAGCTTTCGTCGGCGGGGAACGCGCTTGCCGCCTTGGCGTAGGCGGCGGTGGCGGCTTTCACGTCGCCGTCGCGCAGCGCCATTTTGGCGCGCAGCCACCACGCCAGGCCGCTGTCGCCGGCGTTTTTCAGCAGGCTCGCCGCCATCGGGTACTGCCCGGAACGGTAGGCCAATGCCGCCAGCCGATCGCTGCCGGCGAAGCCGCTTTTCACCGTGCCGTCCAGCAGCGTCAGGATCTGGCTGATGATCTGGGCAGAGCGGCCGTTGCCGTCGGTATCCGCCATTTGCAGGTTGCCGCTGCGGGCGAACAGCTCAATGGTCACCAGCTGCTGGATCAACGGATCGCCGATCACCTGCTTCAGCGTTTCCAGATGGTCGGGATTGACCAGGTAGCTGGAGACGTACTGCAGCGACTGCCCGCCGCTCGGATCGCCCTGCGCCGCCTGCTGTGCGTACAGGTGGGCAGCGGGGGCGACGTCACCCAGCCACAGGTGGATGCGCGCCTGCTGCCCGAGGCTGCTTAGCGCCAGCTGGTCGGGATCGGCGGCGCCGCTTTTCACCCGATCGATCACCTGCTGGAACGCCGCCAGCGCCTGTTCAAGTTCGGCTTTAGGTGGATGCTCGGCGGCGGGGGCCGCTTCACCCGATTCATTCACCGGCGTACCGTGGTCAGCCATCAACACCCGCCCAAGTGAATACTGCGCCCGCAGCCCCCAGTCGCCCTGTTCGGCGGCCGGGAGCTTCAGCACCTGCTGGAAATAGTCTGTGGCGCGCGGATCGTGGCTGGCGAAAGCGACGGCGCCCAGTTGATAAAGGCGTGCGGCGTTGGACAATCCCTGAGTATTGACGGCGTCAGCCTCTTCCACCGTTTTGGCGGCGCGCATTTTGCCGATCGCCACCGTTTCCGGCGACTGCGGCATCGGTTTCGGCGGCATCGGCGGCGGGGCTTGCCAGCGCGGTAGCTGTTTATCCGCCGGCACCAGTCGGCCGGCTTCGAAGGCGAAATTGCCCTCCGGCATATACAGCAGGGTGCCGTTGCGGTCGATCAGCAGCCGGTTAGGGAAATCCGGGCCGCAGGCATAGCCGCTCAGCGGCAGCGCGGCGCCGATCAGCATGGCCAGCGGAAGAAGGCGGCGGGTGTTCCGTGCCGCGCGCGTATCAAGGTGTGACAAGGGTGCCTCCTGGCGTCAGTTGTTGGCAGCGCAGCCAGCCCAGCGGCCGGGATTGCCCGGCGCGCAGCTGATCGCCGCTGATGCGAATAAAGCGTTGCCGCTGCGGTGCGGATTCCAGCCGGTAGTTGCCGACCGCATCCGCCGCCAGGCAGTCGTCGGCGCGGATGGCCACCTCTTGCGGCAGCGGGGCGTCCACCGGCCCGTTGTTATGAATTATCAGATCATACAGCCCGTTTTGCTGTGGCTGAGGCCTAAATTTTATCTGCCAGTCGACGTTCAGCGGCTGCCGTTCGATCACCGCTCGCAGCGTGGCGAGCGACCAGGCGCGCCGATCGTCCGCCAGCGGCAAGCGGAACCAGATAATGCCGCGCAGCCGGGGCGGCGTTTGCTGCGCCAGCGTCTGCAGAAAATCGGCGATCTGCTGCGGCGCGACCGTCAGCTCGCGGCCGTTGCCCGCCACGCGCAGCGAGGACTCGCTCTCCACCTGCGCGCCCTGCGCATCAAACCCCAGCAGCGCCATGCCGTAGGCCGGCAGCGCGACGCGAAACGGCTTCGGTGTGACGGAGGCGTACTGCCGCACCCAGCGCAGCGCCAAGGAGCCGTCAAACAGCCCCTGCTGCGGCGAGAGCACCGCGTGCACCTGCAGGACGGAGCTGTCGGCCTGTTGCAGTACGCCGGGCAGAGCGGGTGAGCCGATCCAGGCCGGCAGGGCGGTGATGCCGAGCTGCAAAGCGGCGGGCAGCCGTTGGCGCAGTTGCTGCAGAAAGCGTTGGTAGTCCGGCAGGCGGGCGGTGGCGGCGTCATGATCGATCTCGACGCCGGTGACGGGCAGCCCGGCCGCCTGCCAGCGTTGGGTGAGCGCCAGCAGACGCTGGATAATGGCTTCTTGGTCCAGCTGTGGCAGCTGGCCGTCGAGGCGCGCCACCAGCCAGAGCGGGCGGCCGTCCTGCTTCAGCAGGCTGAGATCGGCTGGGATCTCCCGCCAGCCCTCGCGCGGATGCACCTGCAGCGCCAGCACGCGCAGCCCACCGAACAGATCGCGGCTGCGCGCCAGCGCATCGGCGTGCTGCGGCGTCCAGACCCGCTGCCAGATATAAACCTGCTGATCCCAGCCTGAGGCCAGGCGCAGCGCCTGCTGGCGCCCGAGGAGCGCGGCCGCCAGCCCCAGCGCAATCAAGATCAGCGCCGCCAGCCGGCGTTTCATTTTTGCCAGAGATCGCCCTGCGGTGCGAAGCCGCAGGCGCGCATGAAGTTATCGACTTCCCCGCGTTCGCGCGGCGCCAGGCCGGCGGTCGACAGCTGCCAGTGGGCGATCTGCGGCAGCTGACGCTGCGCATCCTGTACCAGGTAAAGACCGACGCCGCGGCGGCGCGTCACTTCGCGTACCAGCAGGTCCTGCAGCTCGGCGCGGTCGTCCTGCAGCGCGATTTTCACCGCCCCCAGCAGCCGCTCGTTGAAGCGGGCGGCGAACAGCGCCTTGCCGTCGCTCAGCCAGCTCTGCCACTGTTCCGGCTGCTGGTGCGGCCAAATTTTGCCGAGGTCGATAAGGTCTTGCGGGGACAGCGCGGTCAGGCGCTCGATGGTCAGTTTCATGCAGAATTTCCGCGCAGCTAAATGATGCCGACAGTGTAATAGATCTTGTGCAGAGCGTTGTGTAAGTTTTTCTGTACGATTACTGTGCAATATGTTTTTTGCACGGGGCATTTTCCGAGTAAATAGTTAGTAAACGGATTGTTAACCAGCACAACGCACTACGCCTCAAGGTAAAGAGCGCAGATTTAATTCGAATTTTATCCTGTTTACACCGCTTGTTTCTGCCTGATGAAGTTGATTTGCAGAAGAAAATTCCTGTTTAATGGCATGAAAAATAAAGTCTTATTAGAAAATAATGCCGACAAAGCGCCTAAATCATTATTACTTATAACAAAAGCGGTCAATAACGATCCGGTGCAGGCAAACACAACAGGTACGTTCACAACGACAGATGGGGATTTGCGGATGAAATTAACAACAGGTAAGGCACTGCTGGCGGGTTGTATTGCGATGGCCATGAGCCAGGCGGCCATGGCGAAAGACATCAAGGTGGCGATCGTCGGGGCGATGTCCGGCCCGGTCGCGCAGTATGGCGACATGGAGTTTACCGGCGCGCGCCAGGCGATTGCCGACATCAACGCCAAGGGCGGCATCAAGGGCGACAAACTGGTCGGCGTGGAATACGACGACGCCTGCGACCCGAAACAGGCGGTTGCGGTCGCCAATAAGGTGATCAACGACGGCATTCGCTACGTGATCGGCCACCTGTGCTCCTCTTCCACCCAGCCGGCGTCCGATATTTATGAAGACGAAGGCGTGATCATGATTACCCCGGCGGCCACCAACGCCGATCTGACCACCCGCGGCTACAAGATGATCATGCGCACCACCGGCCTGGACTCGGATCAGGGCCCGACCGCCGCCAAATACATCCTCAGCGACATCAAGCCGAAGCGCATCGCCGTGGTGCACGACAAGCAGCAATATGGCGAAGGCCTGGCGCGCTCGGTGCGCGACAGCCTGAAAAAACAGGGCACCGAAGTGGCGATGTTCGAAGGCATCACCGCCGGCGACAAAGACTTCTCCACCCTGGTGGCGCGCCTGAAGAAAGAGAATATCGACTTCGTGTATTTCGGCGGTTACTACCCGGAAATGGGCCAGATCCTGCGCCAGGCCAAGCAGGCCGGGTTGACCACCCGCTTCATGGGGCCGGAAGGCGTGGGCAACTCCTCGCTGTCCAACATCGCCGGGGCCGCTTCGGAAGGCATGCTGGTGACGCTGCCGAAGCGCTACGATCAGGTGCCTGCCAACCAGCCGATCGTCGATGCGTTGAAAGCCAAGAAGCTGGATCCGACCGGCCCGTTCGTCTGGACCACCTATGCCGCGCTGCAGTCGCTGACCACCGGCATGGAGCGCAGCGGCAGCCAGGAGCCGGCGGACATCGTCAAGGATCTGAAAACCGGCAAGCCGGTGGAGACCGTGATGGGGCCGCTGAGCTGGGATGACAAGGGCGATCTGAAAGGCTTCGAGTTCGGCGTGTTCGAGTGGCATGCCAACGGCACGTCCACACCGATCAAATAAGCCATAATGATTAGGGTGGGGCGCGGCTCGCTGCGCCCGGCGGTCGGCTTGCCGGCCCCGTCTCCCTTTACCCGCCGGTTCTCCGCCGGCGGGTTTCGCAGCCAAGGGTTCAGAGTATGTCAGAGCAACTCCTCTATTTTCTGCAGCAGATGTTCAACGGCTTAACGTTGGGCAGCACCTATGCATTGATCGCCATCGGTTACACCATGGTTTACGGTATCATCGGCATGATCAACTTCGCCCACGGCGAGGTGTACATGATCGGCAGCTATGTCTCCTTTATCGTTATCGCCGCCCTGATGATGCTCGGCATCGACGTCGGCTGGTTGCTGATCGGTGCCGCGTTTCTGGTCTCGATCGTCATCGCCAGCGCCTACGGCTGGAGCATCGAGCGGGTGGCCTACAAGCCGGTGCGCAACTCCAAGCGCCTGATTGCGCTGATCTCGGCCATCGGCATGTCGATATTCCTGCAAAACTACGTCAGCCTGACGCAGGGCTCACGCGATCTGGCGCTGCCCAGCCTGGTGACCGGCCAGTGGGTGCTGGGGGAAAGCAACGGCTTCGCTGCCACCATCAGCACCATGCAGCTGACCATCTGGCTCGTGACCTTCCTGGCGATGCTGGCGCTGACGCTGTTTATCCGCTATTCGCGCATGGGCCGCGCCTGCCGCGCCTGTGCGGAAGACCTGAAGATGGCCAGCCTGCTGGGCATCAACACTGACCGGGTGATCTCGCTGACCTTCGTCATCGGGGCGGTGATGGCGGCGGTGGCCGGGGTGTTGCTCGGCCAGTTCTACGGCGTCATCAACCCTTACATCGGGTTTATGGCCGGCATGAAAGCCTTCACCGCCGCGGTCCTGGGCGGCATCGGCAGCATTCCCGGCGCGATGATCGGCGGCCTGGTGCTGGGCGTGGCGGAAGCGCTGACCTCCGCCTACCTGAGCACCGAATACAAAGACGTGGTGTCGTTCGCGTTGCTGATCGTGGTGCTGCTGATCATGCCGACCGGCATCCTCGGGCGTCCGGAGGTTGAGAAAGTATGAAACTCAATCTGCTCAATGCGCTGATCGCCACGGCGGTGCTGTTCGTGATGGCGTCGTTCCTGATGGGCATGCAGCTTAGCCTGGACGGCACCAAGCTGGTGGTGCACGGCGCGGCGGAAGTGCGCTGGATGTGGATCGGCATCGGCTGCGTCATCGTCTTTTTCTTCCAGCTGTTGCGCCCGCTGCTGCAGCAGGGATTGAAAAAAGTCTCCGGCCCGGCGTTCGTGCTGCCGAGCTTCGACGGCACCACGCCGCGGCAAAAGCTGCTGGCGGCTCTGCTCATCGTCGCGGCGGTCGCCTGGCCGTTCCTGGTATCGCGCGGCACGGTGGATATCGCCACCCTGACGCTGATCTACGTGATGCTGGGCCTCGGCCTCAACGTGGTGGTGGGCTTGTCCGGCTTGCTGGTGCTCGGCTACGGTGGTTTCTACGCCATCGGCGCTTACACCTACGCGCTGCTGAATCACTATTACGGCCTCGGCTTCTGGGAGAGCCTGCCGCTGGCGGGCATCGTCACCGCCGCCTTCGGCTTCCTGCTCGGTTTCCCGGTGCTGCGGCTGCGCGGCGACTATCTGGCGATCGTGACGCTCGGCTTCGGTGAGATCGTGCGCATCCTGCTACTGAACAATACCGAGATCACCGGCGGGCCGAACGGCATCAGCCAGATCCCGAAACCGACCTTTTTCGGCCTGGAGTTCAACCGCAGCGTGCGCGACGGCGGTTGGGATACCTTCCATAACTTCTTCGGCCTGAAATACGATCCGAGCGATCGCATCATATTCCTGTATCTGGTGGCGCTGCTGCTGGTGGTGCTGACGCTGTTCGTCATCAACCGCCTGCTGCGCATGCCGCTGGGGCGCGCCTGGGAAGCGCTGCGCGAAGACGAGATCGCCTGCCGCTCGCTGGGCCTCAGCCCGACGCGCATCAAGCTGACCGCCTTTACCATCAGCGCCGCTTTCGCCGGGTTTGCCGGCACGCTGTTCGCCGCGCGCCAGGGCTTCGTCAGCCCGGAATCTTTCACCTTCGTCGAATCGGCCTTCGTGTTGGCGATCGTCGTACTGGGGGGCATGGGCTCGCAGTTCGCGGTCATTCTGGCGGCGATCCTGCTGGTGGTGTCGCGCGAACTGATGCGCGATCTGAATGAATACAGCATGTTGCTGCTGGGTGCGCTGATGGTGTTGATGATGATTTGGCGGCCGCAGGGGCTGCTGCCGATGAAACGGCCGCAGCTGAAGCTGCAGGCGGCGGACATTCAGGCGGGCAAGGGGGAGCAGGCATGAGCGTTCAACCTTTACTGCAGGTGGAGGGCCTGTCGATGCGTTTCGGCGGGCTGCTGGCGGTCAACAACGTGGCGTTGACGCTGAACGAAGGCGAAATCGTGTCGCTGATCGGCCCCAACGGCGCCGGTAAGACCACGGTGTTCAACTGCCTGACCGGTTTTTACCGCCCGACCGGCGGCACCATCAAATTGCGCGATCGCCACCTGGAAGGGCTGGCGGGGCAGGCCATCGCCCGCATGGGCGTGGTGCGCACCTTCCAGCACGTGCGGCTGTTCCGTGAAATGACGGTGATCGAGAACCTGCTGGTGGCGCAGCATCAGCACCTGAAAAGCGGCGTGTTTGCCGGGTTGCTGAAAACCCCGGCCTTCCGCCGCGCCGAAGCCGAGGCGCTGACGCACGCGGCGGAGTGGCTGGAGCGCGTCGGCCTGCTGGAGATGGCCAACCGTTCTGCGGGCAACCTGGCCTACGGGCAGCAGCGGCGGCTGGAGATCGCCCGCTGCATGGTGACCCGGCCGGAGCTGCTGATGCTGGACGAACCGGCCGCCGGCCTCAACCCGAAAGAGACCGACGAGCTGGACCACCTGATCGTCGAGCTGCGCGATCGGCATAAGGTATCGGTGCTGCTGATCGAGCACGACATGAAGCTGGTGATGGGCATCTCCGACCGCATTTATGTGGTGAATCAGGGCACGCCGCTGGCGCAGGGCACACCGGCGGAGATCCGCAACAACCCGGACGTGATCCGGGCTTATTTGGGCGAAGAATAATATGTTGTCATTCAATCAGGTATCCGCCCATTACGGCAAAATTCAGGCGCTGCATCAGGTCAGTCTCACGATAAGCCAGGGCGAAATCGTGACGTTAATCGGCGCCAACGGCGCCGGTAAAACCACGCTGCTCGGCACTCTGTGCGGTGAGCCGCGCGCCAGCGAAGGCAGCATCGTCTTTCAGGATCAGGACATCACCCAGTGGCAAACCTCGCGCATCATGCGCGAAGCGGTGGCGATCGTGCCGGAAGGGCGGCGCGTCTTCTCGCGCATGACGGTGGAAGAAAACCTGGCGATGGGCGGCTTCTTCGCCGATCGCCGGCAGTATCAACAGCGCATCGAACGGGTGTTCACTCTGTTCCCGCGCCTGCTGGAGCGCCGAAGCCAGCGCGCCGGCACCATGTCCGGCGGCGAACAGCAGATGTTGGCCATCGGCCGCGCGCTGATGAGCCAGCCGAAGCTGCTGCTGCTCGACGAGCCCTCGCTCGGGCTGGCGCCGATCATCATCCAGCAGATCTTCGACATCATTCAGCAGCTGCGGGAAGAGGGCATGACCATCTTCCTGGTGGAGCAAAACGCCAATCAGGCGCTGAAATTGGCGGACCGCGGTTATGTGCTGGAAAACGGCCGCGTGGTGTTGGAAGATACGGGGGCTGCATTGTTAGCCAACGAAGCAGTGAGGTCGGCGTATCTGGGCGGTTAATCCGCCCCCCTACGAATTAAAATAATCAGGTACGAGAAGAAGAAATGAAGACAGAAGGGTTACTCGCGCAGCGCATCGTTAACGTAAAAAGTTCGGCCATCCGTGAATTGCTTAAACACAGCAAGATGGAACACGTCATTTCGCTGGCGGGCGGCATCCCCTCTGATGCGCTGTTCGATTTCGAAGGATTGAGCATCGCCACCCAGCAGGCGATCACCGAACAGCCGAAAAGCGCGTTCCAGTATGGCCTGACCGAGGGCAGCCCGCTGCTGCGTGAGCGCATTTGCGCGCTGTGCGCCGAGCGCGGCGTCACCGCGCGCGCGGAAGAGGTGATGGTCACCGCCGGCTCGCAGCAGGCATTGGATTTGGTGATGCGCGCCATCGTCAACCCCGGCGACGTGTTCGTGGTGGAGCGCCCGACCTACCTGGCGGCGCTGCAAACGCTGGAGCTGGCGGAAGCCAACATCATGTCGGTCTCGTCAGACTGCGACGGTATGGTGGTGGAAGAGCTGGCCGAGCTGCTGAAAACCCAGCGCATCAAGGGCGTGTACGTGGTGCCGAACTTCGGCAACCCCAGCGGCATCACCCTGAGCGCCGCGCGCCGCGAACTGCTGGTGAAGCTGGCCGCCGAACATAATTTCCTGATCATCGAAGACGATCCGTACGGCGAGCTGCGTTTCACCGAAGAGCGCCACCCGACGCTGCATCAGGTGTCGCAGCGGGTGCTGGGCAACACCGACCACATCATTTATACCTCGACCTTCTCCAAGATCCTGGCGCCGGGTCTGCGGTTGGGCTGGGCGATCCTGCCGCCGTTCCTGCTGCATAAAGTGGCGATCATCAAGCAGGCGGCGGATCTGCACGCCAGCGCGCTGTCGCAGAGCATCGTCGAATGCTACCTCGGCCTGGATCGCCTGCCGGCGCAGATCGACAAGATCCGCGCCGCCTACAAACAGAAGGGCGAGATCCTGGCCGGATTGGTGGAGCAGGAGCTGGGCGACTACATCACCTTCGATAAG
Source organism: Serratia sp. CY33525 (assembly GCF_052169115.1). NCBI lineage: Bacteria > Pseudomonadati > Pseudomonadota > Gammaproteobacteria > Enterobacterales > Yersiniaceae > Serratia > Serratia sp. CY33525. The sequence continues at coordinate 34,882 of NZ_JBJNLK010000006.1, read as the reverse complement.
CCGAAGGGCGGCATGTTCCTGTGGGCGCGTTTCCGCCAGCCGTTCAACGCCACCGAATGGCTGAATACCACGCTGCAGCAGGGCGTGGTGTTCGTGCCGGGGGAATACTTCTTCTCCGACAACCCGGATCGTTCGACCTTCCGCCTGTCGTTCGCCACCGCCACCGAGCAACAAATGCAGGAAGCGGTGGCGCGCCTGCGCCGTTCGCTGTAATCCCCGCGGCGGCGGAGACCATGCCCGCCGCCGACATCAAACTGCCATCTTCACTTCACTCTCCTGTCACATGGCTGTCACTTTTTAGTTATTTTTCTGTCATCCGCGCATGGCATGTTAGCTTCCGAACAAAAAACTGATTCTTTTCGCTCACGCGCTTTTACACCAGCTTTTTTCAGGAGTTAGGCATGCTCACCTACGCTATTCGCAAAACCACGCTGTGCGTCGCATTGACCCTGGCGGTCAGCACTCAGGCGCTGGCGGCGACCGAGATCCCGTTCTGGCATTCGATGGAAGGCGAACTGGGTAAGGAAGTGGACTCCCTGGCGGATCGCTTCAACCAGTCGCACAGCGACGTCAAGATTGTGCCGGTTTACAAAGGCAACTACGAACAGAGCCTGGCGGCGGGCATCGCCGCTTACCGCTCCGGCAAGGCGCCGGCGATCCTGCAGGTTTACGAGGTGGGCACCGCCACCATGATGGCCAGCAAGGCCATCAAACCGGTCTATGAAGTGTTTAAAGAGGCCGGCATCAACTTCGACGAGTCGGTGTTCGTGCCGACGGTAGCCGGCTATTACACCGACAACAAGAGCGGCCATCTGCTATCGCAGCCGTTCAACAGCTCCACGCCGGTGCTGTACTACAATAAAGACGCCTTCAAGAAGGCCGGCCTGAACCCGGATCAGCCGCCGAAAACCTGGCAAGAGCTGGCGGCGGATACCGCCAAACTGCGTGAGGCCGGCATGAAGTGCGGCTACGCCAGCGGCTGGCAGGGCTGGATCCAGCTGGAGAACTTCAGCGCCTGGCACGGCGTGCCGTTCGCCAGCGAAAACAACGGTTTCGGCGGCACCAACGCCAAGCTGGAGTTCAACAAGCCGCTGCAGGTCAAGCATATCGCGCTGCTTGAAGCGATGAACAAGAAGGGCGATTTCACCTACTTCGGCCGCAAAGACGAATCCACCGAGAAGTTTTATAACGGCGACTGCGCCATCACCACCGCGTCATCCGGTTCGCTGGCGGACATCAAGCACTACGCCAAATTCAACTACGGTGTCGGCATGATGCCGTACGACGCCGATGCGAAAAACGCGCCGCAGAACGCCATCATCGGCGGGGCCAGCCTGTGGGTGATGAACGGCAAAGACGCCGCCACCTACAAGGGCGTGGCCGAGTTCCTGCAGTACCTGGCGCAGCCGGAAATCGCCGCCGAATGGCACCAGAAGACCGGCTATCTGCCGATCACCACCGCGGCTTACGATCTGACCAAGCAGCAGGGCTTCTACGACAAGAACCCGGGGGCCGACGTCGCCACTCGCCAGATGCTGAACAAGCCGCCGTTGCCGTTCACCAAGGGCCTGCGCCTCGGCAACATGCCGCAGATCCGCAGCGTGGTGGATGAGGAGCTGGAAGGCGTATGGACCGGCAAGAAAACGCCTCAGCAGGCGTTGGACGCCGCCGTGCAGCGCGGTGACGTGCTGCTGCGCCGTTTCGAAGCATCGACCAAGTAACCCTGCGTCGCGGGCCCGGCAGACCGGGCTTGCGTCTTCACGCCGATCCTTCCGTACCCGATTAATGGTTTAACTGCTATGTCATCTTCCCGTCCCGGTTTCGGCTGCAGCTGGTTGCCCTATGCGTTGGTGCTGCCGCAGCTGCTGATTACCGCCGTCTTCTTTTTATGGCCCGCCGGCGAGGCGCTGTGGTATTCGGTGCAGAGTCTCGATCCGTTCGGCCTGTCCAGCCAGTTTGTCGGGCTGGATAACTTTAAGCAGCTGTTTCAGGATCCTTACTACCTCGACTCGTTCTACACCACGCTGATCTTCAGCTTCCTGGTGGCGGGCATCGGGCTGGCGGTTTCGCTGTTCTTCGCCGCGCTGGTGGACTACGTGCTGCGCGGCAGCCGCCTCTATCGCACGCTGATGATCCTGCCCTATGCGGTGGCGCCGGCGGTGGCGGCGGTATTGTGGATCTTTCTGTTCAACCCCGGCCTGGGGTTGATCACCCATTTCCTCAACGGGCTGGGCTATAACTGGAACCATGCGCAAAACAGCGGCCAGGCGATGTTCCTGGTGGTGCTGGCCTCGGTATGGCAGCAGATAAGCTATAACTTCCTGTTTTTCCTCGCGGCGCTGCAGTCGATCCCGCGCTCGCTGGTGGAGGCGGCGGCCATCGACGGCGCCGGCCCGATACGGCGTTTCTTCCATCTGGTGCTGCCGCTGATCGCGCCGGTGAGCTTCTTCCTGCTGGTGGTCAATCTGGTGTACGCCTTCTTCGATACCTTCCCGGTGATCGACGCCGCCACAGGCGGCGGGCCGGTGCAGTCCACCACCACGTTGATCTACAAGATCTACCGCGAAGGCTTCGCCGGATTGGATCTCTCCAGCTCCGCCGCGCAGTCGGTGATCCTGATGCTGCTGGTGATCGGCCTGACGGTGATCCAGTTCCGCTTCGTTGAACGTAAGGTGCGCTATCAATGATTGAGAATCGACGCGGGCTGGATATCTTCAGCCATGTGATGCTGATTATCGGCGTGCTGGTGGTGCTGTTCCCGCTGTACGTGGCCTTTGTCGCCGCCACGCTGGACGACAAGCAGGTGTTTCAGGTGCCGATGACGCTGGTGCCCGGCGGCCACCTGTGGGAGAACATCCGCAATATCTGGCAGGGCGGCGTGGGCAACCTCAAGGTGCCGTTCTCGCTGCTGCTGCTGAACAGCGTGATCATGGCGCTGGCGATCACCTTCGGCAAGATCGCGGTGTCGGTGCTGTCGGCTTACGCCATCGTGTACTTCCGCTTCCCGCTGCGCAGCCTGTTCTTCTGGCTGATTTTCCTCACCCTGATGCTGCCGGTGGAGGTGCGTATCTTCCCGACGGTGGAGGTGATCTCCAACCTCAACCTGCTGGACAGCTACACCGGCCTGACGCTGCCGCTGATGGCCTCGGCCACCGCGACCTTCCTGCTGCGCCAGTTCTTCATGACGCTGCCGGATGAGCTGCTGGAGGCGGCGCGTATCGACGGCGCCGGGCCGATGCGTTTCTTCTGGGACATCGTGCTGCCGCTGTCGAAAACCAATCTGGCGGCGCTGTTCGTCATCACCTTTATCTACGGCTGGAACCAATACCTGTGGCCGATCCTGATCACCAGCGACGCCTCGATGGGCACCGCGGTGGCGGGCATCAAGAGCATGATCTCCACCTCCGGCGCGCCGACCCAGTGGAACCAGGTGATGGCGGCGATGATTCTGACTTTATTGCCACCGCTGGCGGTGGTGCTTCTGATGCAGCGCTGGTTTGTGCGCGGTCTGGTTGATAGCGAGAAATAACGACGATGGCAGGATTAAAACTACAGGCGGTCACCAAGTCTTACGACGGTAAAACGCCGGTGATCAAACAGATCGACCTCGACGTGGCGGACGGCGAATTCATCGTGATGGTCGGCCCGTCCGGCTGCGGCAAATCCACGCTGCTGCGGATGGTGGCCGGGCTGGAACGCACCACCAGCGGCGATATCTATATCGATACCCGGCGCGTGACCGATCTGGAACCCAAGGATCGCGGCATCGCGATGGTGTTCCAGAACTACGCGCTCTATCCGCACATGAGCGTGTACGACAACATGGCCTACGGCCTCAAGATCCGCGGTTTCGGCAAGGATCATATCCGCCAGCGGGTGGAAGAAGCGGCACGCATCCTGGAGCTGGAGCCGCTGCTCAAACGCAAACCGCGCGAGCTTTCCGGCGGCCAGCGCCAGCGCGTGGCGATGGGGCGCGCCATCGTGCGCGAACCGGCGGTATTCCTGTTCGATGAGCCGCTGTCCAACCTGGACGCCAAGCTGCGGGTGCAGATGCGCCTGGAGCTGCAACAGCTGCACCGCCGTCTGAAAACCACCAGCCTGTACGTGACCCACGATCAGGTGGAGGCGATGACGCTGGCGCAGCGGGTGATCGTAATGAACAAGGGCGTGGCGGAGCAGATCGGCACCCCGAGCGAGGTGTATCAGCGGCCGGCTTCGCTGTTCGTCGCCGGCTTTATCGGATCGCCGGCGATGAATCTGCTGCCAGGCACCCTGAGCGCCGACGGCGGCCAGCTGCTGCTGGCGGACGGCATGGCGCTGCCGTTGCCGGTGGCCAAACCGCAGTGGGCGGGGCGGCCGTTGACGTTGGGCATTCGGCCGGAGCATATTCAGTTGGTGGCGCAAGGCCAGGGCGTGCCGCTGCAGCTGCAGACGCTGGAGCTGCTGGGGGCCGATAATCTGGCGCACGGCCAGTGGGGCGGCCACGGGGTGATCGTGCGGCTGTCGCATGAAACCTTGCCGGCGGCGGGCAGTACGCTATATTTGCAGCTGCCTGCTCAGGCGCTGCACTTCTTTGACACCGACAGCGGATTACGGATGGATTGATGACCAGACACTGGCCTTACCCTCATATTGTCGCCCACCGCGGCGGCGGTTCTCTGGCGCCGGAAAACACCCTGGCGGCGATCGACGTCGGCGCGCGCCACGGCCACAAGATGATCGAGTTCGATGCCAAGCTGGCGCAGGACGGGCAAATTTTCCTGCTGCACGACGACACGCTGGATCGCACCAGCAACGGCTGGGGCGTGGCGGGCGAGCTGCCGTGGGACAAACTGGTGCAGCTGGACGCCGGCAACTGGTACAGCTCGGCCTTCAAGGGCGAGCGGCTGCCGCTGCTGTCGGAGGTGGCAGAACGCTGCCAGGAACACGGTCTGATGGCCAATATCGAGATCAAGCCGACCACCGGCAGCGACGATGAAACCGGCCGGGTGGTGGCGCTGGCGGCGCGGCTGCTGTGGCAAGGGCAGACCGATCCGCTGCTTTCTTCCTTCTCGGTGGACGCGCTGGCGGCGGCGCAGCGCACCGTGCCGGATTTGCCGCGCGGCCTGCTGCTGGAGGACTGGGACGACAACTGGCGCGAGCTGACCGAACGCCTGGATTGCGTCTCGCTGCATATCGATCACAAAGCGCTGACCGCCGAGCGGGTAAAAGCGTTGAAAGACGCCGGGCTGCGCATTCTGGTGTATACCGTCAACCAGCCGGATCGCGCGCGCCTGCTGCTCGACTGGGGCGTTGACTGCATTTGCACCGACCGGATAGATTTAATCGGCCCGGATTTTTAATCCGGCGCCGATGAATCCCGCGACGACAAGCCTTGCCGCCGCACCACCGGAAGGAATGCGATGCCTGGCTTTATGATGTCACTGTGGCACCAGATCGTGCTGTCTTTACCGCTGTTTGTGCTGATCGCGTTGGGTTATGGGCTGATTCGCTGGGGGAAATGGCCTGCCGGCATCACCGATGGCCTGACGCGCTTCGTGTTTTCCCTCGCCTTGCCCGCCATGCTGTTTCGCATGATGTGCGACTTCTCGCAGCGCCCGGCGGTCGACGCCCGGCTGCTGATCGCGTTTTTCGGCAGTTGCCTGATCGTGTTCGTGCTCGGCCGTCTCGTCGCCCGGCACCTCTTTCGGCTGGATGGCGTCGCCGGATCGGTGTTTGCGCTGGGCGGCATTTTCTCCAATAACGTGATGCTCGGCTTGCCGATCGCCGGCGTAATGCTGGGGGAGGCGGCGATCCCGTCGGTGGCGCTGGTGCTGGTGTTCAACGGCCTGATCCTGTGGACGCTGGTGACGGTGTCGATCGAATGGGCGCGCAACGGCTCGCCGACGCTGAGCGGTTTCGTTAAAACCGCGCGCAGCGTGCTGACCAATCCGCTGATCGTCGGCATTCTGTCCGGCACCCTGTTCAGCCTGACCGGCCTGCCGCTGCCGACCTTCGTCGATCGGCCGATCAGCATGCTCGGCCAGGTGGCGGCGCCGCTGTCGCTGGTGGTGCTTGGCATGGGGCTGGCGGAGTACCGCATCGGCGAAGGCTGGCGGCTGAGCAGCGCCATCTGCGTGCTGAAACTGCTGGTGCAGCCATTAGTGATTTGGCTGCTGGCCTGGATGATGGATCTGCCGCCGATGGAAACCCGCGTTGTGGTGCTGCTGGGCTCGATGGCGGTGGGGGTGAACGTCTACCTGATGTCGCGCCAGTTCAATACGCTCACCGGCCCGGCCGCCACCAGCCTGGTGATGTCCACCGTGCTGGCGGCGATCACTACGCCGCTGATCCTCACCGTTATGGGCGTGCGGGCGTAGCCGGCATCGGCGCCTGCGGCACCGCCGGCGCGGTGCGATTGAACGGATCGCGCGGCTGGTTGCCGTTGGGCAGCAGCTGCCCGCCGTTCGGCGTGGTTTGCAACAGCTGCTGCCGTTGATTGTCGAACTGCCGTTGCTGCTGCAGGCGGCGTTGATCCATCTGCCGATTGTTCAACAGGCGCTGTTGCTGAGCCTGTTGGCTGTTTTGGTTGAGCAACTGCTGCTGTGAGCGCAGGTCGGTTACGCCGTTGGCCGCCGCAGCAAGGCCGGGCAGCCACAGCAGAACAAACAGGATGTGAGAAGTTTTCATAATGGTTACCTCGCCTTTTTATTAAGCCTAACCCAACGGTGAAATTTTGCCGGTAGTTTGTCTTTTGTTCAGATGTAAACCGCCTTTTCGCCAACGCGGCGCGCATCTTCCGTTACAATCGCCCTTTCGGTCTTTTTAGGGTGAACCCATCGTGCTGCTTTTGGTTATAACCACCATCCTGTGGGCGTTTTCTTTCAGCCTGATTGGCGAGTACCTGGCGGGCCAGGTCGACAGCGGGTTCTCGGCGCTGGTGCGCATCGGGCTGGCGGCGTTGGTGTTCCTGCCGTTTCTGCGCTGGCGCAATATCAAGCCCAGGGTGATCCTGCTGTATATGCTGGTGGGCGCCTTCCAACTGGGCATCATGTACCTGTTCAGCTTCCGCGCCTATCTCTACCTGACGGTGCCCGAATTCCTGCTGTTCACCGTGCTGACGCCGCTGTACATCACCTTGATCTACGATTTGCTGAGCGGCCGGCGTCTGCGGTGGGGCTACGTATTCAGCGCGCTGCTGGCGGTGCTGGGCGCGGCGATCATCCGCTATCACCAGCTGAGCGAACACTTTTGGTGGGGGCTGCTGTTGGTGCAGGCGGCGAATATCAGCTTCGCCATCGGCATGGTCGGCTATAAGCGCCTGATGGAAGTGCACCCCTTGCCGCAGCACACCGCCTTTTCCTGGTTCTACCTGGGGGCGGCGGTGGTGGCGGTGGTGGCCTGGTTCCTGTGGGGCAATCCGCAGCAACTGCCGACCACCAATCTGCAGTGGGGCGTGCTGATCTGGCTGGGCGTGGTGGCATCGGGGCTGGGCTACTTCATGTGGAACTATGGCGCGACGCAGGTGGATGCCGGCACGCTCGGCATCATGAACAACATGCATGTGCCGGCCGGTTTGTTGGTCAACCTGGCCATCTGGCAACAGCAACCGCATTGGCCGAGCTTTATCATCGGCGGGGCGGTGATCGTCGCTTCGCTGTGGGTGCATCGCCGCTGGGTGGCGCCGAAACGGCTCGGCTAAGCGGGCGGGCCACCCGGCACGTTTATACGTCGGCCGTCAACGCTTTGGCGCCGGCAGCGCCAGGGCGTGCCGCGTCGCGCACAAACGGCAGATGATCGCAGGCGTGCTGGCGGGCCGAGCGGATAAAGGCTTCGGTCACCGCCTGGCGCTGTTCGCCGTCGCGCACGGCGGCGTACAAGCGGCTCCACAGGCCGTCACCCAGGGTTTTGGTCACTATCAGCCCCTGTTGTTCGAAACTTTCCACCACCCAGTGCGGCAGCGCCGCAATCCCCATCCGCGCCGATACCATCTGGATCAGCAGCAGCGTGTTATCGACGTTCTTCAACGCCGGGCTAACGCCCGCCGGCTGCAGAAAATGCCGCCAGATATCCAGCCGCTGGCGCTGCACCGGGTAAATCAACAGCGTTTCGTCACTCAAGTCTGCCGGCTCGATGTGCGGCTTGCCGGCCAGCGGATGATCCGGCGCCAGCACCAGGCGTACCTCGAAATCAAACATCGGTGAATAGTGCAGGCCGCTGCGCGGCAGAATATCCGACGTCATCACCAGATCCAGCTCGCCCTGTTGCAAGGCCGGCTGCGGATCGAAAGTCACGCCGGAAGTAAAGTCCATCACCACCTGCGGGAAACGCCGGCGGAAGTTGTCCAGCGCCGGCGTCAGCCACTGAATGCAGCTGTGGCATTCGATGGCGATGCGCAGCGTGGTCTGATGCGGCTCGTGGCAGGCCTGCAGCGCCTGCTGGATCTGCGGCAGCACCTGCTCCGCCAGCTGCAGCAGGATCTCGCCCTGGGCGGTGAAGCGCAGGGGCTGGCTCTTGCGCACGAACAGCTTGAAGCCCAGACGTTGCTCAAGATCGCTGAACTGGTGCGACAGGGCAGACTGCGTCTGATGAAGTTGGGCCGCCGCCCCCGCCAACGAACCGCTGTTGCGCAGGGCCTGCAGCGTCCGTAAATGTTTCAGTTCGATCATGAGAGTCCTTCACATTGACAGTGAATAAATTGCGCTTGTGGTTAATACAGTACCTGCTGATTATGGATGTGTAAACATCTGGACGGCTAAATGGGGAATATGACGATGGCAATTTTGAATCACACACTGGGTTTTCCTCGCGTTGGGCTACGACGTGAGCTGAAAAAAGCTCAGGAAAGCTACTGGGCCGGCAACTCAACGCAGGAAGAGCTGTTGGCGGTTGGCCGCGAGCTGCGCGCTCGTCATTGGCAACAGCAACAGCAGGCCGGGGTGGATTTGGTGCCGGTCGGCGATTTCGCCTGGTACGATCATGTGTTGACCACCAGCCTGCTGCTGGGCAACGTGCCGGCGCGCCATCAGAATGCGGATGGCACGATCGATCTGGACACGCTGTTTCGCATCGGCCGTGGCCGCGCACCGACCGGCGAGCCGGCGGCCGCGGCGGAAATGACCAAATGGTTCAACACCAACTATCACTACATGGTGCCCGAATTCCAGCAAGGCCAGCAGTTCAAGCTGGGCTGGACTCAGTTGCTGGACGAAGTGGACGAAGCGCTGGCGCTCGGCCATCGCATCAAGCCGGTGCTGCTGGGCCCGGTGACCTATCTGTGGCTGGGTAAGGTGAAGGGCGAGCCGTTCGACCGCCTGTCGCTGCTGAAAGACATCCTGCCGGTTTACCAACAGGTGCTGGCCGAGCTGGCGAAACGCGGCGTCGAGTGGGTGCAAATTGATGAGCCTGCGCTGGTGCTGGAACTGCCGCAAGCCTGGCTGGATGCGTTCAAACCGGCTTACGACGCGCTGCAGGGGCAGGTGAAGCTGCTGCTGACCACGTATTTCGACAGCGTCGGCCACAACCTCGATACCGTCCGCACGCTGCCGGTGCAGGGGCTGCATGTCGATCTGGTCGCCGGCCATGACGATATCGCCGCGCTGAGCGCCGCATTGCCGCAAGACTGGCTGCTGTCGCTGGGGGTAATCAACGGGCGCAACGTCTGGCGCGCCGATCTGAGCCGCTGGTTCGAACGTCTGCAGCCGCTGGTGGGCAGCCGCCCACTGTGGATCGGCAGCTCCTGTTCGCTGCTGCACAGCCCGATCGATCTGAGCGTGGAAAGCCGTCTGGACGAAGAAGTGAAAAGCTGGTTCGCCTTCGCGCTGCAAAAATGCGCCGAGCTGGCGCTGTTGAGCTCGGCGCTGAACGCGCCTGACGCGACGAAACGGGCCGAACTGGACGCCTACAGCTCGCCGATCCGCGCCCGCCGTCAGTCGAGCCGCGTGCACAACCCACAGGTCGAGCGCCGCCTGGCGGCGATCACCGCGCAGGACAGCGAACGCCACAGCGCTTACGCCGAGCGCGCCAGGGCGCAGCGCGAACGTTTCAACCTGCCGGCCTGGCCGACCACCACCATCGGTTCGTTCCCGCAGACCACCGAGATCCGCGGCCTGCGTCTGGACTTCAAACAGGGCCGTTTGGACGGCAACAACTACCGCACCAGCATCGGTGAGCACATCAAACAGGCGATCGTCGAGCAGGAGCGCCTTGGGCTGGACGTGCTGGTGCACGGTGAAGCCGAGCGCAACGACATGGTGGAGTATTTCGGCGAGAACCTGGACGGCTTCGTGTTTACCCAGAATGGCTGGGTGCAGAGCTACGGCTCCCGCTGCGTGAAGCCGCCGGTGATCATCGGTGACGTCAGCCGCCCGGAAGCCATCACCGTCGAATGGGCCAAATTCGCCCAGTCGCTGACCGACAAGCCGGTGAAAGGCATGTTGACCGGGCCGGTGACCATCCTGTGCTGGTCGTTCCCGCGTGAAGACGTGACCCGCGAAGTGATTGCCAAGCAGATTGCGCTGGCGCTGCGCGATGAGGTGGAAGATCTGGAAAAAGCCGGCATCGGCATCATCCAGATCGACGAACCCGCGCTGCGCGAAGGGCTGCCGCTGCGCCAATCCGACTGGGCGGCGTACCTGAACTGGGCGGTGGACGCCTTCAAACTGAACGCCGCCGTGGCGCGGGACGACACCCAGATCCACACCCACATGTGTTACTGCGAGTTCAACGACATCATGGACTCCATCGCCGCGCTGGACGCCGACGTGATCACCATCGAGACCTCGCGTTCCGATATGGATCTGCTGGAAGCCTTCAAAGAGTTCGAATACCCGAACGAAATCGGACCGGGCGTCTACGATATCCACTCGCCGAACGTGCCGAGCGTGGAATGGATTGAAGCGCTGCTGCGTAAAGCGGCGCAGAACATCCCGGCGGAACGCCTGTGGGTTAACCCGGATTGCGGCCTGAAAACCCGCGGCTGGCCGGAAACCCGGCAGTCGCTGGCCAACATGGTATTGGCGGCACAGCGCCTGCGCGAGCAAGCGTGATGTCGTGCGGCGGATAAACCGCCGCTTATAGATTTACTGGTGTGATGATTGGGCGCTTCGGCGCCCTTTTTTATGCGAGGGAAATTATTTGACGCCGTGCTGGGCAAACCACGCCAGCATGCGCTGCCAGCCGTCCTCCGCCGCTTCGGCGTTGTAGCTGGGACGATAATCGGCGTTGAACGCATGCCCGACCTCGGGATACACCACGATTTCGGCCTCGGCGTTGGCGGCGCGGATCGCCTGACGCATGGTTTCCACCGTCTCCAGCGGGATGCCGCTGTCTTGCCCGCCATACAGCCCCAGCACCGGCGCCGACAGGTGGGTGGCGACATCGACCGGATGCTTCGGCGAGTTCAGCGTTTTCTCGCCGACCAGTTTGCCGTACCAGGCGACCGCCGCCTTCAACTGCGGGTTATGCGCCGCGTACAGCCAGGTGATGCGGCCGCCCCAGCAAAAACCGGTGATCGCCAGCTTGCCGGCGTCGCCGCCGTGGCGAATAGCCCAGTGCGCCGCGTGATCCAGATCCGACAGCACCTGACGATCCGGCACCTTGGTCACCAACTGCTGGAACAGCTCGCCGATATCGGTGTAGTCGTTGGCGTCGCCCTGGCGGAAATAGAGCTCGGGCGCGATCGCCAGATAGCCCTGCTTGGCCAGGCGGCGGCACAGATCCTGAATATGTTCATGGACGCCGAAGATTTCCTGCACCACCAGCACGATGGGGAAAGGGCCGCTCTGGTCGGCGGGTTTGGCGACGTAGGCCGGCAGCGCATCGCCTTGGGAAGGGATGGTCGTTTGCCCGGCGTGAATGCCCTGTTCGTCGGTGATAATCGCGGAGGCGGCCAATGGCGCGGCGGCCGGGGCGAATCCCCCCTGAGCCTGTTCTAATGTCATCACATGTTCGGTTTTCATTGCGGTCTCCGTGCAATAGAAAAAAGCGCTGAGATTAACTATAGGAAAGATTACCCATTATTGGCGCTGCGTGGCGCACTTTCGGACAAGTCGATAAAAAACGGCTAATTATCTGGCTTTGCGGCATTTTTAAGCGCTTTTTATCATGTTATTACGCGTTTTGCCCCGCGTAAGTGCCATAAGGTGCGTTAGAGGGCTTTTTTGTCCCTAAGCAACCGATAAGTTGGGGTTATTTCGGATTGATGAGCTAAATAGTTTCAGCCGGCAACCAACGGGCGAGGAGCAGCCGAGTTTGTCGGCTAGACTGAGGTTTAGCGGCGCGTTCCGGATGCGTCATAGTTCTTTTTTTTGTGATAAAAATCACAAAAAATATGTAGCATGTAATTTGTTTCTCTTTTCATAGTGATTGTCGTCACGTAATTAAGCGGCGATTTTCAGTAGAGTGCTTTTTTGTTCCTCCCAATAAACATGATCCATGAGGAGTCTCGTATGTCTCAGTCTGACGTTTTTCATCTCGGCCTCACCAAGAACGATTTACAAGGGGCCCAGCTTGCCATCGTGCCGGGCGATCCGCAGCGCGTAGAGAAGATTGCCAAGCTGATGGAAAATCCGGTGCATCTGGCCTCCCATCGTGAATTCACTACCTGGCGCGCGGAGCTGGACGGCAAGGCGGTGATCGTCTGCTCTACCGGTATCGGCGGCCCGTCTACCTCTATCGCGGTGGAAGAGCTGGCGCAGCTGGGCATTCGCACCTTCCTGCGCATCGGCACCACCGGCGCCATTCAGGCAAACATCAACGTCGGTGACGTACTGGTCACCACGGCGGCGGTACGCCTCGACGGCGCCAGCCTGCACTTTGCGCCGATGGAGTTCCCGGCGGTCGCGGACTTCGCCTGCACCACCGCGCTGGTGGAAGCGGCCAAGGCCAGCGGCGCCACCACGCACATCGGCGTGACCGCCTCCTCCGATACCTTCTATCCGGGCCAGGAGCGTTACGACACTTACTCCGGCCGCGTGGTCAGCCGCTTCAAAGGCTCGATGGAAGAGTGGCAGGCGATGGGCGTGATGAACTATGAAATGGAATCCGCCACGCTGCTGACCATGTGCGCCAGCCAGGGCCTGCGTGCCGGCATGGTGGCCGGGGTGATCGTCAACCGCACCCAGCAAGAGATCCCGAACGCCGAGACCATGAAAAACACCGAAAGCAAAGCGGTGCAGATCGTGGTGGACGCCGCCCGCCGCCTGCTGTAATCGCCTTTCCCCCAACGGGCCGCCGACGCGGCCCGTTTTTCCATTCGCGGCGAATCTGTTACGGTGATACTCCTCAGCGCTGCGCCGATGGCCGCCGCGCGTTGTCATAACAAAAACAACGAGGACGTTTATGACCGCCCAGATCCTGCTTCATCCTTCGCTCGCGCCGCTCGACGGCGGCATCAATTTCCGCGACTTCGGCGGCAACGGCGTGGCCGACGGGCGCCGCATCAAGCGCGGCCTGCTGTTCCGCTCCGGTTCCCTCGAGCGGCTGACGGAAAACGACTGCGCCTTTCTCGCCGGCGTGCCGGTGCGCTCGGTGCTGGACTACCGTGATGCCGACGAGGTGCAGGCCAAGCCGGATATTCTGTGGAGTGGCGCCGACTATCACCACGTGCCGGCTAACCCGCTGAGCAGCGAAGTCAACGCCAACCTGGAGAAGCTCACCAACGAAACGCTGGCCGCCTTCGACGCCCGCGCGTTCATGCTGGAGCTGTATCGCCGCCTGCCGTTCGGCAATGCGGCCTATCAGCGGCTGGCGCAGCTGTTGAGCAATCCTGGCGGCGGCGCCATCGTGCAGCACTGCGCGGTCGGCAAGGATCGCACCGGGGTCGGTTCGGCACTGGTGCTGTTCGCGCTGGGGGCAGACGAAGCGACGGTGCTGGAAGACTATCTGCTGACCGAAACCACGCTGGCCACTTTCCGCGAGCAGATGCTGGATCAGCTGTCTATCAAGCTGAATGCGGCGGCGCTGGAGCAATTCGCCTACGTGCTCAGCGCGCGCGAGGAGTTCCTGATGACGGCGTTGGGCTGCATCCGTCAGCAATACGGTTCCACCGACCGCTGGCTGGAAGCGGAATACGGCCTGGGCGCAGCCCAGCGCGAAGCGCTGCAGGCGTTCTACCTCGAGTAAATCGCCGCGCGTTTAGCCGGGGTTTAACTCGCCCCGGCCTATCCTAGGCGGCGAATTATCGCGTATCAGGAGCCCCGCATTGAGCCTCAATGACGTTATCAACTGGGTCAGCGACGTCGTGCGTCAGCACGAAGGCTGGGCCATTCCCATCATCTTCTTCCTGGCGTTCGGCGAGTCGCTGGCGTTTTTGTCGCTGCTGCTGCCGGCCACGGTGATCCTGCTGGCGCTGGGCGCGCTGATCGGCGAAAGCGGCATCGCCTTTTGGCCGATTTGGGCCGCCGCCGCCGTCGGGGCGTTTTTCGGCGACTGGCTCTCTTACTGGATCGGCTATCACTATCAGGATCGCGTGGCCCATATGTGGCCGCTGTCGCGCAATCCGCAGCTGCTGGTGCGCGGCCACGCGTTCTTTGAACGCTGGGGCGTGCTGGGCATTTTCATCGGCCGCTTCTTCGGCCCGCTGCGCGCCGTGGTGCCGCTGGTGGGCGGCATTTGCGGCATGCCGCAGCGTTATTTCCAGTTAGCCAACGTCACGTCGGCGATGATCTGGGCGTTCGGCATTCTGGCGCCGGGGGCATTCGGCATCAAGTGGCTCAGCCAGTGGCTTGGCTGATTTCTCGCTAAATTGCGCAGCGCCGCGCAATATTGTGCTCGGCGGGCAAAATCAGGCTGGACATCCATACAGCCTCCCCTTAACGTGACGGGCAATGGGCGTGCGAAACGCCGGAACGGCAAGGTGCAACAGGAGGCAGGGTGGATACCAGTCTGATTTATGGGATTGGCGGTGTCGCGATCGGCATGCTGTTGGGGTGGCTGATCGCCAGTCTGCGGGTGCAGCAGGCGAATGCGCAACATGAAACCGAACTGCGGTTGCTGGAGCAAGCGTTGCAGCAGGCGCAGCAGGAAACGGCGGCGCGGCAAGAGGCTCTGCAGCGCCACGAGCAGCAGCTGCGGCAGAGCGAGCTGGAGCTACGCAACCTGCACAGCCAGCTGGCGGCCGGGCATGAAAAGCTGCAACAGCTCAACCATTGGCGCAACGAATGTGAACTGCTTAATCAGGAGCTGCGCGCCCAGCGCGAGGTCAACAGCGCGCAGGAGGCCGAGCTGCGCGAAGTCACCATCCGTCTGGAAGAGACGCGCATGGCGGCGGAAGAGAAGCAGCGCCTGCTTATCAACAGCGAACAGCGCCTCACCACCCAGTTTGAAAACCTCGCCAACCGCATTTTTGAACACAGTGGCCGCAAGGTGGACGAGCAAAATAAGCAAAGCTTGGATCGGTTGCTGCTGCCGCTGCGTGAACAACTGGACGGGTTCCGCCGGCAGGTGCAGGACAGTTTTGGTCAGGAGGCGCGGGAGCGCCACACGCTGACGCACGAGATACGCAATCTGCAGCAGTTGAACGCGCAGATGGCGCGCGAAGCCATCAACCTCACCAAGGCGCTCAAAGGCGACAACAAGACGCAGGGCAACTGGGGCGAGGTGGTGCTGAGCCGGGTGCTGGAGGCTTCCGGCCTGCGCGAAGGGCACGAGTATGAAACGCAGGTCAACGTGCGGGTGGATCACCAGAGCCGCATGCAGCCCGATGTGATCGTGCGCTTGCCGCAGGGCAAGGACGTGGTGATCGACGCCAAGATGTCGCTGATTGCCTACGAGCGCTATTTCAACGGTGAAGACGAGGTGGAGCGCGAAGCGGCGCTGAGCGAACATATCGCCTCGCTGCGCGGCCACATTCGCATGCTGGGCCGCAAGGACTATCAGCAGCTGCCGGGGCTGCGCTCGTTGGACTATGTGCTGATGTTCATTCCGGTCGAGCCCGCCTTCCTGCTGGCTATCGATCGCGAACCGGAGCTGATCAGCGAAGCGCTCAAGCACAACATCATGCTGGTCAGCCCGACCACGTTGCTGGTGGCGCTGCGCACCATCACCAACCTGTGGCGCTATGAGCATCAAAGCCAGAACGCGCAGCGCATCGCCGATCGCGCGGCGAAACTGTATGACAAGATGCGGCTGTTCGTGGACGATATGTCCGCGCTGGGGCAGAGCCTGGACAAGGCGCAGGGCAGTTATCGTCAGGCGATGAACAAACTGAGCGAAGGCCGTGGTAATCTTATCGGCCAAATTGAAGGTTTCCGCGCGCTGGGGGTTGAGGTCAAACGGCCGATAAACCCGCTGTTGGCGCAGCAAGCCGGCGCGCAACACGATGAAGCGGAAGAGGCGAACGACGACGATGTCGCCGCGCTGCCGCAGACGAAAGACGATGACGATACCGCCGGGGAACCGGGCTTCGTTTCGCACGGCTGAGGCCGTGGCGAGGTGGGGTATTCTCCGAGCTTCTGGTACACTCATCCACACAAAATTGACTGAATAGCAGGCAGGACAATGGCAGATCAACCGCAGGAAACCACCGATTTCGGTTTTCGCACCGTCGCTAGAGACGAAAAACAGGCCATGGTGGCGGACGTTTTTCATTCGGTAGCGGCAAAGTATGACGTGATGAACGACCTGATGTCGTTCGGCATCCACCGTATCTGGAAGCGTTTCACCATTGACTGCAGCGGCGTGCGCCGCGGGCAGCGCGTGCTGGATCTGGCCGGCGGTACCGGCGACCTGGCCGCCAAGTTCTCCCGCATGGTCGGCGAGCAGGGGCAGGTGGTGCTGGCGGACATCAACGATTCGATGCTGAAGATGGGGCGCGAGAAACTGCGCGATCGCGGCATCGTCGGCAACATCAATTACGTGCAGGCTAACGCCGAAGCGCTGCCGTTCCCGGACAACTACTTCGATTGCATCACCATCTCCTTCGGCCTGCGCAATGTCACCGACAAAGACAAAGCGCTGCGCTCGATGTTCCGCGTGCTCAAGCCGGGCGGCCGCCTGCTGGTGCTGGAGTTCTCCAAGCCGCTGCTGGCACCGCTGAGCAAGGCTTACGATGCCTACTCCTTCCACGTGCTGCCGAAGATCGGCGAGCTGGTGGTGAAAGATCCGGACAGCTACCGCTACCTGGCGGAATCGATCCGCATGCACCCCGATCAGGAAACCCTGAAGGGCATGATGGGCAACGCCGGTTTTGAAAACGTCACCTATTTCAACCTGACCGGTGGGATTGTCGCCCTGCATCGCGGCTTCAAGTTCTGAGAGGGAGATGCCGATGCTGTTTACCCCTCTGCTGACCGCTGCGCTGGAAACCTCGCTGAATAACCTGCTGTTTCGCGATCGCAGCATGAAAGCCGCTCGCCAACGCCTGGCGGGCAAGGTGCTGCGCATCGAACTGGAAGAGCTGGCTTCACCGCTGGTGCTGGTGTTCAGCGAACTGCGCGTGGACGTGCTGGGGCAGTCCGAAGACAGCGCCGATTGTACGGTGCGCAGCCGCATTCCCGTCTTACTGAAGCTGCGCGATCGCCAGCAGTTGCCGGTGCTGATGCGCAGCGGCGAATTGACGGTGGAAGGCGATATTCAGGTGGTGCAACAGCTGGTTGGCCTGCTCGATCTGGCGGAGTGGGATCCGGCGGAGTGGCTGGCGCCTTACATCGGCGATATCGCCGCCCAGGGCATTACGCAGGCGCTGGGAAAAGGCGCCTCGCTGCTGAAAGCCGGCTTTATGCGCCGGCAGCAGGACATGGCGGAGACGTTGACGGAAGAGTGGCGCCTGGCGCCGGGGCCACTGGAAGTGGTGTGGTTCAACGAAGAAGTTGATGCTCTCGCCCGCAGCGCGGAAGCGCTGTTTGCCCGCATGGACAAGTTGGAGGGCAAGCGATGACCCCAGGCGAACTGCGCCGTTTGTATTTTATCGTCCGCGTTTTTCTCAGCTATGGGCTGGACGAACTGATCCCTAAAATGCGTTTGACGCTGCCGCTGCGCTTTGGCCGCCGTCTGCTGTTCTGGATGCCGAATCGGCACAAGGACAAGCCGCTGGGCGAACGTCTGCGGCTGGCGCTGCAGGAGCTGGGGCCGGTATGGATCAAGTTCGGCCAGATGATGTCGACCCGTCGCGATCTGTTTCCGCCGCACATTGCCGATCAGCTGACGTTGCTGCAGGATCGGGTGGCGCCTTTCGACGGCGCGCTGGCGCGTAAACATATCGAGCTGGCGATGGGTGGCCCACTGGAAACCTGGTTCGACGATTTCGATCAGCAGCCGTTGGCCTCTGCCTCGATCGCGCAGGTGCATACCGCGCGGTTGAAAACCACCGGCCAGGAAGTGGTGCTGAAGGTGATCCGGCCGGATATCGGGCCGATCATCAAGGCCGACGTGCGGCTGATGTACCGGTTGGCCGGCTGGGTGCCGAAGCTGTTGCCGGACGGCCGCCGTCTGCGCCCGCGTGAAGTGGTGCGCGAGTACGAGAAAACCCTGCTGGACGAATTGAACCTGCTACGCGAAGCGGCCAACGCCATTCAGCTGCGCCGCAATTTCGACGGCAGCCCAATGCTGTACGTACCGGAAGTTTATTCCGACTACTGCCGTGAAAGCGTATTGGTGATGGAACGCATCTACGGCATTCCGGTCTCGGACATCGCCACGCTTGAACGGCAGGGCACCAACATGAAACTGTTGGCGGAACGCGGCGTCCAGGTGTTCTTTACCCAGGTATTCCGCGACAGCTTCTTCCATGCGGACATGCATCCCGGTAATATTTTCGTCAGCTACGAACATCCTGAAGATCCTTGCTATATCGGCATCGACTGCGGCATCGTCGGCTCGCTGAACAAGGATGACAAGCGCTATCTGGCGGAAAACTTCATCGCCTTCTTCAACCGCGATTACCGCAAGGTGGCGGAACTGCACGTCGACTCCGGTTGGGTGCCGCGCGACACCAACGTGGAAGACTTCGAATTCGCCATTCGCACCGTGTGCGAGCCGATTTTCGAGAAGCCGCTGGCGGAAATTTCCTTTGGCAACGTGCTGCTCAACCTGTTCAACACTGCGCGCCGCTTCAATATGGAAGTGCAGCCGCAGCTGGTGTTATTGCAGAAGACCTTGCTGTATGTTGAAGGGCTGGGGCGCCAGCTCTACCCGCAGCTGGATCTGTGGACTACCGCTAAGCCGTTCCTCGAGAGCTGGCTGCGCGATCAGGTCGGCATTCCTGCCGTGGTGCGCGCGCTGAAAGAGAAAGCGCCGTTCTGGGCGGAGAAGCTGCCCGAACTGCCCGAGCTGTTTTACGACAGCCTGCAGCAGCATAAACTGTTGCAACAAAGCGTTGATAAGCTGACCAACCAAATGCAGGCTCAGCGGGTTCGTCAGGGGCAGTCACGTTATTTGTTCGGCGTTGGCGCTACACTGTTAGTAAGCGGTACGCTGTTGCTGCTGGGGCAAATCGAGGTGTTTCCCGCCTGGATGATGGCCGCCGGCATCGTATGCTGGGTGATTGGCTGGAAGCGAACCACCTGATTTAATTCGTTACTCTGGTAAGGCCGAGCCTATAATGCGGGCTGGCTTTAAAAGACCCTTTAAAATTAGAGGTAATTGAAATGGGCGGTATTAGTATTACGCAATTGTTGATCATCGCAGTGATCGTGGTGCTGCTGTTCGGCACCAAAAAACTGCGCACGCTGGGCTCCGATCTCGGCGCCTCGATCAAGGGCTTCAAAAAGGCGATCGGCGACGATACGCCGTCGAACCCCAACACGGCTGAAAAAAGCAGCCTGGATGACGCTGACTTCGCGGCCAAGCCTATTACCGATAAGCAGCCGGAAGTGAAACCGGAAGAGTCGAAGAACAAAGAGCAGGTATAAACCGTGTTTGACATTGGGTTTAGTGAGCTGCTGCTGGTGCTGGTGATCGGCCTGATTGTTCTGGGGCCGGAACGGTTGCCGGTCGCGGTCAGAACGGTGTCGGGCTGGATCCGCGCGCTGCGCTCGCTGGCGGCCTCGGTGCAGCACGAACTGTCTCAGGAACTGAAGCTGCAGGAGCTGCAGGACAGCCTGAAAAAAGCCGAACAGGCCGGCCTGCAGAACCTGACGCCGGAACTGAAGGCATCGATGGATGAGCTGAAAGACGCGGCGGAATCATTGAAACGCACCTACCGGGGCGAGACAGAAGAGCTGGCGAACACCATTCATAACCCGCAGATCACCGATCCGGAAGCTTTGCACGACGGCGTGACGCCGGCGGAAGCGGCAACCCGCGCCAGCGCGCCCGCCGCCGTGCCAAAACCGGCAGCGGAGCCTGAGGCCGTTGCGGCTGCATCCCCGGCTGCGCCCGTGGCGGCGCAACCGGCCAAAGCACCGGTGGAAACCGCGCCGGCACCTGTCGAACCTGTTGCGGATAAAATCCCAGCGTCTCACCAACCTAGTGGCGATCGTTAATACATGGCTGTTGAAGATACCCAACCCCTTATCAGTCATCTGATAGAGCTGCGCAAGCGGCTGTTGAACTCGATTATTTGCGTGCTGGCGGTGTTCGTGGTGCTGGTGTTTTTCGCCAACGACATCTACCAGCTGGTTTCTGCACCGCTGCTCAAGCAGTTGCCGGCCGGGGCGAGCATGATCGCCACCGACGTGGCGTCACCGTTCTTTACGCCGATCAAGCTGACCATGATCGTCTCGGTGTTTGTCTCCGCGCCGATGATTCTGTATCAGGTGTGGGCATTCATCGCGCCGGCGCTGTACAAGCATGAACGCCGCCTGATGATGCCGCTGCTGGTGTCCAGCAGCCTGCTGTTCTACCTCGGCATGGCCTTCGCCTACTTCATCGTGTTCCCGCTGGCCTTTGGCTTCTTTGCCAAGACCGCGCCGATGGGGGTGACCATTGCGACCGACATTAAAAACTACCTCGATTTCGTCATGGCGCTGTTTATGGCGTTCGGCGTCGCCTTCGAAGTGCCGGTCGCCATCATTCTGCTGTGCTGGAGTGGCGTCACCTCGCCGGAAGATCTGAAGAAGAAACGGCCGTATGTATTGGTCGGCGCGTTTGTGGTCGGCATGCTGTTGACGCCGCCGGACGTGTTCTCGCAAACCCTGTTGGCAATACCGATGTATCTGTTGTTTGAAGTGGGGGTATTCTTCGCTCGCTTCTATACCGGCAAGCGTCGTCCGCAAGCGGAAGAAGAAGACGAGGGTGACGAACCCCCAGCCTCCTGAGCCATATTGATTGCTAAGCCGCCCATTGGGCGGCTTTTGCTTTGGAAAAAACCATGTTTGATATCGGCGTTAATCTCACCAGCAGCCAATTCGCCAAAGATCGCCAGGCGGTGGTGGAACGCGCCCGCGCCGCGGGCGTGACGGGGATGTTGATTACCGGCACCGATCTGGCGGAGAGCCGCGAGGCCGCCGAATTGGCGCGGCAACATGCGGGCTACTGTTGGTCTACCGCCGGCGTGCATCCGCACTACGCCAGCGGCTGGGATGAACACACCGCCGAGCAGATTTATGCGTTGGCCGCGCGCCCTGAAGTGGCGGCGATCGGCGAATGCGGCCTGGATTTCAACCGCAATTTCTCGACGCCCGCGCAGCAGGAAGCGGCGTTCACCGCGCAGCTGGCGCTGGCGGCGGAGTTGGCGCTGCCGGTGTTTCTTCATTGCCGCGACGCACACGCACGTTTTGCCGAGCTACTGACGCCGTGGTTGGATAAACTGCCCGCGGCCGTGGTGCACTGCTTCACCGGCACCGCCGAAGAATTAACTAGCTGCCTGTCGCTGGGCCTGTCGATCGGGATTACCGGTTGGGTCTGCGACGAGCGGCGCGGCCTGGAATTGCGCGCCCTGTTGCCGCAGATCCCGGCCGAGCGTCTGCTGCTGGAAACGGACGCCCCTTATCTGTTGCCCCGGGATTTACAGCCTAAACCCGCATCTCGCCGCAACGAACCCTGTTTCCTGCCCCATATCGTGCATCAGGTCGCCGTCTGGCGACAGGAAGAGCCGCAATGGCTGGGGCAAAAAACCGATGAGAACGCCCGCCGGCTATTCCGGCTGGTTTGAGCTAGGAGAAAACTATGAGCTATGCATTTCCGGGCACCTTCCCTGGTCGCCGTATGCGCCGCGTGCGCCGTCATGACTTCAGCCGCCGCCTGGTGGCCGAGAACCAACTGACGGTCAACGACCTGATTTATCCGGTGTTTGTCATGGAAGGCAGCAACCGTCAGGAAGAAGTGGCCTCGATGCCGGGCGTATCGCGCATGACGATCGATCTGCTGGTCAAGGAAGCGGAAACCATCGCCAAACTCGGCGTGCCGGTGATCTCCCTGTTCCCGGTGATTGAGCCAGGTCTGAAATCGCTGCATGCGGAAGAAGCCTATAACCCGGAAGGGCTGGTGCAGCGCACGGTGCGCGCGCTGAAAGACGCGGTGCCTGAGCTGGGCATTCTGACTGACGTAGCGCTCGATCCCTACACCACGCACGGGCAGGATGGGGTAATCGATGAGCAGGGCTATGTGATTAACGACGTGACCAAAGACATCCTGGTGCGTCAGGCGCTTTCCCATGCCGAAGCGGGCGCGGAAATCGTGGCGCCGAGCGACATGATGGACGGCCGCATCGGGGCGATCCGCGATCGTCTGGAATTGCAGGGTCTGGTGAATACCCAGATTATGGCCTACTCCGCCAAGTATGCTTCCTGTTACTACGGCCCGTTCCGCGATGCGCTGGGTTCCAGCGGCAATCTGAAGGGTGGCAACAAGAAGACCTATCAGATGGATCCGGCCAACAGCGATGAAGCGCTGCAGGAGATTGCACAGGATCTGCAGGAAGGCGCGGATATGGTGATGGTGAAACCGGGCATGCCGTACCTCGACGTTGTGCGCCGCGTGAAGGATACCTTCGGCGTGCCAACCTTCGCTTATCAGGTGTCCGGTGAGTACGCCATGCATATGGCGGCGATTCAGAACGGCTGGCTGCAGGAGCAGCCAGCGGTGATGGAGTCGTTGATGTGCTTCAAACGCGCCGGCGCCGACGGCGTGCTGACCTACTTCGCCAAGCGTGTCGCCCAGTGGCTGCACGACGACGCGATGCGTCGCTAAGCGTGAAATGAGCCAACAAAAAGGCGCCTGAGGGCGCCTTTTGCATTACATCTTCTGGAACTGTCGGTTGTCGATGCTTTGGCTGACCTGTTTGTTGATCAGGTTCAGCAACAACATGGAGCGGGCCTCGCCGTCCGGCTCGGTGTAGATCGCCTGCAGCCCTTCGAACACGCCGTCGACGATCAGGACGGTATCCCCCGGCTGCGGGGTTTCCGGATCGACATAGGTTTCGCTGGCGTGCGTGCGCAGCTCATCGATCACCTTGCTCGGGATGACGCTCGGCAGCGCGCCGAAGCGCACGAAGTGGCTGACGCCGCGGGTGGCGCTGATGGTGGTGGTGTGAATGCGCTCCGGGTCGAACTCCACAAACAGATAGTTGGGAAACAGGGGTTCGCTGACCGCGATACGCTTGCCGCGCACGATCTTTTCCAGCGTGATGATCGGGCTGAGGCAGTTTACCTGCTGCCGTTCCAGATGTTCCTGCGCCCGCAACAGCTGACCGCGTTTGCAATAAAGTAGATACCAGGATTCCATAATTTCACATGCCTTTCTGCCAGCCGGTAAGCATATCAAAAGCGCTTCCGGATACATAGTGATGCAAGTTTCAGCGTGTAACATCACCTATCTCTATGAATATGCGGCTATTAGCGAGGGGTCACACACTTATCGATACGGCGCTGGTATAACAGAGGGCTAAAAATTTGTTACCGTCACAGTATGGCAAGGCGTTGCGCCACCGGCTGTGACGCTATTCATCGTTTTTGACCGAGGGAAGATAAATGGAGCTGTTTCTGTTGAGCAACGGCAAGCTGTCTGGCGAAGCCGAGCTGCTGGGGTATGCCAAAAGCCAACTGCTGGCGATGATTGCGCGTCGCGGCATCAAATCCGCCGTCTTTATCCCTTATGCGCTGATCCGTTACGACTACGACCAGCGTGCGCAGGAGCTGGCGCAAACGCTGGGCATCGAAGTCACCAGTATCCACCACGCCGCTTCGCCGGCGGCGGCGATCGCGCAGGCGGAGTGCATTTTGGTCAGCGGCGGCAATACCTGGTTGCTGAACCAAATGCTGCACGAACAAGGCCTGATCGTGCCCATCCAGCGCGCGGTGCGCGAGCGTGAAGTGCCTTACGTCGGCTGGAGCGCCGGTTGCAACGTGGCCACGCCGAGCATTCGCACCACCAATGATATGCCGGTGCGCTGCAGCGTGGTGCTGCCGGCGCTGGGGCTGTTCCCGGTGCAAATCAACCCGCATTACATCGACGCGCATATCAGCGGCCACATGGGCGAAACCCGAGACGAGCGCCTGGCGGAGTTCTGCGCGATCAACCCAAGTGAATCGGTGGTGGCGTTGCGTGAAGGCAGCCTGCTGCACGTTGAAGGCAACGAGCTGCGTTACTTCAGCGCCAACGAGCAGGGCTTCAAGGTGTTCCGCCACGGCGAGGAGACGCGCGAATATCAGGATACGCGTGCGCTGGCTGCGCTGGTGCCGTTCAACTGCGGCTGAGGGCCACCCGATGGCGGGCGGCGTTAACAAAATTGCAGCAACAACCGTGAAGAGGGCTTATAATGCCCTCCCCACTGGCCGTTATAATGATCAGCATGAAATACCGTGACTTACGCGATTTCCTCTCGTTGCTGGAGAAGAGAGGGGAACTAAAACGCATCAGCCAGCCGATCGATCCTTACCTGGAAATGACGGAGATTGCCGATCGCACCCTGCGGGCGGGCGGCCCGGCATTGCTGTTTGAAAACCCGAAAGGCTACGACATGCCGGTGCTGTGCAACCTGTTCGGCACCGCCAATCGCGTAGCGATGGGCATGGGGCAGGAAGACATCAGCGCGCTGCGCGAAGTCGGCAAACTGCTGGCGTTCCTCAAAGAGCCGGAGCCGCCGAAAGGCTTCCGCGATCTGTTCGACAAAATGCCGAAGTTCAAGCAGGTGCTGAATATGCCGACCAAGGTGCTGGGGTCTGCGCCTTGTCAGGAGCAGGTATGGCAGGGCGAGGACGTCGATCTGGGCCGTATTCCGGTGATGCACTGCTGGCCGGAAGACGCCGCGCCGCTGATCACCTGGGGGCTGACGGTGACCCGCGGCCCGCATAAGGAACGGCAAAATCTCGGCATCTATCGCCAGCAGGTGCTGGGCAAGAATAAAGTGATCATGCGCTGGCTGTCGCATCGCGGCGGCGCGCTGGATTATCAGGAGTGGTGCCAGGCGCACCCCGGCGAGCGTTTCCCGGTTGCGGTGGCGCTGGGCGCCGATCCCGCCACCATCCTCGGCGCGGTGACGCCGGTGCCGGATACCCTGTCTGAATACGCTTTTGCCGGGCTGCTGCGCGGCAATAAAACCGAAGTGGTCAAGTGCCTTTCCAACGATCTGGAAGTGCCCGCCAGCGCCGAAATCGTGCTGGAAGGCTATATTGAGCCGGGTGAAATGGCGCCGGAAGGCCCGTACGGCGACCACACCGGTTACTACAATGAAATCGACCAGTTCCCGGTATTCACCGTCACCCACATCACCCAGCGCCGCAACGCGATCTACCACTCGACCTACACCGGCCGGCCGCCGGATGAGCCGGCGATCCTGGGCGTGGCGCTGAATGAAGTGTTCGTGCCGATTCTGCAAAAGCAGTTCCCGGAAATCGTCGATTTCTATCTGCCGCCGGAAGGGTGCTCGTACCGCCTGGCGGTAGTGACCATGAAGAAACAGTACGCCGGCCACGCTAAACGCGTGATGATGGGTGTCTGGTCGTTCCTGCGGCAGTTTATGTACACCAAATTTGTTATCGTCTGCGATGACGACGTCAATGCGCGCGACTGGAACGACGTAATTTGGGCGATCACCACACGAATGGATCCGGCAAGGGATACCGTTCTGGTGGAGAATACGCCGATCGACTATCTGGACTTCGCCTCACCGGTTTCCGGCCTGGGTTCGAAGATGGGGCTGGACGCCACCAATAAATGGCCGGGTGAAACCGATCGCGAATGGGGCCGTCCGATTCAGATGGATGAAAAGGTACGTGCGCGCGTCGACGAAATCTGGGATGAGCTCGCAATCTTCAGTGACAGGGAACCGACGCTGTAGCGTCAGACCCTGTTCTCAGCTTTGCATTGATGACCCGACAGAGGGAACGCATGACAATATTGAGCTGTAAAGTGACCTCGGTAGAGGCCATTACCGATACGGTTTATCGGGTACGTCTGGTGCCCGAGCAGCCGTTTTCTTTCAAGGCAGGGCAATATCTGATGGTGGTAATGGACGAGCGCGACAAGCGCCCGTTCTCGCTGGCATCTACCCCGACGCAGCAAGATTACATCGAGCTGCACATCGGCGCTTCGGAGCTGAATCTGTACGCCATGGCGGTGATGGATCGCATTCTGAAAGAGCAGGCGATCACCGTCGACGTGCCGCACGGCGACGCCTGGTTGCGGGAAGAGGGCAGCCGTCCGCTGGTGCTGATTGCCGGCGGCACCGGTTTCTCTTATGCGCGTTCAATCCTGTTGACCGCGTTGGAGCAGCAGCCCGATCGAGATATTTCTATCTACTGGGGCGGGCGTGAGCTGAAGCACCTGTACGATCTGAGCGAGCTGGAAGCGCTGTCGTTGCAGCATCCGAATCTGAAGGTGATCCCGGTGGTCGAGCAGCCGGAAGCCGAATGGCGCGGCCGCAGCGGCACCGTGCTCAGCGCGGTGCTGCAGGATTTCGGCACGCTGGCGGAGCACGACATCTATATCGCCGGGCGTTTCGAGATGGCGAAAATCGCCCGTGAGCGTTTCTGCGCCGAGCGCGGCGCGCTGGAAGCGCATATGTTCGGTGACGCGTTTTCGTTTATCTGACCGATGCGATGCGCAGTGAACGGGGTGGCCGAGGGTCGCCCCGTTTTTATTTGGGCGCCGGCAAACGTCAGGCATAAAAAACCCGCCCCTGACAGGCGGGAAGAACGGCAACTAAACTTGGCGGGATGCCGCGATTTGAAGTGGTGACGCGGTCATCCCAAGATAGACACAGCTAAACGCGTTCAAAGACGGTGGCGATGCCCTGACCCAGGCCGATGCACATGGTCGCCAGGCCGAACTGCGCGTCGCGACGTTCCATGTTGTTCAACAGGGTGGTCGAGATGCGGGAGCCTGAACACCCCAGCGGGTGGCCGAGCGCGATGGCGCCGCCGTTCAGGTTGATCTTGTCGTCGATGCTGTCCATCAGCCCCAGATCCTTGATGCACGGCAGCGACTGGGCGGCGAACGCTTCGTTCAGCTCGAACAGATCGATGTCCTGCACGCTCAGACCGGCGCGTTTCAGCGCCAGTTTGCTGGCCGGCACCGGGCCGTAACCCATGATGGAAGGATCGCAGCCGACGACCGCCATCGAGCGGATGCGGGCGCGTGCCTTCAAACCGAGCGCTTTGGCGCGCGATTCGCTCATCAGCAGCATGGCGGAAGCGCCGTCCGACAGGGCGGAAGAACTGCCGGCGGTGACGGTGCCGTTGACCGGATCGAACGCCGGGCGCAGGGCCGACAGGCTTTCGACGGTGGTTTCCGGGCGAATGACTTCATCGAAATCGTAACGGGTCAGCACGCCATCGGCGTCGTGGCCGTTGGTCGGTATGATCTCGTTTTTAAAGTAGCCGGCCAGCGTCGCCGCATGCGCGCGCTGGTGGGAGCGGGCGGCAAACTCATCCTGCATCTGGCGGCTGATGTTGTGCATCTTGGCCAGCATTTCGGCGGTCAGCCCCATCATCCCGGCGGCTTTGGCCACGCTGCGGCTCAGCCCCGGATGGAAGTCAACGCCGTGATTCATCGGCACATGGCCCATGTGTTCCACGCCGCCGATCAGGCTGACGTTTGCGTCGCCAACCATGATGGCGCGCGCCGCGTCGTGCAGCGCCTGCATCGAAGAGCCGCACAGGCGGTTGACGGTCACCGCCGGCACGCGGTGCGGGATCTCGGCCAGCAGCGCGGCGTTGCGGGCGATGTTGAAGCCTTGTTCCAGCGTCTGCTGTACGCAGCCCCAGTAAATGTCATCGATCTCGGCGGCGTCCAGCGCCGGGTTGCGGCTCAGCACTTCACGCATCAGGTGAGCGGAGAGATCTTCGGCGCGCACCTGGCGGAAGGCGCCGCCCTTGGAACGGCCCATCGGCGTGCGTACGGCATCAACAATAACTACGTTTTCCATCTTTATGACCTCATGCCGGTTGGCGGGTAGCGACGTCGGACAGCGGTGTCGCCACCGGGTAGTAGCTTTCATTGCGTTCGGCCTTGGCGCGCAGACCGGCCGGCACCTGATACAGGGCGCCGAGGTGTGCGTAACGCTGGGCCAGCTCAACGTAGTTGGCGGTGCCGAGCGTATCCAGGTAGCGGAACGCGCCGCCGTGGAACGGAGGGAAGCCAATGCCGTAGACCAACGCCATATCGGCTTCCGCCGGGCTGGCGACGATCTTCTCTTCCAGGCAGCGAACCACTTCGTTGATCATCGGGATCATCATGCGCGCAATGATTTCTTCGTCGCTGATGGTCTGGCGCGATTGACTCACTTCGGCCAGCAGCGCATCGGTCTGCTCGTCGTTGTCCTTGCGCGGCTTGCCTTTGCTGTCCTGGCTATAGCGGTAGAAGCCCAGCTGATTTTTTTGACCGAAGCGCTGGTTGTCGAACATCACGTCAATGGCGTCGCGGTAGTCTTTGCTCATGCGATCCGGGAAGCCGGCAGCCATCACCGCCTGCGCATGATGCGCGGTGTCGATGCCCACGACGTCGAGCAGGTAGGCCGGGCCCATCGGCCAGCCGAACTGTTTTTCCATCACTTTATCAATCTGACGGAAGTCGGCGCCGTCGCGCAGCAGCAGGCTGAAGCCGGCGAAATACGGGAACAGCACGCGGTTGACGAAGAAGCCCGGGCAGTCGTTCACCACGATTGGCGTTTTGCCCATGCGGCTGGCGTAGGCCACCACTTTGGCGATGGTGTCATCGCTGGTCTGTTCGCCGCGGATGATTTCAACTAGCGGCATGCGGTGTACCGGGTTAAAGAAGTGCATGCCGCAGAAGTTTTGCGGGCGCTTCAGCGATTTTGCCAGATGATTAATCGGAATGGTCGAGGTGTTCGACGCCAGAACGGTGTCCTCACCGATCAGGGTTTCCACTTCCGACAGCACGGCGGCTTTGACCTTCGGATTCTCGACGACCGCTTCAACGATCACCTGCGCGCGCTCGATGCCGGCGTAGTCCAGCGTCGGCTGAATGGTCGAGAGCACCTGCGCCATTTTCAAGCCATCCAGCTTGCCGCGCTCCAGTTGCTTATTGAGCAGCTTGGCCGCTTCGTTCATGCCCAGCGTCAGCGACTTGTCGCTGATGTCTTTCATGATCACCGGCACGCCTTTCAGCGCCGATTGGTAAGCGATGCCGCCGCCCATGATGCCGGCGCCCAGTACCGCCGCCTGTTTCGGCGCATCCACATTCTTGGCCAGCTTTTTCGCCTGGCCCTTCACGAACTGATCGTTAAGGAAGATGCCGACCAGCGCGCGCGCTTCGTTGGAACGCGCCAACGGCACGAAGCTGGCGGTTTCCAGTTTCAGCGCTTCATCGCGGCCCAGTTTGGCGGCGGCTTCAATGGTTTTCACTGCGGTCATCGGCGCCGGGTAATGTTTCCCGGCAGTCTGCAGCACCATGCCTTTGGCGGTGGTGAAGCTCATCGCCGCTTCAATCGGGCTGAGCTTCAGCGGCTCCAGCTTAGGTTGACGCGCGGCGCGCCAGTCCAGCTTGCCGTCGATCGCCTGTTGCAGCATTTTCAGCGCCGCTTCGGCCAGTTTTTCCGGTGCCACCACCGCATCCACCAGGCCGACTTTCAACGCGTCTTTGGCGCTGACGTCTTTGCCGGCGGCGATGATTTCCAGCGCGCTGTCGTTACCCAGCAGGCGCGGCAGGCGGACGGAACCGCCGAAGCCCGGCATGATACCCAATTTGGTTTCCGGCAGGCCGATGCGCGCGTCCGGTGAGGCGACGCGGAAATCGGTCGCCAGAATGCATTCACAACCGCCGCCGAGCGCATAGCCGTTAATGGCCGAAATGGTCGGCACCGGCAAATCTTCCAGCCGGTTAAAGACGTTGTTGGCGAACACCAGCCACTCTTGCAGCTTTTCAGCCGGTGCGGCGAACAGAGAAAGGAATTCGGTGATATCGGCGCCGACGATAAACGCGGCTTTGGAGGAACGCAGCAGCAGCCCTTTCAGCTCAGGCTGGTTTTCCAGCACGGTGAGCGCTTCGCCCAGGCTGGCGACGGTGCGGGTGTCCAGCTTGTTGACCGAGCCCGGTGCGTTGAACACCAGCTCGGCGATGCCGTTATCGAGCCAGTGCAGTTGTAATGTTTCGCCTTGGTAGAGCATGTCTATCTCCTGAATCAGCGTATGATCTGGTATGACCAGATGATGAGGAGTGTGGTTTTTATGTTAAAAATATGCAAATGAGAGATTGCATATTTGCTGGTCGGATCACATCTCACCAAGTTAGCGTTTTGATTTAAAACGAAGTTATATTTTATGTGCTATCGGCATTTGCTGGCGGTTGTCGGCCTCCATACACTTGCCAGCGGCGATTTATCATTCAGGCGAGGTTAGGCATGAATAAGGCGGCTGGTGTCATGGCGACGACGATGCGGGGCTGACGATGGCACTCGGCTGGCTAAGGTTAAACTGCGGATGTAACGGCATTTGCCGGGAATTGCGAGCTGCTCCGCATGCCCAACGCGATGAGGTTGGTGCGCCGGAGCGCTGTGTTAAGATGACTTCTTTCGTGCTAAGGCATAAGGGTAATGTGATGGAAACGCTGGCTTCTTTGTATAACGACCACCTGGCAGAGCTGCAAAAACGCGCGCGCGAAGTGCTGGAGCGCAACAAGTTGGATGCGCTGCTGATTCACTCCGGTGAACTGCAAAAGGTATTTTTGGACGACCATAGCTATCCGTTCAAAGTGAACGCGCATTTCAAAGCCTGGGTGCCGGTGACGTCGGTGCCGAACTGCTGGTTGTGGATTGATGGCGTCAACAAGCCGAAGCTGTGGTTCTACTCCCCGGTCGACTACTGGCACAGTGTAGAGCCGCTGCCGGACAGTTTCTGGACCAAATCCCTTGAATTGATGCCGCTGGCCAACGCCGACGCTATCGCCCAGCAGCTTCCGCCGCAGCGCGAGCGCGTGGGCTATATCGGTTATGCGCAACAGCGCGCCCGCGATCTCGGCATCCCTTCGGAAAATATCAACCCGAAAGCGGTGTTGAACTACCTGGATTTCCACCGTTCGATCAAAACCGGCTACGAGCTGGCCTGCATGCGCGAAGCGCAGAAGACGGCGGTAACCGGCCATCGTGCGGCGCATGAAGCCTTCCTCTCCGGCATGAGCGAGTTCGACATCAATCTGGCCTACCTCACGGCGACAGGCCACCGCGATACCGACGTGCCTTATGACAACATCGTGGCGCTGAACGAACACGCTTCGGTACTGCACTACACCAAGCTGGATCATCAGCCGCCGGCCGAATCCCTGAGTTTCCTGATCGACGCCGGCGCGGAATACAACGGCTACGCCGCCGATCTGACCCGCACCTACGCAGCGCAAAGCGGCAGCGAATTCGCCCATCTGGTGAAAGATCTCAACGGTGAACAGCTGGCGCTGATCGACACCATCAAAACCGGCGTGCGCTATACCGACTACCATGTGCAGATGCACCAGCGCATCGCCAAGCTGCTCAAGAATCACAAGCTGGTGAACGGCCTCAGCGAAGAGGCGATGGTTGAAACGGGCATCACCACGCCGTTCCTGCCGCACGGGCTGGGCCACCCGCTGGGCCTGCAGGTGCACGACGCCGCCGGCTTTATGCAGGACGAGCAAGGCACCCATCTGGCGGCGCCGGCCAAGTATCCGTTCCTGCGTTGCACCCGCGTGTTGCAGCCGGGCATGGTATTGACCATCGAGCCAGGTCTGTACTTCATCGAGTCTCTGTTGGCGCCGTGGCGCAGCGGTGAGTTCAAGCAGCACTTCGCCTGGGATCGCATCGATGCGCTGAAGCCGTATGGCGGCATCCGCATCGAAGACAACATAGTGATCCACGAAAAGCGCATCGAGAACATGACGCGCGATCTGAACCTGGCCTGATGCGGCCGTATCCGATACCGGCGGAAGCAACCTGCTTTACCGAAGAAATAAAGAAGAGCCGTTTTATCACCCTGCTGGCGCCGACCAGCGGGGTAGAAGCGGCAAAGACGTTTATTCAGCAGGTGCGGGATGAACACCCGGCGGCGCGGCACCATTGTTGGGCCTTCGTCGCCGGCAGCCCCGATGACTCGCAGCAGTTGGGATTCTCCGACGACGGAGAGCCGTCGGGTACCGCCGGCAAACCGATCCTCGCGCAGCTCATGGGCAGCGGTATCGGGGAAGTGACCGCCGTGGTCGTTCGTTACTACGGCGGCGTCAAGTTGGGCACCGGCGGATTGGTGAAAGCCTATGGCAACGGTGTTCAACAGGCGTTGAAGCAGCTGGCGTTGGCTCAAAAGGTGCCGGAAGCCGAATATATCTTGCAGTGCGACTATGCGCAGTTGGCGTTGGTGGAGAACTTGCTGCAGCAAACCGCAGGTCGGATCCTGCAGGGCGAATACGGCGCCGCCGTCGTGCTGCATCTGGCGTTGCCGGCCACCGAGGTCGAGCTGTTTGGGAATAAATTGCGTGATCTTAGTCGCGGTAATTTGCAATTAACCCCCATTTCGCAATAATTCCTCCCAATTGAATTGCTAAGGATCGTGCTGAAATGCATTTTCGCGCCATAACCCGTATCGTTGGTCTGCTGGTCATCCTGTTCTCCGGGACGATGTTTATTCCCGGCCTGGTGGCATTGATTTACCGCGATGGGGCGGGGCGCGCGTTCAGCCAAACCTTCTTCGTGGCGCTGACCATCGGTCTGATGCTGTGGTGGCCGAACCGCAAACAGAAACACGAACTGAAACCCCGCGAAGGCTTCCTGATCGTCGTGCTGTTCTGGACCGTGCTGGGCAGCGTGGGGGCATTGCCGTTCCTGTTTTCTGAACGGCCCAACTTGTCGCTGACCGACGCCTTCTTTGAATCCTTCTCGGGGCTGACGACCACCGGTGCGACGACGCTGGTGGGACTGGATTCGCTGCCGAAGGCCATTCTGTTCTATCGCCAAATGCTGCAATGGATGGGCGGCATGGGGATCATCGTGTTGGCGGTGGCGATACTGCCGATACTCGGCGTCGGCGGCATGCAGCTGTATCGGGCGGAAATGCCCGGGCCGCTGAAAGATAACAAGATGCGCCCGCGCATCGCCGAAACAGCCAAAACCCTGTGGCTAATCTATGTGTTGCTGACCGTAGCCTGTGCGCTGGCGCTCTGGGGAGCCGGAATGTCGGTGTTCGATGCCATCGGCCACAGTTTCTCGACCATCGCCATCGGCGGCTTTTCTACCCACGACGCCAGTATCGGTTATTACGCCAGTCCGACCATCAACACCATCATCGCCGTGTTCCTGCTGATTTCCGGCTGTAACTACGGCCTGCACTTTGCTTTGCTCAGCGGCCGCAGTCTGAAGGTATACGGGCGCGATCCTGAATTCCGCATGTTCATCTTCGTCCAGCTGACGCTGGTGGTGGTGTGCACGTTGGTGCTCTGGGGACATGGCGTCTATAAGAGCGGTATGGAAACGCTCAATCAGGCGTTCTTCCAGGTGGTATCGATGGCGACCACGGCCGGTTTTACGACCGACAGCATCGCCAAGTGGCCGCTGTTCCTGCCGATGCTGTTGTTGTGCTCGGCGTTCATCGGCGGTTGCGCCGGCTCGACCGGCGGTGGCCTGAAGGTGATCCGTATTCTGCTGTTGTACCTGCAGGGCTCGCGCGAGTTGAAAAGGCTGGTGCACCCTAACGCGGTCTATACCATCAAATTGGGCAACCGCGCGCTGCCGGAACGCATTCTGGAGGCGGTGTGGGGATTTTTCTCCGCCTATGCGCTGGTGTTTATCGTCAGCATGCTGGCGATCATTGCTACCGGCGTTGATGATTTCTCCGCGTTTGCCGCAGTGACGGCAACGCTGAATAACCTCGGCCCCGGCCTGGGCGTAGTGGCGGATAACTTCACCACGATGCCGGCGGCGGCCAAGTGGATCCTGGTGGTGACGATGCTGTTCGGGCGCCTGGAAGTGTTTACATTGCTGGTGCTGTTCACGCCAACCTTCTGGCGTGAGTGAGCCTGATATAAGGAGTACGCCATGAAGGCATTGATACTTTATTCGAGCCGTGACGGGCAAACACGTGCTATCGCTTCTTATATAGCAAGCAAATTGCAGGATACGCTGCGCTGTGAGGTGATCGATCTGCTGCAGGCGGAACAGGTCGACCTTAATCAGTATCAGTTGGTGATGATCGGTGCTTCTATCCGTTACGGGCACTTTAACCCGGCGCTGGATAAATTCGTCAAACGTCATGCCGAGCAGCTGAATCGAATGCCGAGCGCGTTCTTTGCCGTGAACCTGACGGCGCGCAAACCGGAAAAGCGCTCGCCGCAAACCAACGCTTATACCCGCAAGTTTCTGCTGACCTCGCCGTGGCAGCCAAAACAGTGCGCGGTTTTTGCCGGCGCATTGCGTTATCCGCGCTATCGCTGGTTCGACCGCATCATGATTCAATTTATTATGCGTATGACGGGTGGTGAAACGGATACCAGTAAGGAAGTGGAGTACACCGATTGGCAGCAGGTCGATCGTTTCGCCCAGGAATTTAGCCAGATCCCGTACGAAAAGTGACAAAAACGCGGGTTTGGCCAGCGTTTTGCCGAAAAAATC
>NZ_JBJNLK010000005.1:0-381889 GCF_052169115.1 Serratia sp. CY33525 | reverse complement strand
CCGTGGCCGTTGGAGAGCACGAAACGGTCGCGGTCAGCCCAGTGCGGGTTAGTCGGGTTGTGGTTGAGGTAGTCACGCCACAGGACTTCGGCGATGTCCGCCATGCCCATAGGGGCACCGGGGTGGCCGGAATTGGCTTTTTGTACGGCGTCCATGCTGAGTGCGCGGATGGCGTTGGCAAGCTCTTTACGAGAGGACATGTTTTACTCCAGGTCGGATAAAAAAAGCAGTCAAGTTCCCTATTTTCTCAGACTCCACATCACAACGGCAATCCCTAATGCCAAATGAGAGCGAGTTCACCACTTATTAGCACGATTGGACGCTTTTTCGGAATAACACTATTCTCGCCCCGGCTGGCGTACACTAGGCTCTTGCAACAAGATTTCCTCCAAGCAAAATGACTCTTTTACCTTGTTACCTTCACAGGAAGATGGCGTTATGAAGATCCGTACCTCTTTGATTGCGTTGGGCATTGCCACCCTGGCAACCGGCTGTCAAAACCTGAATACCGAAACCTTGATGCAGTCCGGCGCGCAGGCATTCCAGGCGGCGACCCTGAGCAACAACGACGTTAAGGCCCTGAGTGATAAATCCTGCGCCGAGATGGACAGCAAGGCACAAATCGCGCCGGCCGACAGCACCTACGCCAAGCGTCTCAACAAAATCGCCGCGGCGCTGGGCGACAACATCAACGGCACCCCGGCCAACTACAAGGTCTATGTGACCAAAGACGTCAACGCCTGGGCGATGGCCAACGGCTGCATCCGCGTCTACAGCGGCCTGATGGACATGATGAACGACAACGAAGTCGAAGGCGTGCTGGGCCATGAAATGGGCCACGTGGCGCTGGGCCACACCCGCAAGGCGATGCAGGTGGCTTACGGCACCGTGGCGCTGCGCACCGCGGCGTCCTCCGCCGGCGGCGTCATCGGCTCGCTGTCGCAGTCGCAGCTGGCGGACATCGGCGAGAAGCTGGTCAGCGCCCAGTTCTCGCAGAAGCAGGAAAGCGAAGCGGATGATTACTCGTTCGATCTGCTGAAAAAGCGCGGCATCGATCCGAATGGCCTGGCCACCAGCTTCGAAAAACTGGCCCAGATGGAAGCCGGCCGTCAGAGCAGCATGTTCGACGATCACCCGTCTTCCCAAGCGCGCGCTCAGCACATTCGCGATCGCATCGCGGCAGAGAAATAACCACGAGAACGCCCGGCAATCGCCGGGCGTTTTTTATCGTCTCAATACAGCGTCTTCTGCGGCGGCCCGGCGAAGGTCAGCGGCCCGACCTGCTTCATGTCCACCTCGACCACCGACGGCCCCGGGTAGTTGATCGCCTCGGCCAGCACGCCGTTGAACTGCGACGCCGCGTCCACCTTCCAGGCTTTCAACCCCATCGCTTCGGCGATCTGGGTAAAGGCCGGCGTATGCAGCTCGTTGTAATACTGACGCCCGGCGAAGTACTTGTCCTGAATGCCGCGCATCACGCCATAACCGCCGTCGTTCATGATAATCAGGGTGATGTTCACCTGTTCCTGCGCCATGGTCGCCAGCTCGCCCAGGCCCAGCGCCAGACCACCGTCGCCCACCAGCCCCACCACCTTGCGCTGCGGGTTGGCGATCGCGGTGCCGATAGCCATCGGCAGCCCCATACCGATGGCGCCCGCCAGCGAGTGAATGTTGCACAGCGGCGAGATCGCCCGGAACAGCCGGCTGCCCCAGACGCTGCCGGAAACGGTGATATCGCGTACCAGCAACCCGTCCTGCGGCAGCGCGGCGTCGATGGCATCGTTGAGTTTGGCGTATTCGCCGGACTGCTGGCGCAGCGCGCTCTCCGCCTGCTGCACCGCCCCCGCGATCTCGGCATCCCACTCGGCGTTGACCTTCTCGCCGGGGCTCAGCCGCGCCGCCAGCGCCGCCAGCAGCGCCGCACAGTCGCCGTTGATCTGTTCATCGGCCAGATAGTTGCGGTTGGCCGCCGCCGGATCGATGTCAATCTGCACCAGCGGGCGCGGCAGCGGCAGCGTCCAGGTGCGGGTTTCATTACTGCGCAGGCGCGAACCGGCCACCAGCGTCAGATCGCACTGCGTCAGGATCGCTTCGATGCTCGGTGAGTTATGGAACGCCCGCAGGCTGCGCGGATGGCTGTCCGGCAGAATGCCGCGCCCGTGGGTGCTGGAGATCACCGCTACGCCAGCGTCCGCCAGCTTGCGCACCGCGTCGCCGCAGGCCAAGGCGCCGCCCCCCAACCACAGCAGCGGACGCTTGGCCTGTTTCAGCCGCTGATGCAGCCGTTCCACCGCCGCATCGTCCGCCTTCGGCAGCGGCGCCGGCGCCAACGGCTCGGTCAGCACCGAACGGGAAACCAGGCTGCTTTGAATATCGATCGGGATCTCGACCGCCACCGGGCCGCACGGCACGGTTTGCGCATCCAGGATCGCCCGCTGGATCACCGCCACCGCCTGCTCCGGCGAATTGACCCGGTAAGCGCGTTTGGAGCAGGCGCGCAGGAAGCCGAGCTGATCGCGGGTTTCATGAATAAAACCGGCGTCGGCGTCCAGATAGGCTTTTTCCACCTGGCCGGTGATATGCAGCAGCGGCGTGTTGGCGTTGAGCGCCTCAATCATCGCCCCCACCGCGTTGCCGGCGCCGGCGCCGGTGCTGGTCAACGCCACGCCCAGGCCGGAGAAGCGCCCGTGCGCGTCGGCCATGGTGACCGCCCCCGCTTCGCCGCGCGCCGGCACGAAGCGAATTTTATCGCGCTGCCCCACCGCATCGGCGATCGGCAGATTATGAATCGAAATGATGCCGTACATCGCCGACACCGCGTACTGTTCCAGAGTCCGGGCTATCGCCTCGCCAACCGTGATTTTATCGCTCATCATCTGCCTTCTTAGGGTATTCGTTATTAGGGTTATGCGTAGAGGTGTCGGCCTAGTCGCTCCAGCGATTCACCTGATGGCTCAGCGCCAGATACACGCTTTTCTGCTGCATGTAGGCCTTGATGCCGTTCAGGCCTTTTTCGCGGCCCAGCCCGCTCTCCTTGAAGCCGCCGAACGGCGTGGAAATCGAGAACGTTTTGTAGGTGTTGACCCAGACGGTGCCGGTTTCCAGCCGCTCCGCCAGCGCCATCGCACGAGGGAAGTCGCGGCTCCAGATGCCGGCCGCCAGGCCGTACACCGAGTCATTTGCCTGTTCAGTCAGCTGTTGTTCGTCGTCGAACGGCAGCGCCACCAGCACCGGGCCGAAGATCTCTTCCTGGCAAACGCGGGCGTCGTTGTTCAAGCCTTCGATAATGGTCGGCAGGTAATAGCTACCGCTCGCCAGTTGCGGATCGGCCGGCGCTTCGCCGCCGATGATCACCCGGCCGCCCTCCTGCCGCGCCAGCGCCACGTAGTCCGCCACGCTTTGCCGATGTTTGGCGCTGATCAGCGGACCGAGGTGCACGCCCGGCACCAGCGGGTTGCCGATGCGCAGCCCCGCCGTCAGTTCGGTCAAACGCGCCAGCAGCGGCTGATACAGCGAACGATGCACGAACAGCCGCGAACCGGCGATGCACGCCTGGCCGGCGGAGCTGAAGATGCCGTAGCAGATGCCGCGCGCCGCCTGTTCCAGATCGGCGTCCTCCAGCACGATGGTCGGCGATTTGCCCCCCAGCTCCAGCGAAGTGGGGATCAGCTTGTCGGCGGCGATGTGCGCCAAATGGCGCCCGGTACTGGTCCCGCCGGTAAAGGCGATCTTTTTCACCAGCGGATGGCGCGCCAACGCCTCGCCGATCACCGAACCTTTGCCTGGCAACACGCTGAGCAGCCCGGCTGGCAGGCCCGCCTGTTCGAACAGCTCGGCCAGCTTCAGCGCCATCAGCGGCGTGGCTTCGGCCGGTTTGAGCACCACCGCGTTGCCCGCCGCCAGCGCCGGCGCCACCTTCTGCATTTCGCTGGCGATCGGCGAGTTCCACGGCGTAATGGCGGCGATCACCCCCATCGGTTGGTACTGGCTGAGCGTCATCACCTCGGCGCTGCGCGGGGTCGGCAACTCGCCTTCCAACACCTCGCAGGCGGCGGCAAAGTAGCGCGCGGTCGCCGCCGCGCTGGCCACCAGCCCGCGGGTCTCGGCCAGCGGCTTGCCGTTGTCGCGGGTTTGCAGCTCGGCCAACTGCTCCTGCTGCGCCAGGATCAGGTTGCTGACGCGGTAGAGGATCGAGGCGCGTTGATGCGGCACCAGCCCGCGCCATTCCGGCGTGCGCCAGGCGCGCTCCGCCGCTTCCACCGCCTCGTTCACGTCCTCGACGTTGGCGGCGCGCAGCCGCGCGTTGACGCTGCCGTCGGCCGGGAATACCGAAGCCATCTCTTCGCCACGCCCTTCACGCCAGCGCCCGGCGACAAAAATATTCAATCGTTCCATGCTCCGCTCCTGCCGTTCAGGCAATAAAACCGCCGTCCACCAGACGGCGGCAGGCTTGTACCGCGCTCAGCGCCGCCAGGGTTGATGTTTTGGGATTGCTCGCCAGCGGGGTACCGCTCAGCTCGATGTGAAATTCGCCAAAGTCGCCGCATACCTGCAGACGATGGGTATTGCGCCGGGTGGCGGGATCGACCTGCAGGCGCACCCGGGTGGCGTCCATCCCCAAGCCGTTGAGCGCAATGGTGGCCGCCACGTTGGCATTGGCCGGGAACAAACGCGCCGCTTCGCGCGCCGAGCCTTCAAAAAATACCTGCGCTTCGCTCACCGCATCGAGGTCGATCAGCTGCTCCGCCGGGCTGCCTCGCCAGCTGGCCGGGCTTTTGCTGGCCTGATAAGTCACGCTCTCCAGCCCGCCTTCGCGCGCCGACGCCAGCCCATCCATCCCCGCCACCGCACCGGACAGCACGATTAGCTGCCCGTGATGGCGGCGGCAAACCTGCTGCAGCCGCTGTTGCAATGCGGCGTCCGCCAGCGCGCCGGTCGAGATCAGCGCCAGCGGCCAACCGCGCTGCAGCACCGCTTCGCCGAACTCCGCCACCGCCTGCTGGCTGGCGCACTCCAGCACCAGATCCGGCCGCTGCAAACACTGCTCGGGATGGGTCAGCGCCTGCACCCGCCCGCCAAAGGCCGCGGCGATCGCCGCATGATGAGCCGCGCGCGCCAGGATCCAGCCAACCTCCACGCCTTCCGGCAAACGGGCGATCACTTCCTTCGCCATCGCGCCGTAGCCAATCATCATGATCTTCTTCATCTTTATCGGCCCCTGCTACACATGGCGGTTAAAGCCGCCGGATACGTCCAGCGCCGCGCCGGTGGTAAAGGAAGCCAGCGGCGAAGCGAGGAACAGCAGCGCCTGCGCCGGCTCCTGCGGCTTGCCCAGGCGCTTCATCGGGATGCCGCGCCGTTCGGCGATCGCCGCCGTCCACTGTTCCCAGCTTTGATCTTTATCGCTGCGCTCGTCGAAACGGCGGCGCCACTGGCCTGACTCCACCATCCCCAGCAAGATCGAGTTAACGCGAATGCCCTTGCCCACCAGCTCTTTCGACAGCGTCAGCGTCATGTTGAGCAGCGCGGCGCGCGCCGCCGAGGTGGCGATCATGTGTTCTTCCGGCTGCAGCGCCAGCAGCGAGTTCACGCAGGTGATAGACGCGATCGCCGACCGTTCCAGCGCCGGTAAGAACGCCTGCACCGGGTTGATCACGCCGAACAGCTTCAGCTCGGCCTCATGCAGCCAGGCTTCGCGCGGCGTCTGGTCAAAATGGGCGACGAAGCCCTGACCGGCATTGTTGATCAGCAGATCCACGCCGCCGAAATGCGTCGTCACCTGAGCGGCGAACTGCGCCACCTGCTGCGCGTCCAGCACGTCGCAGCGCAGCGCCAGGATCTCCGCCTGCGGGAAGTCCGCACGCAGGCTGGCCTCCGCGCCGGCAAGTTTGTCCGGATCGCGGCCGCAGAACGCCACCTTAGCCCCTTCGGCCAGCAGCAGCTTCAGGGTTTCGAAACCGATGCCCGACGAGCCGCCGGTCACCACCGCCACCCGATTCTCAAGCTGAAAATTCATCGTTGGATTGCTCCCGTAAAGTCCCGCAGATAGCGGTTGAAACACGCCGGCGCGTCGAGGTAGCTGGCATGGCCGGCGGCGGCGATCAAACGCAGCGTCGCGTCCTGCTCACGCGCCAGCTCGGCCGCCTTCTCCGGCGGCGTAATGCGATCCTGCTCACCACACCACACCTCCAGCGGGCCGCGATAGCGCGCCAGATAGCGGCCGATATCGTCGTTGGCCAGCATCCAGGCGGCTCTCAGAAAGCCGTCGGGATCGAGCTGCTGCATGCCGTTGCGCACCCAGGCGATGTCCTGCGGATCCGCCCCTTCACGCAGCAAGGCCGCCGCCCGCTGCTCGCCGTAGCCCACCGGCCCCAGCGTCTCTATCATCTGTTGGCGCTGGCCATAGACCTGCCGGCGTATTTCCTCCGGCGCCGTGGCATAGCCCTGCGCCGGATCCGCCAACGCCAATCCGCATAACCCGTCCGGATAGCTGGCGGCATAGGCGCTGCCGATCAGCGCCCCCAGCGAATGGCCGACGATCAGCGGCTGCGCCAGTTGCAGCTCATCTATCAGCGCCGCCAACGCCGCCGCATAACCGGCGGCATCGGCCTGCGGATCCGCCAACGGCAGGCTGCCGCCGTAGCCCGGCGCGTCCCACGCCAACAGACGGTGGCCATCCGTCAGGCCGCTATCGTTGAGCTGCTTGATCCACGAGGCCGATCCGGAGCTGATGCCGTGCAACAACACCACCGGCCGCCCCTGCCCGGTCTCGCGCCAGCTCAGGGTGTACGCCCCGCAGCGCGCCCGTTGGCGTTGCGCCAGGCCGTTCATCAGTTGCGCTTCACTTTGGACAGCGGGTGATCCGCCGGATAGGTCGGGATCTCCGGCTTGGCGGTGCCGAGCATCACGCACATCAGCGCTTCTTCCTCACCGTGGTTGAACAGGCCGCGATACACCCCCGCCGGCACCGAGATCAGATCGCGCTCTTTCAGCCTGGTTTCGTAATACTCTTCGCCATCCTGAATCATCAGCGTGATGCTGCCTTTCAGCATGAAGAATACTTCCTCCACGTCGTCGTGCAGGTGCAGCGGCCCCTCGCACTTCGACGGCAGCACCATGGTGGAGAAGGTGAAGTTGCCCGCCGGAATGGTGTTGGCGTCGCTGGCCACGCCGGTAGCGCCGGTGCCGATGTAGCGCATCTGCGCACGGCGGTATTTCGGATCAAAGTCGGCCTGGAATTTCAGCGCGTTCCAGTCGTATTTACGGCCTTCGAAACGGGCGATGCGCGACTCCACCCAATTTTCCATCGACAGATCCTGCGGCTTGACGCCGGCTTTGTTCTCAACCTGAGACATGTTGTCACTCCTCTGTTGAATCGATTGATTAATCAGTACTTTCTCAGTAACGGCAGCAGAATGAGGCAGCCGACGAAAGCCATCACCACCAGGAACAGCAGGCCGTTATCCATATTGCCGGTAGCGGCGATCAACGCCCCCATCAGCACCGGCGCCAGCGCGCCGGCAAAATTGCCCAACCCGTTGAAGATGCCGCCGGCGGTGGCGCTGACCTTGCTGCTGGTCGCCTTCGCCAACAGCGCGAAAATATTCGGCGCGCCGGCGCCCCACATAAAGGTGCTGAAGGCCATGGCGGCGATTACGCTGTAGGTGCCCTGCAGGTGCAGCACCACCGCCAGACCGAGGCCGGCGCCGCACAGCGACAGGAAACAGGCCAGCGCGCGCCGATCCAGCTTGTCCGACAGCCAGGCGCCCAGCACTTCGCCGAGCAGCATGGCGATGAACGGCAGCGAAGAGAGGTAACCGGCATGCTCCAGATGAATGCCTTTCCCCTTGATCAGATAGCTCGGCAACCAGCCGTTCATGCCCCACAGGTAGGTCAGGAAGGCGATGTTGAACAGGCAGATCATCCAAAAGTGCGGGCTGCGCAGCAGCTCGCGGCGATGATGTTTGCGTTCGGACACCGCCGGCTTGGTTGCCGCCGCCGGGCGCGCGACGTTCAGGTGGCGCATGCCGAACAGCACCAGCAACATCACCGGCAGCGTCAGAAACGCCATAAAGAAGAAGGTGGCCTGCCAGTCGAAGGTATTGAGGATGTACAGGGTGACCGGGAAGCCAAGCGCGGCGCCCAGCGGCGTGCCGAGCAGCCACAGCATGGTGGCGCGCGCCTGCAGCTGCGGCGGGAAGGCCTGACGAATAATGGCGTAGGCCATCGGCAGCAGCGGCCCTTCGGCGATGCCGAGCAGAATGCGCAGCGTCATCATGGCGTGGTAGGAACGCGTCATCCCCATCAACACCATCAGCACGCCCCACACCACCATCATGCCAATCAATACCTTGACCGGATTAAGCCGATCGCCGATGCCGCTGAGTAGCATCGAGGAAATGCCGTAGGAGAACAGAAACGCGCTCATCAGCAAACCCAGCCGCGCCGGGTCAAACCCGATGCCCAACGCCTGCTGAAACTCACTATCGGAAAACAGCGCCGCGATGCTGATCTTGTCGAAAAACGCCAGCAACACGCAGGCAAACAGCGCGATCGGCACCGACCAGCGCACCCGCTGCTGCGGATTTTCGGCAACGGCTTCCCCCGCCCGTCCAGCGCGGGCGTCAATGTCTTGCGTAGTCATAAAACGCTCCCGAGGTTCGGGCGTTATTTCAACGCCATCAAAGAAAACTCCGCATCCGCCAGCTGCTGCGGATCCAGCACCCGGCCGCTCGCCAGCCAACGCTTGCCGAGCTTGATGGTGCGCGCATCGTTGAACGCCACCATCTGCACCAGCTGCCGATCGGCGTTCAGCGTGAAGAACACCTGCGACTGCGGCGTGCGGCGCACCACATGGTGCACGCCGCCGCTCGGCACGCCGAGGATCTGGATATTGGCGTCGTATTGATCCGACCAAAGCCAGGCCACGTCGTCATACGGTGCGGCGAAGGCGTCGAGCATCGCGCAGGCGGTGCTGATGGCCTGATTTTGCGCGTAGGCCCAGGACTGCAGGCACAGGCCGAGCGTCGGGTGGCGCGCCACGTCACCGGCGGCGAAGATCGCCGGATGGCTGGTGCGCCCCTGGCCGTCGACCACGATGCCGGACTCGATCGCCAACCCGGCGCTGCGCGCCAGTTCGAGATTCAGCTCGACGCCGATCCCCACCACCACCAGGTCGAAGGCCTGCGGATCGCTGACTTCGCTGCCGATCCAGGCGGCGCCGTCGCGATCTTCCAACGAGATCTCACCGCAGCCGCACAGCACCGTGACACCCTGCTGACGATGCAGTTCGAGCAACGCCTGTGAAACGTCGGCGCCGACGCTGCGCATGCACAGCGCGGGCTGGCGTTCAAACACCGTCACCTCGGCGCCGAGACGGCGCGCGGAAGCGGCGATCTCCAGCCCGATCCAACCGCCGCCAACGATCGCCAGGCGGCGGCAACCCTGCAGGCCCTGCCGCAACCGAGCCGCATCGTCCCAGGAACGCAGCGTCATAACGCGCGGGTGCTGCGCCCAGGCGGCGCCCGGCAAACGCGGCCGACCGCCGGTGGCGATCAGCAACTGCTCGAACTGCAGCCGTTGCCCGTCGCTGAGCGTGACGATTTGCTGTTCTGCATCGATGGACTCGGC
This sequence comes from Serratia sp. CY33525, assembly GCF_052169115.1. Lineage (NCBI taxonomy): Bacteria > Pseudomonadati > Pseudomonadota > Gammaproteobacteria > Enterobacterales > Yersiniaceae > Serratia > Serratia sp. CY33525. The sequence continues at coordinate 372,259 of NZ_JBJNLK010000005.1, read as the reverse complement.
GCGCAGCGGGCGGCGCCAGTCGATATTCAGCTCCGCCACCGTCTGTTCGCTGAACAGCCGGCTGAGGGGAGCCGCGGCATCCAGCAGCGCCGCTTTCGACAGCGGCGGCCGCTCGTAAAAATCGTAGGGTTCGTCGCTGACCACCGTCAGCCGGCCGCTGTAACCGCGATCGCGCAGCGTCTTGGCCGCCCAGCCCCCGGCCTGGCCGCCGCCGACGATGACGATGCCCGCGTGTTCCGGCCGGTTCATAACGCCGCCGCCTTTTTATGCTGGCGGCGCGTGTCGTGATCGATGCCGCCCTCTACCGCCCATTCGGTGAAGGAGACCAACGAATGTTCCAGCTCGCGCGGCTGCCAGTTTTCCGTCAGATAATCGTCGTTGGTGTAGTACTCGAACGCCCCGCCGGTCGGGCTGTTGACGTACCAGAAATAAGCCGAGGAGATCGGGTGGCGGCCGGGGCCGATAAAGGTGCTCCACTTCTCCTTGTTCATGGCGATGCCGCCGCCGATCACTTCGTGGATATCGCGTACGGTGAACGCCACGTGGTTCAGGCCGCGTGGGCGGTTCGGCAGCTTCAGCAGGAACAGGTTATGGTGGCCGCCGCGCGCCTGGGTGCGCAGGAAGACGGCGCGATCGATATAGCGATCGGAAACCTGGAAATCCAACAGCTCGCGATAGAAACGCTCGGTCGCCGCCAGATCCTCAACGAAGAACACCACGTGGCCAATGTTGATCGGCTGCGCCTGCGAATAGACCGGGCTGGGCTGATCGATGCGGCGCACGTCGCCCCATTGGTTGATTGGCGTGACCGGCACCTCGACCGCCTGCTGGCGGCTGACGACGAAGCGCAGCGTCATACCGTTGGGATCGAGGCATTCCAGCTCTTCTCCCACCTGACGGAAGCCGGGCATCAGCGCCAAACGCGGCTGCAGGCGCGCCAGCTCGGCGAGCGAGGCCACGCCCCAGGTCATGCGGCGCAGGGTAGAACCGCCCTCAAACGCCGCAGGCAGCGTCGCGCTTTGCAACGGATGCAGGACGACACGCGCCCCGCTCAGGGTGGTGAATTCGCGCTGCGGTTCGCCCCAATGTTGCGTGGCGGGCTGCAGGCCGAAGTCTTGCATGAATTTTTCGCAGGTTGGCAGATCTTCGACGCCAAACTCCAGTTTTTCGATTCCGATTACGCTCATTGTTCAGCCTCACGTTCTCGCTGCATACGGTTTTCAGGCATGAGTGAACCCCGGCCCCTGTTTGCTACGGGCCTTATCCCTGCCTGAGTAAAAGAGTCGGTCCTGTCGGTTAGCCGACGTTGGCCTGCGGCGGCGCGCCGAGGAAGCCGGAAATTTTCTCCGCCGCGTCGCGCACTTCCATGCGCAGCCGCTCGCGATCCGCTTTCGGGATCTCATCGGACGGCACCATGATGCTGACCACCGCCTCGACCCGCTGCTCGCGGTTGAAGATCGGGTAGACGATCGAGGAGATGCCGTGGCGGAAGAACGATTCGCCGATCACATAGCCGCGCGCTTTGTCTTGCTGCACCATCTGCCACAGCGTTTCGCGATCCGCCGGGGTGCCCGGCGCATTGCCCGGCAGCTGCGCGTCCGGATAAAGTTGTTCGAACTCGCTGCGGGTGGCGCTGGTCAACAGCATGCGGCCGAGCGAGGTTTGATGCACCGGCAAGCGGGTGCCGACGCTGACCTGATTGATCTGCGAACCGGCGGCGCTGACGCGGGCGATGTAGATAACGTCGCGCCCATCGCGGATCGCCAGATGACTGCTGCACTGGCTGCGATCGCGCAGCTGCTCAATCACCGGCTGGCCGGCCTGCGCCACGTCCAGCGACGCGATGTATTCAAAGCCGAGGCGCAGCACCTTGATGCCGAGCGCAAAGGTGTTGGTGCGCGGATTGCGCTCCAGAAAGCCCAGATGCTCAAGCGTCTGCACCACGCGGTAAGCGGTGGCCTTCGGCATATCGACCAGGCGATGCAACTCGGCGAAAGTCATTTCCTTATGCTGCTCGCCAAACGCCAGCAGCAGCTGCAACCCGCGATCCAGCCCCGGGATCAGATACTTACATGCTTGCTCGTCCGCCATCTCTCGCTCCTGCGCTGTGCGCCGGCCCTGCGGGCCGTCAGTTGAATACAAAGCCGCCGTTGACCGGCAGCAGTTGGCCGGTGACGAAATCCGCCAGCGGCGACAGCAGATAAAGCACCGTACCGTTCACATCGTCCGGGTGCTGCGCCCCAGCCAGCGCGCGCCCCTGCTCGTACAGCTGATGACGCTCGGCGGGCACATACTCGGTGGCTTCCACCCGCGTCAGGCCCGGTGCGATGGCGTTGACGCAGATCCCCTGCGGGCCCAGCTCGCGCGCCATCGAGCGAGTCATCGCGATCAGCGCGCCTTTACTGGCGACATAGGCCATCAGGCGCGGCGCGCCCCACAGCGCAGTGTCCGACGCCACGTTGACGATCTTGGCGTGCGGGCTGCGCGCCAGCAGCGGCACCGCCGCCTGGCTCACCAGCCAGGTGCCGCGCACGTTGACCTGCATCACCCGATCCCACAGATCGATATCGTATTCCATCATGGTTTTGCCGCCGACGCCGGTCGCCAGCGCCGCGTTGTTCACCAGACCGTCGATCCCGCCGCCTGCGGCGATCTTCTCGAACGCCGAACGGATCGAATCCGGTGACGCTAGATCGATCGTCTGCGTTTCCACCTGAGCGCCCTGCTCGCGCAGCGCAGCGCCGCTCGCCGCCAGCTCATCCGCCAGAATGTCGCACATCACCACCTGCGCGCCGGCGGCGGCGATGGCGGCGGCGAAGCTGTAGCCCAGGCCGCGCGCCGCGCCGGTGACCACGATGCGTTTGCCGTTCAGCAGGCCGTTCACTGCGCCGCCTCCCGCTCGCGCAGCGTCGCCAGCTGTTTCTGCGCCTCTTTTTGCATCAGGCGGCGCAGGCGCGAAAGGCCGACGTCGTGCTGGTACAGATATTCGCGACCGCGAGCGTTAGGCGCCATATTTTCAAGCACGATGCGATCCTGCTCGAGCACGTCCCAATGCAACGATTCCAGGCGGTTGCGGTACATGAAGCGCCACATGTCGCGCTGCCAGTCTTTGACCTTGCGGATGCGCCAGAAGAACACCCGGCAGTGATCCTTGTCTTCCGGCACCACCATGCCGATGATCCAGAAGTGACCGCCCGGCCCGAAGCGCTTTTTGTACGGGATCGACAGGCGCATCCAATACGCGCCGCTGCTGCCGAACTCCACCCAGTCGAAGTTGACGCCAATCTGGCCGTTTTTCTTGAAGATAAACCCGCTGTCGGTCGGCTCCAGCCCCATATCAGCCTTGCGGTCCCCTTCCGCCATCGAGTGCGAGGAGGAGTGCAGGTAGGTGCCGTGCATCGGATCCATCACGTTTTCCAACGCGTACTGGTAGTTGCAGTCCCAGCTGGCGGTACACAGGAAGTTGCTGTAAGCGGCTTCGTCCGCCAGCTCTTGCGGGAAAGTCAGCTCCGCCGGCGCTTCATCCGCCGTCACGCCGAAATAAAGGAACACCGCGCCGTAGGCTTCTTTGGCCGGGTAAGACCGCAGGCATTTTTGCCCCACCAGCGGGCAACGATCCACCGCCGGCACGTCTTTCACCGTGCCGTCGCCGCCGACCTCCACCCCGTGATACCAGCAGGCGATGCGATCGCCGAGGTTCCACCCCATGGAAAGCCGCGCGCCGCGGTGCGGGCAGCGGTCTTCCAGCGCGTGGATCAGGCCTTCACCGTCGCGCCACACCACGATTTGCTGCTCCAGACGGGTGATACCGACCGGATTGTTGCCCACTTCCCAGCTGGCCAGCACCGGATACCACATGCCGCGCAGCCCCTGGTCAAGATAGTCCTGCAAGCTCTGTTCGGAGGATGTTGTATTTGCTGTCATTGTCTTCTCCCGGATGTGGCTCAGAAACCGTTAACGTGAAGGAATTCGCGGAACGTCGCCTCATTCCACGGTTGGCCGCTGCGATCGAACAGGCGGCGCTGATTCAACGCGCTGACGATCTGCTCCAGCTCTTCCGCGCCCTGATCGAAGATCGTTTCCAGCGCCGCCACCAGGGCGGTTTCGAAACCGTCCGGCACACGAGCACGGTTTTGCCAGATGACATTGCGGAACTGGCCCGGCTGATGGATTTGACCGTTGCCGCCTTCGCGGGCCGGCGTCACCTGTTGGGTGTCCGGCAGCCAGGGATTGAAATCGGTGATGTGCTGCATGATTACTCCTCCGCGATAAAGGTGATCTGGATTTGGTTGTCGACCACCCGGGTGGGATAGGTTTGCAGATCGCGGCCGCCCGGCTCGCGCAGGCACTGGCCGGTGCGCACGTCAAACAGCGCTTCGTGCAGCGGGCACTCAACCTTGCCGTCGTCTACAAACCCCTGGCTGAGCAAGGCATAGGCATGCGGGCAGACGTCTTCCAGCGCGTAGTAGTTACCGTCGAGCAGGTATACCCCGATCTCTTTTCCTTCCACGTTGCCGGAAAAAGGAAAATCTTCTTTCACCTGAGACACTTCGCACACATTCTTCCAGCTCATTGCTTTTATCCTCTATCTGATTGTTTCATATATGAAACTCAGTTTCTTATTTAATACAGTCACTATAAGTGTGGCGAAACTTTCGTCAAGCGAGCGGAACGGCAAATGTTAATGAAAGGTTGTTTAAAAATGACAAATGCGGGAAGGATCACGAAATAATGCACCGATATGAAAAACCTATGTCAGTTGTGCGCTCCCCTGCTAATTTATGGCAAAAAACGCGTTGATTCCGGCGACGCATTGCGCGTAAAAGTGTTTTCTCTCTGTCTTTCACACCCTATTTGATAACAATAATTTTACATCAATCAGCCTCATCCTCCCGCGTTTGCGCTAACTGGCATCCTCGGGTGAGTTTGCTGCTGCCTGAATTCGTCAACCGCTCGCACTGAGGAACGCGCCGTGCAACAACGTCAACGCTGGTTTGGAGTGATCGCCCTGCTGTTTCTGATCGTTATCGCCTATGCGGATCGGGTCAATATCGCCGTGATGTTGGTCAATCCCGACTTCCTGCAACACTTCCAACTTGGCGGTGACCGCGCTCACCAGGGCACGCTGATGACGGTGTTTTTGCTCGGCTACGGGCTGTCCGCCATGTTGCTGACGCCGTTTCTGGAAACGCTGATGGGCTACCGCCGCGCGCTGACGCTGAGCGTGGTGCTGTGGGCGCTGCTCACCGCCGCCTCGCCGCTGGCGGGATCGCTGATGCTGCTGTGCGTGGTGCGCGCGCTGCTTGGCGTCAGCGAGGGGCCGCTGTTCTCGCTGAAGACCATGTACATCGGCGACCATTTCGCCGCCGACGAGCGCGGCAAGCCCAACGCGGTCAGCGCATTGGGCGTTTCATTGGGGCTGGTGCTCGGCTTTCCGCTGGTGAGTTTTCTGATGGCGCACTTCGGTTGGGCGATGTCGTTTCACCTGCTGGCGCTGCTCAACCTGCTGCTGGGGCTGGCGCTGGTGCGGCTGTTCGTTCACCCGCTTCCCTTATCCTCATCTTCACGCCCTGCCGATCCGCAACCGGTGCTGAACCGCGTCTGGCGCATCTTTGCACTGGCCTGGCGCACGCCGATGCTCGGCTGGATCCTGCTGATCGAGATCGCCACGCTCAGCTATCTGTGGGGCTCCAGCGCCTGGCTGCCGGCGTATCTGACCGATGAAAAGGGGTTTTCCATCAAGCAGATGGGCTGGATGGCCGCGCTGCCTTTCATCGTCAGCATCGCCTCCAAATACCTCGGTGGCGTGTTGCTCGATCGTATCCGCCCTTATCAGGCGCCGCTGATCTTCGTCTGCGGCGGCGCAGCGACCGCGCTGTGCATTTATGGCGTGATGCACAGCCATCAGCTTGGCTGGATCGCCTTCTTCCTGCTGGCGGCCAACGCCTGTTGGGGGGCGCAGGGCGCGGCGATACCCACGCTGCTGCAACATTATGCGCGGCCGGAGGCGGTCGGCAGCGCCTATGGGCTGATCAACGGCATCGGCAATCTGTTCTCGGCGTTTGTGCCGATGGCGATGGGCATGGTGATGGCCAGCCAGGGCAAGGTGTCTTCAGGCTTTGCGGTGCTGATCGCCTCGCAGCTGCTGACGCTGCTGGCGGGCGGCGCGCTGTTTGGCCGCATGTTGCTGGCACAGCAGATGAAGCGGGCATAAACCCGTTTCTCTGCCCTGTGCGGCGGAAAACCGAAAGCGTTGAGAGGGTGCTCGTAGATCTGGACGCCAACAGCCAGCAGACGGGGAACATCCCCCGCCGCCGGGTTGCCTTACCGTTCGGATTCGTAAGCCAAAATGGCCGCAACCTCCGTATTGCCCGATCGGATCCGCAGCTCACACAGCGTGCTGCGAGTTATCCATGCCAGTGATATTACCGTGGCACAAATAACCACCAATTTTAACAGGCTCCGTTTGTTCGGCATCATGCCTTCTTCTCCTTGCCTCGCGGCGGGTAAGAGGCTAACTTAACGTTGTCTGGCGTTAGAGTTGGCCTCGGGTTGATGGATATCGACTCGGGGCTTTTCTCTTTGTACCTGTAACGCAGGCTCCAGATACAAAGATCCAGAGCACCCGCGCGCAGTATATTCATCCTCTCCGTTGTCCCGTTTCCTTTTCTCTGACTCAGTTTCATTTCTGCGCAGGATTGCGCAAAGGCGTTGCAACGGACTGAAAAGGGCAGCGCGGATGGCGACAAATGAAATAAAAAAAGCGGCTCCATACGATGGGAGCCGCTTTTTCAGCGAGGAGTAGCCTGGCGTCAGGCGTGTTTCTTCGCCGCCTGCAGGTACAGCATCTCCAGGCCCAGGGTCGCCGCGGCCAGCGCGGTGATCTCGGACTGGTCATAAGCCGGCGCCACCTCCACCACGTCCATGCCGACGATGTTCAGCGACTGCATGCCGCGCACCAGCTTCAGCGCGCGATCGGAGGTCAGGCCGCCGATCACCGGCGTGCCGGTGCCCGGTGCGAACGCCGGATCCAGGCAGTCGATGTCGAAGGTCAGATACACCGGCATATCGCCGACGATGCCCTTGATCTGGGTCAGCAGGTCGTCCACGCTGCGATCGTTCACCTGCGCGGCGTCCAGCACGGTAAAACCGTTGTCATGATCGAACTCGGTACGGATGCCGATCTGCACCGAGTGGTGCGGATCGATCAAGCCTTCGTTCGGGGCATGGTAGAACATGGTGCCGTGGTCGAACTTGCTGCCGTTGGCGTAGGTATCGGTGTGGGCGTCGAAGTGCACCAGCGCCAGCTTGCCGAAATGCTTGGCGTGCGCGCGCAGCAGCGGCAGAGTCACGAAGTGGTCGCCGCCGAACGAGAGCATGCGCTTACCGGCCTTCAGCAGTTTCTCCGCGTGCGCCTGCAGCTTGTCGCTCATGTCCTGCGCGTCGCCGAAGTTGAACACGATGTCGCCGCAGTCAACCACGTTCAGACGATCGCGCAGATCGAAGCTCCACGGCCAGCGGTTGCCTTCCCAGGCCAGGTTGGTGGACACCTGACGGATGGCCGCCGGGCCGTGACGGCCGCCGGCGCGACCGGAGGTCGCCATGTCAAACGGAATGCCGGTGATGACCCACTCTGCATCGCTGTCGTAAGGCATGAAGTTCAGCGGAAAGCGCAGGAAACCAAAGGCGTTGGACACTAATGAATTATCGGACTGATGGCCTAAGGTGCTCATAGTAAACCCTCGTAGTTCAACAAGTTGCCGGGCGCAGAGGCCGGGCCGTTACAAAAAAAAATCCCTCCCGCGTCGTTAGCCCGACGAGAAAGGGATTTGTTCGATGTTTGTTTCGGTGCTACCGATACGGCTGATTATGGCCGCATTTTATCCATGCTTCAAGGGGGCCGATATCGCCCCCCTGAAGAGGGCAGTTACTCGTCTTCCAGATACGTGTAGCCGTACAGGCCGGCTTCAAACTCTTCCAGGAATTGCGCCTGCAGCTCGCTGTCCAGATCGGTTTCTTTGACCTGATCGCGGAACTTGGCCAGCAGCGCACCCGGATCGAGCTGCACGTACTCCAGCATGTCCGCCACGGTGTCGCCCTCGTCGGACAACTCGGTCTCGACGCTGCCGTCCGGGAACACGTACACGTCAACCGAGGCGGTGTCGCCGAACAGGTTGTGCATGTTGCCGAGGATCTCCTGGTACGCGCCGACCATGAAGAAGCCCAGCGCCGGCGGATTCTCCGGATCGTACGGCGGCATCGGCATGGTGGTCGCCACGCCGTCGCCATCGACGTAATGGTCGATAGTGCCGTCGGAATCGCAGGTGATGTCGAGCAGCACCGCACGGCCTTCCGGCGGCTTATCCAGCCCTTCCAGCGGCAGCACCGGGAACAGCTGATCGATACCCCAGGCATCCGGCATCGACTGGAACAGCGAGAAATTGACGTAGAACTTGTCCGCCATGCGCTCTTGCAGCTCGTCGATGATTGGACGGTGCGCGCGATTGCTCGGATCGAGCTGCTGCTGGATCTTGTTGCAGATGTTCAGATACAGCTGCTCGGCCCAGGCGCGCTTGGTCAGATCCAGCATGCCGTGCGCGTATTGGGTATGCACGTCGTGCAGATCCATCTGGCTGTCGTGCAGCCATTCGCGCAGCGAGCGGCGGTTCTCCGGCTCGTTCATTTCCAGCCAGGTTTCCCACATGCTTTCCAGCGCGCGCGGCGCGTCGGCTTCCGGCGGCAACGGTTCGCTGAATTCGTTGCGCTCGACGCCGATCACGTTGGAAACCAGCACCGTATGGTGCGCGGTCACGGCGCGGCCGGACTCGGTGATCACCGTCGGGTGCGGCAGGCCGTGTTCGTTACAGGCATCGCCGATACCCCAAATCACGTTGTTGGCGTATTCGTTCAGGCCGTAGTTCACCGAGCAGTCGGACTGCGAGCGGGTGCCTTCGTAGTCGACGCCCAAGCCGCCGCCCACGTCGAAGCACTGAATGTTGACGCCCAGCTTGTGCAGTTCAACGTAAAAGCGCGCCGATTCGCGCACGCCGGTGGCGATATCGCGAATGTTGGCCAGCTGCGAGCCCAAGTGGAAATGCAGCAGTTGCAGGCTGTCGAGACGGCCCGCTTCGCGCAGGGTCTCCACCAGCTTCAGCACCTGCACCGCCGCCAGACCGAACTTGGATTTTTCGCCGCCGCTCGACTGCCATTTGCCGGAGCCCTGCGACGCCAGGCGCGCACGCACGCCCAGGCGTGGTATGACGTTCAACCGTTCGGCTTCTTCCAGCACCAGGTTGATCTCGGACATCTTCTCGATCACCAGGTACACCTTGTGCCCCAGTTTTTCGCCGATCAGCGCCAGGCGAATATATTCACGATCTTTATAGCCGTTACAGACGATCACCGAGCGGGTCATGCCGGCATGCGCCAGCACCGCCATCAGCTCGGCCTTGGAGCCGGCTTCCAGCCCCAGCGGTTCGCCGGAGTTCACCAGCGACTCAATCACGCGGCGATGTTGGTTCACCTTGATCGGATACACCAGGAAATAGCCGCCCTGGTAACCGAAAGACTCACGCGCGCGTTTAAACGCGGCGTTGATCGAACGCAGGCGATGCTGAAGGATCTGCGGGAAGCAGAACAGCGCAGGCAAACGTTGGCCGTCTTGCTGGCGCGTTTTCACCAGTTCTGCCAGATCGACGCGCGCCTGCGGGACATCCGGGTCCGGGCACACGCTGATATGGCCCAGCTCGTTGACGTCATAGTAATTGTTGCCCCAGTAGGCGACGTTATAAGTACGCAGCATCTTGCTGGCATTACGATCATTCATGGCAACCTCCTGCATGGAGCGCAAAGATAAAGACTCGCCCGCAACCGGCGGGCGGTGAATCAACAGATCATCAGACATGGTTCGCCTCACATTCCGCACTGACGAAACCGTCAGCCACTATCGCAGCTACCACCCGCGAGAACAACCCAACAAGCCGCGCTGGCGGCAGCGAAGAGAACCGCCGTTCGCGGTCAGCGATCGGTTTATCACTCATATAATTGTAAGACACCCTGTTCAAACCTCGTGAATCGGGCCAAGAAACATCCCACAGGAAGGCTGCAGGCTACCCTTGTTCAGTTCTTCAGACGACCGTTAGCCGGCCCGAGAATCCTGAGTAGCGGCCAAGTGTTTATCGCACCTGGTAAGTGACAAAGAGACAAGACGGGAAATAGCAGAAGAATGTGCGCCAGAACGGCACTGCTGTTGGGAACCAACAACCGGTAGACAACGGATCATTAATCCAACCACCTCCACGCGCGCCGTTCGGAGTGAACGACCAAGCCTCTAAATAAAATAGTGTAAGAACGTGACCGTTCGATGAAGCGGCGGCGCTCACGGCGAACGCCTGCGACGGATAATAGCGCAACGGCGGCGAATGCAAAGCGGAAGTTTATCGCGCCTTCCCCCACTCAAGACCGCCGTACTGTGCAGCAAATGAACCGCGCGCGCAGTTTATACCGGTAAGCAGGTGAAAAAGCAAAATGAAAATTCGCCGAAAACTGTTTCAAGCGATGAAAATGGCGCCAATCCGTTTGCGCAAAAGAGCGAAAGCGCAAAAAATTACTGGCAATCTGGCTAAACCCTGACCTAAAATAGACGTCCAGATGTTAATCCATCTATACTGGTTAACTGATAAACTGCTTAACGGCTTTGCCTGAGGGGCGTTGCAGGATGCATCTCGCGCCATCAGCGGAAGACCCTTCGCTTCGATGCCGGATCTCCAGCGCTGTGCAGTAATTTCTAACCCGTCTTATGCAAGGTAAAGAACACAATGGCTAAACACCTCTTCACGTCCGAATCCGTCTCCGAAGGACATCCCGATAAAATCGCCGATCAGATCTCCGATGCCGTCCTCGACGCCATCCTGGAACAAGATCCGAAGGCGCGCGTCGCCTGCGAAACCTACGTGAAAACCGGCATGGTGCTGGTCGGCGGTGAAATCACCACCAGCGCCTGGGTCGATATCGAAGAGATCACCCGCAAGACCGTGCGCGAGATCGGCTACGTTCATTCGGACATGGGCTTTGACGCCAACTCCTGCGCAGTATTGAGCGCCATCGGCAAACAATCCCCGGATATCAATCAGGGCGTTGACCGTACCGATCCTCTCGAGCAGGGCGCCGGCGATCAGGGCTTGATGTTTGGCTACGCCACCAACGAAACCGACGTGCTGATGCCGGCCCCGGTGACCTACGCGCACCGTCTGGTGCAGCGCCAGTCCGAAGTGCGTAAAAACGGCACCCTGCCGTGGCTGCGTCCGGACGCGAAGAGCCAGGTGACCTTCCAGTACGACGACGGCAAAATCGTCGGCATCGACGCCGTGGTGCTGTCCACCCAGCATTCCGAAGACATCGCGCTGAAAGATCTGCAAGAAGCGGTGATGGAAGAGATCATCAAACCGGTCCTGCCGGCGGAATGGCTGACGGCGGGCACCAAATACCACATCAACCCGACCGGCCGTTTCGTTATCGGCGGCCCGATGGGCGACTGCGGCCTGACCGGCCGTAAGATCATCGTCGACACCTACGGCGGCATGGCGCGCCACGGCGGCGGCGCCTTCTCCGGTAAGGATCCGTCCAAGGTTGACCGTTCCGCGGCCTACGCGGCACGCTACGTGGCGAAAAACATCGTTGCCGCCGGCCTGGCCGATCGTTGCGAAATCCAGGTGTCTTACGCTATCGGCGTAGCGGAACCGACCTCCATCATGGTGGAAACCTTCGGTACCGAGAAAGTGCCAACCGAACAGCTGACGCTGCTGGTGCGCGAATTCTTCGATCTGCGCCCATATGGCCTGATCCAGATGATGGATCTGCTGCAGCCGATCTACCGCGAAACCGCTGCCTACGGCCACTTCGGCCGCGAGCACTTCCCGTGGGAAGCGACCGACAAAGCCGCGCTGCTGCGCGATGCCGCCGGCCTGAAATAAGCCCCGACATCAACATGAAAACGGCGAGCCCTGGCTCGCCGTTTTTTTTTGAGCGGATGGGTGCTCCTGGATCAACGCATCGACTGCCGGCCGGCGGAGGCACCGCCCCCGCCGCCGGGTTGCCTTACCGTTCGGATTCGTAAGCCAAAATGGCCGCAACCTCCGTAGTGCCCGCTCGGATCCGCAGCTCACAAAGCGTGCTGCGAGTTATCCATGCCAGTGATATTACAGTGACACAAATAATCACCAGTTTTAACGGGCTGCGTTTGTTCGGCATCATGCCTTCTTCTCCTTGCCTCGCGGCGGGTAAGAGGCTAACTTAACGTTGTGACGCGTTAGAGTAGGCCTCGGGTTGATGGATATCGACTCGGGGCTTTTCTCTTTGTACCTTTCGCAGAAGCTCCAGAGACAAAGATCCAGAGCACCCGCCCGCAGTATATTCATCTCACCGCCACGCCTCGCGTTCCTTTTCGCACGCAATATCGTTTTTGCGCATCCGTTCGCAGCGCCTTGCAACATCATGAAAAATAAAAAAGGCCCAGCAACGCGGAGCCTTTGATGACAGAGAAAACGCAGCCGAGATGCCGCTTACGAGGTCTGCTTACGCAACAGATACACGAAGTACGGTGCACCGATAAAGGTCGCCAATAACCCGGCGGGGATCTGATACGGGAACAGCAGCATCCGTCCGCACCAGTCGGCAAACACCATCAGCAAGCCGCCCAGCAGCGCGGCGATCACCATTTGCGGCAGCGCGCGGCGGAAGCCCAGCATGCGCGCCATATGCGGCGCCATCAGCCCGACAAAGCTCAGCGGCCCTACGGTCAGGGTCGCCATCGCGGTCAGGGTGGCAGCCAGCAACAGAATGCTCAACCTCGCCGGCGTCAGCGCAATGCCCACAGAACGGGCGGTGGCGCCGCCGAGCGGCAGGATGGTCAGCCAGCGGCGGCACAGCGGCGCCAATACCAGCAATCCGGCGGCGATCAGCGCGGTGCGCAGCGCCTGCGCCGGCTCCACCGAATAGGTCGAACCGGAGAGCCAGGTCAGCAAGCCCCCCATACGCGGATCGCCGCTGGCCAACAGCAGGAAGATGACGGTGGTAAAGGCGGTGCTGAGCGCGATACCGGCCAGCAGCATGCGTTCGGTCGAGAAACCGCCGCGGCCTGCGGCGATCATGATGATCAGCAACGTAGCGGCCGCCCCCAGGCTGCCGGCGGGCAGCAGCCACACGAAGGCGTCACCCGGCACCATAAACAGCATCATCACGACGCCAAAAGCGGCGCCGGAGCTGATGCCCAACACTTCCGGGCTGGCCATCGGGTTGCCGGTCAACTTCTGGATCAGCGTGCCGGCGACCGCCAGCATCATGCCCGCCGCCAGCGCCGACAACACCCGCGGCCAGCGCCACGGCAGCAGAGCGTCCAATTCCGCGCCCAGGCTCCAGTGCCAGCCGCCGGCATTTTTACCCAGCATCAGCGCCAGCGCCAGGCCGATCAGCAGCACGAGGCCGCCCACCAGGATCCAGCCGGGCAGATTCCCGCGTTCGGCAGGCACCTTGTCGCCGAGGTTCATCGGCGGCGGCGTGGCGGCGCTGCGCAAACGCGGCAGCAGCCACAGCAGCAGCGGCGCGCCGAACAGCGCGGTGGCCGCGCCGGTCGGGATCTCGCGCCACACCTGCGTTACCCCGAGCATCACCTGATCGGTCAGCCACAGCAACAGCGCCCCCAGCAGCGGCGCCAGCATCATGCGGTGCGCCAGGCGGCGAGCCCCCAGCATCTTCGCCATCAGAGGTGCAAACAGGCCGATAAAGCCGATAACGCCCACCGCACTCACCAACATGGCGCTGAAGATGATAGCCACCCCCAAAGCACAGAAGCGCGCCATCGACAGCCCTAACCCCAGGTTGCGCGCCACACCGTCGTCCAGCCCCAGCAGCGTCAGCGGGCGCAGCAACAGCGCCGCTAACAGGCCAGCCACCAGCAAACGCGGCAGGAGGAACTGCACGGCGCTCCAGTCCTGTTGGTTCAACGCGCCGGTGCCCCACAGGAACATGCCCTGCAGCTGATCGTAATTAAACAGCGCCAACAGGCTGTTGACCGCGCCGCAGTACAGCCCCAGCACCAGCCCGGCCAGAATCAGCGTGACCGGCGACATCCGCTTGCCCCAGGCGACGCCGAACACCAGCCCGCCCACCACAATCGCGCCCACCATAGCGGCCAGCTGGCGGGTAAACTCACCTCCCGGCAGCACCCACAGCGTGGCGATGGTCAGGCCAAGCTGCGCGCCGGCGGCGACGCCGAGCGTCGACGGCTCCGCCAACGGATTGCGCAACACCTGCTGGAACAGCACGCCGACCACCCCCAGACCGGCGCCGGCCAACAGCGACACCGTCAACCGCGGCAACAGGCTGTAATGGAACAGCATTTGCCGCACGTCGTCGATGTCCGGCGCGCTGAGCGCCCGCGCCCATTGCGCCGGCGGCAGCTGCTGCGCCAGGTTGTATATCGTCAGGCCACCTGCCGCCGCCAGCAACAGCAGGATCAGCGTCAGCGGCAATTTCCGGATGCCCGAACTCATGACGCACTCTCCTGAGCCTGCGCCAGCAGGCGGCAAAACCGCATCGTCGACAGCGTAGCGCCATAGAACCACACCGCCGACACCTGCCGCAGCTGGTTTTGCCGCACGAAGGGCAACGACTGCCACAGCGGCGTCGCGCTGACCTTGTCCATCATCGCCTGATTACCGTGATCGAGATAGATGACCCGGGCATTACGCACCGTGGCCAACCGTTCAATGCCCACCACCGCCGTGCCCCAGAAATTGGTTTCTTCCTGCCAGGCGTTGCGGATGCCCAGTTGATCCATCGCTTCCTGGAACAGGCTTTTCTGGCCGATGATCAACGCATGGCGCGTGTCGATCAGCGAAAACAGCAGCAGCGGTTGCCGGGTGTAGCTTTGCAGGCGCTGACGCGCGTCCTGCATAAAACGGTCAAACTGCGCCAGGTGCCGTACCGCGCGGCTTTCTATGCCCAATCGTTGCCCCAGCGCCAGCAGCGACTGGCGGGCGACGGTCAGCGGTTTGCCGCTGCCGTCGTTGAAGCCAAAGCTCATGGTTGGCGCGATGGGTTGGATTTTTTGCGGCGTTGGGCCATAGCCTTGCGACAGCAACACCAGCGAAGGCTGGAGCTGCTGCAGCAGTTCGAGGTTAGGTTCGGTGCGCTGGCCGACGTCGACCACCGTCGCCGGCAGCTTCGGCTCCGCCACCCACAGGTTGTAGTTATGCACATCGGCCACCGCCAGCGGCGTCACGCCCAATGCCAACAGCAGTTCGATCGGCAGCCATTCCAGCGCCGCAACGCGGGCGATATCCGGCGGCGCATCCGCCGCTCGGCCGGGCAACGAGCCCAACAGCGGCGACAGCGCCAGCGCCATCAACAAACGGCGGCGCAGCGGATCGTGAGAAGAAGTGAATGCAGAGGACATCAGTAGACAAAACTCACCGGCGCGCCGCCGCTCGGGTGCGGCAACGTGCCCATAGGAATACCGTAAATTTGTTCCAGCACCGGCCCCTGCATCAGTTCCAGCGGGCCGCCCTGGGCGATCATTTCACCGCCGCGCAGCGCCACCAGATGGTCGCAGTAGCGTGCCGCCATGTTGATGTCGTGCAGCACGGCGATCACCGTGAGATCGCGTTCGCGGCTCAGGCGCTGGATCAGCGCCAGCACCTCGACCTGGTGCGCAATGTCCAGCGCCGAGGTCGGTTCGTCAAGCAGCAGGCAGCGGCTGTCCTGCGCCACCATCATCGCCAGCCAGGCGCGTTGGCGCTCGCCGCCGGAGAGGCTGTCCACCAGGCGGTTGGCGAACGGCTTCAGCCCCACCAGCGCGATGGCCTCCTCCACCAATTGGCGATCGTTGGCGCCAAAACGCCCCAGCGCGCCGTGCCACGGATAGCGGCCGACGGCCACCAGCTCGCGCACCGTCATGCCTTCCGCCGCCGGCAACTGCTGCGGCAGGTAGGCCACCTGGCGGGCGAAGGATTTGCTGTCCCACTGCGCCAACGGCTGCCGATTGAGCAACACCTGGCCGCCGCTGGGCGCATGATGCCGCCCGAGCAGTTTCAACAGGGTGGATTTACCGGAACCGTTATGGCCGATCAGGCCGCAGACTTTGCCCTGGGGAAAACTGAGCGACAGCGGTTGCAACAGCACCCGGCCGGGGACGGCGAAGCTGGCGTTATCCAGCGCGAAGGTCGCGCCGGGATTAAGAAGTTTGTCCTGCATAGATCCTGCTTTGTCCGGGGCGACGCGGCGCCGCCCCGGCTATCCGGTTAGAAACGGAAGGTTGCGGTGGCGACCACCTGGCGTTCTGCGCCCCAGTAGCAGGCGTAGTCGCGGTAGCAGCTGGACACGTAGGTCTTGTCGAACAGGTTGTTGATGTTCACGCCCACGGACGAGCCCGGCAGGCCAAAGCGCGCCAGATCGTATTTAATGGTGGCGTCCACCAGCGTGTAGTCCGGCACCTTGAAGGCGGAATTGTCGCTGTTGAAGCTCGAGCTGGAGCCAACGTAACGCACGCCGGAACCCAGCGTCAGGCCGCTTACCGCCGTTTCGTGGAAGGTATAATCCGCCCACAGCGAAGCCATGTGTTTCGGCACCTCGACGGTCGGTTTGCCCTGATAGGTATTATCCTTGGTGTACTTCGCATCGGTATAGGTATAGGAGGCGATCAGGTTGACGTTGGCATTCAACGCCGCCTTGGCTTCCAGCTCCACGCCGCGTGAACGGATCTCGCCGCTCTGCACGCTGAACTGCGCATTGCTTGGATCCGGCGTCAGGTTATTGTTTTTGGTCAGCTGATACAGCGCGCCGGTCAGCACGATCGGACGATCCTTCGGCACGTATTTCACGCCGGCCTCATACTGCTTGCCGATCGACGGCTTGAAGGTGCTGCCCCCTTGCGTCGTGCCCAAATTCGGTTCAAACGATTCGCTGTAGCTGAAATACGGCGTCACGCCGTTGTCGAACAGATAGTTGAGGCCGCCGCGCCAGGTGAACTGACGGTCGGTCTGCTGGCTTGTCGAACTCGTATCGCGGTTATACGCGGAAGTCTTCGCCCAGTCATAGCGCCCGCCCAGCGTCAACAGCCACTGGTTCCACTCCCCTTGCTCCTGCACATACAGGCCGGTTTGCTCCTGACGGTTCAGATAATGGTAGGGGAAGTTGATGTTGACCGCGTCATTCCCGTATTGCGGATGGATCATGCTCAGACCGTCCGCAGAACCAAATGCGGCATTGATATCGTTACGCATGCGCATGTAGTCGACACCGAACAACAGCGTATGGTCGATATCGCCGGTTTTCACCTTCGCCTGCGCCTGGGTATCTACAGAGAAATTGTTCAGGTGTTCTTTCGACTGCACATAGGCGCGATTAATCGTCGTCGGTGTCGCCGCAGAAACGCCGCTGCCATAGATGCTCTTCATATCGGTTTCCAGCTGCATATAGCGCAGATTCTGGCGCACCGCCCAGGTATCGTTGAAGGCATGTTCGAAGCTGTACCCGATCATCCGCTGTTTGCGGGAAGTGTAGTTGCTGGCTTCGCCTTCGTTGAAATCGGTCGGCAGTTTGCTACCGTCCGGCAACGGGATCAGCGTGCCCTGCTTCGGCAGCCAGCCGTAATAACCGGTATAGGGATCGTTTTGAATGTTGGCCAGCAGCGTAAAGTTGGTTTTGTCATCCGGGCGCCAGCTAAAGGACGGTGCGATCGCATAGCGCTTCTCTTTGCTCATGTTTTGCTGAGTATCGCTGTCTTTCGCCAGGCCGGTCAGGCGGTAAGAATAGATACCCTGATCGTCCAGCGCGTCGCTGAAATCGAAACCGGTCTGGAACAGGTTATCGGTACCCATTTTGAACTGGATTTCGCGCAGCGGCTCAGTGGTTGGCCGCTTGCTGACCATCGAGACCAAACCACCCGGGTTGCTTTTGCCGTACAGCACCGAGACCGGGCCGCGCAGCAGCTCGGCGCGCTCGAGGAAATAAGGATCGATGGACGCTTCACTGTAGTTGTCGCCCAGCAACCGCAACCCATCCAGATACTGGGTGGTGTTGGTGGCCGGGAAACCGCGGATCGCCACCGCGTCATAGGTCGTGGAGCTGCCGCGGCTGGCGAATACACCCGGCGCGTAGGCCAGTGCGCCCTTCACCGTATCCGGCTGGCGCATGTCCATCTCTTCACGCGTCACTACGGAAACGGACTGCGGGTTCTTCTCGATTGGCGTATCGGTTTTGGTGCCGGTGGCGCTGCGTTTGGCGACATAGGTGCCGACCGGCCCCCAGGCGCTTTCCTGCTGGGCGGTATTGCTGCCGCCCACAACGGTAATCGTGTCTTCCTTGGCGGCCGGCTTGGCGTCGGCGGAAAAAGCCGGCATCGCCAGCGTGCCCAACGCCGCAGCGACGGTGATCGCTAACGCGCTGACGGGGATACGGCCCTGCTTGGCCGCGGATGACGAAAGACGCTTGGTCGGCATAGTTGATTTCTCTGATGAATTATTAAATGAAGAATGTAAACGATAATAATTATTATAAGCGTCGCATTTTATGCAGAAGCCAAATTAAACTGCAAGCCGAATTCATGGGGCAAATAGGTTAAGGATTAGGCGCTTAGCCATGCGGTTAACAGGGAAATAAAACGAGCGGAAAAATAAAAAAGCCCGCAACCAAGGTTACGGGCTTAATAACAAAGAAAAAATTTTCACCGGGGCCGACGCCCCGGTAGCGATTACTGGCCGAACATATCCTTGATCCAGCCGGCGACGCCATCGCCATCTTTTTGCTCACCCGCCGCCGGTTGCTGCTGTTGCTGCACCGCCGCCTGGCTGGCCTGGCACAATCCCTGCGGATTGTCGGTCCAGACCGGGATGGTGCGCCAGCTGCCGCCGCCGCAGATAAAGTTGCCGGCAGAGTCGATGCTCATCTGGTTAATGCCTTCCGGCGGCTGCAGCATCAGCGGCAGCGGCGTCTGGTTTTCCAGATAACGACGATACAGGGTCAACGCGCCGTTGGCGCCGGTCAGCTTGGCCGGGCCGTTGTTGTCGCGCCCCACCCAGGCGATCGCCACTTCCTTGCCGTCGATGCCGGCGAACCAGCTGTCGCGCAGATCGTTGGTGGTACCGGTTTTCGCCGCCAGGTTGTAGTTCGGGAACTTCACCGACAGCGAGCGGGACGTCCCGCGCGCCACGCCTTGCTGCATCGCGTACAGCGTCAGGTAAGCGGCCTGCGCCGGCACCATGCGTTCGGCCTGCGGGAAGCTCTGGTACAGCACCGTGCCGTCTTCGGCGATCACCGAACGCACCGCCGACAGCGGCGCACGGTTACCGCCGCTGGCGATGGTCTGGTACTCCTGCGCGACTTCCATCGGCGTCAGGCCGATCGCGCCCAGCAGCATCGAAGGCACCGGGTTGATCTCCGCTTTCGGGATGCCCAGACGTTGCAGCGTGGCGCTGATCTGATCCAGCCCCACCGACAGGCCAAGGTTCACCGTCGGCACGTTCAGCGAGTTGGCCAACGCATCCACCAGCATCACCTGACCGCGGAATTTGCGATCATAGTTGTTCGGCTGCCAGACGGCGCCGTTCGGCTGTTTCAGCGACAGCGGCGCATCCGCCAGCCAGGTGTTGAGGCGGTATTTATCCGGTTCGGACAGCGCGGTCAGGTACGTCGGCGGCTTGGCCAGCGAGCCGACCAGGCGGCGCGCCTGCATGGCGCGGTTGAAACCGGCGAACTGCGGATTGGCGCCGCCGACCATGGCGCGCACTTCACCGCTGAAGCGATCGACGATCACCATCGCCGCTTCCAGATCCTGCACGTGACGCGCAGCGCGCAGCGCCGGGATGCCGTCTTCGACCGCTTTTTCCGCCGCGTCTTGCGACACCGGATCCAGCGTGGTGAAAATCTTCACGCCGGACAGATCATTCACCTTATCGCCCAGCCTGGTCTGCAGCTCCTGACGCACCATCTGCATAAAGGCCGGCTGTGGCGTAATGACGCCGCCTTTCGGCTGCACGCCCAGCGGACGCGCGCTCAGCATGTCATACAGCTCGCCGTCGATCACGCCCTGGTTCTGCAGCAGCTTGAGCACCAGATTGCGGCGTTCCAGCGCCAGTTTCGGGTTACGCCACGGGTTATACAGCGACGCGCCCTTGACCATACCGACCAGCAGCGCCTGCTGATCGAGGCTCAGCTCGTCCACCGGACGGCCGAAGTAGTACAGGCTGGCCAACGGGAAACCGCGGATCTGGTCGCTGCCGCTCTGGCCGAGGTACACCTCGTTCAGATACAGCTCCAAAATGCGGTCCTTGCTGTAACGGTAATCGACCAGCAGCGCCATATAGGCTTCGTTGGCCTTACGCCACAGCGAGCGTTCGTTGGTCAGGAACAGGTTCTTCACCAGCTGCTGCGTCAGGGTACTGCCACCCTGCACCGCACGGCCGGCGGTCAGGTTGGCCAGCACCGCACGGCCGATGGAATACGGGCTGATGCCGTCATGCTCATAGAAGTGGCGGTCTTCCGTGGCGATCAGCGTATCCACCAACAGATCCGGGAAACCGGCGCGCGGCACGAACAGACGCTGTTCACCGTTTGGCGACTGCAGCATGGTGATCAGGCGCGGATCGAGGCGGAAGAAGCCGAAGCTGCGGCCGCTGTCCAGGTTTTCGATCTTCGCCAGACGGTTGTTCTGGAAATCGAGACGGGCGCGGATCTGCCCTTCTTTACCATCCGGGAAATCGAACGGGCGGCGCAGCATCTCGATGCTGTTGGCCTGCACGGTAAACTCGCCCGGACGCGTCATGCGGCTGACCTGGCGATACTGCATGCCTTCCAGCAGGTTGACCATTTCCTTCTTGCTGTACGGCATGCCCGGTTCCAGGTTGACCATGCGGCCGTACACTGCCGCCGGCAGCTGCCAGACTTTGCCGTCGATGCGGCTGCGGATCTGGGAATCCAGATAGACGCCGTAGATCGCCAACAGGACGGCGATCACCAGGATCAGTTTGATAATCAGGCCGAGCCAGCGGCGTTTTTTACGCGGCGGAGTCGCTTTTACCTTACGCGGCATGCGTTCCTCCTCCTCTTCATACTCATCATCGTCATACTCGTCTTCTTCGTAATCGTCATAATCGTCGTCTCGGCGACGGCGCGGCGGCTTGCGCGACGCGGTGTTTTTTGGTTGTTTTCCTTTGCGCCCGATGGGCTCGCGGTCATCCCCAGCCATGGCTGTTGTTCTCCGAGCTTGCCGACACTGCCGGCCATGATTAGTCGCTTAATCTGTGCCTACGCCGCAGCGCTGACCAGAAGAAACATCTGAATTCCAAACCTTGAATGATCGCGGCCTACTGATATTTCTTCGTTCGGCGCGTCGGTACCGCCGTGGCCGGATCGTCCGGCCAAACGTGTTTCGGGTAGCGGCCCTTCATCTCTTTTTGCACCTCGCGGTAGGCGCCTTGCCAGAAGGCCGCCAGATCGCCGGTGATTTGCAACGGCCGGTGCGCCGGTGAGAGTAACTCAAGCACCACCGGGATGCGACCCTCCGCCAACATCGGGCTGCGCTGCTCGCCGAACACCTCCTGCAAACGCACCGCCAACGCCGGCGGTTTGCCGGCCTCATAACGGATCGGCAGGCGGCTGCCGGTCGGCACAGTGTAATGAGTGGGTAGCGCATTATCCAGCCGCTGCTTTTGCTGCCAGTCCAGCAGGCGGGACAGCGCCTCGGCGATGTTGACCTGCTTCAAGCCGCGCAGATCGCGCACGCCGTTCAGCGACGGCAACAGCCACTGCTCCAGCGCCGCCAGCAGCGGCTCTTCATCCATCGCCGGCCATTCCGCCTCCGGCAACCAGGCTTGCGCGCACTGCAGGCGCACCCGCAATTGTTCGGCGGCGCCCTCCCAGTTGAGCACCGCCAGCCCCTGTGCGCGCACCCAATCGAGCAGCGCCTGCTGCAGCTCTTCGTCCGCCGGTTTGGCCAGCGGCTGGGCGCGCAGCGTCAGACGGCCGATCTGCTGGCGCTTCCAGGCGCGCAGCGTGCCCTTCTCGTCATCCCACTCCACCGCCGTGCGCTGCGTGACGATCGCCGGCAGCTGCGCCGCCAGCGCGTCGATGTCCACCGGCAGCGCCAACAGGATGCGCGCATCGGGGCTGTTGTGGCCCTGCAACAGGCTGGGGACGATGAGCCAGGGCGCGCGCGACAGCGCCTCATCCTGATTCATCGCCGCCCCCATGCCGTTGGCCAGCAGGTAGCGGCCGTCCTGGCCTCGCCGCTGGGCGATGCGATCGGTAAACGCCGGTGCCAACAGGCGCGGCGCCAGATCGACGTCGACTTGCCCCGCACGTTGCGGCAGGCGTTTGGCCAACTGCGCGGCACGCTGCCGCCAGTTCGGTTGCGGGCGGCTCAGCCAGTAGCCGATATCCATCTGCCCGCCGCGCGGCGGTTCTTCCAGCAATGCCGCCAGCAACGCCGCCGTCGCCAGGCCGTCGGCACTCAGCGCCGCGCCGGCGGTCAGCATCGCCGCCAGCCGCGGCTCGCATCCCAGCGCGGCCATCTGGCGCCCCGGTGCGGTAAGTTTGCCACCGTCATCCGTGGCCCCCAGCCGGTGCAACAGCGCCCTGGCCGCCGCCAATGCGGCGGCAGGAGGCGCATCCAGCCAGGTCAGCTGCGCCGGGTCGTGGCAACCCCACTGCAGCAACTCGAGCCAAAAGCCGGTGAGATCGCTCTGTAAAATGTCCGGTTCGGCGTGTTCCGCCGCGCGCTCCGCCTGTTCTTTGGCGAACAAATGCCAGCAAATGCCCGGCTCCAGACGCCCGGCGCGCCCGGCGCGCTGCACCATCGAGGCCTGACTGATGCGCTGCGTCGCCAGCCGCGTCAAACCGTTGCGCACGTCGTAACGCGCCACGCGTTCCAGGCCGCTGTCCACCACCAGCCGAATGCCCTCGATCGTCAGGCTGGTTTCGGCGATGTTGGTCGCCAGCACCACCTTGCGGCGGCCAACCGCCGCCGGCTGAATCGCTTTTTGCTGCTGCGCCAGAGGCAGCGCGCCATACAGCGGGCAAAGATCGGTATCGCTCGCCACCTCGCCGGTCAATCGCTCCAGCACCCGATTGATCTCCGCCACGCCCGGCAGGAACAGCAGCAAAGACCCCGGCTGTTCGGCCAGCAGGCGCTTCACCGCCGCCGCTACACCATCCTCCAGCCGCTGATGGCTGGCTAACGGCTGATATAAACGTTCAACCGGGAAGCTGCGCCCCTCGGACACCACCACCGGCGCTGCCGGCAGCAGCTGCGACAGGCGCGCGTTGTCCAGGGTGGCCGACATGATCAGCAGTTTCAGATCGTCGCGCAGCCCTTGCTGCACGTCGAGCAGCAGCGCCAGCGCCAGATCGGCCTGCAGGCTGCGTTCGTGGAACTCATCGAGGATCACCAGCGACACGCCCTGCAGCTCGGCGTCCTGCTGCAACATGCGGGTGAGAATGCCTTCCGTCACCACTTCCAGCCGGGTTTGCGGCCCGCTTTTACTCTCGGCGCGCATGCGGTAGCCCACGGTCTGGCCGGGCTCCTCCCCCAGTTGCTGCGCCAGGCGATAAGCGACGTTTTTCGCCGCCAGCCGCCGCGGCTCCAGCATGATAATGCGCCCCGGCAACCCGGCTTTAGCCAGGATCTGCAGCGGCAACCAGGTGGATTTACCGGCGCCGGTCGGGGCGTGCAACAGTACCTGAGGAGCGGACTGCAACGCAGCCAGCAACTCATCAAGCACCGCGCTGACGGGCAATGAAGACACTGAACTCTCCGTGGTGGTTAACGTTAAACGGCGTACAGTGTAGCATTAGCTTTGCCCCCGTAGCCTTTCAAACTGCGGCGCCGTTAGCTATAGTACGGAGCTCGTCCAGGCGTCCCGCTTCGCGCGAGGCCGCTGCAAGCCGCATTCAAATCTGTTCCTGACGGATTTGTCATTATTTACCGAGTCTCCATGTCCAATTCGCGCCGCCTGTTTTTCGCCCTGTCCTTGCCTGACGCCCTGCAACAGCAGGTGATCCGCTGGCGCGCCGAGGCGTTTGCGCCGGAGGCCGGCCGGCCGGTGGCGGCGGCTAATTTGCACCTGACGCTGGCGTTTCTCGGCGAAGTCACCGCGCAGAAAGAGCTGGCGCTGCGCAAACTGGCCGGCCGCATCGTGCAACCCGGCTTCAGCATGCGGCTCGACGATCTCGGCCATTGGCCGCGCCCCGGCGTGGTCTGGCTCGGTACCCGCCGCGCGCCGCGCGGGCTATTGCAGCTGGCCGAACTGCTGCGTTCGCAGGCCGCCCGCAGCGGCTGCCATCAAAGCGCGTTGCCGTTCCATCCGCACATCACGCTGCTGCGCGCCGCCACCCAGCCGGTGGCGATCCCGCCGGCGACGCCGGGCTGGGCGTTCAGCGCCGACGCCTTTTCCTTGTATGAGTCGGTGTTCGAAAACGGGCGCACCCGTTACCAACACCTCGAACAGTGGCCGCTGGCCACGCAGGCATCCGCATGATTTTCTCTCCACCGCTGCGTTCCGCCACGCTGATAAAACGTTACAAACGCTTTCTGGCGGACGTGATCACCCCGGAAGGGGAAACCTTTACGCTGCACTGCGCCAATACCGGCGCTATGACCGGCTGCGCCACGCCCGGCGACACCGTTTGGTACTCCACGTCGGACAACCCCAAGCGCAAATACGCCCACAGCTGGGAACTGACCCATACCCAACAGGGGCACTGGATCTGCGTCAACACCCTGCGTGCCAACGCGCTGGTGCGCGAGGCGATCGAACACAATTTAATCAATGAATTATCCGGTTACAGTAAAATCAGCGGCGAAGTGAAATACGGCGGTGAAAACAGCCGTATCGATTTGTTATTACAGGCAGAAAATCGGGTTAACTGCTATATTGAAGTTAAGTCAGTCACATTACTGCAACAACAACGTGGTTACTTTCCTGATGCGGTAACGCTCAGAGGGCAAAAGCACCTGCGTGAGTTGCTCAGCGTGGTTGAAAGCGGGCAACGGGCGGTGTTGTTCTTTGCCGTGTTACACAGCGGTATTGAGCAGGTCGCACCGGCACATCATATAGATGAGCGCTATGCGGCGCTGTTGGCACAGGTCCGGCAGTTGGGAGTGGAAGTGGTTTGTTACGGGGCAAAGTTATCACCTGACGGTATTTATCTCTGCGATAAGCTGCCGTTTTTTATCGATTAGCGCGGTCGGGTCCCTATAAATAGACAACCGGCCAGCACGATCGCCAAATACGCCCTCCTTCACACGATTGTCAAGCGGGCGACAGGAATAATTGCCAACCTACCTTCCTTCTGTTATTTATAGCGGCCTGTTTTTCCCCCGCATTGGGGATTCGATAGTGCGTGTGTATGTAGGAGAAGCAACATGCAAGAAGGGCAAAACCGTAAAACCTCGTCCTTGAGCATTCTCGCCATCGCTGGGGTGGAGCCGTACCAAGAGAAGCCGGGCGAAGAGTACATGAACGACGCCCAGTTGTCGCATTTCAAGCGCATTCTTGAAGCGTGGCGCAACCAGCTCAGGGACGAAGTGGACCGTACTGTATCGCATATGCAAGAAGAGGCAGCCAACTTCCCTGATCCGGCCGACCGTGCTACCCAGGAAGAAGAGTTCAGCCTTGAACTGCGTAACCGTGACCGTGAACGCAAACTGATCAAAAAGATCGAGAAAACGCTGAAGAAAGTGGAAGACGATGATTTCGGCTACTGCGAATCTTGCGGCGTGGAGATCGGCATTCGTCGCCTCGAAGCGCGTCCGACCGCCGATCTGTGCATCGACTGCAAGACGCTGGCTGAGATCCGCGAAAAGCAGATGGCCGGCTAATACCGCTACTCTAAATGATTGGAGCTGCATCAAGGCGGCAAGAATGCGCATCCCGATGAGCTTACTCAAGTAAGTGATTCGGGTAAGCAGGCGCAGCTAACACAGATGCAGTTTCAAGCATAACGAGTATGTTACCGCTGCGGCGTGCGCACCCGCGTGCGCCGCACAGAGAAAAGGGAACCACTCCCCTCTGATATGCAAGAAAGTCATTATGTGGGGCGCTTTGCCCCATCGCCTTCCGGGGATCTGCATTTCGGTTCGCTGATTGCCGCTCTGGGAAGCTACCTTCAGGCTCGCGCCCAACGCGGGCAGTGGCTGGTTCGCATCGAAGATATCGACCCGCCGCGCGAAGTCCCCGGCGCCGCCGCTCGCATCCTGTCCGCGCTGGAACATTATGGTCTCCACTGGGACGGCCAGGTCATCTATCAATCCCAACGTCACGACGCCTATCGCGCCGCGCTGGATCTGTTGCAGCGTCAGGGGCTCAGCTATTACTGCACCTGCACCCGCAGCCGCATCCAGCACATCGGCGGATTGTACGACGGCCACTGCCGCGATTTGCAGCTCGGCCCACAGGGCGCCGCCATCCGCTTGCGCCAGACCGCGCCCGTTTACGGGTTCCACGATCGCCTGCAGGGAGAATTGCACGCCGATCCGGCGCTGGCGGGGGAAGACTTTATCATTCGCCGTCGCGACGGGCTGTTCGCCTACAACCTGGCGGTGGTGATCGACGACCATTTTCAGGGCGTGACCGAGATTGTGCGCGGCGCCGATCTGATCGAACCGACGGTGCGTCAAATTGCCCTCTACCGCCAGCTGCAGGCGCCGGTGCCCGCCTATGTGCATCTGCCGCTGGCGCTGGGCGCCAACGGCATCAAGCTGTCGAAGCAAAATCATGCGCCGGCGTTGCCCGCAGGCGATCCGCGCCCGGTGCTGATCGCCGCGCTGAAATTTCTGCGCCAACCGCTGCCGGAAAGCTGGCAAGATCTTGACCTGCCATTATTATTGAGCTGGGCGGTCGCACATTGGCGGTTGGAAAACGTGCCGCGTCAGGAGGCTATCCCTCTGGATGAAAACACGCCGGCATTCTCAAAGGAGCCATGGTGAGCTATGATTAGCCGCTATTTTTTGTTAGCTCCATTTTTATCAGTCACTATCGAGGTGTACCATTTTTACCCGAGTAGCCAACTTCTGTCGTAAGGTACTGACCCGCGATGACAAGCTGCCCCGCGACGACGCGGCGGCCGGCGATAAAAACGTAGTCCGCGAAGAGCGTGCCGCGGCGCCAAGCCGCCCTGCGCCGCAGCCGCGCGCAGCCGATAACGGCAACAACGCCCCTGCCCGCCGCTCAACGCCACGCAAGCGTCCGCCTTTCCCCCTCGCCGAGAGCAACGACTCGATGACCGTGATCCCGCGCGAACAGCACTCGATTTCCCGCAAAGACATCAGCGAAAATGCGCTGAAAGTGCTTTACCGCCTGAACAAGTCCGGCTACGAAGCCTATCTGGTCGGCGGCGGCGTGCGCGATCTGTTGCTCGGCAAAAAGCCGAAAGACTTCGACATCACCACCAACGCCACGCCGGAGCAAGTGCGCAAGCTGTTCCGCAACTGCCGCCTGGTCGGCCGGCGCTTCCGCCTGGCGCACGTGATGTTCGGGCCGGAAATCATCGAAGTGGCCACCTTCCGCGGCCACCACGAACAGAACCCGGAATCCGACAAGAACTCGTCTCAGCAGGCGCAAAACGGCATGCTGCTGCGTGACAACATCTTCGGTTCGATCGAGGAAGACGCCCAGCGCCGTGACTTCACCATCAACAGCCTGTACTACGGCGTGGCGGATTTCACCCTGCGCGATTACGTCGGCGGCCTGAACGATCTGAAACAGGGCGTGATTCGCCTGATCGGCGATCCGGAAACCCGCTACCGCGAAGATCCGGTGCGCATGCTGCGCGCGGTGCGCTTCGCCGCCAAGCTGGATATGCGCATCAGCGAAGAGACCGCCGAGCCGATCCCGCGCCTGGCCTCGCTGCTGCATGAGATCCCGCCGGCGCGCCTGTTCGAAGAATCCCTCAAGCTGCTGCAGGCCGGTTACGGTTTCCAGACCTACCTGAAGCTGTGCGAATACCAGCTGTTCCAACCGCTGTTCCCGCTGATCGCCCGCAACTTCACGCCAAACCACGATACGCCGATGGAGCGCATTCTGGTGCAGGTGTTGAAGAACACCGATCACCGCCTGCAGAACGACATGCGCGTCAACCCGGCGTTCCTGTTTGCCGCCATGCTGTGGTACCCGCTGCTGGAGCATGCGCAGAAGCTGGCGCAGGAAAGCGGCCTGGCCTACTACGACGCCTTCGCGCTGGCGATGAACGACGTACTCGACGAGCAGTGCCGCTCGCTGGCCATCCCGAAACGCATCACCACGCTGGTACGCGATATCTGGCAGCTGCAGCTGCGCCTGTCCCGCCGCCAGGGCAAACGCGCGCACAAGCTGATGGAACACCCGAAATTCCGCGCCGCCTATGATCTGCTGGCGCTGCGTGCGGAAGTGGAAGACAATCAGGAGATGCTGCGTCTGGCCGAGTGGTGGGGCGAGTTCCAGGACGCCACGCCGGCGCGGCAGAAAGCCATGCTGAGCACCCTGGGGGACGATCCGGCGCCGCGCCGCGCGCGTCAACGCCGCCCTCGCCGCCGGGCACCGCGTAAAGAAGGGGCATAATGATCCGCGTTTATATCGCGCTGGGCAGCAACCTGGCGCAGCCGCTGCAACAGGTTAAAGCCGCACTGGAGGCGCTGGAGCATCTCCCGCGCACCCGGCTGGTCACCTGTTCTTCGTTTTACCGCACCAAGCCGCTGGGGCCGCAAAACCAGCCGGACTTTCTCAACGCGGTGGTGGCGCTGGATACCCTGTTGCCGCCCGAACAGCTGCTCGACCATACCCAGGCGATAGAACGCAATCAGGGGCGCGTGCGCAAGGATGAACGCTGGGGGCCGCGCACGCTCGATCTGGACATCATGCTGTACGGCGACAAGGTGATCCATACCGAGCGCCTGACGGTGCCGCATTACGGCCTGAAAGAGCGCGAATTCATGCTCTACCCGCTGGCGGAAATCGCTCCCGATCTGATTTTCCCCGATGGCGAGCCGCTCGCCAGCTGCCTCAAGCGCGTGCCGGAAAACGGCATGGCGCTGTGGCATCAAAGTAAAAAGTGACCGCGGGGTCTAGAGCAGATAAAGCTTGAGTTGCGCCACGGCGGCCAGCAGCATCACCACCATCATACAGCCGAATATCCGCCTCACCCACTGCAGCCTTCGTTCCTGCGCTTCCGGCCCCGTAGCCTCTCTCCCGCGTGACCAGACAAACATCACCAACGCAAACGCCAGCATCAAAAAGCCGCTCGCTGCCAACAGCAAACTGCCCGACACCATGCCGGCACGCAGCGACAGCAGCCCGACCACCGCCATCGTCAACGCGGTACGCCCCCAGGCCAGACGAGTACGTTCAGGTTGCAAACCAGGATCGCGCGGCGGCGCTTCCACCGTTGGGTGCATCACACGCCAAAACTCAGAATGACCGCCACCAGCGCCAGAGCGATGACGACCACGAAAAGAGTCAATAGCCACAGCAGGCGGGTATAAGGCATATCTCCGTCATGCCGCATGGCTTTCTCATTGGCCTTCCAGCGACGATAGGCCATCAGCCCCAGCACTACAGCCCCGAGCGTCAAAGCCACCGCCAGCCCCTGACGGATGGCAGCCGTGCCAAATTCGGAGGCAAACTGATTGATGCCGACCGCCCCCGCCATAAACGCCAATGCAGTGCGGATCCAAGCCAGAAAAGTGCGCTCATTGGCTAAAGAAAAGCGGTAGTCGGGCGTTTTACCCTTGGCCCACCATTTTAACGGGCGATTTGGCGATGGCTGGTTCATGATTTCCCTTGATAAGCAAACGGCGCGGTCAGCGTTCTTCTCGCTTAATGCGCTCTTTTATTAACAACTCTTTAATCGACATGCCGGGAGAGCCACGTCCTTGATAACTCTGCCGGGTAATTTCGGTACAGAGATACTCAATCATAAATAACTGGGAGACTCGGGTACCGATCGAATCCCCCTGATAACGCTCACTTTCACCGCAGGTCAGCAGAAAAGCATCACAAAGTTCGGTCAACGGCGAGTGCGTGCGATGCGTAATAGCCAGACAGTAAGCCTGCGCCTGCCGCGCCAGACGGAAAGCGTTCACCACCTCCGGCGTTTCGCCGGAATGGGAAAATGCCACCACCAGATCGTCGCCTTTGAGATTCGCCAGCTTCAACGTCATGGTAAAACGATCGGTGAATGCCTCGGAATCAATGCCAATGCGGTTCATCTTGTCACGAGCCTCCATCGCCGCCAAGCCGGATGCGCCAAAGCCGACAAACATCACCCGGCGGGCGCGAATAAACCGCTCGACGATCGCCTTGCTTTTTTGCACATCGAGCAAGTCGACGGTGTCTCGTACCGTCTGTTCAATGGAGAGGCCGATCTTTTTCGCCACGTCTAACCGGCTGTCATTCAGGAAAATATCCGGGCTGGCCGGCAGCGTCAGATCGTTTTCCTGCAACAGTTCCTTCTTGAGTCCCCCTTTCAGTTCCAGCAGGCCGCTATACCCGATCTTTTTGCAAAACCGGACGATGGTCGCTTCGCTGATTTGCAGTTCCTGAGACAGTTTTTTTACCGGCAACTGCACGAACACCCCGGCGTTATCCAGGATAAAAGCGGCGATTCGCCGATCGTTATCCCCCAGATTGCGGATGATGTTTGAAATATATACGCGTACGTTTTCTTTATTGACGCCCATCGGGTGCTCCTGGCCTTTTCGCGCCATCGGCGCGAGGAACGATGTCGTAAGACAAAAGTTGCCAGCCATTTTACCCGTCTCGACGCCTTGCGTCTGGATTTAGTACAATTTCATAACCTTGGCGGTAGCTTGCCCCAGCCTCCAGCCAACGGATCCCCCGTTTCTCCGCCAGTTGGCCATTAAAATCCGGCGCATCCGTCGTCCCATCCAACGGTTCGATGCAGAGCAGGTCATTTCCTGGGACCGACCACAGCGCCAGCCAGGGATGATCGCCCGTGTTCATTTGCAAAACGGTTTCATTTTCCGGGGAAAGCACGCTTAACGTCTGATGACGACAATCGCCGAAGTAAACCGCCCCGTGCTCAAAGGTGTCGGACGCCAGAGCGAAAGCCGTCACCCTGCCGCCGCCATCCCGCACTTCAAGCGTGCGATCGCGCGTGGGAAACGGGCCACTGACGCCGGGGGCGGAAAATACCACGCGCCAGCCGGGGTGATGAACAATCGGCAAAGCAAACCCCGGATGCGATCCCAGAGAAAAGCCGAAACGACGATCTCCGGTGTTTTCAATGCAATAGCTAATCTGCACGCTATTTGTCTTCAAGCGCCATTGGGCTTCAAATCCGAAGTCGAAGGGCCACTGAGCGAGCGTGGTTGCGTTCGAACACCCGCGCAGGCTCAACGCATCCGACGACTGTTGCACCCGCCTAAACGGCAGATGACGCAGGAAACCGTGCGCAGGCAACGGGTAGAATCGCTCCTCTTCCCATAATCCGCCCCGAATCAGGCGCCCCACGACGGGGAACAGGATGGGCGACACACTTTGCCAAACCGCCTTGCGGGGACGCCATAGCCATTCTCGCGCCGTCGCTTTGCTGTACAGGCTGATCATCTCGGCGCCCAGCGACGCGATGCGCAGCTGCAATCCGGCGTTTTCCAGCGTCCAGGACGTTTCCATCACGTGGCCTCAGTCGATGCGCAGCAACAGACGCGTTTGATAGACCAGCTCCTGCTGTTTCGCCTCGTCGAAATGCCGGGCAATCAGCCAGAAAATATCGTCGCTGCCCAGAACGCGTGGAGTGTTGAAAGATCCCAGCAACCCATGCAAGGCCAAGCCTTGTTTCTCTGCTGCGGCGATCAGCAACAGCAAGGCCTCATAGACGCCGCGATCCTGACAGCCAAAGCCACTGCCCGCCAACGCGTCAAAGCTCAAACGCGCCTGACGGTTGCTTTGCTCTTGTACCGACGTCAAAGCATCCAGCTTAAAACGGGCGTAAAGCTCAGGCGGGGCATCGTTATCCTGCAAGATTTTTTTCATCGCCGCAGCATAGTGCAATGCACGGCCAAGATCGTCGCCGAGATCTCGTTGCTGTTGCGGATCGTCAGCCACATTGAACAACTTGTCGCCATAGCGGTAGGCATTCAGATATTCGAATCCCGCCGGGATCTTCATCAGTTGTGCCCCTTGGGTGAAATCGAAACCGGGATGAATTTCTATCGTTTTCAGTTCATTGAGGCTGAACGGGCTATCGATGCGCGTCGGCATCAATGTGTATTCATACAGCCCGTTTCTGTCGCATTGACGTGGGCTGCGCATATACACATAGTCTCCGTCGGTGATATTGATATGCCCGCCGTAGTAGCCGAACAACGCATAATCACGCACGGGGGTATCATTCTCTATCGCCGGGCGCAGCGATCTGCCCAACATGCTTTCCGGCTGCTTGATCCCGAAATAGTCCAGCAGGGTGGCGGGAATATCGATGGTTTGCGCCAGCGCCTGGCGCCGTTCGCCATATTTCCCGACGCGCGGATCGCGAATGAAGAACGGCGTGTTGGCGATTTCGTTATACACCGGCATGATGTTTTTGCCCCACCACTGATGTTCGCCCAACAAGAAGCCGTGATCGGTGCAGACGATAAACAACGTGTCATCCCACAGCCCCTGCAGCTTGAGGTGATCCATCACCCGGCCAAGGTAGTCGTCGCACATGGTGACCAGCGCCTGGTAGAACCGCCGCACTTTCTCAGCGTGTTCTTCACTTTGCATTGCGCAGTAATAGGGCGTCCAGCCGTCGAACTCGTCGGGGGCGCAACCATACATTGCCAAATACTTCTCCGGCACGAAAAACGGCTCGTGCGGATCGAAGCACTCGATTTGCAGGAACCAATTATCTTGATCCTTATTGGCATCAATAAAGTCCAGACCCGCCTGGATAGTGCGGTGGGTAAAGTGTTCTTCCTGAGTCGGCATCCAGGCACGGTTGATCATATCCTGCGCCATACGCCCGATACGCCGCTTACGGGTGTTCTCATCCTCCATGCCCCGATAGACCACCTCCGGCTTGCTCACCTGCCCTTTCCATTTGTCGCCTTCCTGGCCGCGAATAAACTCAAAGGTTGAATAGCGGGTATGGTAAGTGGCCCCCCCGTCACGCCAGTAGTGCTTGTGATCGGTCGCCATATGGCTGTGAACGCCGTTTTGGCCCAGCGCCTGTGGCATCGAGAAATCGAAAGGCTCCAGCGGCCCCCAGCTACGGTGCAGGAAGTTGTACCGCCCGGTGTGCAGTTCGCGCCGCGCAGGCATGCAGGGCATGCTGCCCACATAAAAATTATCGAACTGCACCGATTCGCGAGCCAGGCGCGTGAAATTAGGCGTAATCGCCGCTCCGCCATAAGGCGCCAGATGGTTGCGGGTCAAGGTATCGAACATCAACATTACGGCTTTCATAGCATTTCCCTGGTATTGCCCTGGCCCGTTAGAGCCCAATAAATTCTTCGACTTCGTTTTTAATCAACGTCACGTGCGGCCCATAGACCACCTGTACGCCCTGCCCGCGCACAAAGGCGCCTCGGCTGCCGTGCCGTTTAAAATCCTCTGTTTTGACGCGCTCCGGTTCTTTGACCGTGACGCGTAAGCGGGTGGCGCAACAGTCAACATCGATAATATTCTCCCGCCCCCCCAAGGCCGCGACGATGCCGGCCGCGCGTGGCGTATCATCAATCACTACGGCATCCTCCATCGCTTTATCCTCGCGTCCCGGCGTTTTCAATTGACGCCAACCGATCAGCAAACGGAAGCTGAAGTAATAGAGGCAGAACATCAATGCCCCCAACGGCAGCATCAGCAGCCAGTTGGTTTTCGCGTTGCCTTGCAACACGCCGAACAACAGGAAATCGATCAGGCCGCCGGAAAATGTCTGCCCGACGGTGATTTCCAGCATGTGCGCCAGCATAAAAGCCACGCCGGTCAACACGATGTGCACCCCATACAGCAACGGCGCACAGAACATAAAGGCAAACTCCAGCGGTTCGGTGATGCCGGTGACGAACGCCGTCAGCGCGGCCGACAGCATCAACCCCGCCACCTTTTTGCGGTTCTCCGGTTTGGCGCTGTGATAAATCGCCAACGCCGCGCCGGGCAAGCCGAACATGAAGTCGGCAAACCGGCCTGCCATGAAGCGTGATACGCCGATGTAGTATTGGGTCACGCTGGGATCGGCCAACTGCGCGAAGAAGATTTTCTGAGTGCCCTGCACCATCTGCCCATTGACCATCACCTCACCGCCGACGCTGGTCAGCCAGAACGGCAGGTAAAACAGGTGATGCAAACCAAAAGGGATCAGGCACTTTAAAATCATGCCGTAGAACAACGTGCCGACGTAGCCGGTTTTCTCCACCAGCCAGCCCAAGTGGGTGATACCCTGCTGGATCGGCGGCCAAATAAAGAACAGCAGTACGCCCAAAAAGATGCCGAAAAAAGAGGCGACTATCGGCACGAAGCGCGAGCCGCTGAAGAACGCCAGCAGGTTGGGCAACACCGTTTTTCCGAAGCGATTATGCAGCCAAGCGGTCAATAGCCCGCTTAAAATGCCGCCCAGCACGCCGGTTTGCAGCGTCACAATCCCCAGCACGCTGGCCTGACCGTGGCCGTTCAGGTTTTCCGTCGCCAGCGTCCCCGTCAGTATCAACATGGCGTTGATTGCCTTGTTCATCACCAGGAAGCACAGCACGGCCGCCAATCCCACCGTGCCCTTATCACTGCGCCCCAGCCCGATCGCCACGCCAACGGCGAACAACAGCGGCAAGTTGTCGAATACTGCGCTGCCGCACAGTTTCATCAGCGTGAAAACGGCTTGCAGCAATGTATTCTGTAGAAACGGGTAAGTTTCAATCGTAATCGGGTTGGTAAATACGCCGCCAATCCCCAGCAACAGCCCTGCTGCGGGTAATACGGCGATAGGCAACATGAACGACTTCCCCAGATTCTGTGCTCCAGCGAACATTTTTTTCATCGGTAAGGTCCTGGTGTTGGCTTGAATTTAAAATTTCATTGAATTTTATTTTTATGAAACTATTATTTCTATCATTCTGACGTAAAGTCAATCGATGATGAGCGAACAGTGAGCGGCGTCACGCTCACGACATGCGTTCTCTGTACGACCGAAGCCGGGAGGCGTGATGAAGCGACCTTTTCACCTGATGGCGAAACCCACCAGTTATCAATGCAATCTGGCCTGTGATTACTGTTTTTATCTGGAAAAAGATCAAGGCACGCTGAAACCACAACAGGCTCAGCGACATATGGACGACGAAGTGCTGCGGCTCTACGTACAGCAGTACATAGAAGCCAATCCCGCGCAGGAAATCGAGTTCACCTGGCAAGGTGGAGAACCCACCTTGTCGGGCCTGGCGTTTTTCGAACGCGCGTTGTTCTGGCAACGCCACTACGCGGGTGAAAAAGTGATCCGCAACAGCGTCCAGACGAATGGCGTGCTCATTGACGAGGCCTGGGCACAATTTCTTGCCGAGCACCGTTTCCTGGTTGGCTTATCGGTCGACGGCCCCGCTCACCTGCACGATCGCCATCGTAAGACGCAGAGCGGCAAGTCGGCGTTCGACAAAGTCATCAATGCGCTGCAATGGCTGCGGCGCTACCAGGTCGAGGTCAATATTTTGTGCGTGGTCACCCCCCAAACGGCCAAGGCGCCGCTGGAGGTCTACCGCTTTATCACGCAAGAATTGGCGGCGGAGTTCGTCCAGTTCATACCGGTCGTCGAGCAACGCTCTGTCAGCCGAAAGTACGGTGAGTTGCTCTATCCACAAACGCTGTCCGGCAACGAGGTCACCGAATGGTCAGTCTCCGGTGAAGAATACGGCCATTTTATCAACACGATTTTTGATTACTGGGTACGGCACGATGTGGGACGGGTTTACGTGCAGCTGTTCGACAACGCGCTGGCCGCATGGCTGGGGGAGAAACCAAGCCTGTGCATCATGCAGCCTACCTGCGGTTTCGGTCTGGTGGTGGAGCAAAACGGGGATATCTACAGCTGCGATCATTACGTCTATCCGGAACATCGTTTAGGGAATCTCAAAACCGACCGTTTGGATAAATTGGTGAATGGCAAACAGCAACGTAAATTCGGCATGATGAAAGCCGCTCTGCCGCCCGCTTGCGAGCAGTGCCCCTGGCGTTTCGCCTGTCATGGCGGCTGCCCGAAGCACCGTATCAGCCGGGTCGACAATCATTGGCACAATCATCTGTGTGCGGGTTACAAAGCCATTTTCAGCCACCTGGATCCTTATATGCGCTTTATGGCGCAGCAAATCGCCCGGCGGCAGCCTCCGGCCAACGTGATGCACGTTGCGGCCAGCATCGCTGCACAACGTTAACGCCGCCGTTTTTACAGCGTCAGCCGCGCAACGAACCCGCCCGCCGGGCGATTGGCAAAGCCGATCTGTAAACCATGCAATCCGGCGATACGCTGCACGATCGAGAGGCCCAGCCCGCTGCCGGTTTGCTCCTGCCCCGGCGGGCGATAGAAGCGTTCTCCCAGCCGCGCCAGATGCTCCGTGGTGACCCCCGGACCGTCGTCCTCCACCGTCAGCGAGCGTTCGTTCAGCGTCACGGTGACGACGCCGCCCTGCGGGGTATAGCGCACCGCGTTGTCCAGCAAGTTGCGCAATAGCAGCGACAGCAGCAAGGTTTCCCCCTGACGCGGCGGCGGCGTTCCCTGATGTTCATAGCGCAGCGTCACGCCCGCCGCATGGGCCTGCCGATCCTGCTCTGCCAGGGTCATCGTCACCAGTTCGTTCCAGTCGATCGGCGCCAGTTCGGCCAGATCCGACAGCGAATCCAGCCGCGACAGCGTCAGCAGCTGATCCACCAGCCGGGTGGCGCGATCGATGCCGACCGTAAGATTGTCCAGCGCGTGCTCGCGCATCGGCGCATCGTCCCCCGCCAGTTGAACCACTTCGGTCTGCACCCGCAGCGCCGCCAGCGGGCTGCGTAACTCGTGCGCGGCATCGGAGGTGAAACGCCGCTCCCGCACCAGCAACGCGTTGATGCGAGCGAACAGCGCATTGAGCGCATCCACCAGCGGACGCACCTCGGTCGGCACCTGGCGCGCGTCCAACGGCGTCGCGTCATCGGGCGCGCGCCGGCGCAAACCGGCCGCCACCGCGCGCAGCGGCCGCAGCTCGCGCCCGACCATCAGCGCGATCAGCAGCATCAGCACCGGCAGCGTCGCCAGCCAGGGCACCAGCTGGCCGGTCACCATGCCCAGCGCCATATCGCGCCGGTAATCCCACTCCTGGCCGACCACGATGCGATAGCGCCCATCCGGGCTGGTCAGCCACAGCAGGCGCCAGCTGTCGTCATCGCCTTTGCGCTCGCCGTCGGTAAAACCTTCACGCTCCCCGTCAAACAGGAAATCGGCGCCATTCTCGCCGTCGTTGAGCAGCATCTTGCCTTGGCGATCGAAGATGGCGAACGCCAGCGCGTCGTCGTCCTGATCGCCACGCTTGCCGTGATGCACCAGCTTCTTGGTTTTCGGCAGGCTGCGCGCGCTTTCATCGGCCAGCAGATCGCCGAGGTTGGCGGTCGCCAGCCGTTTGGCGAACAGCATCTGCTGGGTGTCGAACACTTCATTGATGGTGTTGCGCGACATCAGCCAGGCCACCACGCTGGCGGTGCACCAGGTCATCAGCGCCAACAGGCTGAAGATCAGGATCAAACGCAGCCGCAGGCTGAGACGCTTCACGGCGCATCCCCTAGCGTGTAACCCACGCCGTGAATGGTGCGGATGAAGCCGTTGCCCAGCTTGCGCCGCAGGTGGTGAATATGCACCTCCACCGCGTTGCTGCTCACCTCGTCGTCCCAGTTGTACAGCTTCTCCTGAATCAACGGCCGCGCCAGCACCCGCCCCTTGTTGTGCAGAAACAGCTCCAGCACCGCCAACTCGCGCGGCGTCAGCGTCACCGGCTCGCCGTTGCAGCTCACGCTGCGGGTGGCGCTGTCAAACACCACGTTGCCGTGCGTCAGCTGCGGCATCAGTTGGCCGTGGCGACGGCGGATCAGCGCCTGCAGGCGCGCCGCCACTTCGGCCAGCGCGAACGGCTTGCACAGATAATCGTCGGCGCCGCTTTGCAGCCCGCTGACCCGCTGCTCCAGCGCATCGCGGGCGGTGAGGATCAGCACCGGCACGTCCTGCCCGGCCTGGCGCCACTGGCGCAGCAGATCCAGGCCATCGAGGCCCGGCAGGCTGAGATCGAGGATCACCGCGTCGTACGGCGCGCTGTCCAGCGCATTTTTGCCAACGGCGCCGTCGGTGAACCAGTCCAGATTAAAGCCGAGTTTGGTCAGCCCGGCCTTGATGCCGTCCCCGATCAGTTTGTCATCTTCGATCAGCAGAATTCGCATGAGTATCCCTTTTCAGTCATTGCGCCATTGCACCACAAGGTTCTTAAGAACCGCTTAAGCATGGCGATCCGCGCTACCCACCCCGATCGGGTTACAGTAGAATGGCTGCACTTTTTTGCAGCCTGGGCCTGCGCAAGCCGCACGGCCCGTTTCAGGAGACGTTGTGATGAAACCCACCACCGTGACCCACTTGCGCCAGTGGAAACAGGAGCAACGCAAGTTTGCTACCCTTACCGCCTACGATGCCAGCTTTGCCAAACTGTTTGAAGAGCAAGGCATCAAAGTCCTGTTGGTGGGCGATTCGCTGGGCATGACGCTGCAGGGCCACGACTCCACGCTGCCGGTCACCGTCGCCGACGTAGCCTACCACACGCGCGCCGTGCGCCGCGGCGCGCCGGCCTGCCTGCTGCTGGCCGATCTGCCGTTCATGAGTTACGCCACCCCGGAACAGACCTTCGCCAACGCCGCCGAGCTGATGCGCGCCGGCGCCAACATGGTGAAACTGGAAGGCGGCAGCTGGCTGTGCGACACGGTGAAAATGCTTGCCGAGCGCGCGGTGCCGGTGTGCGGCCATCTGGGCCTGACGCCGCAGTCGGTCAACGTGTTCGGCGGCTATAAGGTGCAAGGGCGCGACGAACTGGCCGCCAAACAGCTGCTGCAGGATGCGCAGAATTTGGAGCTGGCCGGCATTCAGCTGCTGGTGCTGGAATGTGTGCCGACCGAGCTGGCGCGCCAGATCACCGAAGCGCTGTCCATTCCGGTCATCGGCATCGGCGCCGGCAACGGCACCGACGGCCAGATCCTGGTGATGCACGACGCCTTCGGCATCACCGGCGGCCACACGCCGAAGTTCGCCAAGAACTTCCTGGCGCAGAGCGGCGATATCCGCACGGCGGTGCAGCACTACATTCAGGAAGTGGAACAAGGCCTCTACCCGGCGGCTGAACACTCTTTTAACTAAGCGATGGTTCCAGGAGTCACCCAATGATTATTATCGAAACCCTGCCGATGCTGCGTCAGCAGATCCGCCGCTGGCGCCAGGAAGGCAAACGCATCGCGCTGGTGCCGACCATGGGCAACCTGCACGACGGCCATATGACGCTGGTCGATGAAGCGCGCGCCCGCGCCGACGTGGTGGTGGTGAGCATCTTCGTCAACCCGATGCAGTTCGATCGGCCGGACGATCTGGCGCGCTACCCGCGCACGCTGCAGGAAGACAGCGAGAAGCTGACCCGCCGCGGCGTCGATCTGGTGTTCGCGCCAGCCCCGGCCGCGGTCTATCCGCAGGGGCTGGAGCAGCAGACCTACGTCGAGGTGCCGGGCATCGCCACCATCCTGGAAGGCGCAAGCCGGCCGGGCCACTTCCGCGGCGTTTCCACCATCGTCAGCAAGCTGTTCAACCTGGTGCAGCCTGACTTGGCCTGCTTCGGCGAGAAAGATTACCAACAGCTGGCGCTGATCCGCAAAATGGTGGCGGACATGGGTTACGACATCGACATCGTCGGCGTGCCGACCGTGCGCGCCAAAGACGGCCTGGCCCTCAGCTCGCGCAACGGCTACCTGACCGCCGAAGAGCGCAAGGTAGCCCCGCAGCTGAGCAAAATCATGAATGGGCTGGCGCAGCAGTTGGCCAATGGCGAGCGCCATATCGAAACGCTGCTGGAACAGACCGCCGAGCAGCTGCGCGCCGCCGGCTTTACGCCGGATGAACTGTTTATTCGCGACGCCGACAGCCTGCAGCCGCTGACGGTGGACAGCCAACGGGCGGTGGTGCTGATGGCCGCCTGGCTGGGCAAGGCGCGTCTTATCGACAACCAGCAGGTCGACCTGACGCTGTAAGCCGTTTTTTATACTGTCGTCACCCTTGGCCGCTGACCATTGGTAGACAATGGCGGAGCAATCGGTGACGATAGAGATTGCAGGGATGCAGGAGAGATGTTCAACCCCAGCGCCTGTGAAGGCCGATATTCAGTTAGGTAAAGCTATGATACGTACTATGCTGCAAGGCAAGCTGCATCGCGTCAAAGTCACTCAGGCTGACTTGCACTATGAAGGGTCCTGCGCCATCGACCAGGATTTCCTGGAGGCCGCCGGCATTCTGGAATATGAAGCGATCGATATTTACAACGTGGATAACGGCCAGCGCTTCTCCACCTACGCCATCGCCGCCGAGCGCGGTTCGCGCATCATTTCGGTTAACGGCGCCGCCGCGCGCTGCGCCTGCGTGGGCGACAAACTGATCATCTGCTCCTATGTGCAAATGACCGACGCCGACGCCCGCCAACACCACCCGAAAGTCGCCTATTTCGAAGGTGACAACAACCTGCAGCGCAAGGCGAAAGCCGTGCCGGTTCAGGTCGCCTGATACTAAAACGGGCGCCTTACGCGCCCGTTCTTCCTTACTGCACCACCACCGTGCCCGGCTTGTTGGCTATCCGATCCGCCATGGTCTGGATCGAGTCGGTGCGCAGAATATACAGCCGCTTCAGCGTATAGGGGTTATCCCCCGGCTTCACCTTGCCCTGCACCGTGGTCACCGCCAGATGGAAACCGGCGTCCTGCGCCGCCTGGATCGCCCGCTGGTTATAGCCGCCGAACGGGTAGGACAGATACAGCACGTGCGGGTTGAACTGCGACAGCGCGCGGCGCGAGCGCTCAAAATCGAACTCGATATTGTGCAGCGAACGGCTCAGCAAAATCGGCTGGCGATTGCCGTCGGTGCGGTGCAGGAAGTGAGTGTGCGACTGCACGTCGAACACGTCCTGAATCTGCTTCAGCTCCGAGACGCTCATAAACTGCAGCGAGTCCGGGTTCCATTTCTGCGGGTGGCGTTTGATGCGCGAAGAGATGATGAACGCCGTGGCGCGGAAACCGTAATCCTTCAGCACCGGGTAAGCGTAGCGATAAACCGATTTCAGCCCGTCGTCGAAGGTCAGCACGATCGCCTTGCCCGGCAGGTTGATCTGGTTCTTCAGGTAGGCTTCCAGCTGATACAGCGAAATGGTGTCGTAGCCCGCCTGCTTCAGGTAGGTCATCTGGTTGCTGAACGCCACGTCTGAGGTGGTGGTCGAGGTGTGGCGGAAGCGCTTGTTCTCTTCGTTTTTTAGCAGATGATGATAGGTCAGCACCGGTATGCCGCTATCGATCTCGCAGTCCAGCTCATTGACAAACCCCAGCCGCTCGCCGATGTTGACCTCGTACCAGGTGTTGTTCAGGCGATCCTTCAGCTTACCGATGATCGGATAGCGCAGGTTGCCTTCCAGCGTGCCCAAGACCTCGCTGTCCTTGTCCGCCGCGGTATAAACGTCGATCGTTTTTTGGGTGATCAGATTCTGGTTGGTCAGCGGTTTATTCAGCTCGCCCAGATCGTCTTGTACCTTGCGCGACTTCTTCAGTTCGCGCACGTCATCTTTATCGATAAAGCCGATGCCGTGCCCGAATTTGAATTCGTAGTATTCCGCATCCGCCGGGAACACCTGGATCAGCTGCCCGCGCTTCACTTCTCCTACCGGGATCACATGCTCGCCCACCAACGCATAGACTTCGCTATCGCGCTGCGCTTCCATGTATTCAGATTTAACCGCGCCGTCTTCCGACAGCAGATTCGCCAGGCTCACAGGGGAAACCAACGACATCAGAATGCCGAGGAAACCAGCCGCTAACGTGTATTGAGGCCGCATGATGATGTTCTACTTACGAGTGCGTAATGACTAAAGTGAAGGAAATGTGGAGCGCCAGCATAGCACGATTTGAACAACGGGGAACTAGCGGTTATTTGAGCAATTCTATTGATTTACGCGCCGTCTGCGCCAAATCAAGAAAAGCGCCCCCGCCGGAAAAGCGGGGGCGCGATACCATCAGCTGCGCAGGCCGCGGCCGCGCTCGATCAGGTACCAGGAAAGCAGGTAAAACACCGCGATAAACGCCAGCAGCACCGCCATGGTGAACGCCAGCGGCACGTCGTTGATGCCGAGGAAACCGTAGCGGAAACCGCTGATCATATAGACGATGGGGTTCAGCTTGGACACCGCCTGCCAGAATGGCGGCAGCAGCGACAGCGAGTAGAACACCCCGCCCAGGTAGGTCAGCGGCGTCAGCACGAAGGTCGGGATCAGGCTGATATCGTCGAAGGTGGTGGCGAACACCGCATTGATCAGCCCCGCCAGCGAGAACAGGATCGCCGTCAGCAGCAGCGTCAGCGCAATCACCCACCAGGCGTGTACCTGCAGCGGCACAAAGAACAGCGAGATGATGGTCACCAGCACGCCGACGCAGATGCCGCGCGCCACGCCGCCACCGACATAGCCGGCGATCACCACGTGGGTCGGCACCGGCGCCACCAGCAGCTCCTCAATGTTGCGCTGGAATTTGGCGCTGAAGAACGACGAGGCGACGTTGGCATAGGAGTTGGTGATCACCGCCATCATGATAAGGCCGGGCACGATGAACTGCATGTAGCTGAAGCCGTGCATATCGCCGATGCGCGAGCCGATCAGATTGCCGAAGATGATGAAGTACAGCGTCATGGTGATCACCGGCGGCACCAGGGTCTGGATCCAGATGCGCGCGAACCGGTTCACCTCTTTGGCCCAGATGCTCTGCAAGGCCACCCAATACAAACGCGTCATGCTTTTTCTCCATTGCCGTTAACCAGGGTGACAAACAGTTCTTCCAGGCGGTTCGCCTTGTTGCGCATGCTCAGCACCTGCACGCCCTGCGCGCTCAGTTGGGTGAACAGGCCGTTCAGCCCCTGCTCGCGCATCACTTCCACTTCCAGCGTCGAGGTATCCGTCAGGCGGCTGTGGTAACCGTCCAGCTTCGGCAACGGGCTCTTCGCCGCCAAATCGAGGATGAAGGTTTCCGACTTCAGCTTGGCCAGCAGCCCCTTCATCGAGGTGTTTTCCACCAGCTCCCCGTTCTGGATGATGCCGATATTGCGGCACAGCATCTCCGCCTCTTCCAGATAGTGGGTGGTGAGGATGATGGTGGTGCCCTGGGCGTTCAGCTCTTTCAGGAAGCCCCACATCGAGCGACGCAGCTCGATGTCCACCCCGGCGGTCGGCTCATCGAGGATCAGCAGCTTCGGCTGATGCATCAACGCGCGGGCGATCATCAGGCGGCGCTTCATGCCGCC
This sequence comes from Serratia sp. CY33525, assembly GCF_052169115.1. Lineage (NCBI taxonomy): Bacteria > Pseudomonadati > Pseudomonadota > Gammaproteobacteria > Enterobacterales > Yersiniaceae > Serratia > Serratia sp. CY33525. The sequence goes on along the minus strand of NZ_JBJNLK010000005.1, from coordinate 328,717 downwards.
GGACAGCATGCGGGCGCGCTCGTTGCGCTTGCCCCACAGATCCAGCTGATTGAGGTATTTTTCGGCGCGCGCCATCGCTTCACGCCGCGTGACGCCGTAGTAACCCGCCTGGTTCACCACGATCTGCAACACGGTCTCGAACGGGTTGAAGTTGAACTCCTGCGGCACCAGGCCGAGCTGGCGCTTGGCGTTGACGATGTCTTTATCGATGTCGTAACCGAACACCCGCACGCTGCCGGCCGTTTTGTTCACCAGCGAGCTGATGATGCCGATGGTGGTGGATTTTCCGGCGCCGTTTGGCCCCAGCAGGGCATAAAAATCCCCCGCTTCGACGCTCAGGTCGATACCGCGCAGCGCCTTGACGCCACCGGCGTAAGTCTTGGTCAGCTGCGCTAATTCCAGTGCATAATTCATATGTAAAATAGTACCTTATGACGATGAGTATGCCGCCGCGCCCCTGTTTGCGAGGCTTGAAACACTAACGATAATCCTAGCATCGGCGACGTTTTCACTGAGTCGAATCCGTGCGGAAAATGAGGCTGCACCACTGTTCCGATTTCCAAAGTGTGACGCTTACCCTATATTACCCCAACGCAATCTGTCCGTTACGGGTCAATCACCTCCATGAAAGAAATCGAAGAGCTTATCGCCAACAACCAGGCCTGGTCGGCCAACATCAGCCAGGAAGACCCGGAATTTTTTGAACGTTTAGCCCAGGCGCAAAAGCCCCGCTTCTTATGGATTGGTTGCTCTGACAGCCGCGTTCCCGCAGAACGCCTGACCGGCCTCGAGCCGGGTGAACTGTTCGTCCATCGCAACGTGGCGAACCTCGTTATCCACACCGATCTTAACTGCCTGTCGGTGGTGCAGTATGCGGTAGATGTGCTGGAAGTCGAACACATCATCATTTGCGGCCACCTGGGCTGCGGCGGCGTGCAGGCGGCGGTGGAAAACCCGGAGCTGGGGTTGATCGACAACTGGCTGCTGCACATTCGCGATCTGTGGTACAAGCACAGCTCGCTGCTGGGCGAGCTGCCGCCGGAGCAGCGTTTCGACATGCTGTGCGAGATCAACGTCATTGAGCAGGTATACAACCTGGGCCACTCCACCATCATGCAGTCCGCGTGGAAGCGCGGCCAGAAGGTGATGATCCACGGTTGGGTGTACGGCATTCAGGACGGCCGCCTGCGCGATATGGAAGTGCTGGCGACCAGCCGCGAGAGCCTGGAGATGGGCTACCGCAAAGCGATAGCCAAACTGAAGCAGGATAAAGGCATATAACCCCGCCGCGGGCGCGGCTGGCCGCGCCCCACATTAATTACTCGTCCAGCAGCACCACTTTGCCGACGTACGGCAGGTGACGGTAGCGCTGAGCGTAGTCGATGCCATACCCCACCACGAACTCATCCGGGATCGAGAAGCCGACATATTCGACCGGCACCTGCACTTCACGGCGCTCAGGCTTGTCCAGCAAGGTGCAAATCGCCAGCGATTTCGGCCCGCGCAGCGCCAAAATCTCGCGCACTTTGTTCAGCGTGTTGCCGGAATCGATGATGTCTTCCACGATCAGCACGTCTTTGCCGCGAATGTCTTCGTCCAGATCCTTGAGGATCTTCACGTCGCGAGTAGTGGACATGCCGCTGCCGTAGCTGGAGGCGGTCATAAAGTCGACTTCGTGCGGCACGTCGATGGCGCGGCAGAGATCGGCCATGAACATGAAGGAGCCGCGCAGCAGCCCGACCAGCACCATGTCGCTGCCGCTGTCGCGGTAATGTTCGGTGATCTGGCGGCCAAGTTCGGCGATACGGGTCTTAACTTCCTGCTCGGAAATCATTACGTCTACAGTGTGTTTCATAGTATTCAGGTCAGTTGCCGGAAGAAAGGCGCAGAGTTTAGCATAGCCTTTCGCCGGTGGCGACGCGAGCGCGCCGCCACCTGAGCGACGGGCCGCGATCATTCGCCGACGGTGAAGCCCATCATCATGCCGGTATCTTCGTGCTCCAGCAGGTGGCAGTGGGCCATGTACGCATGTTCGCTGCTGGCCGGATGGTCGAAGCGCACCAGCACTTCGCTGCGCCACCCTTCGACGCGCACCGTGTCCTTCCAGCCGCTGCGATGCGCCGCCGGCGGTTTGCCATTTTCCGACAGGATACGGAACTGGGTGCCGTGAATATGGAACGGGTGCAACATCATGTCGCCCTCGCCGGAAATGGTCCACTTCTCATACTGGCCCCGTTTGGCGGCGAACATCGGCTTGGTCATGTCGAAGGCCTTGCCGTTGATCATGTTGCCGTGGCTGAAGTCGAACGGTTTGGCTTTACCCTGCGCGCCGCCGTGATCCATCCCGGCCATACTGCCATGATTCATGCCCTTCATGTTGCCGTGGTCCATGCCCTGCATGCCGCCCTTTTCCATGCCTTTCATGTTGCCGTGGTCCATGCCTTTCATGTCTCCACCGCCCATCGCGCCATGATTCATGCTCATGCCGGCCATCGCCTGGTGACCATAACGATCCATCAGCGCCTGCATGCCGAGCATATCCAGCTGCGGATCCATCATCAGCTGCAGCCAACGCTCCTGGATACCGGTGGTAGCGGGTAATGTCGGCAGCTTCACCAGGCTGTCCGGCATGGTTTTGATGCCCTGCGCCAGCGACGGCTGAATGCGCAACACCGGCAGCGGTTGATCGAACGGCGCCAGCGTCATACCCATCTGCTTCACCGGCAGCGTCACGATGTCGAACGCTTTCCCGTCGGAGGCATCCACCAGCACTTCAAAACGTTCGCCCATCAGCATCGGCAGCTCGGTCAGTTTCACCGGCTCCGCCAGGAAACCGCCGTCGCTGGCGATGACATACAGCGGACGGTTGTCACTGGCCGCCAGATTCAGCGAGCGGGCGTTGCAGCCGTTGAGGAAGCGCAGACGCAGCCAGCCGCGCGGCGCCAAATGTTGCGGATACTGCGCGCCGTTGGTGAACATGCGATCGCCAAACCAGCCCACCGCCGCGCTCATCACGTCCAGGCGGTATTCGATTTGTGCGTCTTTGCCCAACCGCTTATCTTGCAGGATCACCGGAATATCATCCTGCCCCCAGGTTTTCGGCAGCGGCAGTTTGGCGCTCTCCTCATCTTCCAGCAGCACCAGCCCCGCCAGCCCCATCATCACCTGGCTGCCGGTTTTACCGTGGGTATGCGGGTGGAACCAGCAGGTGGCCGCCGGTTGATCGACAGTGAAATTCACCGTGCGCGTCGCGCCGGGGTGGATCAATGCCTGCGGGCCGCCATCGACGTCGCCGGGAATTTCCAGGCCGTGCCAGTGGACGGTGCTGGCCTCCGCCAGGCCGTTTTTGATATCGACCGTCACCGGCTGGCCACGCTGCAGCTGCACCGCCGGCCCGAGCAGCGCGCCGTTGAATCCCCAGGTTTTGGTGGCGGCGCCGGGCAACCAGCGGGTTTCCCCCGCCTGCAGCGCCAGCGCAATTTTTCCCTGCGCGTCCGGCGTCAACAACGGCGGCACCGGCAGGGCCGGCCGATCGGCCGCCCAGGCGGCCCGGCTCCATAACGGCAATGTGCTCGCAGCGCCCAGTGCGGCGGTTAATTTAATAAAATCACGGCGTAACATCGCTGACTCCCTTTTCTCAGTGACATAACTCAATGCCGCCAGCCTAAACCTTCCCCCTGGCGGAAGGTCAAGCCTTTCCTGGCGGTATTTTAAGCTATGCCTCACAATCAACAGAATATGGCTGGCAAACGCAACGCCGGCCCGGCAGCAATAAAATTTGGTGCCTTTACAGGCAAGTGTGGTAACGTCAGCAAACGACAAACAGGCCTATTTCATGATGAAAAAAACAACGTTATCGATGCTGTTGCTGGCGATGCTGGGCTTCTCCAACGCCAGTCTGGCGCTGAATGAATCCGAGGCGGAAGATCTGGCCGATCTGACGGCGGTATTTATTTATTTGAAAAATGATTGCGGCTACAACGATTTGCCAAACGCGCAAATCAAACGCGCCATCGTCTATTTCGCGCAACAAAACCGCTGGGATTTGAGCAACTACAACAGCTTCAATATGAAGGCGCTGGGCGAAGACAGCTATCGCGATCTCAGCGGCATCGCCATTCCAACGCCCAAGAAGTGCAAATCGCTGGCGCGCGACTCTTTGAGCCTGCTGGCCTACGCCAACTAATTCCTTCCCCTTTTCCCGCCCGCCTAACGCTCTCTCTGTCTGAAATTCAACCGTGCATCGCCAGGCAGAGTTAGCTATGATGTTGCGCCGATTTTTCATGGCTGTTATTACGGAGTTTCCCGCACATGACCCAGAAAGAAATTTGGTACGAAACGCTGCATACGGGCTTCGGCCAGTATTTCTCGGTAGAGAAGGTGCTGTACCGCGAGAAGACCGATCACCAGGATCTGGTGATCTTCGAGAACCCGGTGCTGGGGCGCGTGATGGCGCTCGACGGCGTGGTGCAAACCACCGAGCGTGACGAGTTCATCTATCACGAAATGCTGACCCACGTGCCGCTGCTGGCGCACGGCGCGGCGAAGAAAGTGCTGATCATCGGCGGCGGCGACGGCGGCATGCTGCGCGAAGTCAGCCGGCACCCTGGCGTGGAGCAGATCACCATGGTCGAGATCGACGCCGGTGTCGTCGAGTTCTGCCGCCAGTACCTGCCCAACCACAGCGCCGGCGCCTATGACGATCCGCGCTTCAAGCTGGTGATCGACGACGGCGTCAACTTCGTGAACCAAACCGACGAAACCTTCGATGTGATCATCTCCGACTGCACCGATCCGATCGGCCCCGGCGAAAGCCTGTTCACTTCGGCGTTTTATGAAGGCTGCGCCCGCTGCCTGAATGAGGGCGGCATTTTCGTCGCGCAGAACGGCGTCTGCTTCCTGCAACAGGACGAGGCGGTCAACAGCCACGCCAAACTGAGCCGCTACTTTACCGACGTCAGCTTCTATCAGGCGGCGATCCCGACCTATTACGGCGGCATCATGACCTTTGCCTGGGCGAGCCAGAACCCGGCGCTGCGCCAGCGCGATCTGCCTACTCTGCAACAGCGCTTTAACCAAAGCAGCCTACACTGTCGTTATTACAACCCGGCAATTCACGTCGGCAGTTTTGCCCTGCCGCAATATTTGCTCAATGCCCTGAACGTAACACGTTAAGCGAGAAGATAAAGGAGGTGGCCCAAATTGCATAAGCTAAAACTGCACGGCTTCAACAACCTGACCAAGAGCCTGAGTTTTTGTATTTACGATATTTGTTACGCCAAGACCGCGGACGACCGCGACGGCTATATCGCCTACATTGACGAACAATATAACGCCAACCGGCTGACCGAGATCCTGAGCGAAACCTGCTCGATCATCGGCGCCAATATTCTGAACATCGCGCGTCAGGACTACGAGCCGCAGGGCGCCAGCGTCACCATCCTGGTCAGCGAAGAGCCGATCGATCCGAAAGACGTCGATACGTCGGAGCATCCTGGCCCGCTGCCGAACACGGTCGTTGCGCACCTGGACAAGAGCCATATCTGCGTACACACCTACCCGGAAAGCCATCCGGAAGGCGGGCTATGCACCTTCCGCGCCGATATCGAGGTTTCGACCTGCGGCGTCATTTCGCCCCTCAAGGCGCTGAACTACTTAATTCACCAGCTGGAATCCGACATCGTCACCATGGACTATCGCGTGCGCGGTTTTACCCGCGACGTGAACGGCGTGAAACATTACATCGATCATGAGATCAATTCGATCCAGAACTTTATGTCGGAAGACATCAAGGCGCTGTATCACATGATGGACGTGAACGTTTACCAGGAAAATATCTTCCATACCAAGATGTTGCTGAAAGATTTCGATCTGAAGCACTACCTGTTCAACGCGGAACCGGAGGCGCTGAGCGCCGCCGAACGCAAGCAGATCACCGATCTGTTATGGAAAGAGATGCAGGAAATCTATTACGGCCGCAATATTCCGCATCTGTGATGGAAAGGGCGCGGCACGCCGCGCCCTGATGCTTAGTATTTCAGCATGAAAGAACGATAGGCCTTCAACACCAGCAGGAAGTCCTCAACGCCGCAGAATGAGAGGCTTTCTTCGTCGTAGTAATTCATCCCCTCTTCCATTTCATCGCCCTCGAACTCCAGCTGATTGGCGCGGATCATCACTTCTTCACCATCCATCAGCAGCGTATATTCATGGCCTTCCAGCTGCCATTGACGTTCACTGCCTTTGACCTCGGCCGCACCGGCTTCAATCCGGTCCAGCAGGTTGAAATCGCCTTTGACTTCTTCGTTGATCCAGTGGCCAATCGCTTCATGCCCCATCGAAAATCTGACGATCACCTGACCGGTGACGTCACGCAGAAATTCGTAATCCATAGCATGCCCTCCTGAGCCCTTTTTCTTAGTGTAAACATAAATGGCGGACTAACTCAGTGAGCGCTCGCAAAGTTGGCAACTGAGCAAAATAAAACGGGAGGCCAAGGCCTCCCGTTAAACAGTTGCGCAATATAGCGGCTTACACGGCGGTTTGGAAGATCACGCCGTCGGCTTTTTCGGTGTACTGCCCCAGCTGGTCAAAGTTCAGGTAGCGGTAGGTATCCGCCGCCGTCTTATCGACCTGCGCCATATAGGTCTGGTACTCGTCCGGCGTCGGCAGGCGGCCCAGCAGGGACGCAACCGCAGCCAGTTCGGCTGACGCCAGATAGACGTTGGCGCCGGTGCCCAGACGGTTCGGGAAGTTACGGGTCGAAGTGGAAACCACCGTCGCACCGTCCGCCACGCGCGCCTGGTTGCCCATGCACAGCGAGCAGCCCGGGATCTCGATACGCGCGCCGCTTTTGCCGAAGACGCTGTAGTAGCCTTCTTCGGTCAGCTGAGCCGCGTCCATCTTGGTTGGCGGCGCCACCCACAAGCGGGTCGGCAGCTGGCCCTTGTGCTGATCCAGCAGCTTGCCGGCCGCGCGGAAGTGGCCGATGTTGGTCATGCAAGAACCGATGAACACTTCATCGATTTTGCTGTTGGCCACGTCGGACAGCAGGCGCGCATCGTCAGGATCGTTCGGTGCGCACAGGATCGGCTCCTTGATCTCGTTCAGATCGATGTCGATCACCGCCGCGTATTCCGCATCCGCATCGCCTTCCAGCAGTTGCGGATCCGCCAGCCATTTTTCCATGCCCTGAATACGGCGCTCCAGCGTACGGCGGTCGCCGTAGCCTTCGGAGATCATCCACTTCAGCAGCACGATGTTGGAGTTCAGGTACTCTTCGATCGGCGCCTTGTCCAGCTTGATGGTACAACCGGCGGCGGAACGTTCGGCGGATGCATCGGTCAGCTCAAACGCCTGCTCGACCTTCAGGTCCGGCAGGCCTTCGATCTCCAGAATGCGGCCGGAGAAGATGTTTTTCTTGCCCTTCTTCTCAACGGTCAGCAGCCCTTGCTGGATCGCGTAGTAAGGGATGGCGTGCACCAGATCGCGCAGGGTGATGCCCGGCTGCATTTTGCCTTTGAAGCGCACCAGCACCGACTCAGGCATATCCAGCGGCATTACGCCGGTCGCGGCGGCAAACGCCACCAGGCCGGAACCGGCCGGGAAGGAGATGCCGATCGGGAAGCGGGTGTGGGAATCGCCGCCGGTGCCGACGGTGTCAGGCAGCAGCATGCGGTTCAGCCAGGAGTGGATCACGCCGTCGCCCGGACGCAGCGAGACGCCGCCGCGGTTCATGATGAAGTCAGGCAGCGTGTGGTGCGTGGTCACGTCGACCGGTTTCGGGTACGCGGCGGTGTGGCAGAATGACTGCATGACCAGATCGGCGGAGAAGCCGAGGCAGGCCAGGTCTTTCAGCTCATCGCGGGTCATCGGGCCGGTGGTGTCCTGAGAACCGACGGAGGTCATCTTCGGTTCGCAGTATTCGCCAGGGCGAATGCCGGCGACGCCGCAGGCGCGGCCGACCATTTTCTGCGCCAGCGAGAAGCCTTTGCTGCTGGCGGCGACCGGTTTGGCGATACGGAACACATCGCTGTGCGGCAGACCCAGCGCTTCGCGCGCCTTGGTGGTCAGGCCGCGGCCGATGATCAGCGGGATACGGCCGCCGGCGCGCACTTCATCCAGCAGCACGTCGGTTTTCAGCTCGAAGTTGGCGATCAGCGCGCCGGTTTCGTGGTTGCGCACTTCACCTTTGTATGGGTAAACGTCGATCACGTCGCCCATGTTCAGCTCGGACACGTCCACTTCGATCGGCAAGGCGCCGGCATCTTCCATGGTGTTGAAGAAGATAGGCGCAATCTTGCCGCCCAGCACCACGCCGCCGCCGCGCTTGTTCGGCACGTGCGGGATGTCGTCGCCCATAAACCACAGCACGGAGTTGGTGGCGGATTTACGGGAAGAACCGGTGCCGACCACGTCGCCGACGTAGGCCAGCGGGAAGCCTTTTTTGTTCAGCAGCTCGATCTGTTTGATCGGGCCGACGCTGCCCGGCTGATCCGGCACGATGCCTTCACGTTCGTTTTTCAGCATCGCCAGCGCGTGCAGCGGGATGTCCGGGCGCGACCAGGCGTCCGGCGCCGGAGAAAGGTCATCGGTGTTGGTTTCGCCTGTGACTTTGAACACGGTGACGGTGATCTTTTCCGCCAGCTCAGGGCGCGACAGGTACCATTCGGCGTCGGCCCAGGACTGCATGATCTGCTTGGCGTGCGGGTTACCGGCCTTGGCCTTCTCTTCCACGTCGTAGAAGTTGTCGAACATCAGCAGCGTGTGGGACAGCGCTTTCGCGGCGATAGGCGCCAGCGTTTCGTTATCCAGCGCTTCGATCAGCGGGTGAATGTTATAGCCGCCCTGCATGGTGCCTAACAGTTCAATGGCTTTCTCGGGGGTAACCAGGGGGGATGTCGCTTCACCTTTGGCGATGGCCGCCAGGAAACCTGCTTTGACGTAGGCGGCTTCGTCGACGCCCGGTGGAACACGGTTAATCAGCAGGTCTAACAGGAATTCTTCTTCGCCTTTTGGCGGATTCTTCAGTAGTTCGACCAGCGCGGCCATTTGGGTGGCGTCTAGCGGCTTAGGGGCGATGCCCTCAGCAGCACGCTCGGCTACGTGCTTACGGTATTCTTCTAGCACGACGTTCTCCTCGCTCTCATTGTCATTTATTGTGCCTGGCGTATATGCAAACCGGGTTTATACCCTTGGGGTTTCACTCTGTGGCTAGGCGATCGGCCCGTAAAGGCCCCGAAACGGTGATTGGGGCAAACAGACACGGTCAAACAGCGTTACAGCATGAAAGACTGATGGGTAGAGCGCACGGCGATATTGATGCCATCTATCCTGACGGGGCACTGCTGTCGATGTCCTGGACTGTAAGGTACAGTGCCCGGTTCCGCTCAGCCAGCATATCAGGATTTGAAACGGTTGTTAATTCGTTCACATAAAAGCAACATTAAATCTTTGCTGAATCGTTGAGCGCAGCGTAATCGGCTGCCGGACTAGCAGGGTATTATATCCATATAGTTAGAATGGATATAAGCAGGGGGATCGGAATTTGGCGCAGCGGCCACAAAAAAACCGCTTTCTGAGTTTGAGCAAAAAAAAACGGCTCCTTGTCAGGAGCCGCTTGTTAACCGGTCAAGCCAGCAGAATTACTTCTTCTTGGCTTTCGGGTTAGGCAGGTCGGTGATGCTGCCTTCGTAGATCTCCGCCGCCAGGCCCACGGATTCGTGCAGGGTCGGGTGAGCGTGGATGGTCAGCGCGATGTCTTCCGCGTCGCAGCCCATCTCGATAGCCAGACCGATTTCACCCAGCAGTTCGCCGCCGTTGGTGCCGACAATCGCGCCACCGATGATGCGGTGAGTTTCTTTGTCGAAGATCAGTTTGGTCATGCCGTCTGCACAGTCGGAAGCGATCGCACGGCCGGAAGCCGCCCACGGGAAGGTGGAGGTTTCGTAGCTGATGCCTTTCTCTTTCGCTTCTTTCTCGGTCAGACCCACCCATGCCACTTCCGGCTCGGTGTAAGCGATGGATGGGATCACTTTCGGATCGAAGTAGTGCTTCATGCCGGCGATAACTTCTGCGGCAACGTGGCCTTCGTGCACGCCTTTGTGCGCCAGCATCGGCTGACCGACGATGTCGCCGATAGCGAAGATGTGCGGCACGTTGGTGCGCAGCTGTTTGTCGACGTTGATGAAGCCACGCTCGTCAACTTCAACACCGGCTTTGCCGGCATCCAGCAGTTTGCCGTTCGGCACGCGGCCGATCGCCACCAGCACCGCGTCGTAACGCTGTGGTTCTGCCGGCGCTTTTTTACCTTCCATCGTGACGTAGATGCCGTCTTCTTTGGCTTCTACCGCGGTCACTTTGGTTTCCAGCATCAGGTTGAACTGCTTGCTGATACGTTTGGTGAAGACTTTCACCACGTCTTTATCTGCCGCCGGGATAACCTGATCGAACATCTCAACGACGTCGATCTGTGAACCCAGCGCATGGTATACGGTGCCCATTTCCAGGCCGATGATGCCGCCGCCCATAACCAGCAGACGCTCTGGGACGGTTTTCAGCTCCAGCGCATCGGTGGAATCCCACACGCGTGGATCTTCATGAGGAATGAATGGCAGTTGGATCGGACGAGAACCTGCAGCGATGATGGCGTTGTCGAAGTTGATGGTGGTTGGGCCGTTTTCGCCTTCAACAACCAGGGTGTTAGCGCCGGTGAACTTGCCCAGGCCGTTGACCACTTTCACTTTACGGCCTTTCGCCATGCCAGCCAGACCGCCGGTCAGCTGAGTGATGACTTTTTCTTTCCAGACGCGCACTTTGTCGATGTCGGTTTTCGGCTCGCCGAAAACGATGCCGTGTTCGGCCAGCGCTTTGGCTTCTTCGATCACTTTGGCAACGTGCAGCAGTGCTTTGGAAGGGATACATCCCACGTTCAGGCAAACCCCGCCCAGAGTGGAATAACGTTCAACCAGAACGGTTTCAAGACCTAAGTCAGCGCAACGAAAGGCTGCAGAGTAACCTGCCGGGCCCGCCCCAAGTACCACGACCTGAGTTTTAATTTCAGTACTCATCATGACCTCTTAATTGATTGTCCGGCGGGTCAGACGTCATTTTTATTGCTAATCGATCTCATAACGCCCTTCATCCACCGGGACGCTTACACCGCGAGCAGTTTACAGAATTGTTAATAATCTGCAAAGCGTGTTCGAGTGACCCGTGTCTCAACAATTTTGTCGAGTTATGCAAAATCCGACAAAACTGCTACAGAATCGTCAGGGGCGCAGCATGCTGCGCCCCTTTTGCATTACATCACCAGACGGCGAATGTCGGACAACATGTTGTTGATGATGGTGATGAAGCGCGCACCATCGGCACCGTCGATAACGCGGTGGTCGAAGGACAGCGACATCGGCATCATCAGGCGCGGCATGAACTCTTTACCGTTCCAGACCGGCTCCATCGCAGACTTGGAGACGCCCAGGATAGCCACTTCCGGCGCGTTGACGATCGGCGCGAAGTGGGTCGTCCCGATGCCGCCCAGGCTGGAGATGGTGAAGCAGCCGCCCTGCATCTCGCCCGCGGTCAGCTTGCCGTCGCGCGCTTTCTTGGAGATGGCCATCAGTTCGCGGGACAGCTCGGTGATGCTCTTCTTGTTCACGTCCTTGAACACCGGAACCACCAGGCCGTTCGGGGTATCTACCGCCACGCCGATGTTGATGTATTTCTTCAGCGTCAGCTTCTGACCGTCTTCGGACAGCGAGCTGTTGAAGCGCGGCATCTGCTCCAGAGCGGCAGCAACGGCTTTCATGATGAACACGACAGGCGTGAACTTCACGTCCAGCTTGCGCTTGGCCGCTTCTTCGTTCTGCTGTTTGCGGAACGCTTCCAGATCGGTGATGTCGGTTTTGTCGAAGTGAGTCACGTGCGGGATCATCACCCAGTTGCGGCTCAGGTTCGCACCAGAGATCTTCTGGATGCGGCCCATTTCGACTTCTTCGATCTCGCCGAACTTGCTGAAGTCCACTTTCGGCCATGGCAGCATGCCTGGCAGACCGCCGCTGGCAGCGGCCGGGGCCGCTTCAGCGCGTTTCACCGCGTCTTTCACGTAAGCCTGAACGTCTTCGCGCAGGATGCGACCTTTACGACCGGTGCCTTTCACTTTCGCCAGGTTAACGCCGAATTCACGCGCCAGACGACGAATGACCGGGGTCGCGTGCACGTATGCCGCGTTCTCGGCGAACTCGCCTTTGTCGTCAGCTTTCGCAGCCGGAGCGGCGGCTTTCGCGGCGGCCGGCGCCGGCGCAGCTTCCGCTTTAGCGGCTGGAACGGCGGCAGCGGCAGGCGCAGCGCCTTCCACTTCGAACACCATGATCAGGGAGCCGGTTTTCACTTTGTCGCCGGTCGCGATCTTGATCTCTTTCACGGTACCCGCGAACGGTGCAGGCACTTCCATGGAGGCCTTGTCGCCTTCCACGGTGATCAGAGACTGCTCGGCGGCAACCTTGTCGCCCACCTTAACCATCACTTCGGTCACTTCGACTTCGTCGCCGCCGATATCCGGCACGGCGACGTCTTTGGCCGCAGAGGCCGCAGGCGCTGCAGCGGCGGCAGGAGCTTCAACCGCAGCCGGGGCCGCAGCGGAAGCGGCGCCGGCCACTTCGAACACCATGATCAGGGAACCGGTTTTCACTTTGTCGCCGGTCGCGATCTTGATCTCTTTCACGGTGCCCGCGAACGGCGCAGGGACTTCCATGGAAGCCTTGTCGCCTTCTACGGTGATCAGGGACTGCTCGGCTTCCACCTTGTCGCCCACTTTCACCAGGATCTCGGTCACTTCGACTTCGTCGGCGCCGATGTCCGGCACGGCAACGTCTTTGGCCGCAGCGGCGGCCGGGGCAGCTGCTGCTGCCGCCGGTTTTTCTTCCGCTTTCGCCGCCGGTGCAGCTTCCGCTGCGCCTGCCGCTTCGAAGATCATGATCAGTTTGCCGGTTTCGGTTTTATCGCCGACCGCCACTTTGATCTCTTTCACCACGCCCGCCTGCGGGGATGGCACTTCCATGGAAGCCTTGTCGCCTTCCACGGTGATCAGCGATTGTTCCGCTTCAACTTTATCGCCGACCTTCACCAGAATCTCGGTGATTTCGACTTCATCTGCACCGATGTCCGGTACGTTGATTTCGATAGACATTATTCAGTACCTCTTAGGCCAGACGCGGGTTAACTTTTTCCGGGTTGATGTCGAATTTCTTGATTGCATCGGCAACCACAGAAGCTTCGATCTCACCGCGTTTAGCCAGTTCACCCAGAGCAGCAACCACCACGTAGGATGCATCGACTTCGAAGTGGTGACGCAGGTTTTCGCGGCTGTCCGAACGACCGAAGCCGTCGGTGCCCAGTACGCGATAGTCGCTGGCCGGCACATAAGTACGAACCTGTTCGGCGAACAGTTTCATGTAGTCGGTAGAAGCTACCGCCGGCGCGTCGCTCATCACCTGAGCGATGTAAGGCACGCGTGGCGTTTCGGTTGGGTGCAGCATGTTCCAGCGCTCGCAATCCTGGCCGTCGCGCGCCAGTTCGGTGAACGAGGTCACGCTGTAGGTGTCGGAACCCACGCCGTAGTCCTTCGCCAGGATCTGCGCAGCTTCGCGCACGTGGCGCAGGATGGCGCCGGAGCCCAGCAGCTGTACCTTGCCTTTGCTGCCTTCCAGCGTTTCCAGCTTGTAGATACCCTTGCGGATACCTTCTTCCGCACCCTGCGGCATCGCAGGCATGTGGTAGTTTTCGTTCAGCGTGGTCAGGTAGTAGTACACGTTTTCCGGGTTGTCGCCATACATGCGCACCAGACCGTCGTGCATGATCACCGCCACTTCGTACGCGTAAGCCGGATCGTAAGAGATGCAGTTAGGGATGGTCAGAGACTGAATGTGGCTGTGGCCATCTTCGTGCTGCAGACCTTCGCCGTTCAGGGTAGTACGGCCCGAGGTCCCGCCGATCAGGAAGCCGCGCGCCTGTTGGTCGCCCGCTGCCCAGCACAGGTCGCCGATACGTTGGAAACCGAACATCGAGTAGTAGATGTAGAACGGAATCATCGGCAGATCGTTGGTGCTGTAGGAAGTCGCTGCGGCCAGCCAGGAAGAGGCTGCGCCCAGTTCGTTGATGCCTTCCTGCAGGATTTGGCCTTTCTCGTCTTCTTTGTAGTAAGCAACCTGTTCACGGTCCTGCGGGGTGTACTGCTGGCCGTTCGGGCTGTAGATACCGATCTGACGGAACAGACCTTCCATACCGAAGGTACGCGCTTCGTCGGCGATGATTGGCACCAGGCGATCTTTGATCGACTTGTTCTTCAGCATCACGTTCAGGGCACGCACGAAGGCGATAGTGGTGGAGATCTCTTTGTTCTGCTCTTCCAGCAGCGAGCTGAAATCTTCCAGCGCCGGCATTTCCAGCTTCTGGGTGAACTCCGGCAGACGCGTCGGCACGTAGCCTTTCAGCGCCTGGCGACGTTCGTGCAGGTATTTGTACTCTTCGGAATCTTTCTCGAAGGTGATGTACGGCAGTTTTTCGATGTCAGCATCGGCAACCGGCACGTTGAAACGATCGCGGAAGTGGTGAACCCCTTCCATGTTCATTTTCTTCACCTGGTGAGCGATGTTTTTACCTTCCGCGGTTTCACCCATGCCGTAACCTTTGATGGTGTGGGCCAGGATAACGGTCGGTTTGCCTTTGGTGTCCTGCGCTTTTTTCAGTGCAGCGAAGATTTTCTTCGGATCGTGACCACCACGGTTCAGCGCCCAGATTTCGTCGTCGGTCATGTCTTTGACCAACGCCGCGGTTTCCGGGTAACGGCCGAAGAAGTGCTCGCGCACGTAAGCGCCGTCTTTGGATTTGAAGGTCTGGTAGTCGCCGTCCAGGGTCTCGTTCATCAGCTGAACCAGTTTACCGCTGGTGTCTTTACGCAGCAGTTCGTCCCAACGGCCGCCCCAGATCACTTTCAGCACCTGCCAGCCTGCGCCGGAGAAGATGCCTTCCAGTTCGTTGATGATCTTGCCGTTGCCGGTGACCGGGCCGTCCAAGCGCTGCAGGTTGCAGTTGATGACGAACACCAGGTTGTCCAGCTTCTCGCGGGTCGCGATGGTGATGGCGCCTTTGGATTCCGGCTCATCCATCTCGCCGTCGCCCAGGAAGGCGTAAACGGTCTGCTCAGAGGTGTCTTTCAGGCCGCGGTGTTCCAGGTATTTCAGGAACTTCGCCTGATAGATGGCGCTGATTGGGCCCAGGCCCATGGAAACGGTCGGGAACTGCCAGAATTCCGGCATCAGCTTAGGATGCGGGTAAGAGGACAGGCCGTTGCCGTGCACTTCCTGACGGAAGTTGTTCATCTGTTCTTCGGTCAGGCGGCCTTCAAGGAAGGCACGCGCGTAAACGCCCGGAGAGATGTGGCCCTGGAAGTACACCAGGTCGCCGCCGTCTTTCTCGTTGCGTGCGCGGAAGAAGTGGTTAAAGCAGACTTCATAGAAGGTCGCGGAAGACTGGAAGGAAGCCATGTGGCCGCCCAGCTCCAGGTCTTTTTTGGATGCGCGCAGAACGGTCATGACCGCGTTCCAACGGATCGCAGAGCGAATGCGGCGTTCCAGATCCAGGTTGCCTGGGTAGGCCGGTTCGTCTTCTACCGCGATGGTGTTGACGTAGTTGTGCGCTGCAGCACCGGCCGCAACGTTAACGCCGCCTTTGCGGGCTTCTCCCAATACCTGATCAATCAGAAACTGAGCTCGCTCAACACCCTCTTCACGGATGACCGATTCGATCGCCTGCAGCCAGTCGCGGGTTTCGATCGGATCCACGTCATTGTTTAAACGTTCTGACATGGTGGTATTCCTTATCTGTCTAATGGTTTGTTTGGAGCCTGTCTTCCTGTGCTCTGTGCAAAAACACACGAAGACAGGCCCATCAGTTTAGTTGCCGCTTAAGTACTTAACTAAGTACCTCGAACTTAACCCCCGCAGGCTGGTGTACCCTGAAGAGGACAGCTCTTAATCCTTGCGTTGCTGGAGACGCCGTAGCGATCTCTCGCGCCGAGTATGCTCCCGGCTGAGATCCAGCAAGATTTCCTCGATAAACGCCAAGTGGCGATGCGAGGCTTCACGGGCCTTTTCCGGCTCGCGTGCCACAATCGCCTCAAAAATTCCGGCGCGGTGGCTGCTCACTTTTGCCAACATCTCACGGCGCGAGTAGAGCAATTCAAAGTTCTGACGCACGTTCTGTTCCAGCATCGGCCCCATGCAGCGTAGCAGGTGAAGTAACACAACGTTGTGGGCAGCTTCGGTCACGGCGATTTGATACTGCATGACCGCATCGGCTTCGGCATCGAGATCGCCGCTGTCTTGAGCCTGTTGAATCACGATGTGGCAGTCGCGGATGCGCGCCAGATCTTCATCGGTGCCGCGCAGCGCCGCGTAATAGGCGGCAATGCCTTCCAGCGCGTGACGGGTTTCCAGCAGATCGAACTGTGATTCGGGATGGTCGGCCAGCAGCTCGGCCAGCGGATCGCTGAAGCTCTGCCACAGATTAGTTTGCACGAAGGTGCCGCCGCCCTGACGACGCAGGAGCAGCCCTTTCGCTTCCAGGCGCTGAATGGCCTCTCTCAGAGAAGGACGGGAGACATCAAATTGTTTCGCCAGCTCGCGCTCCGGAGGCAGTTTTTCGCCTGGGCGCAGTGTCCCCTCGAGGATCAGATATTCGAGCTGTTGCTCGATAACATCTGACAACTTGGGTTGGCGGATTTTGCTGTAGGCCATGAGTGAATTCTTCTCTGCGAATGGCGCGGAGTCAATTGGTAATACCAATTTCAAAAACGTGACGGTAAAGTAACAAAGTATTCACCTCCTGTCCATACGGGCCTTGATCGAAATCAGGTTACCCGCACATTTTAACACCCCGCTGAAAACCCCGCTGCAAACCGGTAACGCCGTGATGGTATTACCATTTACGCGCCGGGTTGGGGATTTAACTTTTACCAAACCTTACGCAAGGAAGAGTGCAAACTTTTTGCCCAAGTTTTATTGCATGGTTATGACGCTTTAATGAATGGCTATTTGGCGAGCAGCGCCACGGTGATTCGTTCATTATTTGAACGCGCGCCGCCGCTCGGATCTACGTTATTTTTGCGCATTATGTGATTTGTTGCTTATTTCATGCACTGAATCCCTCCCGCCGTCACACAACCCGCATTTTGTTTCCTAAACTGCTGCAATCTTAATCACTCACACGACAAAGCAGGTGCAAACCGACGCACATAACATTATTCTCTGCCAAACGGTAGCGGCGCCGTGGAATTAATAGCTATAACGCCGTAAATAAAACAAAACACACATCGTAACCACTGCTTTACAGGCATGTGGGCATTCACAACGACAGAGGGTTTGATTGATGGATGGTCAACAGCATGGTGACCAGCTGAAACGCGGCCTGAAAAACCGCCATATTCAGCTCATCGCCTTAGGTGGCGCAATCGGCACCGGGTTATTTCTCGGTATCGCTCAAACAATAAAAATGGCCGGCCCGTCAGTGCTTCTCGGCTACGCCATCGGCGGCTTCATCGCGTTTCTGATCATGCGCCAGCTGGGGGAGATGGTGGTGGAAGAGCCGGTTGCCGGTTCCTTCAGCCACTTCGCCTACAAATACTGGGGCAACTTCGCCGGCTTCGCCTCCGGCTGGAACTACTGGGTGCTGTATGTCCTGGTGGCGATGGCGGAACTGACCGCGGTCGGCATCTACGTGCAGTACTGGTGGCCTGAGATCCCCACCTGGGTTTCCGCCGCGGTATTCTTTCTGGCGATCAACGCCATCAACCTGGCCAACGTCAAAGTTTACGGTGAGATGGAGTTCTGGTTCGCCATCATCAAGGTGGTGGCGATTATCGGCATGATCGTGTTCGGCGCCTACCTGCTGTTCAGCGGCATGGGCGGCCCGGAGGCCACCGTTACCAATCTGTGGGCGCAGGGCGGGTTCTTCCCGAACGGCGTCATGGGCCTGGTGATGGCGATGGCGGTGATCATGTTCTCCTTCGGCGGCCTCGAGCTGGTCGGCATCACCGCCGCCGAAGCCGACGACCCGCAAAAGAGCATTCCGAAAGCCACCAATCAGGTGATCTACCGCATCCTGATCTTCTATATCGGTTCGCTGGCCATTCTGCTGTCGCTGTACCCGTGGGGCAAAGTGGTTGAAGGCGGCAGCCCGTTCGTGCTGATCTTCCACGCGCTGAACAGCAACCTGGTGGCGACCGTGCTGAACATCGTGGTGCTCACCGCCGCGCTGTCGGTGTACAACAGCTGCGTCTACTGCAACAGCCGCATGCTGTACGGCCTGGCGCAGCAGGGCAACGGCCCGAAAAGCCTGTTGAAGGTCGACGGCCGCGGCGTGCCGGTGGTGGCCATCGGCATTTCAGCCCTCGCCACCGCGCTGTGCGTGCTGATTAACTACCTGATCCCAGGCCGCGCCTTCGAACTGTTGATGGCGTTGGTGGTATCGGCGCTGGTGATCAACTGGGCGATGATCAGCCTGGCGCACCTGAAGTTCCGCGCCGCTAAAAATCGCGAAGGTGTGGTGCCGAAGTTCAAAGCGTTCTGGTACCCGTTCAGCAACTACCTGTGCCTGCTGTTCATGGCCGGCATCCTGGTGATCATGTACCTGACGCCGGGCATTCAAATCTCGGTGCTGCTGATCCCGGTGTGGGTGGCGATCCTGGCCGTCGGTTACGCCATCAAACAGCGCAGCCAACGCGTCGACGGCGTCACCAGCCGTTGAACCCCGTGACCGCGCAGTAAAATGGCCCGCTGATGCGGGCCATTTTTTTCGCCTGAACGCCGCTTATTTGCGCAGCGCTTTCACCTGTTCGGCGGTGATGTCCGCCGGCAAGCCGCCCCAGGTTACGCGCAGATAATTCACCAGCTCCGCCACGTCGGCATCGCTCAGCCGTTCGCCGAAGCCCGGCATGCTCTGCATGCTTTCGCCGTTCGGGAACTGCTGAGCCGGCAGGCCGTCCAGCACCGACACGATCAGGTTCTTGCCGTCCACCTGGCGCAGCGTGGCGTTATCGCGCATCGCCGGTGCGACGTGCGGTTTGCCCTCGCCTTCGCGGGCGTGGCAGCCGGCGCACTGATCCAGATAGGCCATGCGCCCGGCATCGCTGCCCTGGCCCATTTTCACCGGCACAGCCGCCGGCGGCTGCTCGCCCATCAGATACAGCGCCAGCGCCTGATGGTCTTCCGGCGTTAAATGCCGGGTGCTGAGATCCACCACCATGTGCATCTCGCTGAAGGCGGAACCCTGCGGCGCGAGGCCGGTGCTGAGGAAGCGGCTGACGTCCTGCGGCGTCCAGCCGCGCTGCGCCAGGCCGTGCGGCGTAATGTCCGGCGCCATGAAGCGGCCGAGATCGCCGCCCTGCATCGGCTTGGCGAGATCCATCTGCCCCAGCGCGCCGCGCGGCGTGTGGCATTCGCCACAGTGGCCCAGCACGTCGGCCAGATAGCGGCCGCGCTGCCATTGCGGCGAGCTGCCCTGCGAACTGGCCGGCAGCGGATCCTGGCTGCGGAACAGCAGGTTCCAGCCGATCAGCGCCATGCGCTGGTTGAACGGGAACGGCATCTCGTTGGCCGGAATGGCCACGTCCACCGCCGGGCGCGTCATCAGGTAAGCGTAGATGTCGTCGGCGTCCTGACGCGACATGCCCTTGTACGAGGTATAAGGCATCGCCGGGTACAGGTGCCTCCCGCCCGGCGCCACGCCCTGCGTCAGCGCCAGGAAGAAGTCGTCCTTGGTCCAGCGCCCGATGCCGTGGTCGGCCGACGGCGTCAGATTGCTGCCGTAAATCGTGCCGAACGGCGTTTCCAGCGGATAGCCGCCGGCCAACGGCGCCCCGCCGCTGGCGGTGTGGCAGGCGGCGCAGTCGGCGGCCTGCGCCAGATAGCGGCCGCGGGCGATCTGTTCGGCGCCGGCGGCCACCTGCTGCACCGGGCCGTCGTAACGGCGGTTTTCCCGCCACCACAGCAGCGCAATCACCACGATCGCCACCAGCAAAATCAATACTGCGAGACGTTTTTTCATTGCGCCGTCTCCTTCAGCAGGCCCGGCGTTTTCAGCACCACGTCGCGCACCGCTTCGTAGTAACGCACATAGCCGGTGCAGCGGCAGATGTGGCTGTCCAGCGCCTGCTCGATGGCGCTTTCCAGCTGCTCGCGAGCGATAGGTTCACGCTTGAGCTTTTCCACGAAAATGGTGGCGGCATTGACAAAGCCCGGCGTGCAGTAGCCGCACTGGAAGCTGTAGTGCTCCAGAAACGCCTGCTGGATCGGCGACAGTTCAACCACCTCGCCCTGCTCGTCCACCCTGGCGTGGCCTTCGACGGTACGCACTTTCTTGCCGTTGAAGAAATGCGCGCCGGTGATGCAGGTGCGCACCTCTTCGCTGGTGCCGCTCGGGTGATCGACGATTGCCACGCAGGCGTGGCAAATGCCCTGCCCGCAGCCGAGGCGCGAGCCGGTCAGGTCAAGGTATTCGTGCAGGAAATCGATCATCATCAGGCCTTCCGGCACCTCGATCGGGCCGTATTGCTTCTGGTTGATGGTCAGGGAGATCGGCTGGGTTTTAATGCTCATTGTAATACCTCACGAATATTTTCTGCACGAACGGGCAAATCACGGAAACGGTGGCCGGTGGCATCGGCGATGGCGTTGACCAGCGCGGCCACGATCGGGATCATCACCACCTCCGCCATGCCTTTCGGCGGATCGGTTTCCGACAGCGCCGGCAGGATGTCGCCGCTCTGCTTCCACACCGCCACGTCGCTGGCGCGCGGCAGGTGGTAACGGTTGAAGTTCCAGGTGCCGTTGCCCGGCCCGTCTTCGTACAGCGGTAAATATTCGTGCAGCGCATGGCCGATCCCCATCGCCAGCCCGCCCTGCAGCTGGCCGGAAACCAGTTCCGGCACGATCAGGTTGCCGCACTCCATGATCGAATGGTGATTCAGCAATTCCACCTGGCCGGTGGCGATATCTACCGCCACTTCCGCCAGCGTGCCAACGGCGCTGTAGTAGGTCACCGCCGCATTGTTACGCTGGGTTGGCGGGTAGTAGACCTGCCCGCGCGCCAGCGGTTTGAATTCGCCGCCGGCGTTGCGCAGCGCCATGCCGTCGATCGGCAGGCGTTCGCTTTTGCCGCTCAGCGTGAAATCGGCCTCCGCCCACTGCCAGCGGTTGAAGACGTGCACCGCCGCGCCGGTGACGCCGCCCATCTGATAGGCCGTCTTGGCCAGCAGCTCGAGGCTCAGCACCGACATGCCCGCCGCCGTCAGGCCGCCTTCGACCCAACGCGCATCTTCACGCCGCACCACCAGCGGCGCCGCCTGGCCGCCGCCGATGCCGGCCTGCCACAGCGCCATCGCCGCCGGCCAGATGCCGTGATCGAAGATCAGGCGCGCCGCTTCGCGGGTGCTGTGCGAGAAGTAATAGGCCGAGTTGCTGGCGCTGGACGGCGAACAGTAGCTCGGCGTCCAGTTAGGGTTGGTTTGCAGCTTGTCCTGCTCCTCCTGCGACATCAGGTAGGGATCGCCGCTGGTGACCATCGGCAGCACCGACCAGTCGGTGACCGAGAAATGCGCTTCGTCGGCCGGTTTGCCCAGCCACTGCGCGCACAATACCGACTGCGAGGTCGACATGCCGGTGCCCATCTCCGCGCCGCTGTGATGCAGCGTGATGCGGCCGTCTTCGCTCAGCGCCACCCGGGCGAACGAGGTTTCCGCCCCGGTGCCGAAGTCTTTCTGCACGCAGCCGAAGCCGACGCCATAGCGCTTGCCAGGATGGCGGCTCTCAAACTCAGCCTTGCGTTCGGCGCGCTTGAGCCACATCTCATGCTTCGCCGCCTTCTCCAGCACTTCATCGGCGCGGATCGCACCGGCCGGGATCGCCCCCTGGGTGTTTTTCATGCCAGATTTCAGCACGTTGCGCAGGCGGAACTCGATCGGGTCGATCTTCAGCTCGGCGGCCAGCTCATCCACCATCATCTCGGTGGCGGCCATGCTCTGCAGCGTGCCGTAACCGCGCGCCGAGCCGGCGTCGATGGCGCGTGAGGCCAGCCCGACCGAAGACAGATCGCTTTTCGGGAAGTAGTAAATCGACTGGGCGGCGGTCGCGCCGACCATCACCACCGAAGGGGTAAAGTTGCTGCGGCCGCCGCCGTCCGCGGTCATGTCGCCGAGGAACGACTGCATGACGCCGGTCTGCTTATTCACCGCGATGCGGTAATTCATGTCGAACGCGTGGCGCTTCAGCGCCGTCTGGAACTGCTCGAAGCGATCGTTGGCCAGGCGCACCGGGTGGCCGTCGCCGTACATCGCCGCCACCGCGCCGTAATACGGGAAGTTGTAGTGATCTTTCGAGCCGTAGCCCACGGTGTAGCACGGGTGCAGGATCAGCTGTTTCACCGGCGGGTTGCGCTTGGCCAGCATGCGCGGCATCTCGTCGGCCACTTCCTGCGGCGACTGGGTCGGCACCACCAGATGCAGCGTTTGCGTCTCGGCATCGAACCAGCCGTTGGCGTTGTCCGGCTCCAGCGCCGAGGTGTCGATCGACTGCGTGGTGTAGCGGCGCGACATCACCAGCCAATCGGCCGGCGGATTGGCCATCTCGTCGGCGATCAGGCCCGCATAGCGCATGCCTTCCTGATCCAGCTTGCCGCCCTCGCGCCTTTCCGGCCACACCGGCAGGTGTTTTTTCATCGACACCGGGAAGATCGGCGTGTCCTTCAGGCTGGAGAAGCGATCGTCGTCGAACGGCTGATCGCCCCCCACCCGCACATAGCGGAAGCTGCCCCAGGGATCGCGCTCCAGCGGGCCGGTGACCGCGCCGTATTTGATGGTTTCCTCACGGAATTTCAGCTTGTCCTTGGCGAAGCGGAAACGGGCGAAGTCGTGATAGATCAGTATCGCCACCGCCTGGCCGAGATAGGCCGGGGTTTTGCCGCTCGGCAGCAGCATGTCGTCGCCGTAGAACGCCGGGAAGGCCAGGCCGTCGCGCGCCAGATCTTCCGCCGTCACCAGGCGATCC
Organism: Serratia sp. CY33525; assembly: GCF_052169115.1. Lineage (NCBI taxonomy): Bacteria > Pseudomonadati > Pseudomonadota > Gammaproteobacteria > Enterobacterales > Yersiniaceae > Serratia > Serratia sp. CY33525. The sequence goes on along the minus strand of NZ_JBJNLK010000005.1, from coordinate 305,621 downwards.
GGCTGCAGGTCGTCCCCCAGCAGCGACAGATCGACGCCCTCGAACAGCCGGTCGGCTTTAGTGACGCGAAGAATGAAGGCGTGCGCCTGTTTCTGCGGCCAGTGCGGCATGTCCACCGCGCGGATGTCGCGCGCGAACACCTTCTGCCCCATGACCTTGGCGCGGCCATCGATACGGAAACGGACGCGTTTGGTCTGCGGATCCCAGTTGGGTGACTGGAGGATTTTTTGCTCGAACAGCGCGGCGTAGGCGCGGCTGTACAGGGGCGCGAGGTACACGGACACCCCCGCAATCACGGCGCCTTTGATAAAGCGGCGCCGCGACGGGTTGAAATTGCTCATAAATAAGTCCTTCACGTCTTTCTTGTAATTGGTTTTTGTTCGCGGTGTTGTTGCGCAAACGCTGACGACCTTGCCGTAGACGTCATAAGCATATGCTTATAACTAAAATTATGTGATGATTAACAGGCTGTTTTCAACAAAAAAACATTTACAAAACACAGGTAGTTTGTAGGCTAATAAATAATTTGCGCAAACGCGGACTTCAACCATGACCACGGGCATTGTCATTACCGCCGCCGGACGCGGGGAGCGCTTTATTCAGGCCGGCGGCCAGGGCAACAAATTGAACGCCGGATTTGCCGATGCGGCGGGCGAGCGGCGATCGCTGTTCGAACACACCCTGCGCCAGGCGCTGGCCTCCGGCCTGCCGGTACAGGTGGTGACCCGGCCGGATAATCTGCCGGTGCTGGCCGCCTGCGCCGCCAACCAGGTGCCGGTCACCCTGCTCGCCAGCGCGGGCCTCGGCAACTCGATCGCCGCGGGCGTTGCGGCCACGCCGCACTGGCAGGGCTGGCTGATTCACCTGGCCGATATGCCGTTCGTCGGCGCCGATGTTTTCCGGCAGGTGGCGGATGCCTTACGGCAGCACGCGATCGTGCGCCCCTGCTATGCGCAACTGCCCGGTCATCCGGTCGGCTTTTCCGCTCTATTGCGCAAGCCACTTTGCCAACTGCGCGGCGATAATGGCGCGCGTGAACTGCTGCAAGGCGCGGCAGTGCACCTGATGCCGCTTGAGCAACCCGGCGTCGTGCAGGATATTGATCTTCCATCGCAACTCCCGGCCAGCGAGTAAATTCACCTATGCAACATCTTGACGTCACCGTAGTCAGCCAGGCGATAAGCTGGCTGCAGCAACAGCCGGTCTGGTTATGTACCGTGCTCAGCACCTACGGCTCTTCGCCGCGCTCGCCGGGCGCGCTGATGGCGGCGACCCGCGATGGCCGCTACAGCGGCTCGCTGTCGGGCGGCTGCGTGGAGGAGGATTTTTTGCGCCGCGTGGCCGCCGGGGAGTATCAGGCGGCCAGCCAGGTGATTCGCTACGGCGAAGGCGGCATGACGCCCAACGTGGCGCTGCCCTGCGGCGGCGTGCTGGACGTGCTGATCGAATACCTGCCGGCGAGTGAAGCCAGCATCGCTTACCTGCGGCGCATCGCCGGCGCGCTGGAAGGGCATCACGCGTTGATCAAACGCCTGACGCTGCCCAACGCCTGCCACAGCCTCGAGCAGAGCCACTTCACCAGCGCCACCCAGGTCGAACGCCGGCTTGAGCAGATCACCCTGCACATCGCGGCCGCGCCGCGCCTGCTGATCGCCGGGCTGTCCAGCGTGGCGCTGTACTGCGCCGATTTCGCCGTGGCGCTGGGGTTTGAGGTGCTGGTGTGCGAGAACCGCCCGGAGGCGCTGGATAACTTTGCCGCCGAGCTGAAACCGGGCGTGACGTTGCTGCGTCAGTTTCCGGCCAAATTAATTGAGGAAGGGGGTTGCCACGCCAATACCGCCGTCGTGGCGCTGACCCACGATCCGCGCATGGACGACCTGACGCTGATGGAAGCGATCCACACCCCGGCGTTTTACATCGGCGCCATGGGCTCGCTCAGAAACAGCGCGCGGCGGCGCCAGCGTTTGCAGCAGATTGCCGAATTCACCCCGCAGGAGCTGGAACGCATCCATGCGCCGATCGGCCTGCCGCTGGGCAGCAAAACCCCGGCGGAGATCGCCCTGGCGGTGATGGCGGCGATCGTGCAGCAAAAAAACCGGCTGCCGGCCGCCGACGGGCTCAATGCAGCGGCACCACCGGCACCAGATGCTGCAGCTCCAGATGCAGCTCCTCTTTCCCGCTCAGCGAATAGCTGAACACCGTAATGTCCGGCCCCTCTCCGCGGGCCAGCCCCATTTCGGGCAGCACCTGCGTGTAGATTTGAATGATGTGGTCATTGAGCGCCACCGGCTTGCCGGAATAGCGAAAACGGCAAAACTCGCCGTGGATCTCCGGCAGCGGCTCCAGCACCACGCCTTCGCGCAGCGGGTATTCCGTCGTCACGCCCAGGGTATAATCGACCCTGACCCGCTCGCCGTCCGGCACCAGTTGGGTAAACGAATAGGTTTGCGTCGGGCGCTCGCCCAATAAGGTATAGAACTGCGCCCGCAGCGCGCTGCGCTGCGGCAGGTGCGACTTGTCCAGCTTCTCGATATCCAGGTGATAAGCGTACTGCTTGCCGTGAAAGGCGTATTGCCCGCTGGCGATGCTGACGCGTTCGACCTGAATATCGCCCGGCTGGCTGGCCGCCAGCGAACGCACCAGATTACTGAAGTCCTGCTTGCGGGCATGGCGATAGACGCTGGGCGATTCGGCGAAGTGTTTCTTGAAACAGCGCGAGAACGTCTGCTGGTTATCGAATTGGTATTCGACCGAGATATCGAGGATGCTCTTCTGCGTGAAACGCAAGGCGAAGGCGGCGAGATAGAGGCGGCGAGCGCGGATATACGAAGCTAACGATAATCCGGTCTGCTTCTTGAACATGCGCTGCAGATACCATTTCGTATAGCCTGACTTGGCGGAAACGATATCCAACGACAGCGGATTGGTCAGATTATCCTCAATCCAGACCAGCAATTCCTTGATATGACTTTCCTGCGTACTCATGTGCTTGCCGAGCCTTCTGTTGCCGATATTCCATTAGTCGAATTTTAGTGCTGTCCGCGTAGGGTATACAGGTTAAAACTCGCCGTCCAGCAGGCTACAGGACTTTACACAATCCCCTTCACCGCCCGCAGGCGGCGAAGGGGGCCGCGCTTATTTCAGGCAGCTGGAGCACTGACCGGCCTGGATCTTCTGGAAGAAGTCATTGCCTTTGTCATCCACCAGGATAAACGCCGGGAAATCTTCCACCTCGATTTTCCAGATCGCTTCCATGCCCAGCTCAGGGTACTCCACGCACTCCAGGCTCTTGATGCTCTGCTGCGCCAGCACCGCCGCCGGGCCGCCGATGCTGCCGAGATAGAAACCGCCGTGCTTGTGGCAGGCATCCGTTACCTGCTGGCTGCGGTTGCCTTTCGCCAGCATGATCATGCTGCCGCCGTGGGATTGCAGCAGATCGACGTAGGAGTCCATACGCCCGGCGGTGGTTGGCCCCAGCGAACCGGACGCGTAGCCCTCCGGCGTTTTGGCCGGGCCGGCGTAGTAGATCGGGTGATCCTTGACGTACTGCGGCAGGCCTTCACCGCGATCCAAGCGTTCTTTCAGCTTGGCGTGCGCGATATCGCGGCCGACGATGATGGTGCCGCTCAGCGACAGGCGGGTGGAAACCGGGTACTGCGACAGCTGTTTGAGGATCTCGGCCATCGGACGGTTGAGATCGACCTTGATCGCCTCGCCCTCCCCGGCCTGGCGCAGCTCCTGAGGAATGAATTTCCCCGGATTGTGCTCCAGTTTTTCCAGCCAGATGCCGTCGCGGTTGATTTTGCCTTTGATGTTGCGATCCGCGGAGCAGGAGACGCCCATGCCGACCGGGCACGACGCGCCGTGGCGCGGCAGGCGCACCACGCGGATATCGTGCGCGAAATATTTTCCGCCGAACTGCGCGCCCAGACCCAGGTTCTGCGCTTCTTGCAGCAGTTCCGCTTCAAGTTCCAGATCGCGGAACGCCTGGCCATGCTCGTTGCCTTCGGTCGGCAGACCATCGTAATACTTGGTCGAAGCCAGCTTGACGGTTTTCAGCGTCGCTTCCGCCGAGGTGCCGCCGATGACGAACGCCACGTGGTACGGCGGGCAAGCCGCGGTGCCCAGCGTGCGCATCTTGTCGACCAGGTAATTTTTCAGTTTGCCCGGCGACAGCAGCGCCTTGGTTTCCTGATACAGATAGGTTTTGTTGGCGGAACCGCCGCCCTTGGCGATGCACAGGAACTTATACTCTTCACCGTCCACGCTGTAGAGATCGATCTGCGCCGGCAAGTTGCTGCCGGTGTTGACCTCTTTGTACATATCCAGCGCAGCGTTCTGCGAATAGCGCAAATTCTCTTGGATGTAGGTGTTGTACACCCCGCGCGACAGCGCGGCTTCATCGCCGCCGCCGGTCCAGACGCGCTGGCCCTTTTTGCCGACGATGATCGCCGTGCCGGTGTCCTGGCAGGTCGGTAAAATACCCTTGGCGGCGATTTCTGAGTTACGCAGAAATTGCAGCGCAACGTACTTGTCGTTTTCGCTGGCGTCCGGATCTTTGAGGATATCGGCCACCTGCTGCTGGTGCGCCGGGCGCAGCATGAACGAGGCGTCGTGGAACGCATGCTGGGCAAGCAGGGTTAACGCTTCAGGGGCAACTTTCAGAATTTCCTGGCCTTCAAATTCGCTCACGGAAACGTGGTCGCGGCTCAGCAGGTAGTATTCGGTATCGTCTTTCTTCAGCGGGAACGGATCTTGATAGTGGAACGGTTTATTCGACATTGATCTCTCACTTGCAACATCAGCTGCGTTAAATTCACACTTGCGGCGCACGGCTCGGCGCCTTGTCAAAAAACTGCCTCCACCTTACGTATTTTTAATCAGTCAGTTATTGCGCCAAATCGCAAAATAACCGCTCTTTGCGTAAGGGATTACCACAGGCAGCGTTTCAACCTTGCTCGGTGAGAACTGCGGGTACAGGCTCATCATGCACGCTTTATTATCCCGCAGTTAACACATTGATTACAATCCATCGGCGGCGATCGTCTTATCAATGTGGCGAAAAAGCGCCGGATGCGATTTACGCGGGGCGTATTGTCAGCCGCCGCGCCATTGCTTAAGCTAGGCCGCAATGAACAAACCGAGAATCCCCATCGCGCTGCAACAAGCGGTAATGCGCTGCCTGCGAGAAAAGCTGCAGCTGGCCCGCCAGCATTTTGCCGTCGAGTTTCCCGAACCCAGCATCGTCTATCAGCAACGCGGCACCAGCGCGGGCACCGCCTGGCTGCAAAGCTGGGAAATCCGCCTGAATCCGGTGCTGCTGCTGGAAAACCAACAGCCGTTTATCGATGAAGTGGTGCCGCACGAGTTGGCGCACCTGCTGGTGTTTCGCCAATTCGGCCGGGTGGCGCCGCACGGCCGCGAATGGCGCTGGATGATGGAAAGCGTGCTGCAGACCCCCGCCAGCCGCACCCACCGCTTCGAAACCGCCTCGGTGCAAAGCAAAACCTTCCCCTATCGCTGCGGCTGCGGGCAGCATCAGCTCACCATCCGCCGCCATAATCGCGTGCTGCGCGGCGAAAGCGAATACCGCTGCCGCCGGTGCGGCGAAAAACTGAAATTTCTCGCTAGCGAGAACCTTTAGTTAAACGATTTATACGTTAAAACAAGCAAATATCGCCATTTGCCACTGCCGGCAAGTTCCGTTACCCTGCCTGCTTTTCCAATTTTGAGCTGTTTTGGAATATGCTTCGCAGAATTTTGTTTATCGCGGTTTTCGCCGCAGGCGCCGTACAGGCGCACGGCATCAATAATTTTTCTCAGGCCAAGGCGGCGGCGGCCAAGATTAACCAGGATGCGCCGGGCAGTTTTTACTGCGGCTGCCGCATCGACTGGCAAGGCAAGAAGGGCATCCCGGATCTCGCCGGCTGCGGCTATCAGGTGCGTAAAAACGCCCAGCGCGCGCAGCGCATCGAGTGGGAACACGTGGTGCCGGCCTGGCAGTTCGGCCACCAGCTGCAGTGCTGGCAGGACGGCGGGCGCAAAAACTGCAACAAGGACGCCACCTATCGCCAGATAGAAACCGATCTGCACAACCTGCAGCCGGCGATCGGCGAAGTGAACGGCGACCGCAATAACTTCATGTACAGCCAATGGAACGGCGGCGCCGGCCAGTACGGGCAATGCCCGATGAAGGTGGACTTCAAGAATAAACAGGCGGAGCCGCCCGCCCGCGCCCGCGGCGCCATCGCCCGCACTTACTTCTACATGCGCGATCGCTACCAGCTGCGGCTGTCACGCCAGCAAACCCAGCTGTTCGAGGTGTGGAACCGGCAATATCCGGTGAGCCAATGGGAATGTCAGCGTGAAGCACGTATCGCCAAGGTGCAGGGCAACCACAACCCCTATATTCAACAGGCTTGTCAGCAGCGGAAAAGCTAACCTACTATAGCCTTTATCTTTCATGGCGCCGCCAACCCACGGCGCCGTTTCGTCAGGATCAGACTACCCATGCGCATACCCCGCATTTACCATCCGCAGCCGTTGACCGATCGGGCGGAGATCGCCCTCAGCGAGGACGCCGCCAACCACGTCGGCCGCGTGCTGCGCATGAGCGCCGGCCAGGCGCTGCAGCTGTTCGACGGCAGCAACCAGGTGTTCGACGCCGAGATAGTCCGGGTGGACAAAAAGAGCGTGCTGGTGCGCCTCGGCGACGGCCGCGTGGACGACATCGAATCGCCGCTCAACCTGCATCTGGGCCAGGTGATCTCGCGCGGCGAGAAGATGGAGTTCACCATCCAGAAATCCATCGAGCTGGGCGTCAACGTCATTACCCCGCTGTTTTCCGAGCGCTGCGGCGTCAAACTGGACGGCGAGCGTCTGGCGAAGAAAATCCAGCAATGGCAAAAGATCGCCATCGCCGCCTGCGAACAGTGTGGCCGCAACCGCATTCCCGAAATCCGCGAGGCGATGTCGCTGGAAGCCTGGTGCGCCGAACAAGACGGCAGCCTGAAGCTCAACCTGCATCCGCGCGCCAGCCACAGCATCAACACACTGCCGCAGCCGGTAGACCGCGTCCGCCTGCTGATCGGCCCGGAAGGCGGTTTGTCCGCCGACGAAATCGCCATGACCACCGGCCACGGATTTACTGATATTCTGTTGGGGCCACGCGTGCTGCGTACCGAAACCACAGCGCTCACCGCCATTACCGCTCTGCAGGTCCGCTTCGGCGACTTGGGTTAAAGGAGAAAAGATGATTAAGCTCGGCATCGTGATGGATCCTATCGATTCCATCAACATCAAGAAAGACACCAGCTTCGCCATGCTGCTCGAAGCGCAGCGCCGCGGTTACGAATTGCACTACATGGAGATGAACGATCTCTATCTGCACGCCGGTGACGGGCGCGCCCGCACCCGCCTGCTGAGCGTGAAGGAAGACAAGGAAAACTGGTTCAGCTTCGGCAGCGAGCAGGATCTGGCGCTGCACGATCTGGACGTGATCCTGATGCGCAAGGATCCGCCGTTCGATACCGAATACATCTACGCGACCTACATTCTGGAGCGCGCCGAGGTCAAAGGCACGCTGGTGGTCAACAAGCCGCAAAGCCTGCGCGACTGCAACGAGAAGCTGTTCACCGCCTGGTTCCCTGAGCTGACTCCGGACACGCTGGTCAGCCGCAGCGCCGCGCACATCCGCAAATTCCACCAGCAGCACGGCGACATCATCCTGAAGCCGCTGGACGGCATGGGCGGCGCGTCTATCTTCCGCGTGAAGCAGGACGATCCCAACCTGTCGGTGATCATCGAAACCCTGACCGAACACGGCAGCCGTTTCTGCATGGCGCAGAACTTCCTGCCGGCGATCAAGGACGGCGACAAACGCATCCTGGTCGTCGACGGCGAGCCGGTGCCTTACTGCCTGGCGCGCATTCCGGCGCAGGGCGAGACCCGCGGCAACCTGGCGGCCGGCGGCCGTGGCGAAGCGCGCTCGCTGAGCGAGAGCGACTGGAAAATCGCCCGCACCGTCGCCCCGACGCTGAAAGAGAAAGGGCTGATCTTCGTCGGCCTGGACGTGATCGGCGATCGCCTGACCGAAATCAACGTGACCAGCCCAACCTGCGCGCGCGAAATTGAGGCGGCATTCCCGATCTCGATTACCGGCATGCTGATGGACGCGATTGAAAAGCGCCTGGCGGCGAAGTGATGCGCCATGCGGGCGGCCTGCCGCCCGCTATCCTGCATCGCGCCCGCCAAAGCCGCCTTTTCGCGGCTTGAAAGGCGGCGGGTATAGCCGCATACTGGCGGCTGTTTATTTTCTCACCCATTGATTACCTTATACTAACGCCATGAATTTACAGCACCATTTTCTGATCGCCATGCCCACCCTGCAGGATCCTCGCTTCAAGCGCTCGGTGATTTACGTCTGCGAGCACAACGAAGAAGGCGCCATGGGTTTGGTGATCAATAAACCGGTGGAGCAGTTCACGGTAGCCACGGTACTGAGCAAGCTGAAGATCATGCCGCCTGCGCGCGATCCGGCCATCAGCCTGGACAAGCCGGTGTTCGCCGGCGGCCCACTGGCGGACGATCGCGGGTTTATCCTGCATACGCCGCGCCACGGCTTCGGCGCCAGCATTCAAATTTCCCCCAACACCATGATCACCACCTCGAAAGACGTGCTGGAAACGCTCGGCACCCCGGAACAACCGGACGACGTGCTGGTGGCGCTGGGTTATGCAGGTTGGGAAAAGGGCCAGCTGGAGCAGGAGGTGTTGGAGAACGCCTGGCTGACCATCGAAGCCAACACCGACATTCTGTTCCGCACGCCGATCGCCAGCCGTTGGCGCGAGGCGGGGAACCTCCTGGGTATCGACATTCGCAGCATCGCCAACCACGCAGGACACGCCTGATGAGCAACCGCACCATTATCGCCTTCGACTTCGGCACCAAAAGCATCGGCGCGGCCGTCGGCCAGGAGTTGACCGGCAGCGCCCGCGCCCTGCCGGCCTTCAAAGCGCAGGACGGCTCGCCGGACTGGCTGAAAATCGAAAAGCTGCTGAAGGAGTGGCAGCCGGATCTGGTGGTGGTCGGCCTGCCGCTGAACATGGACGGCACCGAACAACCCGTGACCGCCCAGGCGCGCAAGTTCGCCAACCGCCTGCACGGCCGCTTCGGCATCCAAATCGATCTGCATGACGAGCGCCTGAGCACCGTGGAAGCGCGCGCCAACCTGTTCGATCGCGGCGGCTTCCGCGCGCTCGACAAAGGCAGCGTGGATTCCGCCTCTGCGGTGGTGATCCTCGAAAGCTGGTTCGAACGGCAGTTGGGTTAACCCTCCGTTCCCTCCCCCGTACTCTCCCCCAACACGCCGGCGTCGATCCGCTGCTGCAAACCTTGCTCAAAGGTTTGCATGCCGGACTGCGCGCCGGTTTGCAACACGCTCGCCAACTGGTGGGTTTTCCCTTCGCGGATCAGGTTGCTGACCGCCGCCGTCGCCGTCAGCACCTCAAAGATCGCCACTCGCCCACCGCCGGGCCGCCTCATCAGCTTTTGCGCGATCACCGCCTGCAGGCTGCCGGCCAGCTGGGCGCGCACATAGGGTTTCTCTTCCGTCGGAAACACGTCCACCAGCCGTTCCACCGCCTGCGGCGCGCTGCGGGTGTGCAACGTCGCCAGCACCAGATGGCCGGTCTCCGCCGCGGTGAGCGCCAGCCGGATGGTGGCGATATCGCGCAGCTCACCCAGCAGGATCACATCCGGATCTTCGCGCAGCGCGGCGCGCAACGCCGCATCGAAGCTGTGGCTGTCGCGGCCGATCTCCCGCTGCTGGATCAGCGAACGCCGGCTGCGGTGCAGGAATTCGATCGGATCCTCCAGCGTCAAAATGTGCCGCGGCTGGTGCCGGTTGATCTCGTCGATCATCGCCGCCAGCGTGGTGGACTTGCCGCTGCCGGTGGCGCCGGTGACCAGGAGAAGCCCGTCGTCGCGCCGCAGCAGCGCCGGGACGATGGCCGGCGCCGCCAGCTCGGCAAGCGAGGGCGCCTGCCCGGCGATGCGCCGCAATGCGAGAGACATCCCCGCGCTTTGCTGAAAAACGTTGGCCCGCAGCCGCTCCCCGCCCGGCCGGTGCAGCGCCAGATCGACCTGCCCCAGCCGCCGCAGGCTCTCGCGCTGCTGCGCATTCAGCAATCCGTCGCAGAGGGCCTGCACGCCTTGCGCCGTCAGCGTTGGCGCCGCCGCCAGCGGCTGCAGTTCACCGTCGATGCGCAACATCGGCGGATGGCCGGCACAAAGGTGCAGATCGGAAGCATTATGCTTTACACTAAGGGCCACGAATTCATCGATATCCATATCACTCTCCCGGGTCAATAATGAGCACTATCCAACAGAACCTGCAGGATGTCAGAAACCGCATCGCGGCCGCCGCGCAAAACTGCGCGCGGGCGCCAGAAGAAGTTGCCCTGCTTGCAGTCAGCAAAACCAAACCTGTGGCGGCGATCGAAGAAGCCATTGCCGCCGGCCAGCGCGCCTTCGGCGAGAACTACGTGCAGGAAGGGGTAGACAAGATCCGGCATTTCGCCGAGTCGCCGCAGGGCGGCGAGCTGGTGTGGCACTTTATCGGCCCGCTGCAATCCAATAAGAGTCGGCTGGTGGCGGAACACTTCGCCTGGTGCCACACCGTAGATCGGCTGCGCATCGCCCAGCGCCTGAGCGATCAGCGCCCGGCCGGCATGCCGCCGCTCAACGTGCTGATTCAAATCAACATCAGCGACGAGCAAAGCAAATCCGGCATCGCGTTAAGCGAACTGCCAGCGCTGGCCGAAGCGATCGCTGCGCTGCCGAACCTGACGCTGCGCGGCCTGATGGCCATCCCGGCGCCGGAAGCGGATTATCAGCGGCAGCTGGCGGTATTCAACCAGATGAACGACGCCTTTCTCGCCCTGCGTCAGCGTTATCCGCAGGCCGATACGCTGTCGATGGGCATGACGGACGATATGGCGGCAGCGATCGCCGCTGGCAGCACCCTGGTGCGCATCGGCACCGCAATTTTTGGCGCCCGCGACTACTCGCAGGCCTGACAAACAGACGAGGGATTTGATGCAACATCGCAAGATTACCTTTATCGGCGCCGGCAACATGGCGCGTGCAATCATCGCCGGCCTGGTGGCGGGCGGCTATCCGGCCAAATCCATCAGCGTCTGCGCCCCTTCGGCGAAAAACCGCGATGCGCTGGCGGCGGACTATGGCATCGTCAGCAGCGGCGACAACGTCGCCTGCGCGCGCGCGGCCGAAGTAGTGGTGCTGGCGGTCAAACCGCAGATGATGGCCGACGTTTGCCAACCGCTGCGCGAGCAGGTCGATTTCAGCGGCAAACTGGTGCTGTCGATCGCCGCCGGTATTCAGGTCAGCCGTTTCTATCAGCTGCTCGGCGACAAGCTGGACATCGTGCGCATCATGCCCAACACCCCGTCGTTGGTCGGCAAGGGCATGAGCGGGTTGTACGCGCCGGCGCAGGTCAGCCAGCAGGATCGCGACTACACCGGCGATTTAATGGCGTCGGTCGGTAAAGTTTGCTGGGTCGATGACGAAAATGGCATCAACGGCGTGATCGCCGCCGCGGGCAGCGCCCCGGCCTATTTCTTCCTGTTTATGGAGGCGATGCAAAAAGAGGCCGAACGTATGGGCTTCGACAGCCAGACCGCGCGCGATCTGGTGCAGCAGGCCGCTTCCGGCGCCGCCGCGCTGGTGGAAGCCAACCCGGATACGCCGCTGGGCACGCTGCGCGAGCAGGTGACCTCCAAAGGTGGCACCACCGCCGAAGCGCTGCGGGTGTTCAATGAACGCCAGCTGCCGGAAACCGTGGCGCAAGCGATGCAGGCCGCCGTTTCCCGCGCGCAAGAGATGGAAAAATTATTTTAAATAACCATGAGTTAAGGAGAAGGACCACTTCATGCTAACGCTGACTTTCCTGGTCAAGACCGTTATTGATCTGTACGTGATGGTGCTGTTGCTGCGCATTTGGATGCAGTGGACACGCACCGATTTTTACAACCCGTTCTCGCAGTTTGTGGTGAAGATCACCCAGCCGGTGGTCGGCCCGCTGCGCCGCATCATCCCGTCGCTGGGGCCCATCGACAGCGCTTCACTGCTGCTGGCGTTCCTGCTGATGACCATCAAGTACCCACTGCTGCTGCTGATCCAGGGCGGCGCGATGTCGCTCAGCCCCTATAACCTGCTGTTCGGCCTGATCTCGCTGGTGAAGTCTGCCGGCTACCTGATCTTCTGGGTGATGATCATTCGTGCGCTGATGAGTTGGATAAGCCAGGGCCGCAGCCCGATCGACTATGTAATGTACCAGCTCACCGAACCCTTGATGGCGCCGATCCGTCGCATCATCCCGGCGATGGGCGGCATCGACTTTTCCGCCATGGTGGTGATCCTGATCCTCTATCTGATCAATTACCTGGGCATGGATCTGTTCGGCGAGATCTGGTTCCTGCTGTGAGTGCAGTCACTCCGGTGCTGGACGGGCTGGCGATCAGGCTATATATTCAGCCGAAAGCCAGCCGCGACCAAATTATCGGCTTGTATGGCGACGAACTGAAAGTCGCCATCACCGCCCCGCCGGTCGACGGCCAAGCCAACGCCCATCTGATCAAGTTTATCGCCAAGCAGTTCAAAGTGGCGAAAAGCAGCGTCACCATCGAGAAAGGCGAACTGGGGCGGCATAAACAGTTACGCATCGTGAATCCGCAACAGATCCCCGCCGTGGTCGCGGCGCTCATCGAATAATTTTCAAGGTAGTCATTATGCAAAAAGTCGTTCTTGCCACCGGTAACCCGGGCAAAGTGCGCGAACTCGCCGACCTGTTGGCCGATTTCGGCCTGGACGTGGTCGCGCAAACCGATCTGGGCGTGGAATCCGCCGAAGAGACCGGCCTGACGTTTATCGAAAACGCCATCCTGAAAGCGCGCCATGCGGCACAGGTTACCGGCCTGCCGGCGATCGCCGACGACTCCGGCCTGGCGGTAGACGCGCTGGGAGGCGCGCCGGGCATCTACTCCGCGCGCTACGCCGGTGAAGACGCCGACGATCGGCAGAACCTCGACAAGCTGCTGGCGGCGCTGAAAGATGTGGCGCCGGGCCGGCGCGGCGCGCAATTCCACTGCGTGCTGGTCTATCTGCGCCATGCGCAGGATCCGACGCCGCTGGTGTTCCACGGCAGCTGGGCCGGCGAAATCACCGAGCAGGCCGCCGGCGAAGGCGGTTTCGGTTACGATCCTGTCTTCTACGTGCCGGAGATGGGCCGCACCGCCGCCGAGCTGAGCCGCGACGAGAAGCGGGCGATTTCGCACCGCGGCAAGGCGTTGAAGCTGATGTTGGAAGCCATGCGCAATGCTTAAGCTGCCCCCGCTGAGTCTCTACATCCACATCCCGTGGTGCGTGCAGAAATGCCCGTACTGCGACTTCAACTCCCATGCGCTGAAGGGTGACGTGCCGCATCAGGAGTATGTCGATCATCTGTTGGCGGATCTGGATGCCGACCTGCCGCTGGCCGGCGGCCGGGAGATAAGCACCATCTTCATCGGCGGCGGCACCCCCAGCCTGCTGAGCGCCGAGGCGATGCAAGCCTTGCTGGACGGCGTGCGGGCGCGCATTCGCGTCGCCGACGACGCCGAAATCACCATGGAGGCCAACCCCGGCACCGTGGAGGCCGATCGTTTCAGCGGCTACCAGCGCGCCGGCGTCAACCGCATCTCCATCGGGGTGCAAAGCTTCAGCACCGAGAAGCTGACCCGCCTGGGGCGCATCCACGGCCCGGAAGAGGCCAAGCGCGCGGCGACGCTGGCGACCGGCCTCGGCCTGCGCAGCTTCAACCTCGATCTGATGCACGGCCTGCCGGATCAGTCGCTGGAAGAGGCGCTGGACGATCTGCGCCAGGCTATCGCCCTCAATCCGCCGCACCTGTCGTGGTATCAGCTGACCATCGAGCCGAACACCCTGTTCAGCTCGCGCCCGCCGGTCTTGCCGGACGACGACGCGCTGTGGGACATCTTCGAACGCGGCCACCAGCTGCTGAGCGCCGCCGGCTATCAGCAGTATGAAACCTCGGCCTACGCCAAGCCGGGCTACCAATGCCAGCACAACCTCAACTACTGGCGCTTCGGCGACTATCTGGGGATCGGCTGCGGCGCGCACGGCAAGGTGACCTTCAGCGACGGGCGCATCCTGCGCACCGCCAAGACCAAGCACCCGCGCGGCTTTATGCGCGGCGACTACATGGACAAGCAGCATGAGGTGGCGGCGGCGGATCGGCCGTTCGAATTCTTCATGAACCGCTTCCGCCTGCTGGAAGCCGCGCCGCGCGCCGACTTCGCCAACTACACCGGGCTGGCGGAAAGCGTCATTCGCCCACAGCTGGACGAAGCGCTGGCCAAAGGCTATCTGGAAGAAACCGCGGAGCACTGGCAGATCACCGAGAAGGGCAAACTGTTCCTCAACTCGCTGCTGGAACTGTTCCTGGCGGACGACGAGTAAAAAAAAGCGCTGAATAATCAGCGCTTTTTTTCATGTTCAGACGGCATTATGAGGGCGATGCGTCACGTCGCCACGCCCCTTCAGCAATCCCTCAACGGAAACATCCTCGTCCAACGCGTCCCAAAGCTGACACGTTTAACCGTACTCATGCCAAGCCTCCAAAAACAATGCCTGATAGGTATCAACCAGGATTTCGCTTCAGCCTCAGCGTCTCTGATATGGATGTGCGATACCTATCCGTTACTTCAACGCCTTCAGCAGATCCTTGCGCTGGGTTTCCAGTGCGGTGACGCGGTTGCAAACGTCGCGGCCGAAGTTCTGGAAGTCCTGCTCCTGGTTGTTCCATTCGTTCTGGATCGCCTTCTGCAAGCCGCCCAGGTTGCCCATGATCGCCTGTAGCGGATTGCCGCCGCTGTTGGCGGCCTGTTTGACGCCCATCTCGTTCAGGCTGTCCTGCAGCACCCCGCCCATGCTCTGCTGCACGATGTTGCGGCCGTCCTGTTCCACCTGGTCAATAGCCTTGTGGTGGAAGGTCAGGCCGTCGCTGCGGTGCTCAATGATGCGGTTCATCTGCTGCTTCAGCTGGCCGTTCAGGGTGGTCAGCCGGTTGCGCACGTTGCTGTTGCTGCCCAGCTCTTTGACGATCACCTTATCCAGCGACGAGCGGGCTTTCTCCAGGTGCTGCTGCGCGCCGTCGTCGATCCACGGCAGCTGCTTGCGCAGCGCGCTCTGGTAACTGAAGGCTTTCTGCCGCTGGCTGTCGTTCAGGCTCAGCGCCTGGCCGTTGTGGATCACGTCGCCATCCGGCGAAATTTGCAGGTCGCCGCTGGCGCCTTTCACCTGCACGCTCTGCGGGCTGATGATCACATCATCCTGGGGTTTAACGCTGCATTGGTACTCGGCGTGGGCCTGCGCGGCAGTCGCCGCCAGCAGCAGTAAGGCTAACCCGGTTTTCTTCAACATAGCTTCTCCTGACTCCCATCCAGATTGGGATTAAAAAATCGAACGACCGATACGTTGAGACAACAGTTCCAGCGCCGCAGTTCCCGCCAGCGAGTTGCCGGAAGCATCCAGCTCCGGCGACCAGACGACGATCGACAACTCATCCGGTACGATGGCCACGATGCCGCCGCCCACGCCGGACTTGCCCGGCATCCCCACCCGATAGGCGAATTCGCCGGCGCCGTCGTACATGCCGCTGGTCATCATCAGAGCATTGATCTGCCGGGCCTGCAGCGGGCTGATCACCGCCTCGCCGCTGAGATCGCGGCCGCGATTGGCCAGATAGACGAAGCTGCGCGCCAGCTCCACGCAGCTCATGCGCAGCGCGCAGTAGTGGAAATAGGTTTGCAGGACGGTGATCACGTCGTTCTCGAAGTTGCCGAACGACTTCATCAGATAGGCGATGGCCGCATTGCGATCGGAGTGTTCGAACTCGGAGCGCGCCACCCGCAGGTCATAGGCCAGGTCGTCTTCGCCGGCCAGCTGGCGCACCACCTCCAGCATCCGCTGTTTGGGGGCGCTGAGCCGGGTTTGCAGCATGTCGCACACCACCAGCGCGCCGGGGTTGATAAACGGATTGCGCGGTTTGCCCTGTTCCATCTCCAGCTGCAGCAGCGAGTTGAACGGCAGGCCGGAAGGCTCTTTGCCGACGCGCCGCCAGATCTCAGGCTCCTGATAGCGCGTCAGCGCCAGCGTCAGGCTCAGCACCTTGGAGATCGACTGAATGGAGAAGCGCTCCGCGGCGTCGCCGGCCTGGAACAGTTCGCCGTCCACCGTGCAGACGGCGATCGCCAGCCGATCGGCGGGCACTTCCGCCAACGCCGGGATGTAGTCGGCCACTTTCCCCTGGCCAATCAGCGGGCGCACCTGTTGCAGGATCTCCTCCAGCAACGCGTTATCCAATGTTGTTACCACCTCGGTCACACTCCGGGCAAAACAAAGGCGCCGTTAAGGCACCTTAGATCAATAAAACGGCGCGGCGCGAAGCCGCGCTCATCGGGCAAGCGCGATCAATCCCACCAGATATCGAACAGATCGCTGACCTTAACGTCGCTCAGTTTGCGCGCTTCCAGCCAGTTTTTCACCAGCTCGCGATGCTCGTCGGTGCAGTGGCCGATCTTCTGCAGGCAGATCAGACCTTCCCACTGCAGGTAGCCGCTGCCGTCAAACGCCAGGCCGTTCGGCTCGATCACTTCATCGATGAAGGTATCCAGCGTGCTGTCGATGTCTTCCACCGACGTGCCTTCGGCGAAGCGCCAGGCTACGGAGAAACCCAGCTCCTGAAATTCTTCAATGTGCAACTTTTTACGTAAACGACGACTGCGGTTCTTAGCCATTATTCTTTCCTCTCAAACATCAAGTCCCAAACGCCATGTCCCAGGCGCTGGCCGCGTAATTCAAATTTCGTCAGTGGGCGCGAATCCGGACGCGGCACGTAATCATTATCGCTGGAAAGATTACGGTAGCCTGCGACCCCGTTCATAACCTCTAACATATGTTCCGCATAAGGTTGCCAATCGGTGGCCATGTGGAAGACGCCGCCGGTCTTCAGCTTGCGCAGCACCAGTTCGACAAACGGCGTTTGCACGATGCGGCGCTTGTTGTGACGCGCCTTGTGCCACGGATCGGGGAAGAACAGCTGCACCATGTCCAGCGAGCCGTCCGGGATCATGTTTTCCAGCACCTCAACCGCGTCGTGGCACATCACGCGCAGGTTACTCAGCTTCGCCTCATGGGCGTCGGCCAGGCAGGCGCCCACGCCCGGCGAGTGCACCTCAATCCCTAAAAAGTTCTGCTGCGGGTTGTTGCCCGCCATGGTCACCAGCGAGGCGCCCATGCCAAAACCGATCTCCAGCACCGTCGGCGCGTCGCGGCCGAACAGCGCGGCGAGATCGACAGCGTCAGCCTGATACTCCACGCCCATCACCGGCCAATAGTTCTCCAGCGCGTGCTGCTGGCCTTTGGTCAGCCGCCCCTGGCGGCGGACAAAACTGCGGATACGGCGCATCGCGCGGCCGTTCTCATCAAATTCCGGGGAGATGACGTCATTAATCATAGTGCTTTCTGTCTGTTTGGCTGCCAATTAGGGAAACGCGCATTATGCAAAGATACATTGGTTTAGCAAGTGTTCATCTTCTGTACCCGCCGTGCGGCGTCGGAAAGTTCCGGTTTACAGCACCATGACTCTATGCTGCAATCTCGCTTCATTTTCTGCCGGATAACGACGCTGCTCATGATGCAAGCACAACAATTCGCACAGGTGGTGCTTGACTGGTATCAGCGCTACGGCCGCAAGACCCTGCCGTGGCAGCTGGAGAAAACCGCCTATCAAGTATGGCTCTCCGAGGTGATGTTGCAACAGACCCAGGTTGCCACCGTCATTCCTTATTTTCAGCGCTTTATGGCCCGTTTTCCCAACGTGCGCGCGCTGGCGGAGGCCCCGCTGGACGAAGTGCTGCATCTGTGGACCGGCCTCGGCTATTACGCCCGCGCCCGCAACCTGCACAAGGCGGCACAAACCATTGTCGCACAGCACGGCGGCGAGTTCCCGACAACCTTCGCAGAAATCGCCGATTTACCGGGCGTCGGCCGCTCTACCGCCGGCGCGGTGCTGTCGTTGGCGCTGGGCCAACACTATCCGATCCTCGACGGCAACGTGAAGCGCGTGCTGGCCCGCTGCTACGCGGTGGAGGGCTGGCCGGGCAAGAAAGAGGTCGAAAACCGGCTGTGGAAAATCAGCGAAGAGGTCACCCCGGCGCAGGGCGTCGGCCAGTTCAACCAGGCGATGATGGATCTGGGCGCCATGGTCTGCACCCGCTCCAAGCCCAAGTGTGAACTCTGCCCGCTCAACGTCGGCTGCCTGTCTTACGCCAATCACAGCTGGGCCAACTACCCCGGCAAAAAACCCAAACAGACCCTGCCGGAAAAAACCGCCTACTTCTTATTGCTGCAGCACGGCGAGCGCGTGTGGCTGGAACAGCGCCCGGCGGTGGGGCTGTGGGGCGGTCTGTTCTGCTTCCCGCAGTTCAGCGCGCGCGTCGATTTGGAACTCTGGCTGCAGCAGCGCGGTCTGAAAGGCAAGCGCCTGGAACAGCTGACCGCGTTTCGCCACACGTTCAGCCATTTCCACCTCGATATCGTGCCGATGTGGCTGCCGCTCGACGCGGCGGGCAGCGGCATGGATGAGGGCGCGGGTCTCTGGTATAACTTAGCGCAGCCGCCGTCGGTCGGGCTGGCGGCGCCGGTAGACCGTTTGTTGCAACAGCTGGCGAAGCAGCCCCCGATCCAACAAAACTTATATGGCGATAGCGCCATCGATGAGGAATTAGCATGAGCCGCACCATTTTTTGTACTTTCCTGCAGCGCGACGCCGAAGGCCAGGACTTCCAGCTTTATCCCGGCGACGTCGGCAAGCGCATCTACAACGAGATCTCCAAGGAAGCCTGGGGCGAGTGGATGAAGAAGCAGACCATGCTGATCAACGAGAAGAAGCTGAACATGATGAACGTGGACGACCGCAAGCTGCTGGAAGAGGAAATGATCAAGTTCCTGTTCGAAGGGCACGACGTGCACATCGAAGGCTATACGCCGCCGAGCGAATAACGCTGTTGGGGCCAGGCGCTGGCCCGCTTCAATCCTCTTATACTTCTTCCAAACGGCTTTAAGATGAAGAAAATTTTAGCTTTGCTCGTAATAGCGCCTTTGCTGATCTCCTGTTCCGGCAAAAAAAGTGAAGAAATCAACGAAGCCTGGATTAAAGATACCAACGGCTTCGACATTCTGATGGGCCAATTCGCCCACAACATCGAGAACATCTGGGGTCTGAACGAAGTTCTGATCGCCGGGCCGAAAGACTACGTCAAATATACCGACCAATACCAAACCCGCAGCCACATCAACTTCGACACCGGCGCCATTACCATCGAGACCATCGCCACCACCGATCCGGCCGCGCACCTGCGCCAGGCGATCATCAGCACGCTGCTGATGGGTGACGATCCGGGGTCCATCGATCTCTATTCCGACGCCAACGATATCCAGATCAGCAAAGAACCGTTCCTGTACGGTCAGGTGCTGGATAACAAGGGCGCGCCGATCCGCTGGGAATGGCGCGCGGCGCACTTCGCCGATTACCTGCTGCAGACCAAGCTGCAAAAACGCACCTCCGGCCTGCACGTGATCTACTCGGTCACCATCCAGCTGGTGCCGAACCACCTGGACAAACGTGCGCACAAATATCTGCCGATGGTGCGCAAGGCGTCGGAAAAATACGGCGTGGACGAATCGCTGATCCTGGCTATCATGCAGACCGAATCGAGCTTCAACCCGTATGCGGTGAGCGGTTCGGACGCGCTGGGCCTGATGCAGGTGATGCAGCACACCGCCGGCAAGGATGTGTTCCAGATGCGCGGCAAGTGGGGCACCCCGAGCCGCAGCTACCTGTTCGATCCGGAGAACAACATCGACACCGGCACCGCCTACCTGGCGATCCTGCAGAACAACTACCTGGGCGGCATTCAGAACCCGACCTCGCGCCGCTATGCGGTGATCACCGCCTACAACGGCGGCGCCGGCAGCGTGCTGCGGGTGTTCTCCAGCGACAGAACGCGCGCGGTGGGCATCATCAACGCCATGCAGCCGGGCGACGTGTATCAGACGCTGACCACCAAGCACCCGGCCGCCGAGTCGCGCCGCTATCTGGTGAAAGTGAATACCGCGCAGAAGAGCTACCGCAGGAAGTAACGCGTTCCGCGTGGATAAATGAGAAGGGCCGGTGCGAACCGGCCCTTTTTCTATGGCTTGATCATATAGCCGAAGATGCGCTTCCAGCCGTGATCTTTTTTCTCGATGTAGACCCCCTGCAGCTCCGGCGAGAAGCCCGGCAGGCGGTTGATGCCCTCTTCCAGCGCCAGGAAGTAACGCTGCACCGCGCCGCCCCACACTTCGCCCGGCACCACGCACAGCACGCCCGGCGGGTACGGCAAGGCCCCTTCCGCCGCGATGCGCCCTTCCGCCTGGCCGATCGGCACCAGCTCGACGTTATCGCGGATAAACTCCACGTTGGCGTCCTGCGGGTTCATCACCACCGGCGGGAAATGATCCTGGCGAAACATCTCCTTTTGCAGCTGTTTGACGTCGAAGCTGACGTACAGATCGTGCATCTCCTGACACAGCCGGCGAATGCTGTAACCGCGGTAGCGCTGCTCGTTCTTGCGGTACACCGTCGGCAGCACCACGCTCAGCGGCGCGTCCTCTGCAACATAGCGTTCGAACTGTGCCAGCATCTCCACCAGCTGTTCCATCTTGGCCGGGTTCTCCGCCGGGGTCAGCAGGAACAGGATCGAGTTGAGATCGCACTTCTCCGGCACGATGCCGTTCTCGCGCAGGAAGTTGGCCAGAATGGTGGCCGGCACGCCGAACTCGGTGTATTGGCCGGTCGCGGCGTCAATCCCTGGCGTGGTCAGCAGCAGCTTGCACGGATCGACCAAATACTGATCCTGGGCATAGCCTTCGAAGCCGTGCCACGTCTCCCCCGGCACGAAGGTGAAGAAGCGCGCGTCGTTGGCGATAAGGTCAGTATCGTGATCCTGCCAGTCTTTGCCCGCCACCTGCTGCGGAATAAACGGCTTCAGCTGCGAGCAGCGCTTGAGCAGCTGTTTGCGCGTCTCGATGCCCAGCTTGACACAGTCCATCCACATGCGGCGCCCGGCGGGGCCGGCGTGCATCTTGGCGTTGACGTCCAGCGCGGCGAACAGCGGATAGAACGGGCTGGTCGACGCATGCAGCATGAACGCGTTGTTCAGGTGCTTGTGGTTGCAGTGGCGCTTTTGCCCTTTGATATGATCGTCTTTCTTGTGGATCTGCGAGGTCTGCGAGAACCCCGCCTGCTGTTTATGCACCGACTGGGTGACGAAAATGCCCGGGTCGTGTTCGTCCAGCTCCAGCAGCAGCGGCGAGCACTCTTTCAGCATCGGAATAAAGCCTTCGTAACCCACCCAGGCGGAGTCGAACAGGATGTAGTCGCACAGATGGCCGATGGTGTCGATCACCTGGCGAGCGTTGTAAATCGTGCCGTCGTAGGTGCCGAGCTGAATGATCGCCAGCCGGAACGGCCGCGCCGCCGCCGCCTTCTCCGGCGCCACTTCGCGGATCTGCTCGCGCAGGTAGCGCTCGTCGAAGCAGCGCGCGTCGATGCCGCCGATAAAGCCGAACGGGTTGCGGGCGGTTTCCAGATAGACCGGCGTGGCGCCGGCCTGGATCAGCGCGCCGTGGTGGTTGGATTTGTGGTTGTTGCGATCGAACAGCACCAGATCGCCACGGGTCAGCAGCGCGTTGGTCACCACCTTGTTGGCCGCCGAGGTACCATTGAGCACGAAATAGGTTTTATCGGCGTTGAACACCCGCGCCGCGTGCTTTTGCGCATCCTTGGCCGATCCTTCGTGGATCAGCAGATCGCCCAGCTTGACGTCGGCGTTGCACATGTCGGAACGGAACAGGGTTTCACCGTAGAAATCGAAGAACTGCCGGCCGGCCGGGTGCTTGCGGAAGAACTCGCCGCCCTGGTGCCCTGGGCAGGCGAAGGTCGAATTTTCCATCTCGACGTAGGTCTTCAGCGTTTTGAAAAAAGGCGGCAGCAGCGCCTGCTCGTAGGCGTCGGCGGCGGCCTCCAGCTGCGCCATGTAGAACGGCTTGCTGGCGCCGGCCAGCAGCGCGAAGACCCCACTGACGAACGGCAGATAGTCCGGCGAGAGATGCTCGTCCCCTTCCACCGCCACGAAGGTCGGGATGTCGAACCCCGTCGCCTGCAAGCGCGCCAGAATGCCGGCGTTCACGTCGGCGACCGACACCACCACCGCCGCCACGTCGGTGTAGTCCGTCTGCTCTACGCGCACGATCTGACGCAGCGTCTCAATGGTGGCGACCAGGCTGGCGCTGGTCGCGATTTTCAATTCTTTCATCATGCTGACTCTCAAACGGTGAAGGATGAGGGTGTGCCACCGGCACGGTAATGAGATAACGCGGTTATCCCGGTAAAAGCGATACCCGGGCACGGCAGCATAAGCGGCGTGCGTGACCGGCTCATGATCGGCGATCATCAGGCGGCTATCGGGAAAACTGGTCTTGGCAGCGTCCGACAGGCATCAGTAAAATCAGGGCCGCAGCGCTGGCTTTACGCATGCCTAACAGCGAGCATCAGGCGGCCTTACCGCATGGCCGGCAGGCGTATTCGGGCGGATGGCGTACGGAGGAAACAACGGCGGAACGGTGGCGGCGTCAGGTGTCTGGTGCGCAGCAGCGCTTGAGCAACAAAACCAGTCATGCCAATAACCCTCTGGCTTATAAGAAGCGTGAACACCGTCAGGGAACGGAGAGTGCTAAAATTTGCGCAATGATTGCATGATTCGTTGCGGGGTTCAAGCAAGAATCGCCTTGATTGAACGCTCGTTGATTAAATCATAATGCATTGTTATTTAATTAAAAAATAAGAACCCACGCTCGGGTCATCGGTATAAATACACGTTTTATATGCATATTTATTGAAAGGCGATATCCCCCCGCCCCCCATCCCGCCGGGTTCGCTGCCTGAAAATAGAGCAACCGATCGGCTTTGTGACAGAAAGCGATTGACGCCATCCGGCCAATACGGTTTAATGCGCCCCGTTGCCCGGATAGCTCAGTCGGTAGAGCAGGGGATTGAAAATCCCCGTGTCCTTGGTTCGATTCCGAGTCCGGGCACCATATTCAGAAGAACCCGCCTATGGCGGGTTTTTCGCTTTCTGAGGTACGGACTCTCCATCGAACTGCGTTCGATTATTCGGCCAAAGACCTCACCCTGCGGGCCAGCGCTAAAGCGCTGTTCAACGCGGCGCCAGCGCCGGTTGTCCGAGTCCGGGCACCATATTCAGAAGAACCCGCCTATGGCGGGTTTTTCGCTTTCTGGGGTACGGACTCTTCATCGAACTGCGTTCGATTATTCGGCCTGAAGGCCTCACCCTGCGGGCCAGCGCTAAAGCGCTGTTCAACGCGGTGCCAGCGCCGGTTGTCCGAGTCCGGTCGCCCTATTCAGAAGAACCCGCCTATGGCGGGTTTTTCGCTTTCTGGGGTACGGACTCTCCATCGAACTGCGTTCGATTATTCGGCCTGAAGGCCTCACCCTGCGGGCCAGCGCTAAAGCGCTGTTCAACGCGGCGCCAGCGCCGGTTGTCCGAGTCCGGTCGCCCTATTCAGAAGAACCCGCCTATGGCGGGTTTTTCGCTTTCTGGAGTACGGACTCTCCCTCTAACTGCGTTCGATTATTTGTCAGGTACGCCATGCGTTAAGCGATAGTGATCGGGGTCGGTTACAGCCAGGCAATCATCAATGGCAGAAAGGTTGTTGTGAGGCGGAAAACACTCTGGTTAGCCTATTCTGTTGGTTAATCAGCAAGTGGCCGCCGGCGAGGAAATGCCTTTCCAGGTGTGAATGAGCAATACCCCGGCGCTTCTTACCGATACCCAAGATGAATAAGCCGGCTTCGTCGTTTATTAAAATTTAACGCGTTGTCTCCTACCATAAAATTTTATGACGGCTAATAATCAGCCGTTTTTTCCTGACTAATTTAAGATGCATATAAAAAGACAACAGACTAAATAAAAATAGTATTGCTACAGAAAGCAAAAAAAACACTTAAGTTCCTTTTGTTAGAAAAAGAAAGCTCTAAAACTGATAAAATAGTAAGCCATCATTTTCAAAAAAAAGATTAGTCATCTTGCGATATTAACCAATACATAAATTCTCGTTGGCGATTCAGCATCAGTTTTTTCATCACCGACCGTTTATGGCTATGTACCGTTTTTACACTGACGCCGATCTCCCTGGCCGTCTGCGATTGATCCATCCCTCTTCGAAGGTGGCTGATCACCTGACATTCGCGATACGTAAACGGATGGGACACCAATGGACGTATCACCCCATGACAATTAGCAAAAAGATTCGTCAGCAACGCGCTGAGCGCCTCTCTTCCCCAAGTGCGCAACAGCACAAGCGATCGGTCTTCATGGATGCCGGACTTTCGCTCCTTGATCGCCACAATATGCGACGCGGCGCCATAACGCCATAAAACTCGCCAATACTGGATACGCAGCGCCGATGAAACAAAAACGATATCGGGATGTTCTTCATCATCTGAGGTTAGAAAGCGCACGCGTTTCGCGTACTCCTGCGCATATTCCTCAATAATTAGCCGCAGGCCAACGGCAAAATAGCCGTTCTCATCATCAATAAGAACTTTTATTGGGCTCATTCTCTCCCCTTTTAAATCTCATACGCTTTTATATAAAAGATGAGTATCCAAAACCTCTATTAATATAAAAGCAGCCCCTTCCCTAAGAGAGAAATCAAGGCACGCTGAACACTAACGTTGCAGAACCGGAAAATGGCCCCGTATTTATCTCATTAAAAGGAACGTTCTTTTTTATCGGTACGAAGGTCAACGTGTCACTTCCCATACCGTTCACAATTTTTGAATTAAACATTTCATTAGGTTTAACAACCTTTCCTTTGTACAGCATGGCAATGCCAATGTTCGAATTTGAAGTTTGAATTGCCTCAGAGGAAAATCCACTTGTATTGCCGACTAAACGAACCGCGATATCCTGACTGGCATTAGAGCCTTCGCAATAATAATCGAGATTCTGATTCTGCTTAATCACTGCACTGTCCACGCTAGTGGTAAAGTTGTCTTGACTAATCGGCCCAAAATCGACATTTATCTGTTTGGCTTTATTGATGGTGCAGCTAGTCGTAGCAAAGTAGGCGTCATTATCAGCAACCACATCCCATATATAGGGGCCACACAGGGGGCAGCCCGGCTGATTGTTACTTTGTTCCATATAAAACCGCACTAATACATCACCTTTCTGTATAAAAACATCCTGCGAAGGGTTCTTACCCACCTTAATATATAATCCAATGGGAACCTGGTAATACGGAGACCATCGTCCGCCGCCCATAGCAAGCACCGGTTTATCTAAATCAAGCCGATTTCCTGGTATATCATAATAACTAGACGCTAATTTCACACCAACAGTAAAAGGGGATAACTCAGGCTTTACAACAAGCACTGTTTTCAGCCTCATTTCATCCCACCAATCCTCACTCCAGCTCTCATTTTTACAGGAAATTTGACTGAGACTGGATAGCTCATTTTTCCCATTAACCAAGTTCGGGCCAATTTTGACTCTGATCGGAACTGGCGTATTGGAACCACCCTCAGGAATCACTCCACCATCACTGGTTTTACAGGTGAAGGCTTGCGCCTCACTTACCAATAAAAAGAGCAGCGCACTCAATAATACATAAGGGGAATAAGTTTTACACATGAAGTCATTTCTCAGCAATTATTCACAATAAGTAAAATAAAACCGACTGCCTTTTACGGTCTCTAAAAATAATCAGCCAACAACGTCGCCGTAACGCTGAATTCGCCCGATGGCAATTCTGCCCCTGCTCTTTTAACCGGCACCGCCTGCAACATGGGCGGGCTGTCAATTGCAATATCGATGCGCTTATTTAATTCAAGCGGTTGACCATTCTGCAATATACGGAGCGCCAAATCCGGAATGTTGGTTTGCAGAGCCGCCGTATCAAAGCCGCTGACTGGCCCGAAAAGCGTCAATCCCAACGCCATCCCGCCACCGCCCTGCTCACAGGTAATGCGGTAGTTGATCAATTGCAGGTAATTCTTACCATCCACTTTACTCACCCCTACCCGATCGCCAAAATCAACTTCAACGGTTTGCCCATTGTTGATCGTGCAAGGCGGTGGGGCATTCAGCGTGCCGTAAAAGACCATATCCGCGGTGGCTGCAGCCTGAGCCGCGCCGGTTTGCATCAATGCCAAGAGAGCCAACGCGCTCAGGCGTTTCGCTCTTATCGCTTTCCAATACGGACACATCGCTGGGCTCCTTGAAGAAAATATGTTTTGCGCCTCAATCCGGTCGCTACTGATAATCCACCAGCATGGTCGCCGTAGCGTAAAACGAGCCGCCGGACAGCTTCGCATCGTGACGTTTAACCGGCACAGCCTGTAGCAACGGCGTCTCGGGATAAATAAACTTAAACCAGCTATTAGGTGGCACAGGTTTGCCGTTGACGCGTAGCTCAACAGCCAAGTCAGGCATCGTGGTCGTTCGCAACGCATACTGGTTGAAATCAGAGACATCGCCCTGCAGCTGCATGCGAAGCGCATTCGGGCTGTTATTATGACACTCCAGCGTATAATCCAACGATTTCAGGTAATTACTGCCATCGATACGAGTAGTGACTAGATCGTTGCCAAAATGAGTGACTATTGTCCGTTTACCGTTAATTGAGCAAGGCATCGGCGCAGTCACGGTGCCGCTGAAAGAGATAGCGGTATCCGCCCAAGAGGCGCCGGCGGGTATAACCGACAATGCCAAAAACAGCCATGCCGCCACCCGGAGTTTTCCTCTCACACTTGCCATTTATTTCGCTCCGTCAGTCATAATTCAGCCTGAAATCTATCGTTGCGGCATAAGCACCGGCCCTTAATGGCGCCGGGGTTCGTTCCGGCGCCACCTTATACGTAAGTACATTGTTCCCCTGCTCAAGCAATAGCGGGGCGCCGCGTTCACCCAATCGGGCATCACGCCCCGCGGCATCCGTTACCCGCAGCCCGATGCCTGAAACGCCCACCAATTTGACCAACTGCGGATTATCCGCATCCGCAGGAGCACTGAAACCGATAGTGACCGCCGGTTGATAAGGCGCCCAGCTCAAAGATCCGGTGCGTTCATCTCTGGTGCCGGCGCCTACGCTGCGTAGGCAATCGCGTAACCTCAAGGAAAATGCCACCGGTTCACCACGATCCCCCGCCCGCCGCAACTGCGCGGTGCCGATATCGCCCAAACGTATGTCTTGCCTGGCACTGTCCATCTCCAGCCGACAGGCGCTTTCCGTCAAAACCCCTCTCACATGCAGCACGCCGTCGGCGCCGTAGGTATCGAGCTCGTTTGCCGCTTGCGCTGCAGGCATGAGCCACAGCGTTGTCATAATAATGAGTGGCACCATCAGCGCCAGCCCGCCCAATACGGCGTAATAGCAGAGTTCGTAAGCAACATATGAATATGAGCGATGCACTCTCGCTTTTTCCCTTGTCATATCATCCCCTCCTGAGTAACTGTCGCAGCCCGCCTTCACTCATATTCCAGACCGAAAGTGGTGACGGCTGAGAATGCGCCAAGACTGATTTTCTTTTGCGCTATCGCCTCCCCCTCCGCCTGGATGTAAACCTGCAGTTGCAAACTGTTGGTGCCGTTAACCAGCGCATAGCCTTGGCCTGGCTTGTTCAATACGACGGGTTTCCCCTCCGCCGTCGCTATCCCTAAGGCGATGCCGCTGGCCTGGCTGCCGCCATCCAAAGCCAGCAGGCCGGGCAAGGCGGCGCTTTCAGTACCGCTAAACGTGAGCTTTACCGTTTTTCCCACGCTGACGTCGCAATCCTGTAAGGTCAGGCTAAACGGCTTTGCCGGCGTGCGACTGTGCATGTAGAGGTATTTGTCAATAACCGGATCCAGCTCCAATTGAATATCTTCATCGCCCATTCGCAACGTACATGGCTCCGTAACCAACGCTCCATGCAATAACATGTTGTCCGTCGTAGCTACTGAACAATACGAACTCATGCTCGCGCTCAGGGCGAGCGTCAGGCGCAATAACAGGCTTTTCATCTGCCCCCCTAGGCTTTGAACACTGGTACTGACGTCAACCAATCGCCATCTCGTCATTAAGACGATTTTTTCTCCGGCGCCACCGAACAAGTCCCGCCGCGACAGTTAAACGCCAATTGCGGACGGCCGCCGTAGTCGTTGATGTAGGTCAGCACCGGGCTACCGCCTACGCTGGAGGCGCTCACCGTCAACGGTATCTGCCCCTTCGGCGGCACCATAAACGGTTCAAAATTATGTGGGCTGGCCACACCTTTGCCCCTGGCCGCATCGACGATAGTGACGTAATACGGCGTCGGGTTATTGACGATGTACTTGTCGCCCTGTTTGGTCAGCGTCAGCTGCTCCTGCCACGGCGCGGCATTGCGTTCCGGCGCGATCGCCGCCGGGCGGTAGAACAGCTTGATGCGCGTCTGCAGCGCAATCTGCAGCGAGTTCGGCTTGTTGCTCTTCGGCGGGATCTCGCGCAAGTTGAAGTAGTACAGCGTCTCCCTGTCCTGCGGCAGCATCTTCGCCGCCGGCAACGCCTGGATCTTCACCTGGCTCGGCTTGCCCGGCTCGATGCGCTGCACCGGCGGCAGCACCGTCAGTGGGCTCTGGATCTTGTTGCCCTGCTCGTCTTCCAGCCAGCCCTGCGCCAGGTACGGCAGCTGCTTGTTCTGGTTGCTGACGCTCAGGCTCACCGACTGCACGCTGCCATCAAACACCACCCGGGTGCGATCCAGCGCGATGGCGGCATTCGCCGCAGGGGTCAAAGCCCCCGCCAGCAGCGAAGTGGTAGCCAGCAGGCCGATAACGTGACGTTTGCTCATCATAAAAACTCCTAAATTCAGTGTTCGTTACCGCCGTCGCCCGCGCTCAGCGCCCGGCACGGCAGCAGTAAATTGGTGGTCAACATCTCCGCCGGCAGCGGCGTTGGCATCTGCACCTCGCACTGCCCCGCCCCGCCCCAGCGCACCGTCATGCGCTCGCCGGCGTTGATGCCGCTCAGGTAAACGCTGCCGCCGTCGTTGACGATGCCGGTCTCCTGCTTGCGGGCGTTCAGCACCGTGGCGCCGAACGGCGGTTCGCTGCCGTCCGCCAGCCTGATCACCGCCATCGCCTTCTCCCCGGCGATCACCGCGAACTTGCGGTAACCAATAGCCCCTTCCGTCAGCGTCGCCTGCACCACCGATTTGGTGGCCTCGGCGTTATCCCCCAGCTTGTCGAGATCGATGCTGGCCTTGTTGCGGTAGTAACTGTTGACGTCCGTCACTACCGCCTTACCCCAGCGATTGGTCGCCGCGGCGCTGCCATAGCCGCGCACCGGCACCCCGCTCACGCCTTCGGTATCCAGCAGCAGCCGGGTGCTGCCCGGTATGTTGCTGCGGTGCAACGCACCGCCTTCGGCGGTCAGCGTCATGCCCCCCTGTGCCGACAGGCCGATCGCGCTGTACCTGTCCTGCTGATAGCTGGCGTTGGCGCTAACGCGCGCCATATCGCTATCGCGGGTGTAATAGCCGCTCAAATTCGCGCCGCTGCGCGAGCCGCCGGCGCTGAGCTGGTAGTTGCTGCGCTCGTCGAGGCGATCGTAATAGCTCACCCGATGGGTGTTGTCGCTGCGGTTAAGCGTGGCGTTATAGCTGACGCTGGCGCCATTACCCCACGGCACCGACAGCGACAAATAGGCGCCGTCGTCGTTACGCTCGTTGTAGCGGTTGCGGTAAGCCGTTAGCGACAAACTCAGGCTTCTGAACCGGCCAATATCGAAATAACGCGACATCGTCAGGTTGTAACGATCGTTAGCCGGCCGATCCCAATAGGTCTGGTGGTTATAGTTCAAGTACGCGCTCAGCCCCAGCTCGCGCAGTTGCTGGCTATAGCTGATGGTGTACATCTCCTTGCTGTTGCCGAACCGTCGCCCGAACTGACGAGCGTCCAGAAACTCACTCATGCTCATAAAGCTCTGCTCCGAGAAACGGTAGCCGGCGAAAGTGACCTGGCTGTCCAGCTCGTCGAAACTCTTCGAGTAACTGAGCCGGTATGATCCGCCGCTCAGCGTCTCGCGGTCGTAGGGCAATCTGGCGCGCGACTGGGTGATATCGAATGACATCGCGCCCAATAGCATCAGATCGCGGCCGATGCCCAGCGCCGCAGCATTGTAATCCCCGCCCAGCAGTGCACCGCCGTACAGCGACCAACCGTTGCTCACCCCCCAGGAAAACTCGCCGGTGCCGAACAGCGGCCCTCGATAACGGTGATTCATATCGGAGGGTTTGCCCAAAGCCAGCTTATAGCGCACTGACCCGGGACGAGTCAGATACGGGATGTTGGCGGTGTTCATCGTGAACTCTTGTACGCTGCCATCCTGTTCTTCCACCCGCACATTCAATTCACCAGACACCGCATCATCAATATCCTGAATGCGGAACGGCCCCGCCGCTACCGTGGTTTCGTACAGTACCCGTCCTTGCTGACTGATGATTACCTTGGCGTTGCTTTTCGCCACGCCCACCACCTCCGGCGCATAGCCGCGCAGGTTGGGCGGCAACATACTGTCGTCGGAACGCAGGCTCACGCCGCCGAAGCGGAAACTGTCGAACAGCCCGGAATCGAGATAATCTTCACCGGCGGTCAATTTCGAACGCAGCGCTGACAAAGCCCGATAAGCGTAGTAACGGCTCCATTCCAACCGTTTTTCCGCGCCCTGCCCGGCCCCGCTTTGGTGGCTGATGCTCGCTTGCCAGTCGGCCCGTAGCCGCCAGGCCCCCATGTTGGCGCCCGCCGTGCCGTTGCCGCTGGCATTGTATGACCGCGTACCGCCCTTTAACTGACGTTGCGCCTGCGCATTAAGGTTGTAATCGAGCAGCACTCCCGGTATGCCTTCGTCCCAGCGGGATGGCGGCTCCCAATCCTCCGAGATATAGTCCAGATAAGCCTGTGGGATGCTGAGATACAGCGACGACGACGCCAGATCGCCTCGCACCTCCATGCCCTTCAGGCTGGTTTCATTCAGACACTCTCCCTGGTGCCACCAGGTCAGTTCCTTCTGCATCGCCTCTTTCAGCCCCAACTGTGCCACCAGCGCCCGGTTTACACAGGCGCGGCTACCGTTGGGATCGTCCTCAGGGACATAAAAAGGCACCTGTTGCTCAGGAAGATCGCTTTTATTGACATGCACCGTCATGCCGTAAGTCCCCGGCATAATGTAACCGCCGCGCGTAAACTGGCTCAGATCGATGTTTTTGCGATCGTTTATATCCAATACGTCGGTATTGAATTGGATTTCCTCCACGGCTCCAGCATTGGTCACCAGGCTGCCCAATGCCAGCGCTATCCAGACGCTCAGAATGGGTAAACGAAACGGCTTTCCTGCAGACAAAAACATCATATTCAAACCCTTTACTATAAACGTCCCTGAAATAGCCGGCCGACTCAGTAATAATCCATTTTGAATCTCACCGAAGTAAAATACTCACCCGATCTAAATGGCTGCCTGTTAGTCATCAACTTCATGACATAATCCAATCGACCATTTTTAAATGAATTATTACTTAGCGGCAGAGGTATTCCCGGCCTGACGATATTGCCATCCACATCGCTGATAGCCAGTGCCACACCCGACGCCTTCCCCCCCACGCCAAACATCTGCCCGTCAACATTGCCGTCAAAAGTTATCTGAAACTGTCTCCATTCAGATATTGAGTTACTCCCCAGCGCTGAAATACAATTCACCAGATGGATACTGAAGGGGGTTTCTTTTCCTTGGCCGCCCGGATAAATATCCGAAAATGACGTAACATCCAGATCAAAAACTTGTTCACGGCTCTCTGTAGCAATGGCGCAAGCAGCATCATTAATGGCGCCCTGCATGTTTATCCGCCCCTGAAAAAGAGGGGAAGATATAGCTGTTCCCTCAACGCTTAGCACTCCCAAAAACAGGAGAACTCTTTTCACACCTGTTAAACCAAGTTTCATTACCATTCCCTTTTGAAATAACGTTTATTTATAAATGGCATGCGAGTTCCCCCGCATGCCGATAATCACGCGTATTTCACCGGGTAATAGATTACTGATATGCCAGAGTGAAATCGGCTACGGCTTGGAATTCCCCAGGAACGATGACCGAATCAGAAGCCGAGCTGCCCTGCAGATAAGCAGCAAAGCTCAGTTTGTTACGGCCATTTTGCAGTTCAATCGCATTGGAAGCTTTGCCCAGTTCGATCAGGTTCTTGTTAGCATCGGTAATAGCAATACCCGCGCCTTTCGCCTCACCGGTAATAGCCAGCAGTTTTTTGTCGGTTTCCGAAGCGGTACCGTTGAACGTCAGCGTAACGGTGTTATTTTTCCCTGGCGCTTCCGTTTTCAGATCGCAGCCTTCCAGCTGAATATGAAAATCGCGCGGGGTCGATGCCTTGCTACCGTTTTTCAGCGCCACGTTGGAGATGGCACCCAGCTCAACGGTCTGATCCAGAGACTCAGGTGCAATGGAGCATGGCGCATCGATAATGGAACCGCTGAAGGTCACAGTGCCACTGCCCTGATTAGCAGCATGAGCCAGAGAAGAAACACCAAACGCCATAACGGCAGCCAGCATGATTTTATTCAGTTTCATATAACCAATTATCCTTAATCGTATTAATACATAAGGTATTTTCTTAACAATGAGTAATGTGTATCAACGGCCTGGCCTGATGCTTTAAAAAACCAAGCTGCCTTTTCACGCGGCTATTACTGATGTAGTGGATAACCATGGTTAATAGGTCAGCCACATACTATTCAAGGAATAAACCAATTACTCTCCTGTTTTTCCCAACCGATGAAATCCTCCATCGCCGGGGTGAAGCCACTTTAGCGCTCTAGCCTCAATCTTGAAATATTATTTCATCAAACACGACAAATACGATATTAAAAACCAAATAATGCCATTAAATTACACATAGAATCTAAAAATGACATCTTTTAGTTCAATAATTAGATCTCCATAAAAAATTCATTATGGATAAATTATCACTTAGTGACAGATATCAGTATTATTGGAAAATACAGAGAATCAGGGTTATTGAAAAATATAACCTCTCAGCGCAAAATCCCTTCCCGAAACAAAAAATGAGAGGATTCCTATGATTTTCATTATAAATGGAAGGGTTAAGTTCAATGAATACGAAGGAACCCTGGAGAGCGTCAATGCCCCGCAAAATATGCAGCCGCTAGCGGCCGCGGCTTGCCGTTTGCTTTCTATTTTCGTCAGGAACAATGAAATGTTGATTAAGCGTCAACAATTACTTGAAGAGGTCTGGGAAGAACGAGGACTAAAAGGAACAAACAGCAACTTGAATAACTATATCTCACTATTGCGTCGCCATCTGGCGCAACTTGGCGAGACGGAGTTGATAATCACTTACCCCCGGCAAGGCTTTAAGTTCGTCGCAAAAAAAATTAGCCGACACGCCACTGCCGAACCGGAAAAAGAACAAAACATAATGGAGGAAACCGTTGTTCCCACACAACCGTCGGGGCAAGCCGCCCCCAGAGGGCGTGGTAGCGGAAAATTATTATCGGCCTGGCGGCAGTTTCAGAGTTGGAATAAATGGGTTAATCTCATCCTATTCATCAGTATCGCTGCATTGATCATGGCCAGCCATCAGTACTCCGTGCGTAACAACCTATTCAGCGGCACTCAGTTCGCGGGTTGCCAAATATACAACATGGGGTGGGATTACCCAGAGAAGGAAACGGTAACCGACATGGTAAAGGCCTATGTCAATTGCCAGAAAAAGACTAAAGTTTATTACTATAACAAAATCACGCAGGATAACAGGCAGTTTGAAGAGAAAATGCTCGTATCCTGCCGAGAAAATGCAGGCCGCCAACCTTGCGAAGTGGTTTATATTCCATAAATGAGTAACGTTTTTCACTACCAGTGATACAAAAACAGCAAGATGTCCGTTCACGGACACGTTCAACCTGCCGTTATTTGCTATACACGCCATCACCAACCACATCCCATAATCGTCTCATTATGGGATGTTCCCATCATTTTCTGGTTACGGAACACAGCAGCTCAGGCTGCCTGCCGTAGTACATAATAAAATTGTCATCATTCAATTTGGCAATTTTTAAAACATAGTAATGTTTTTCCTCACCCAACAGAAACGTCTGCGCATCGGAGTAGGTGAAGTTATCCATGGATTGAAGGATTTTCTTTTCAATGGCGACATAGTAGTACCCACGATGATAGTGATACTTCGTTTCGAGCACGCGGGCTATCACCTGCTTCTTTCCATCCCGATAGGCTAAACCGTTAAGCGTAATGGTCGCGCGGCGCCATCCCGAACGCACGATGTTCACGTACAAACCGCTGGTTACCGTCCCATTCGGCGTCATGCGCGTCGTCGATAAAGACGCATTGCACTCAGGGAAATCTCGCGAGGCGGTCAATAAATAAATCAATATAACAATAACAAGGGCAATAGCAGCAGATAATGCCAGGTAGAAAGCACGGCGCGAGCTAACCTTCATTGATCACCTCAAACTCATCTTCACAGTGCGCATCCATATTCTTAACGCGGTGTTTCGGGCAATACGAGATGAAATCAATCAGCTTTTTGTAGTTCGTATAATGGTATGTCAATCGAGAGTAATAAACCGTTGCCGGTACATCACAATCAAAGCCACGGCTTTTGAGCCTTTCCAGGGCGTCGGCAATATACCGCTCGTCGATCCGCTCGCTGGCGTTCAGCGTCTCCACGCGGCAAGATTTGTAGCTGGCGATCTGGGTCTGATAAGCGGTGTCGTAGCGTTCGGTAAAAAAGTAAACGCCCGCCAATACCAACGCAATCCCGATAAACAGCAGCGTTACCTTAGGTAAAATGGCATCGCAACGGCGCCGGACGGGTAAAGGCGCGGCAGGAACGCTTTCGTCCTGCGTCATATTGTCCGCCACGGAATGAATGCTGGCGGCGGTAAACATAAATCCCTGCCTCGGCACGGTAACCAGAATTTCGCTCTCTCCCAAGCCGGCAAATGTACGACGCAGGCTGGCGATATAGTTGTTCAGGTTACTGTTCGAGGCCGTTTTGCCATGATCGTCCCAGACGGTGGAAAAAATAAAGTCCCGGCTAATCAAGATGCCGTTATTTTTTACCAACAGCGCGAGCAGACGATTGGCTATCGTGGTGAGCGTCACCGGTTCGAGGTTCTCCTCCGCCAACGCCAGCGTCGAGTTATCCTCATCGAAGATAATTCGGTTATTGATTAAGAACCTCATAATCGCTCTCTTAGACCTACTCCTGGCGCGGATTATAGCTGAAACATAAGAATCTTCCTATCACACGAACAATTAACCGCCGCGCGGTTAGACAAGTCTTTCTCACAACGTAACCACGTCGAGCGTGACGGCCAGCCTCTCTGACCTTCCGCCGGCATTGAGCCGGTGTCCACTAAACGAACAGCGCATTTTGCATGCAGCATGAGCAATCTTTGCTCAGCCGATCAGTGCCCGCAGGGAGGGAATACTTAGGATTCAGGAGGGATACAGCGAAGGAAGAGGCTCACTGCAGCAGGAAAAACCCCAGCTCACTGGCTCGCCACGTCATTACGAATAACAACTCAACATGTTGAATTATATGGCAAAAAATAAATTATAATAAGCTGATTTCATAATTTCACTTTTAATTTCATATTTTCAAAACGCCCTCTGCTTCTAATATCATGTTATTTCACCTTCCCAGGACGCATTTTAGGGCTATTCTAGGCAACGAATACTTGATCCCAGAGACATAAGACGAACGCAGACCAGCGTCGACACGAGAACAACTGATGAAAACCCAACGGCTTTTCTTTTCCCTGGGTTGGCGTTTTTATGGAATGATAAATAAGACTTTATCGGATTTATACCTAAACGAGTTAATTATAAACACACGCAAGCTTTCATTGGGACTTTCATGGAAAGAAATACGCCCGTAGCCTTTGCCTGATGAGCTACCGAATTCTAAACGGGCATTTAAATAATGCGGTATTTTTGGCCCGCACACCTTTAATTACATTTAATTCGTGAAGCTTACTTATAAGAAAAAGGCAGCCTGGTTGCTATAAGCCGCCCTTCTGCAGCCGTATTTCTGGGTATTATTCTCATTATACTGGAGCTTATTAATGAATCAGCGTTTGGATATCATCGGTATTGGCCTTGGCCCGTCGAATCTTAGCCTGGCGGCCTTAGGGAGTGAAATAGAGGGATTTACGGGGCAATTCCTGGAACGCAAACCCCATTTCTCCTGGCACCCAGGGATGATCCTGGCGGATTGCAGCATGCAGACCAACTTTTTAAAAGACCTGGTGAGCGCGGTTGCCCCAACCAACCGGTACAGCTTTCTCAACTATCTGGTAAAAAACAGGAAGTTCTACCGTTTCCTGACCACGGAGCAGCGCACCGCATCGCGTGAAGAGTTCGCCGATTACCTCTCCTGGGCCGCCGGCGGCATGCGCTCATTAGCATTTAATCAAGACGTTCAACGGGTCGAGTTTGACGATCGGCAGCGTCAGTTCGTGGTGACCACCTCGAATAAGGTCTTCCACGCCAGGCACGTCAGCATTGGGATTGGCAAGAAAATAAAGTTGCCTGATTGCGTGACGGTGCAAAGCGATCGCTGTTTCCATGCCAGCGAAATGATGCTGCGCAACCCCGATCTGACAGGCAAACGCGTGGCGATCGTCGGCGGCGGCCAGAGCGGCGCCGACCTGTTCCTGAATATTTTTAAAGGGGAATGGGGGCAACCGGAACAGCTCGACTGGATATCGCGCCGCAACAATTACAACGCGCTCGATGAAGCGGCCTTTGCCAACGAATATTTCACGCCCGATTACGTCGAGAGCTTTTACTCGCTGGATAGCGTGGCCAAGCGGCATATGCTGGCCGAACAGAAGATGACCTCAGACGGCATCACCAGTGAGTCGCTGCTGGCGATTTATCGCGCCATGTACCACCGCTTCGACGTCCTGCGCGAGAAATTATGGGTGCGCCTGCTGCCCAGCCGTTCGCTGACGGCCGTGAAACACACGCTGGATAACGCCTACCAACTCGAAACGCGCCATCATCTCGATCACGGCGAAGAAGCCTTCAAGGCGGACGTGGTGATCTTTGCCACCGGTTACCAATCGGCAACGCCAGAGTTCCTTGAGCCTTTGGCCCACCGTTTGCTGACCACTGCGGATGGCGAATACCGCATCGCCCCCGACTTTACCTTTGAGTGGGAAGGCCCTGCGGAGAACTGCTTATTCGCCATGAACGCCAGTATGCATAATCACGGCATTGCCGATCCGCAGTTGAGCCTGATGGCGTGGCGATCGGCCCGTATTCTTAATCGCGCTTTAGAACAACAGCCGTTTGATCTGAGTACAACGCCGAGTGCAATTCAATGGCGAAGTGAAGGTGTCTCTCCCACGTTTTAATCGCGAGCACGCCTTAATCATTATCACAGCGCTATGATGGAATGACGTATATGAAAAGACAAATTATTAAATTTATTATAAAGCAGCTGGCCGTATTGGCCCCCGAATTCAAGGCCAGATTGCTCTACAAAAAAGCGTTTGGCAAACCGTTAAACTTGCAGACGCCGTCCACCTGGAATGAAAAGATCAATCACCTGAAGTTGAATGGCTATAGTCACAATGCGTTGGTGAAGCAATGCGCAGATAAATATGCGGTGAGAGAGTACATCAAAGAAAAGGGGTGCGAAGAGATCCTGAATGAATTGTACTTTGCCTGCGATTCAGTAAACGATATTCCGTGGGACACGTTGCCGGACAAATTTGTGATCAAAGGGAATCACGGTTCCGGGTATAACCTGATTTGCCAGAATAAAAAATTGCTGAATATCACGAGCGCCAAAAAATTGATCGACGGCTGGATGAAAGACGATTATTGGAAAACCTATGTAGAACTCAACTACAAAGGGATACAAAAAAAGATCATTGGCGAGAAGTATATCGAATCTGCCAATGGTCACGGGCCTGAAGACTATAAGATCTATTGCTTCCGCGGCGTGCCTTACTGCACCTTACTGTGTGTCGGCAGGGATACCGGGTCGCCGAAGTATTACTTCTTTGACAAAGATTTCAAGTTTCTCTGCTACAGCGAGGACTGCCTGGCATTGAGCCAGGAAGAAATAGACGCCTTCGTGAAGCCAGAGGGTTACGATGAGCTGTTTGAGTACGCCTCGCGCTTGTCGGCGCCCTTCGAGTTTGTTCGCGTTGATTTCTACATCTCGCAAGGCCGAATCATTTTTGGCGAGCTGACCTTTACCCCTTCCGCCGGGCTGGATACGGATATCCTGCCGCCGACCGATGTTTTGCTTGGCGAGATGCTGACGCTGCAACAGCACTGATTTTCACCTGGCCCCACGGTGAAGATCGGCAATACCTGCCGGCATGTTCGCGGCCTGCCGGCCGGTATTGCCCTGAGGGTTATCGGGCCGCCGATCTCGCCGGTTCATGCCGCCGTTACAGCAAAACCCCTGCCGGCAATCCCTGGCAGCCCACGCCCGCCCCAAGAACAATACCTCAGCCAGACCACATAACCATTTGAAAAATAATGGCATTAAACGATTAATAAGAATCACTTACATATTTATAATAAAATGTTCTATATGTATAGGAAGCTATAATATAAGATACCGGAAAGTTTCCCTGGTGTTGTTGTGTGTCTTTGCCCTATTTTATAGGGCTTTTTTTGCTCAAAATCGTTGATAACCGTGTGTTTTCATCCGCCCTCGCCGTTTCTCCTCCAATAAAAATCATAACCATTTCTAATTAATGCTAATCCTTCTTATTCCTGACTTACCAATAATAACAATGAGTTGCTATTAACCCGGCAAAGCAACTGGCGGCGCGCTTCCGGGTTTCGCGGCCGGAATGTCCACCCTAAAGGTAGGTTTTTGCCTGACGCGAACGGATGCTACTATCGGCCTTTTTCGAGGATGTTGATCCGCATGTTCTTGTCCAACCGGCATTTTATCTCCGCGCTTCTGGCGCTCGCCATCGGCCTTTGGCTGCCGGGCTCCGTGCTGGCCAGGCCCGATTTGGAACGCAAGATCGGCACTACCGTAGCCGATAGCGATTCTGCGGATTATCGTTTCAGCGATCTGCGCTTCACCTCCGCCGATGGCCAACGGCATTACCGTGTTCGCATCGCCCAGCCGCGTCGGGCGCCTGCGCCTGACGGCTATCCAACGATTTATTTCCTCGACGGCAATGCGGTGCTGATGGAGTTGAACGCCGCCTTACTGGCCAAATTGGCAGCGGCGAAGCGGCCGCCGGTGCTGGTGATGATCGGTTATGACAACGATCTGCGCATCGATGCCGCCGGCCGCGCCTACGACTATACGCTCCCTCTGCCGGCAGGCATGAAGAAAGCGCCGCGGGCCGGCGGGGGCGCGGATGCGTTCCTGCAATTGATTGAAACTCGGATCAAACCGGCGATCGCCGCCAAAATGGCGGTCGATCCGCAGCGCCAAACGCTGTGGGGCCACTCCTACGGCGGGCTTTTCGTTCTGCACACGCTGTTCACCCATCCCGCCGCCTTCCAGCGCTACATCGCCGTGGAACCCTCACTGTGGTGGGGCAACGGCATGATCCTGCAAGAAGCGCAGCAGATGACGGAACGACGTGCGGTGCAGGCGACAAGGCTGCAACTGTGGGTTGGCCTGGCGGAACGCGATCGCGCGGCTCCGCCCGGCGTGAAGAGCCCCACTCTGCCGGCGGATGCAACGCATTTGCTGGCCGAACAGCTGGCGCAGCTCGGCGGTCTCACCGTCGGCTATCGGGAGTGGCCCGCCTTAGGGCACGGCGCCATGCTGGGCGCGGCCATCGAGCCGGCGCTGAGCAGCGTCATCGCAGAGGACTGAATCCGCGTCTCAGAAGGTATCGGCCACATTTTCATCTGCGGCGCATATCTTCTGATGAGAAGAGTGTTTACTATCTGAGACGGTGAAGGGTGGTCGCGGATGGGGGCGTCAAAAAACAAAGTGGCTCCCCCGTCGGCAAGTGAGCTTGCTCTATCCGGTGGAGCCATACAGTACTGCAGTTTTCCCGGTGGGGCCCTGGTGAGGCGCAAGTAGGAATAGATGGTGTTGGCAGGGCATTTCAGCGTTTTAATACCGCCTGTTCACTATTTTCTTCTCCCTGTGACGCCTACTATAAGCGCCCGCTCACCGGGTGGAAAAGGGTGAAAACCACCCTTGAAATACATTAATTAAAGTGATATTAGAAGCGGTTGGAGCGAAAGCGCCTAGTTCGGTTTTGAATAATTAAATCAGGGAATTATATTAAAAATGAATATTAATATCACCGACAAACCCAACCCGCAGGATGAAGAGTTCGTTATCGACAGCCTTTGGGCGCACAATCACAAAACCCAGCCCGTAGACATTCACCCGCTGTTCCTGACCGTCACCGACGACAACCAGCAGATCGTCGGCGGCCTGGTCGCACGCACCTGGTGGGGCGGCCTGGAAGTGCAGTATCTGTGGGTCGGCGATCAATGCCGCAAAAGCGGATACGGCCGCCAATTGATGGAGCTGGCAGAAGAAGAAGCCCGCAAGCGCGGTTGCCATATGGCCTATGTCGATACCTTCGATTTCCAGGCCAGAGGCTTCTACGAAAAACTGGGCTACCGGGTCTACGGCGAGCTGGGCGACTATGCGCATCGCCACACCCGCCATTACCTGGCTAAAAGCCTGTAAAGCAGCCTGAGCGGCACAGAGGTGGGTATGGGTTCATCGCATAAAAATAATGAATCTTATTTTAAGGGCCTCATCACCATGATGGAGCACCTGAGCGAACCCTGGGGCATCAAAGATCAGCTGTCCCGCCACCTCTATATGAACCGCGCCGCTTATCTCTATACCAATACGCCGCTGAATTTCGACGTCGCCGGTAAATATGACCACGAATTCCCCGCCGACTGGGCCGACTCCGCCGCCGACTTTATCGAGCATGACAAGATGACCGAAGCGGCGCGCGATCGGGTCACGGTCATAGAAACGCACTACTGGTACGGCAAAGACAGCCTGACGCCGTTTATCAGCGAAAAGCTGCCGGTGTACAACGATGACAAACAGGTGATTGGCGTGATCTGGAACGCCAAGCCGATGAACAGCCTGTCGCCGCTGAAATACATCAATCAGCAAAAACCCAGCGTGTTGACCACCGAAGTCAATAACGAGCTGTTCACCCGTGCCGAACTCGATGTCATTTTCCTTATGCTGCAACGATTTACGGTGAAAGAGATCGCCAAAATCTATAACGTCAGCAATAAGACCATCGAAAACCGTATTTATAACATTTACCAGAAGGCCAACGTGCATACTCAGCAGCAATTTGAGGAATACTGCAAATACGCCAACCTGGATAACTACATTCCCGATCGCCTGATAACCAAAGGCATTCAGTTTATTTGAACCGCAAGGAAGATCTCACCGTGATAAAGATCGAAGATTATCCGCTCACCCGGGTGCCGCAGGATAAACGAGTTTCGTTTTTAAGCGTGGCCATCGTGCATATGGGCATGTTGACCGCGCTGGACCAGTTCATGCTCGGCGCCGTACTCGGCAACTCCATGACGCTGATTGACGCCTTCACCGCCATTTTCGTCGGCAGCCTGATCTTCGGCGTGGTGACCTACGGCCTGGGGCTGGCGGGCATGCGCGAAGGCATTTCCGGCAGCCTGCTGGCGCGCTGGTGCGGCTTCGGCCGTCTGGGCTCGGTGCTGATCGGCGTGGTGGTGGCCGTCAGCCTGCTGGGTTGGTTCGGCATTCAGAACGCCATTTTCGCCAAGTCGCTCGACTTCGCGCTCGGCAATAAGCTGGGCTTCGGCCTGGCCGCCGGGCTCTCGGGCACGCTGCTGACCATCCTGGTGGCATTCGGCTTCAAGGCGCTGCGCATCGCCGCCCGTATCGCGGTGCCGATGTTCATCATGCTGGTGGCCTATATTTCGGTGACCGCGCTTTCCGGCCATAACCTGCAGGAGATCATCCAGCTGGCGCCGCCGGGTGAACCGCTGACCATCAGCGCCGGCATCACCATCGTCGTCGGCGGCGCCATCGTGGCCAGCCTGATGACCCCCGATCTGACCCGTTACTCCAAAAACGGCAAGCACGTGCTCGGCGTCACGCTCTTCACCATCATCGCCGGCGAGTTCGTGGTGAACGGCCTGGCGATCCTGATCGCCAAAACCCTGGGCACCGCCGATGTGGTCACCATCATGTCACAAGCGGCCGGCGGCGCCGGTTTGCTGGTGGTGGTGTTCTCCACCCTGCGCGTCAACGATCTCAACCTGTACTCTTCTTCGCTGGGCATCGTCAACGCGGTGGAAGGCATCACCGGCAAAAAGCTGAAGTACACCTACACCACGTTGGTGATCGGCATTCTTGGCACCACGCTGTCGGTGCTGGGCATTCTTGACCGCTTTGTCGACTTCCTGACGGTGCTTGGCGTGGTCTTCCCGCCGATTATCGGCATCATGCTGGTGGACTATTACCTGCTGCGCAGCCACCGCAAGATCCTGGACGAGAGCCGCCGTACCGGCCAGCTGCCGAGCGAAACGCCGACCATCGGCTGGGCGGCGATCGTCGCCAGCATCGTCGGCGGCGCCGTTGGCCTGGCGACCGAATGGGGCGTGCCGACCATCAACTCTCTGGTGGCCGCCAGCCTGCTGTATTGGGTGCTCAAACTGGCCTTCAGCCGGGCGCAAAAACCGCTGGCCTCACAGAAATCGCTCTGATTTTCGCGCACGCGTTAATGCACTCCTCCGGTAACGGGGGAGTGTTTGATGCTCGAAAAGGGAGATTTAGTGCAAAAGAATAGGCCGATCGCGCAGACAAACGGCCGTGGTAGTTAGGGTCCCTGGTGTCGGTAGCAAGCTATCCATTATGCTCAGAGTGTGGCAACGCCCCCTCTGGGCTTTTTATTATAAAAATTGTTGGCTTCCGTGTTTGATCATAAAGAAAAACTTCAGCTTGCATGAACAGTAGCCCATGAAATCGGTTTTGGTCAACATAAAAGTAAACATAAAACCGGCTTTTGTGTTCACTTTTCCATAAGCAAAACCTAATCAATTGATTTACACGGCTTTATCTTTCGCACAGAGAAAGCAGGCCACCCCCGCTGACATCACTGCGCTAAACGGCTGACGAGAAACAATAATTACCGCCAATAATCAGCCTGTTACCCGCGCGTCCGCGCCTTTTTATCTGGACAACGCCAGTGCGTAGGATATAGTGAAGCCTGCGTAA
The DNA here is from genome assembly GCF_052169115.1 of Serratia sp. CY33525. Lineage (NCBI taxonomy): Bacteria > Pseudomonadati > Pseudomonadota > Gammaproteobacteria > Enterobacterales > Yersiniaceae > Serratia > Serratia sp. CY33525. The sequence goes on along the minus strand of NZ_JBJNLK010000005.1, from coordinate 262,084 downwards.
TGTTTGTAAGGACAGCCAATGAAAACCACCAACGCACAGCGCAAAATCAACATCATTAAAAATATTGAATATCTGATGCGTACCCGCGGTGAAACCAAGGCTTCCTTTTCCAATCGCAGTGGCCTGACACGCACGACTCTCTACAAAATTCTTGACGGAAGAGTGAACAACGTTCAGCAATCCACCGTGAATCGGATCTCCGATTTCTTCGGTGTCTCCTGTGAAGAGATCGAAGACTACGATCTGGAAAAGCTGGAGCTGCTCAACGAGACGCTGTCCACCGAGGGCAACAAGAACCCTTCCGCCATTCCGGTGATCCCGCAGTCGCGCTATCTGGCCGTCTCGCAACGCAAGATCGGGCAACTGGTCACCGAGTTTCCTCTGACTTATTTCTTCGGCGATGAGTCGAACATGTTGGCAATGAAAATAGAGACCGAAATTAAAGGGTCATTTATTCCCGGCGAGATCATCATCATAAAACGTCCGCCGGTACTGATTTGCGATTCGCCTTTGCTGTATCACTCGGGAAAAAGCGGCTTCTTTGTGGTTGACGACAAAGACAGCGAAAGCATGGACAAACGCCCTCAGGACACCGTGCAATTCCTGGGTTACATCGTTGGAGAAAGGTTATAAATGGAACCGAATCAGAAGTTCAAGCTGTTGGGCTTCACCCGGCATGGCACCATCGCGGCCAATGTCATGGTATTGGCCACCGGCAAAACCATTACCATGGGGCTGAATGAGCTGGCCGACAGCGAAATATCGGAAGATCTGAGCCGGCACGAGCTGCAGGCGCTGTACCGCAAACTCTATGGCGACAACCAACAAAAAACCGCCTACGAGCTCAGCGATCGCCATGAACGATCCTGGTACGCCTACCTGATTATTACCGTGGCGCTCAGCGTGATTTATATTTTCTCAACGCTGTGCGGCGTCAAGCCGATCCAAATCCCGGTGCTGAATCTCATCACGCCGCCGGCGATCTTCATCTACCCGCTCACGTTCATTCTGGTGGACATTCTCAACGAATTCTACGGGTTGCGGCTGGCCAGGCGCACCATCATCATCTCGTTTATCGCCAACCTGACCTTTGTCCTGGGGGTCTGGGTGACGACGCTGGTGCCGAGCATTCCGCAGTGGGAGTACAGCGAGACCTACAACGGCATCGTACACAGCATCATGGCGGTGCTGGTGGCCTCGTCGGCGGCCTACCTGATCTCCGAGAACGTCAACTCCTACCTGCTCTGCAAAATCAAAGAGTTGACCAACTCCCGCTACCTGTTTGTGCGCGTGATCACCAGTACCGTAGTGGCTTCGGCCATCGACAGCGTGGTGTTCTGTACGCTGGCGTTCTACAACGTGCTGAGCTGGGACATCATCAAAACCATGATCCTGTCGCAGTTCCTGATCAAGGTGGTTTACGCCCTTCTGGGCGTCGGGCCGATCTACGCCACCCGCAGTCTGTTTAACCGCTACATCAATACCGAACAAGCAAAGGGCAATGAATATGCATATCCAAAAGCAAGATAAGATCACCCATCTTGGCGCCAACTCCGATTATCCGGATCAATATGCTCCCGCATTGCTCGAAGCCTTGCCGCGCGCGCGCGGCCGCGATCTGATCGGCGTGGACGAGCGGCAGCTGCCGTTCAGCGGCTTTGATCTGTGGACCGCCTTCGAGCTGTCCTGGCTCAACGCCAAGGGCAAGCCGGTGGTGGGCATCGGCGAATTTACCTTCCCGCACTCCTCGTCGAACCTGATCGAATCCAAGTCGTTCAAGCTGTATCTCAACAGCTTCAACCAAACGCGCTTCGACAGCGTGGAACAGGTGAGCGCCGCCATGCAGCAAGATCTGTCGCAGGCGGCCAACGGCCAGGTCACCGTCAAACTCTATCCGGGGCTGGAAGGTTACCCGGCGCAGATCGACCGCCTGCCGGGCATCAATATCGACGATCTGGATATCGCGGTCGACGACTTCGCCTTCAAACCGGAATACCTGAACGGCGCGGCCGAGAGAGGGGAACCGGTGTCGGAGACGCTGTCTTCCAATCTGCTGAAATCCAACTGCCTGGTCACCAACCAGCCGGACTGGGGCAGCGTGGTGATCCGCTATGAAGGCCGCAAAATCGATCGCGAAAGCCTGCTGCGCTACCTGATCTCCTTCCGCCAGCACAACGAATTCCACGAGCAGTGCGTCGAGCGCATTTTCAACGACATCAAGCAGAGCTGCCGCCCGGAAAAACTCAGCGTGTTCGCGCGCTACACCCGCCGCGGCGGCCTGGACATCAACCCCTTCCGCAGCGATTTCGAAACGGCGCCGGCGCTCGGCCGCCTGATCAGACAGTAAGCGTTATCCCCCAATGCTCCCGCCGGGGAGCATTGTTTCCCTCGCATTCATCTCCCTGTTATTTTTCGCCATTATCGTCGTCAGCGGCTATCTTCAAAGCACACTGACGGAGATTAACGACGCATGCCTGACCTTTCACGCAGAGACATCCTGCGGGCTGCCGCCATCGGATCGGCTTTCTCGCTGTTGCCCGCCTCGATTCGCAAAGCGCTGGCCATTCCCGCCAATAACCGCACCGGCACCCTGCGCGACGTCGAACACGTGGTGATCCTGATGCAGGAGAATCGCTCTTTCGACCACTACTTCGGCACCCTGCCTGGCGTGCGCGGCTTCAGCGATCGCTTCACCATTCCACTGCCCGGCGATCGCCACGTCTGGCAGCAGCAGGGCGCCGAGCGGCTGGTGCTGCCCTACCACCTGGACAGCCAACGCGGCAACGCCCAGCGCGTCACCGGCACGCCGCACTCGTGGGTGGATGAGCAAGCCGCCTGGGATCACGGCCGCATGAGCGCCTGGCCCACCTACAAAACGCCGGCCTCGATGGGCTACTATCGCCAGCAGGAGCTGCCGTTCCAGTTCGCGCAGGCCAACGCCTTTACCCTGTGCGACGCCTATCACTGCTCCATTCACGCCGGTACCAACACCAACCGGCTGTTCCACTGGACCGGCACCAACGGCCCGTCCGCCGCCGACGTGGCGGTGGTGGTCAACGAGTGGGACAGCCCCGGCCCGGCGGAGATCGGCTACCAGTGGACAACCTATCCGGAACGGCTGGAGGCAAGCGGCGTCAGCTGGAAGGTGTATCAATTCCTGCCGGACAACTTTACCGACAACCCGCTGGCGGGTTTTCGCCAATACCGCGCCGCCAGCATTCAGGTGGGCAATCCGGCGCGGCCGCCGAAAGACTTCAACGCCTTCGTGCCCTACAGCGATGCGCTCAACGAGGCCGCGCCGCTGTACAAGGGCAACGGCAACACCCTGCCGGCCGCCGACGGCAACGATCTGGACGCCATGCTGGCCGGATTTCGCGCCGACGTACAGCAGGGCAAACTGCCGCAGGTCAGCTGGATCATCGCGCCGGCGGCCTATTCGGAACACCCCGATCCCTCCAGCCCGGTGCAGGGCGGCTGGTTCACCCAAGAGATCCTCAACGCGCTGACCGACAACCCGGAGGTGTGGAGTAAAACCGTCCTGCTGGTCAACTACGACGAAAACGACGGCTTTTTTGACCATATGCCTTCGCCTTCCGCGCCGTCGCTGCGCGAAGACGGCAGCTTCGCCGGTAAATCGACCGTGCCGTTCGACACCGAGATCTTCCAGCACGTGGCCCCGCCCGGTTCGCAGGATCAACCGCCGCCGGACGGCCGCATCTACGGCCCCGGCCCACGGGTGCCGATGCTGGTACTGTCGCCCTGGAGTCGCGGCGGCTGGGTCAATTCGCAGGTCTTCGATCACACCTCGGTGCTGCAATTTTTGGAAAAGCGCTTTCAGGTGCATGAACCAAACATCAGCGCCTGGCGCCGCGCGGTGTGCGGCGATCTCACCTCGGCGTTCAACTTTGTCGATCCTAACGGCGAAGCGCTGCCGAGCCTGCCCGCCACCAGCCGCCACGCCGCCGACGGCCTGCGCCTGCGCCAGGAACAGCTGCCGCAGGTGCCGCTGCCATCCCCCGCCCACCAGCGTTTGCCCCATCAACGCCGCCTGGCACGCCCTTCCCGCGCGTTGCCGTACCAGCTGCACGTCGAAGCCACCGTCGCGGCCGAGCAGCGCCGCGTGACGCTGAACCTGTTCAATACCGGCGAGCAGGGAGCGGTGTTTCACGTCTACGATCGGCGGGATCTGACGCAGATCCCGCGCCGTTTTACCGTCGAGGCGGGTAAGGCGGTCAGCGACGACTGGCTGGCGGAGAATGAGTACCATCTGTGGTTGCTCGGCCCCAACGGCTTTCACCGCGAGCTGCGCGGCGCCCTGAGCCGGCCGCAGCCGGAGGTGCGTTTGCGCCCGACGGGCCGCAGCCTGCTGCTGCAGCTGAACAATCCGGGCACCGAAGCGATAGCGGTTACCCTCGAACGCTGCCCCTACACGCAGCAAGGGCCGTGGCCTATCACGCTGCCGGCGGGCGGCAGCCACCAGCAAGCGTTTGACGCCCGCGCCAGCGGCGGTTGGTATGACCTTACGCTGCAAGGCGCCGACGGCTGGCTGCGCCGCCTGGCGGGGCGGCTGGAGGATGGCGAACACAGCGTCAGCGACCCGCTGATGGGCCAGGGGTAATCGATCGGCATCAAGGGAGTTCAAAAAGCGAAAGGATATCGCTTATCATTGCGTTCTCGTTCCCAGCCGATTACCCAAGGATCTTCATGCCCGCTGTTCTTATCGCCAAAGCCGGCCGCTGGTTGGCCGCCTGCGTTTTGCTGTTGGCCGGCGCCGCTCAAGCCGCGCCTATCGTCGTCACCGATGTCGCCGGCCGTCAGGTCACCCTGCCGCAACCGGCCAAACGCGTTATTCTGGCCGATGCCCGCGCGCTGCTGGCGCTGAATATTCTGCACCCGCAGCAGCCGCTGAAAAACATCATCGCCTGGGACAACTCTCTGAAGGTCAAAGCACCGGATCTGGTTGAAGCCTATGCGAAAAAATTTCCGCAGGTCATGCAAATCCCTACCTTCGACAACCCCTACACCAGTGATTTCAGCGTGGAAAGCGCGGTGGTGCGCCAACCGGACCTGATCATTTTCGACATCGGTCTGCTGAGCAAATTGAAAGACAGCGGCGTACTGACCCAGCTGGAAAAAGTCGGCATCCCGGTGCTGATCATCGATTTTCGCCAGCAGCCGCTGACCAACACCGTCGCCAGCATGGCGCTGTTGGGTAAAGTGTTTGACGAGCAGCCCAACGCCGACGCCTTTATTCGCCTCTATCAGCAGCGCCTCGAGCTGGTGCGCCAGCGCGTCGCCACGCTGAAACCGGAGCAGCGCCCCAGCGTCTTCATCGAGCGCAGCGCCGGCATCAAAGGCGAACAGTGCTGCAACACCTTCGGCAAAGGCAGCTTCGGGCAGTTCATCGATACCGCCGGCGGCAACAATATCGGCAGCAAGCTGTTTTCAGACATGGGCGGTGAAGTGAACGTCGAGCAGGTGATCAGCAGCAACCCGGATTTCTATCTGCTGACCGGCGCCGACTGGAGCCGCGGGCATCGCGGCACGCTGGCGGTGCCGCTGGGTTACGCTACAGATATGGCCACCAGCCAAAAGAAACTGGCGCATCTGCTGGATCGCACCGGCATTAACGTGCTGAAAGCGGTGAAAGAAAAACGCGTGATGGCGATTTACCATCAATTTTACGACACGCCGCTCAACTTTATAGCGGTTGAGGCGATCGCCAAATTCCTGCACCCGGCGCTGTTTAAAGATATTGATCCGCAAGCGGATATCGAAATGGTGCATCAGAAATTCACCGCACTGGATTACAGCGGCGTCTTCTGGCTTACGCCGCAATAACCCCCGCCAGGGCCCGCCAGCCGGGCCCTGTTTCCCGCATTCATTATTTAGTTACCCACTTAACTATCCCGTAACAATTCTATTTACTTGCCAATAATTATCATTAAGATTGTCTTTTCTAAAAAAACACATCCGGGTCTGAAACTCTTAAGGCATTATTATGTCACCTCTTTTTCGGCTTTCCCTGCTGACGGCTGCCATCGCCGTCGCGTTCCCTGTCCTTGCTACTGATAATTCATCTCAGAACGATACCGACACTGTGACCGTCGTCGGCAACTGGCTGGACAACCCTGATACCAGTTCGGTGCTGCTCAACCATCCGGGCGCGCGTTCCATCGTCACCCAGCAGCAGATGCACGAACAGGGCGACCAAACCATCGCCGACAGCCTGCGCGGCGTACCCGGCGTGCAGGTGCGCGACAGCAACGGCACCGGCGGCAGCGACATCTCGCTCAACGTCGGCGTGCGCGGCCTGACTTCGCGTCTTTCTCCGCGCTCCACCATTTTGATGGACGGCGTCCCGCTGGCGGTCGCGCCTTACGGCCAGCCGCAGCTGTCGATGGCCCCGCTGTCTATCGGTAATCTGCAATCGGTGGACGTGGTGCGCGGCGGCGGCGCGGTGCGCTACGGGCCGCAGAACGTCGGCGGCGTGATCAACTTCGTTACCCGAGACATTCCCAAAACGTTTGGCGGCACCGCCAGCGTACAAACCCAGGGTGCCAGCCACGGCGGCCTGAAGACCCTGACCAGCGCCTCCGTGGGCGGCACCGCAGACAACGGCCTCGGCGCCGAGCTGCTCTACTCCGGCCTGCACGGTCAGGGCTACCGCGACAACAACGACAACACCGACATCGACGATTTCATGCTGAAAACGCGTTATGCGTTCAGCGATCGCGACGAGCTGCTGGCCAATTTCCACTACTACGACGCCAAAGCCGGCATGCCGGGCGGGCTGAGTGCCGCGCAATACGCGCAAAACCCGTTCCAATCCACGCGGCCGTGGGACCAGTTCGAAGGCCGCCGCAAGGATATGTCGTTCAAGTATAAACATCAGGAAGACGACAAACAGTTCGAAGTGTTGACCTACTTCACCGACAGTTATCGCGGCAGCAATATCGAATCGGAAGGCACCGGCAAAAACGCGGGCCAGCGGCGCATGGTCTCCTATCCGCGTCACTATTCAACCTGGGCTATCGAACCAAGCTATTCGCAGGTCTTCCGCTTCTGGGATATGGCGCACGAAATCACCCTCGGTTACCGTTACCTGAATGAAACCATGGATGAAAAGGCGTCGCGTTCGGCCTGGTATAACCCGGCGGATATCGGCTCGACGCCGGAGACCCCGGACTATTACCAGCACACCTCCGGCGGCACCGCGGCCAACGCGTTCTATATCGACGACACCATCAACGTCGGCAACTGGACGGTCACGCCGGGCCTGCGTTATGAAAGCATCCGCACCCACGTGGACGATGCCTTCAACAACATCAGCCGCGAGAAAAGCTACAGCGAACCGCTGCCGTCCTTGAACGTGATGTACCACCTGTCCGATGCCTGGAAGCTGTTCGCCAACGCCAACACCTCGTTCGGCAGCATGCAGTATTTCCAGCTGACCAAAGGCGGCAACGGCAACCAGCCGGCGCCGGGGCTGACGGCGGAAAAAGCGCACACCTATGAATTCGGCACCCGCTACGACGATACCGTGGTCAAAGCCGAAGCCACGCTGTTCTACATCGACTTCGATAACCAGCTGCAATACATCAGCAACGACGTAGGCTGGACCAATATGGGCGCCACCAAGCACAAAGGCATCGAGCTGGCGCTCAGCTACGATCTCAGCGAGCTGAACCGGGCGCTCGACGGCGCCAGCGTCTACACCAGCTATACCTACACCAAGGCCAGCACCGATAAGGGCGACTTCGCCGGTAAAGACCTGCCGTTCTACTCGCGCCAGGTCTATACCGTCGGCACGCGCTACGCCACCGGCAGCTGGGTATGGAATCTGGACGGCTACGCGCAGTCCAAACAGCATTCGCCGGGCACCGGGCCGGAGTACGTCACGCAGGAAAGCGCCGATGGTCAGTTCGGCGATATCGCCGGTTACATGGTGTGGAATATGCGCGGGGAATATAACTTCGGGCCGCAGCTGTCGAACCTGACGCTGGGCGCCGGGGTGAAAAACCTGTTCGATCAGCGTTACTTCACCCGCTCCAACGACAATAACTTCGGCAAGTACGTCGGCGAACCGCGCACCTTCTTCGTGCAGGGGTCGATCGCCTTCTGATACCGAGGCCCCGCCGGGGCCTCGGTATCACCGACAGTAAAGGCGAAACAGGCGCGCCAGGTGCGCGCCCATCGGCGTCAAAGTGGTGTCCTTGCGTTGGATAAGATAAAACGTCGCTTTCGGCAGACTCTCTTCCAGCTCGAGCGGCACCAAATGCTTGCCCAGAATCGGATCCGAAATCACGTCCACCGACAGAATGCTAACAAAATCGCTCTGCGCCACCAGGCTGGTACAAGCCATAAAGGTCTCGCAGGTCACGCTGATCGACGGCGCCATGCCCAAGTCCCCGAACAGATCGTGCAATAACCGGTAATAACTGCCTTTCGGTGTCGGCATGGTCCAGTCGCAGTGCTGCAGCTGTTTCAGCGAGGTCGCCCCCTCCATCGGATGCCCTTTGCGCACCACCACCCGATACTCTTTTTCCATCAGCCGTTCGTACTGCAACTCGTTGTCGAGGCTGCTGGGATAGTAGGTATTGACGGTAAAATCCAGCTCGCCCTGGCGCAGTTCAGGGATCATCGACACCAGCTGCCCCTCGACGATGCGCACCTTCACGTTGGGATACTCACGATGAAACTGCGTGACCACCTGCGGCATCACGGTGCGCGCAATGCTGCCACCAACGCCGATATTCACCGTGCCGCCCGCCAACCCCAGCCGCTGCTGGATATCTTCCTGCGCCACCCGCAGCTCTTCAAGGATCAGGCTGGCATGCTGGAAAAAGTTATCGCCGCAGTCGGTCAAGACCACACCCTGGCTACGGCGAATAAACAGCTTGGCGCCCAGCACCTCTTCCAGCTCCTGAATGGCCTTGGTCAGTGCAGGCTGGGAAAGGCGTGATGTGCGGCTGGCGGCGCGGATGCTGCCCTGGCGGCTAACGTCCACAAATGCACGCAATTGGTGCAATTTTATCGAGGCTGGCATAGGCGAAAGGCGATAACCGTTATTTATCAATAGCAAGATATTGGCATCTTATTTAGCCAGATTCCATTGTGTACATTCGGAAAAAACATAATAAATAACCAAATTCTTATTTCGCTTAATTAAGCGCATTTTCTGCGCCAATAAGCGCCATTCACGGCAGTTAGTAACCAAATACACCTTTTTCTTTGCAATAGCTTCACCGTCTGATTTCAGTTCAGAGCATAACTGCTGCCTGGAACGATCCAGCGCGCGATAACTTATGAGATATCACTATGACTAATTCGCTTTCGATGTTGGTGGCCGATTTGTACCCGCAATTGCAGGCCTGGCGCCGCGACTTCCATCGCTATGCCGAGTCCGGCTGGTTTGAGTTCCGCACCGCTACCCTGGTGGCGGAAGAACTCGATCGGCTGGGTTATCGCCTGCAGCTGGGCCGCGAGGTCATCAAGGCAGAGTCTCGCATGGGGCTGCCTTCGTCCGATGAGCTGGAAGCGCAGGAACAGCGCGCCCGCAATCAGGGGGCGTTGGAAAAATGGTTGCCGCACTTTTCCGGCGGCTTCGCCGGCATCGTCGCAACGCTCGATACCGGCCGCCCCGGCCCAACCATCGCCTACCGCGTGGATATGGACGCCCTCGATCTCAACGAGTTGCTGGAACCCGAACACCTGCCGTTCCGTGAAGGCTTCGCCTCTTGCAACAGCGGCATGATGCATGCATGCGGTCATGACGGCCATACCACCATCGGCCTGGGGCTGGCGCACGTCTTCAAAAGCCTGGAGCCCCAGCTTAGCGGCACCGTCAAACTGATCTTCCAGCCGGCGGAAGAAGGCACCCGCGGCGCAAAATCGATGGTGGAGGCCGGCGTGGTGGACGACGTCGATTTCTTCACCGCGGTGCATATCGGCACCGGCGTGCCGGCCGGTGAGCTGGTGTGCGGCAGCGACAGCTTTATGGCCACCAGCAAGCTGGACGTCACCTTCCGCGGCGTCGCCTCCCACGCCGGCGCCAGGCCGGAAGACGGTCGCAACGCTCTGCTGGCAGCGGCCCAGGCTGCGCTGGGGCTTTACGCCATCCCGCGCCACAGCGAAGGCAGCTCGCGCATCAATGTCGGCGTGCTGCAGGCCGGTACCGGCCGCAACGTGATCGCCGATCGGGCGTTTATGAAGGTGGAAACGCGCGGCGCCACCAATGAGATCAACGCGTTCGTCTATCAGCAGGCGCTGAACGCCATCGAAGGCGCAGCCAAGATGCACGGCGTCGCCTGCGACATCGCGCTGATGGGCGCTGCGCAGAGCAGCAAACCGACCCAACCGTGGGTGGATTACATCCGCCGCCAGGCACAGCAGGTAACCGAGCTGACCTCGGTGGTCGATCGCCGCGAACAGGCTGCGGGTTCAGAAGACGCCACCTACATGATGGAGCGGGTGAAATCCCGCGGCGGCCAGGCCTCATACGTCATTTTCGGCACCGAGCTGAGCGCCGGGCACCATAACGAAAAATTCGACTTCAACGAGCAGGTGATGGCGGTGGCGGTGAAAACGCTGGCGTCGCTGGCGCTGAACCTGCCGACATTCGGGAGCGAAGCATGAGCAACTCAGCACTGCAGGCATTTATCGACGACTACATTGACCAACGCCGGCCCCGCTTCAGCGTGCTGAGCGACGCGATTTGGGACCACCCGGAAACGCGCTTCAACGAGACCTATTCCGCCACGTTGCTGGCCGATGCGCTGGAGCAGGAAGGCTTCTCGGTTGAGCGCGGCGTGGGCGACATCGAGACGGCGTTTATCGCCAGCTACGGCAGCGGCCACCCGGTCATCGCGCTGCTGGGCGAGTACGACGCGCTGGCCGGGCTGAGCCAGCAGGCGGGCCGCGCCACGCCGCAGCCGCTGGTGGAAAACGGCAACGGCCATGGCTGTGGCCACAACCTGCTGGGCACCGCGGCGCTGGCGGGCGCCTTCGCCGCCAAGGCGTGGATGCAGCAAAACCGGCTGACCGGCACCCTGCGCTTCTACGGTTGCCCGGGCGAAGAAGGCGGCTCCGGCAAAACCTTTATGGTGCGCGAAGGCCTGTTCGACGGCGTCGACGCCGCCCTCACCTGGCACCCGGAAGGCTTCAGCGGCATGTTCAATACCAGTACGCTGGCCAACATTCAGGCGGCGTTTCACTTCAAGGGCGTCGCCGCCCATGCCGCCAACTCGCCGCACCTGGGGCGCAGCGCGCTGGACGCTGTGACGCTGATGAATACCGGCGCCAACTTCCTGCGCGAACATATCGTGCAAGAAGCGCGGCTGCACTACGCGGTCACCAACACCGGCGGCAGCTCCCCCAACGTGGTACAGGCCGACGCCGAAGTGTTGTATCTGATCCGCGCGCCGCAGCTCGACCAGGCGCAGGACATTTACCAACGGGTGATTAACATCGCCAAGGGCGCAGCGCTGATGACTGACACCCAGATGGAAGTGCGCTTCGACAAGGCCTGCTCCAACTATGAGCCAAACCGCAGCCTGGAACGCGCGATGTATCAAAACCTGTGTGATTTCGGTCTGCCCGAGTACAGCGACGCCGAACGCCGCTTCGCCGAGGAAATCCGCCAGACGCTGAGCCGCGACGATCTGCGCAACGCCAAACTCAACATTGCCCGCACCGGCGGCGCAGCCGGGCGCGAGTGGGTGCAGCTGCTGGGAGAAAAGGTGCTGATGGACGAGGTCGCTCCTTATGTGGAATCCGACGACCTATTGTACGGTTCTACCGACGTTGGCGACGTGAGCTGGGTGGCGCCGACTGCCCAATGCTTTAGCCCCTGTTTCGCACTCGGCACCCCTCTGCACACCTGGCAACTGGTGGCGCAGGGCCGCACCGCTATCGCCCATAAGGGCATGTGCCTGGCCGGCAAGGTGATGGCGGCGACCGCCATCGATCTGCTGAGCGACAGCGCTCTGCTGGCGCGCTGCCGCAGCGAGTTTGAACGCCGGCGCGCCGAACAGCCGTACCGCTGCCCAATCCCGCAGGGGGTGAAACCCTCCCCATTGAAATAGCATGAACAGACAGGGCCCGGAGAACCGGGCCACTAAGCATAATTATAAATAAATCAAATAATAACAATCACACAACAGAGCAAACACAGAGGGTAAAATCATGAGTGAGGCCACAACGCCAATCAATAAAAGCCCCGGACGCGTTTTTTACTGGGTGGAACGCATCGGCAATAAGATCCCCAATCCGTTTTTACTGTTCGTCTATTTGATCCTGGTGCTTATGCTGGCCACCGCGCTGTTTTCCTGGCTCGACGTGGCGGTGAAAAATCCGGCCACCGGCGAGCTCATCAAGGTGAATAACCTGATGAGCGTGGCGGGCATGCAGTGGATATTTCCCAACATCATCCATAACTTCAGCAGCTTTGCGCCGCTGGGGGCTATTTTGGCGCTGGTGATAGGCGCCGGCCTGGCGGAAAAGGTCGGCCTGCTGCAGGCGCTGATGTATAAAATGGCCTCGCGCGTCAGCGCCCGCTACGCCAGTTATATGGTGCTGTTTATCGCCTTCTTCAGCCATATCTCGTCGGACGCCGCGCTGGTGGTGATGCCGCCCCTTGGCGCGCTGATGTTTGTGGCGGTGGGCCGCCACCCGATAGCCGGACTGCTGGCGGCGATCGCCGGCGTCGCCTCCGGCTTTACCGCCAACCTATTGATCGTCACCACCGACGTATTGCTTTCCGGCATCAGCACCGAAGCCACCAAAGCGGTGGATGGCGCGGTTCACGTTAGCGTAATCGACAACTGGTACTTTATGGCCACCTCCGTGATCGTGCTGACCATCGCCGGCGCGCTGCTCACCGACAAGTTTATCGAGCCCCGGCTGCCGAAGTGGCAAGGCGGCGCCGAAGACAAAATCGCCGCGCTGACCCCGTTGCAAAACCGGGGGCTGATGATGAGCGGCATCGCCGCGCTGGTGTTTATCGCCATCATCGCCGCTCTGGTGGTGCCGGAGGCCGCGCCGCTGCGTGACCCGAACACCGGTTCGGTGATCCCTTCCCCGTTCATCAAGGGCATTGTGCCGATCATCATCCTGTTCTTCTTCACCGTCGCCATTACCTATGGCGTAGTCACCAAACAGATCCGGCGGCCGGATGACATTCCCCACCACTTGCTCGATCCGATGAAAAGCATGGCGGGTTTTATCGTGATGGTGTTTCCGCTGTCGCAGTTCGTGGCGTTCTTTAACTGGAGCAACATGGGCAAGTTTATGGCCGTCGGCCTGACCGATATGCTGGAAGCCGCCGGCATGAGTGGCGCGCCGGCATTTCTCGGCCTGATGTTCCTCTCCGCCTTCCTGTGCATGTTCATCGCCAGCGGCTCGGCGATCTGGTCAATTTTGGCGCCGATCTTCGTGCCGATGTTTATGCTGCTCGGTTTCCACCCGGCGTTCGCCCAGATGATCTTTCGCATCGCGGACTCTGCGGTGCTGCCGCTGGCGCCGATGTCGCCGTTCCTGCCGCTGTTCCTCGGCTTCCTGCAGCGCTACCGCAAAGACGCGCAGCTCGGCACTTATTACGTGCTGATCCTGCCCTATCCTGTGGTGTTCTTCAGCGTGTGGATTTTGCTGCTGCTGGTTTGGTATGCGCTTGGGTTGCCAATCGGCCCGGGCGTGTATCCGAAACTGGGCTAAACCGCCCCGCGACCTCGCCCCCGAGCCGGCTCGCGGGGCGGGTTCTCTTCCCCCCGCCCCCCGAAAAAAAATTGATCTTCCTCACCCTCCCAACGCCCCAGAGCATTATTTCATTGCCTTGCTAAACCGGTTCTTCTATTTTAGCAACCCATCTGACAAGGACAAAAACAGGGATTAAGCATGATGAATCGCGTATGGGTACTGGGCGACGCCGTGATCGACCTGGTGCCGGAAAATGCCAACGGTTATCTCAAATGCCCCGGCGGCGCGCCGGCTAACGTGGCGGTGGGTATCGCCCGGCTCGGTGGCGACAGCGCTTTTATCGGGCGAGTGGGGCAAGACAGCTTCGGCGCCTTTTTGCAGCGGGTGCTAAGCGATGAAGGGGTGGATATCGGCCATATGCGGCCGGATCCCGAGCACCACACCTCCACGGTCGTGGTGGATCTCGATCTGCAGGGTGAGCGCTCATTCACGTTTATGGTGCAGCCCAGCGCCGATCTGTTTTTGCAGCCCGACGATCTGCCGGCTTTCCAACGGGGCGAATGGCTGCACCTCTGCTCCATCGCGCTCTCGCAGGAACCCAGCCGCAGCGCGGCCTTTACCGCGATGGAACGCATTCGGGCGGCCGGCGGCCGGGTCAGTTTCGATCCCAACATCCGCGAAGAGGTCTGGCGCCAGCCGGAAGCGCTGCGCCCCTGTCTGCAAAAGGCGCTGCTGCTGGCGGACGTGGTGAAACTGTCGCGCGAAGAGCTGGCTTTCATCAGCCATCTTGACGATCTGGAGAACGCCATTCGCTGGATGATGCAAACCTATCCGCTGCGCCTGCTGCTGGTGACGCTGGGCGGCGACGGCGTCTGCGTACACGATGGGCAGCGTCTGCGCCATTTCCACGCGCCATCGATCGTGCCGGTCGATACCACCGGCGCCGGCGACGCCTTCGTCGCCGGGCTGTTAGCGGCGCTGGCGCGCCTTCACGAATTGCCGCAGGAAACGCAATGGCCGGCGGTTATCGCCCAGGCCCAGGCCTGCGGCGCGCTGGCCACCACCGCCAAAGGCGCCATGACCGCCCTGCCCCGCGCCGACGAGCTGGCCGCTTTCCTGCGTTGATCTTCAGCATTCACGGCGATCCGCAGGTTCGCCGTGCTCTTTTACCCACGATTTGCGCGCTCGATCACAATAGCTGAATCGGGTTAGCTAACTGAGTTGCCAGCTCGCTTCGCTCTCGTTATCTTTCGCCATGAAAAACCGGTTTAGCAATTTAGCAAACAATAATAACAACCCTTACCCGGATGATAGACGATGATAAAAAAACTCAGCTATTTGGCGATAACAACAGGGCTTTTCCTCTCCGCTTCCAGCGCAGCGGCCTCGGGCAGCGGCAGCATCGAGGCGCGTCTCAACGCGCTGGAACAACGTCTGGCGCAGGCGGAACGGCGCGCCGCACAGGCTGAAACCCGCGCGACGGCGGCGGAACGTCGGGCGCAACAGCTGGAACAACGCACCGCCAACACCGAACGGCAAACCGCACAGATTGCGCAGCAGGCCGCCACGCCGGAAACGCCGGTTGCCCCGGCCAGCGCGCTGCAGCTGAGCGGATTCAATGACCTGAAGCTGTACGGCGACGTGGAGTTCAATCTGGACGGCGCCAGCCGCAGCGGCCAACTGACGTCGCTGAAAGGCAGCGACCACAAGGACTGGAAACCCGGCAACAAAGAACGTTGGGATATCAACGGCCGCATTCTGGTCGGGCTGGACGGCTACCGCCGCAATCCGGACGGCAACTTCTCCGGCTTCAGCGTGCAGCCGCTGGCGGACATGACCGGCAAAATGAACCTGGACGACGCCGCCTTCTTCTTCGGCAATGAAAAGAACTGGCAAACCAAAATCGGCCGCTTTGAAGCCTACGACATGTTCCCGCTGAATCAGGACACCTTCATTCAATACTCCGGCAATACCGCCAACGATCTGTACGCCGACGGCTTCGGCTATATCTACATGATGAAAGAGGGCCGCGGCCGCAGCAGCAGCGGCGGCAACCTGATGCTGAGCAAATACGCCGGTGATGTCTATTTCGAGCTGAACACGCTGGTGGAGGACGGCACTTCGCTGTTCCAGGACAACAGCTACCACGGCAACGCCCTGGACAATAAGAAAAACGTCGCCTATTTACGGCCGGTGATCGCCTGGAAAAAAGACGCCTTCAGCATCGCGGCGGCGATGGAAAGCAACGTGGTGAATAACGCCTACGGCTATCGGGACAGCCAGGGCCGTTTCGTCGATCAGTCCAAGCGCAACGGCTACGGCATGACGATGAGCTGGAACAACAGCGCCGCCGATCCGGACAACGGCGTGGTGGCCAACCTGAGCACCGCCTATCTGGATGCCTCAGGCGAGCAAGACTTCACCGCCGGCGTCAACGTGCTGTGGCGGCGCTTCGAACTGGGTTATATCTATGCCCATAACAATATCAAAGAGTTCAATACCGCCGGGATCGCCGCCGATATCCACAACCCGCTCAGCGAACCGGGCAACTACGACATCCACACCGTTCACGCGTCGTATCAGATACCTGACATTATGAATATGAAGAATTTCAATCTGTATTTAGGCGCCTATGTGTCGCTGCTGGAGGCCAACGCCGACAACAAGATAGCCAACGGCGACAACGATCAACGTTACGGCATGCGCGCCAGATTCAAGTATTTCTTCTGACATCGATTCACGGCGCTGCGCCGCAAACGGCGCGGCGGCATTTTTATTTAGCAAGGGGACAACATGGACATTACCGCAACCGCCAACGCGCTGTTGCCGCTGCTTGGCGGTAAAGAGAATATCGCCAGCGCCGCCCACTGCGCCACGCGCCTGCGTCTGGTGCTGGTGGACGACAGCAAGGTGGACAAAGAGGCCATCGGCAAACTGGACGGCGTCAAAGGCTGCTTCAGCAACGCCGGTCAAATCCAGGTGATCTTCGGCACCGGGCTGGTGAACAAGGTGCATGCGGAATTCATCAAGGCGGCGGGCGTCAGCGAATCCAGCAAGGCCGAAGCCGCCGATATCGCGGCGAAAAAGCTCAACCCGCTGCAGCGCATCGCCCGCCTGCTGTCGAACATCTTCGTGCCGATCATTCCGGCGATCGTCGCTTCCGGCCTGCTGATGGGGCTGCTCGGCATGGTGAAAACCTACGGCTGGGCCGATGCCAACAGCGCGCTGTTCATCATGCTGGATATGTTCAGCTCGGCGGCGTTCATTATCCTGCCGATTCTGATCGGCTTCACCGCCGCACGCGAATTCGGCGGCAACCCCTATCTGGGCGCCACGCTCGGCGGCATTTTGACGCATCCGGCGCTGACCAACGCCTGGGGCGTCGCCGAGGGGTTCCACACCATGAACTTCTTCGGTCTGGAGATCGCCATGATTGGCTATCAGGGCACCGTGTTCCCGGTGCTGCTGACGGTGTGGTTCATGAGCGTGCTGGAAAAGCGGCTGCGCAAGGTGATCCCCAACGCGCTCGATCTGATCCTGACGCCGTTCCTGACGGTGGTCATCTCAGGCTTTGTCGCCCTGCTGTTTATCGGCCCCGCCGGCCGCGCGCTGGGCGACGGCATATCCTTCGTGCTCAGCACGCTGATTGCCCATGCGGGCTGGTTCGCCGGGCTGCTGTTCGGCGGCCTCTATTCCGCTATCGTCATCACCGGCATTCACCACAGTTTCCATGCGGTAGAGGCCGGGCTGCTCGGCAATCCCAATATCGGCGTCAACTTCCTGCTGCCGATCTGGTCGATGGCCAACATCGCGCAGGGCGGCGCTTGCCTGGCGGTGTATTTCAAAACCCGCGACGCCAAAATCAAAGCCATAGCGGTGCCATCGGCCTTTTCCGCCATGCTCGGCATCACCGAAGCGGCGCTGTTCGGCATCAACCTGCGCTTCGTGAAACCGTTCCTGGCGGCGCTGGCGGGCGGCGCGCTCGGCGGCGCCTGGGTGGTGGCCAACCACGTCGGCATGAACGCGGTCGGGCTGACGGCGATCCCCGGCATGGCGATCGTGCAGGCCAGTTCGCTGGTCAGCTATATCCTCGGCCTGGCGATCGCTTTTGGCAGCGCCTTCGTGCTCTCCCTGCTGCTGAAATATAAAACGGACGCGCAATGATGGAAGAACTCAGCTTAATCAAACAGGCGCTGCGGGCGGTAATGAACGGCCAGCCACGCGCGCTGCGCGATCCGCACCGCCCGGCCTGGCATCTGGCGCCCAGCGTTGGCTTGCTGAACGATCCTAACGGCTTTATCCAGCACAACGGCGTTTATCACCTGTTCTATCAGTGGAACCCGCTGGGCTGCGATCATCGCAACAAGTGCTGGGGACACTGGCAATCGACCGATTTATTGCGTTGGGAACATCAGCCGATCGCCCTGGCGCCGGGCGCCTGTTACGACAGCCACGGCTGTTACTCCGGCTCGGCGGTGGTGGCGGAAGACAAAATCACGCTGATCTACACCGGCAACGTGAAATTCCCCGACGGCTCGCGCACCGCTTACCAATGCCTGGCTCAGGAAAGCGATCGGGGCGAATACCGCAAACTCGGGCCGGTGCTGCCGCTGCCGGAGGGCTACAGCGGCCACGTACGCGATCCGAAAGTGTGGCGTCATCAGGATGCCTGGTACATGGTGCTCGGCGCGCGTGACTTGCAGGATCGCGGCAAGGTGCTGCTGCTGCGTTCCTGCGATCTGCGCGACTGGCAAGCGCTGGGGGAGATCGCCGGTTCCGGCCTGAACGACCTGGGTGAATTCGGCTACATGTGGGAGTGCCCGGACCTGTTCTCGCTGGACGGCGACGACGTGTTGATCTGCTGCCCGCAGGGGCTGGCGCCGCAGCCGGAACGCTATCTCAACCGTTATCAGGCCGGCTATCTGCTCGGTAAGCTGGATTACCGGCAGGCGGCCTTCAGCCACGGCGAATTTCGCGAGCTGGACGCCGGCTTCGAGTTCTACGCGCCCCAGACGACGCAGGCGGAAGATGGCCGCCGCCTGCTGTTCGGCTGGATGGGCGTGCCCGAGCAAGATGAAGAAGCCCACCCGACGCGCCGTTACGGCTGGATCCACACCATGACCTGCCCGCGCGAGCTGTCGCTGCAGCATGGCCGCCTCTACCAGCGCCCGGCGCGCGAGCTGCAACAGCTGCGCGGCGAGCGGGCTGGCTGGCAAGGCCGCGCCGATGACGCCCCCACCTATGCGCTGGGCGCCGCGGAGCTGCAGCTGACGCCGCAGGGCGCGTTCAGCGCCGACTTTGGCGACGCCATGACGCTGAGCTGGGACGGCGAACGGCTGCAGCTGACGCGCGCTTCCCTGGCCGACGGTAGGCCGGAGCACCGTTACTGGCGCGGCCCGGTCACGCATCTGCAGCTGCTGTTCGATCGTTCCAGCGTGGAGATTTTCATCAACCACGGCGAGGCGGTGATGAGCGCGCGCTACTTCCCGGCAGCTGAACCGCAATTGCGGCTGAACGGGAGCGCGCCGCTGGCGTTGGAATACTGGCCGCTGACGCCATGCATGCTAGAATGACGCATCCTCCGATGACTTCAGATGGCGTCAGTGAAAAAAAATAAACGCATTACCATCAGTGACATCGCCACGCTGGCCGGGGTGTCGAAATCGACCGCCAGCCTGGTGCTGAACGGCCGCAGCAAGGAATACCGGGTGTCCGACGACACCCGCGATCGCATTCTGGCGCTGGCGCACGAACACCATTATCAGCCCAGCATCCACGCCCGCTCTTTGCGCTCCAACCGCAGCCACACGCTGGGGCTGGTGGTGCCGGAGATGACCAACTACGGCTTTGCGGTGATCTCGCGCGAGCTGGAAACGCTGTGCCGCGAGGCCGGTCTGCAGCTGTTGATCGCCTGTACCGATGAAAACCCGGCGCAGGAGATGATGGCGGTGAACAGTCTGGTGCAGCGGCAGGTCGACGGCCTGATCGTCGCTTCCAGCCAGCTGAACGACGCGGAATACCAGAAGATCAACGCCGGGCTGCCGGTGGTGCAGATGGATCGCCTGATCGCCGGTTCCGAACTGCCGCTGGTGATCACCGACTCGGTTAATGCGACCGCCGACCTGGTGGAGAAGGTCGCGCGTCAGCATCCGGATGAGATCTATTTTCTCGGCGGGCAGCCGCGCATTTCACCGACTCGCGATCGGCTGGCCGGCTTCCAGCTTGGCCTGGAGCGCGCCGGCGTATCGTGCAAACCGGAATGGATCATCAACGGCAGCTATCACCCCAGCTCGGGTTACGAGATGTTCGCTCAGCTGTGCGCGCAGCTGGGGCGTCCGCCCAAAGCGCTGTTCACCGCCGCCTGCGGCCTGTTGGAAGGGGTATTGCGTTATCTGACTCAGCATCAGCTGATGGAAAGCGACATCCACCTGTGCAGCTTCGACGATCACTACCTGTTCGATTGCATGACGCTGAAAATAGACACAGTCGCTCAGGACTGCCGGGCGCTGGCGCAACATAGCTTCAGCCAGGTCACCGCGCTCATCGACGAGCGGCCGCTGGAACAGAACGCGCTTTATCTGCCGGGCCGTATCCACTGGCGCCATGCCGGTTCGCGGGCGTTGTTGGCCGGGGAGTGATATTTCTGAATCAATAAAAAGGGCGCCTGAGCGCCCTTTATCGTTTTGCTGCCGCTACTTACTTGGCGGCGCCTTCCATGCCCACCAGCCCCACTTTCAGGTAGCCGGCTTTACGCAGGGTGTCCATCACGCTCATCAGCGTTTCATAGTCCACGCTCTTGTCCGCCTGGAAGAAGATGGTGGTTTCTTTGTTGGCCTGAGTGCGTTGATCCAGCACCGAAGTCAGCTGATCGGCATTCACCGGCTGATCGCCAACGTAGAGCTGCTTGTCGGCCTTCACCGACAGGAACACCGGTTTTTCCGGCCGCGGCTGCGGTTTGGCGGAAGAAGCCGGCAGATCGACGCGGATATCTACCGTTGCCAGCGGCGCGGCCACCATAAAGATGATCAACAGCACCAACATGACGTCGATAAACGGCGTCACGTTGATTTCATGCAGTTCGCCGCTGTCGTCCAGATCTTCATTTAAGCGCATCGCCATGACTCACCCCGCCCGCAGTTGGTGTGCGTGCTGTGAGCGCTTGGCTTCCGCCGTCGCGGCCAGATCCAGATCGCGGCCCTGCAGCAGCAAGACCTGCGCCGCCACGTCGCCTACCTGGGCGCGATGGCCGCTGATGACGCGGGCAAAGATGTTGTAGATAACGACGGCAGGGATCGCCGCGACCAGGCCCAGCGCGGTCGCCAGCAGCGCTTCCGCGATGCCCGGCGCCACGACCGCCAGGTTGGTGGTCTGCGAATGGGCGATGCCGATGAAGCTGTTCATGATGCCCCACACGGTGCCGAACAGGCCGACGAACGGCGAGATGGCGCCGATGGTGGCCAGGAAACCGTTGCCGCGGCCCATGTTGCGGCTGTAGGCCGCCACGCGGCGCTCGAGGCGGAAGCCGGTACGCTCTTTGATGCCGTTGTTGTCGCTGGACTCTGCGGACAGCTCCAGCTCATTTTGCGCGTCGTTCAGTAAGACAGCGCTGACGCTCTGCGAGCCGAAGTTTTGCGCCAGCTCGGAAGCTTCATCCAGCGAGCGCGCGTCGGCCAGCGCCAGCTGTTCGCGGCGCAGGCGGCGTTTGGCGCGCAGCAATTCACTGCCTTTGGAGAACAGAATGGTCCAGGTCACGATCGAGGCCAGCACCAGGCCGATCATTACCGCTTTCACCACCGCGTCGGCGTGCTGATACATGCCCCAAACGGACAGATCCATGCCGCGGGTTTCCGGTGGCTGGATCATTGGCGCCGGGTTCACCGGCGTGATGCTTTCCGGCGCGGCGGCTGCAGGTGCAGGCGCGGTGGTCGGCGCAACGCTTTCGGTAACGGCCGGATTGGCCGCCGGCGCCGCCTGCGCGCTGCCGGCCAGCCCCACGACCAGCACCATTGAAGCCATCAGGCTGCGGCCAAAGGCCTTGCCCCACTGCGCCCGGCCCTGGCCGAACGATCCTTGATTTAAATTCTTGCCAGCCGTTTTCACGCTGTGCCTCCACCCATTACCGATCAAAATTAAGGAATAATTCAGCGTGCGATCATATCAAACCAACCGGGGATTGATAGTAGTTCTCATTATTATTTACCAAATAAACGAGAAAATTTTAGCCAACCCCGCGGCAAAGCGCCAATCCGCGTCCGTTCACCGCCAAACGCCCCTTTTATGGGGTTATTTCGTTACTTTTCCCCCACAACGGCGCAACAAGGCCACGCTGCCGAACGGCATCTCGACCGATGAATGGGCTTCTCTCTCGCCGCTCGGCAGGAGGATGAGGCGAGAAATGCGCAGTCGGCAGCCAATTATAGCCGTTTCTGTATCTGGAAGTTAAAACGTCTGGATGGCTATATTAACTCATGTTAACGTAAGGGCTATCGCAACGGGCACGTGCAGAGCAACCAGAGGTGAGCCAGGTACCATGACGTCAAAACATATCGAAACCACGCTGATCGGCGCCGGCCGCGGCAAGCGCTACACCCAGGGCTCCGTCAATCCCGTCACGCAACGCGCCTCTTCTTTGGTCTTCGACTCCGTCGCCGCCAAAAAACACGCCACCGCGCAGCGCGCCCACGGCGAGCTGTTTTACGGCCGACGCGGCACCCTGACCCACTTCGCGCTGCAGGATGCGATGGTGGAGCTGGAGGGCGGCGCCGGCTGCGTGCTGTACCCCTGCGGCGCGGCGGCGGTAGCCAATGCGATCCTGTCGTTCGTCGGCGCCGGCGATCACCTGCTGGTCACCGGCTCGGCGTACGAACCGACCCAGGATTTCTGCACCCATATCCTCGGCCGCATGAACGTCAGCACCACCTATTTCGATCCATTAATTGGCGCCGATATCGCCACGCTGATCCAGCCCAATACCCGCGTGGTGTTCCTGGAATCCCCCGGCTCCATCACCCTGGAAGTGCAGGATATTCCGGCGATGGTGCAGGCCATCCGCGCCGTGGCGCCGGAGGTGGTGATCATGATCGACAACACCTGGGCGGCGGGCGTGCTGTTCAAGGCGCTGGATTTCGATATCGACATTTCGATTCAGGCCGGCACCAAATACCTGATCGGCCATTCCGATTACATGCTCGGCACCGCCGTCGCCAACGCGCGCTGTTGGGATCGGCTGCGCGAGTACTCCTACCTGATGGGGCAGATGGTGGATGCCGACACCGCCTACATGGCGAGCCGCGGCCTGCGCACCCTGAGCGTGCGCCTGAAGCAGCACGAGCGCAGCAGCATCGAAGTCGCCAACTGGCTGGCGGCACGGCCGGAGGTGGCGACGGTCAATCACCCGGCCCTGCCCAGCTGCAAGGGCCACGAGTTCTACCGCCGCGACTTCAGCGGCTGCAACGGGCTGTTCTCCTTCGTGCTGAAAGAGCGGCTGGATGATGCGCAGCTGGCCGCCTACCTGGACAACTTCAGCCATTTCAGCATGGCCTACTCCTGGGGCGGCTTCGAGTCGCTGATCCTGGCCAACCAGCCGGAAGAGCTGGAAGCGATCCGTCCGGCGGGCGGCGTCGATTTCTCCGGCACGCTGGTGCGCCTGCACATCGGCCTGGAGAACGTCGAAGACCTGATCGCCGATCTGGCGGCCGGCTTCGATCGCCTCAACGGCGTGCGCCAAGACGGATTCCGGTAATTTTCTTCGCCTTGTTTAATGTCGGCTTAAGCTATTAGCGGTACACTAATCGGGTAACTGTCAGATACGGTAACCGCCGCATCCTGGAGAACGTGACCCCGGGCGCAACCGGCATGCAACAGGACATAAAATGGATGTATTACGAGAGATTATTCATGCGCTTTGGCAACAGGACTTTATCGCCCTTGCCGATCCAAGCGTAATTTGGGTGGTTTACGCCGTACTTTTCACCACCCTGTTTTTGGAAAACGGACTGCTGCCCGCCTCCTTCCTCCCCGGCGACAGCCTGCTGCTGCTGTCGGGCGCGCTGATCGCCAAAGGCGTGATGGGCTTTGCCCCCACCCTGCTGATTCTGACCGCCGCCGCCGGCCTCGGCTGCTGGCTGAGCTATATCCAGGGCCGCTGGCTGGGCCACACCGGCCTGGTGAAGAGCTGGCTGCTGCAGCTGCCGGCGCAGTACCACCAGCGCGCGCACAACCTGTTCAACCGCCACGGGCTGACGGCGCTGCTGATCGGCCGCTTCCTCGGCTTCGTGCGCACGCTGCTGCCGACCATGGCCGGCATTTCCGGGCTCAACAGCTCGCGCTTCCAGGTGTTCAACTGGCTGAGCGCGGCGATCTGGGTCTGTGCGCTGGTGGGCCTCGGCTACGCTTTCAGTCAAATCCCTCTGGTAAAACGCTACGAAAGCCAGGTGATGACCGGCCTGATGCTGCTGCCGCTGCTGCTGCTGTTCGTCGGCCTGCTGGGCGCCATGCTGGTGATCTGGCGCAAAAAGCGCGCTTCCTCTTCCTAAATCCGGCGCGCTACAGCGCCTTCTCGACCAGCGCCAGGCAAGATCGCCCTGCCCCGGTAAACGCGGCTCAGCCCTCCAGCAGCAGCGGGTTGGCCTCGCGCAGCCGGGCGACTTCATCGCTCGGCGTCATGCCGAACAGCCGCTTGAATTCACGGCTGAACTGCGACGCGCTCTCGTAGCCGACGCGGATCGCCGCGGTGCTGGCCTTCAGGCCGTCATGCACCATCAGCAGGCGCGCCTTATGCAGCCGGTACGACTTCACGTACTGCAGCGGCGAGGTGTTGGTCACCGCTTTGAAATTGTGGTGGAACGCCGAGACGCTCATGTTGACCTCGCCGGCCAACTGCTCGACGTTGAGGTTGTCGGCATACTGATGTTCGATGCGCCGCAGCGCCTTGGCGATCTGGCTGAAGTGGGTATGGCGATTGACCAACTCCTGCAGCGACGCGCCGCAGGTGCCGCGCAGCACGTAGTAAAGGATCTCGCGCACGATCTGCGGCCCCAGCACCCGGGCGTCGAGCGGCTTGGCCATCACGTCCAGCAGGCGTTCGGTGGCGCACAGCAGCGCTTCCGTCAGCTCGGCCAGGTTCACCCCGTTGCTCTCCGCCCGCGGTTGCATCAGGTAGTCGTCGTCGCCGATGTCGATCAGCAAATCCTGCAGCATTTGGGTATCGATATTGACCGCCAATCCAACCAGCGGCAGTTCCGGGCTGGCGAAGGTTTCGCATTCGAACGGCAGCGGCACCGTCATCAGCAGGTAGTTGCGCGGATCGTACTGAAACACCTTACTGCCGCAATAGCCGACCTTGTGCCCCTGAAAGATGATGACGATCCCCGGTTCGTACATCACCGGTTGGCGCGGACAGTGGCGATCGACATACAGGATCTTCACCCGCGGCACCGGCGACGGCGTGTAGCCGTTGCCGGTGCCGATAGCCATCGCCTGGCGCGCCATGCGGCTGCGCTGCGCATCGATTTCAATCACGGAAACACCCTCTTACAGTCAGAACGATTCGGCATAAATCATAATTTATAATTCACCATTCCTACAGAGGATTGTAGAAATAGGCAAGAACCAAACAGGAATGTGCATTGTGCGCTGCCGGCAGGTTGCTGACAATACGGGCCAGAAACCTTTGCGCCGCGTTGGCGCCCGCCTGACAGAAAGAGAGAAATCAACCATGCAAAACTTCATTCTGCATACCCCAACCAAAATCCTGTTCGGCAAGGACCAAATTGCCGAAGTGGCCGGCCAGATCCCGGCGGACGCACGCATCCTGATCACCTACGGTGGCGGCAGCGTGAAGAAAAACGGCGTGCTGGATCAGGTGTATAGCGCGCTGGCCGGCCGCGACGTGCGGGAGTTCTCCGGCATCGAGCCGAACCCAACCTACGAAACGCTGATGAAAGCGGTCGAGGTGGTGAAGGCGGAAAACATCGATTTCCTGCTGGCGGTCGGCGGCGGGTCGGTGGTTGACGGCACCAAGTTCATCGCCGCCGCCGCCCGTTATACCGCCAACGGCGACGCCTGGCATATCCTGCAGACCGTCGGCAGCCACATCGCCGACGCGGTGCCGATGGGCTGCGTGCTGACGCTGCCGGCCACCGGCTCCGAATCCAACAGCGGCGCGGTGATCACCCGTAAAAGCAGCGGCGACAAGCAGCACTTCTTCTCGCCGCTGGTGCAGCCGCGCTTCGCCGTGCTGGATCCGGTGGTGACCTATTCGCTGCCGCCGCGCCAAATCGCCAATGGCGTGGTCGACGCCTTCGTGCACACCCTGGAGCAGTATCTGACCTACCCGGTCGACGCCAAGGTGCAGGATCGCTTCGCCGAAGGCCTGCTGCTGACCCTGCTGGAAGACGGCCCGCGCGCGCTGGCCGAACCGGAAAACTATGCGGTGCGCGCCAACGTGATGTGGAGCGCCACCATGGCGCTGAACGGCCTGATCGGCGCCGGGGTGCCGCAGGACTGGGCAACCCACATGCTGGGCCACGAGCTGACCGCCATGCACGATCTCGACCACGCGCAAACGCTGGCCATCGTGCTGCCGGCGCTGCTGCACGAGAAGAAAGCGCAGAAGCGCGCAAAACTGCTGCAGTACGCTGACCGCGTTTGGGGCCTGCGCGAAGGCAGCGAAGACAGCCGCATCGACGGCGCCATCGCCGCCACTCGCGCCTTCTTCGAGCAGATGGGCGTACCGACCCGCATGGCGGATTATCAGCTCGACGGCAGCAGCATTCCGGCGCTGCTCGACAAGCTGCATCAGCACGGCATGACCGCCCTGGGCGAGCATCAGGACATCACCCTGGACGTCAGCCGCCGCATTTATGAAGCGGCGCGTTAATCGCAAAACGGCGATTTTTTGCTAGGCTTTAGTCTCCGCCAGCCATTTTTCGCCGCATCCGGCGCCCGGCCGATCACCGGGCGTTGTCAGGGGCCTCAGCGCGCCGCCGATCGTTTCGCACCACCCGTCTTACCGCTCATTCGCAGGGAGAGCGGCGAGAAAATCGCCCTCCCGCCACCGCTGAAATTAGGCTGGCAAACCCGGCAACCGCCCACTTTGCCAACTAGAATTTATCTATAGCCGTTTCGGTGCCGCAGGCGCCGCAATCCGTACACAAGGAGATGCGCATGACAACGCAACAACCCATCATCAAACTCCACGATGGTAATCTGATGCCGCAGTTGGGTCTCGGCGTTTGGCAGGCGAGTATTGAAGAGACCACCCGCGCGGTGAGCAAAGCGCTGGAGATCGGCTACCGCTCCATCGACACCGCCGCGATCTACAAGAACGAGGAAGGCGTCGGCGCCGCGCTGCAGTCCAGCTCGCTGCCGCGCAGCGACCTGTTCATCACCACCAAGCTGTGGAACGACGATCAGGGCGATCCGCTGGCGGCGCTGGAAACCAGTTTGGAAAAACTCAAGCTGGATTATGTGGATCTGTACCTGATCCACTGGCCGCGCCCGCAGCAGGATCAATACGTCTCCGCCTGGCGCGAACTGATCAAACTGCGCGATCAAGGCCTGGTGAAAAGCATCGGCGTATGCAACTTCCATACGCCGCACCTGCAGCGCCTGCTGGATGAAACCAACGTGGCGCCGGTCGTCAACCAGATAGAGCTGCACCCGCTGCTGCAACAGCGCCAGCTGCGCGCCTGGAACGCCACGCACCACATCGCCACCGAATCCTGGAGCCCGCTGGCGCAGGGCGGTGAAGGGGTGTTCGACCAGCCGCTGATCAAGGCGCTGGCCGAAAAATACGAGAAAACCCCGGCGCAGATCGTGGTGCGCTGGCACTTGGACAGCGGCCTGATCGTGATCCCGAAATCGGTCACGCCGTCGCGCATCCGCGAAAACTTCGAGGTGTTTGATTTCAAACTCGATAAGGACGAACTGGGCGAGATCGCCAAGCTGGACATCGGCAACCGCCTCGGGCCGGATCCGGATACCCTGTAAGTCCTCCCCAAGCCCTCTCCCGCCGGAGGGGGCTTTTCCTTTCCGCACATTGCTCCCTTGCGCCGCCTGACGTTATG
This sequence comes from Serratia sp. CY33525, assembly GCF_052169115.1. Taxonomy (NCBI): domain Bacteria; kingdom Pseudomonadati; phylum Pseudomonadota; class Gammaproteobacteria; order Enterobacterales; family Yersiniaceae; genus Serratia; species Serratia sp. CY33525. The sequence goes on along the minus strand of NZ_JBJNLK010000005.1, from coordinate 234,320 downwards.
ATGACGACGCCGGAGGCTCCGCCCGCCGGTTAATACCGTTAAAAAACAGACAAGCACGGAGCACCATGAAATTCTCTTTCTCACACGGGTCACGGCTGGGCATGCTTTGCATCATGCTGGTGCTGGCGGGTTGCGCCGGCAAGAAACAGCGCGTCAGCTACGATCGCCACGCCTTCGACAGCGCCATTAAAGACGCCGCCAGCGAATACGGCGTAGACGCCAAGCTGATCACCGCCATGATCCAGGTGGAGTCCGGTTTCAACCCCGCCGCAGTGAGCAGATCCAATGCGATCGGCCTGATGCAGCTGAAAGCCGATACCGCCGGCTGCGACGCCTATCGCTACAAAGGCAAACGCGGTTGCCCGGATGATGACGATCTGCGGGATCCCGACACCAATATCGATCTCGGCGCCGCCTACCTGGCCACCTTGCAAAAACAACAGCTTAAAGGGATCGCCAATCCCGTTACGCTGCGCTACGCCACCATCATCGCCTACGTCAACGGCACCGGCGCGCTGCTGCGCACCTTCTCCAGCAACCGCCAGCAGGCCATCGCGATGATCAACAACCTGTCGCCGGAAGCCTTTAACTGGCACGTGCGCAAATACCATCCCGCTCCGCAGGCGCCGCGCCATTTGATGAAAGTGGAAGCCGCCTACGATCGGCTGTGATGAGTAAAAGTAAAAAGGAGAACCCGAGGGTTCTCCTTTTTGTTTGCGCCCGCGGCGTGGCCGTTACGGCTTGGCTTTGCGAATCGGTTTGCGTGGCGGCCGGTTGGACGGCGTGCGCTGCCGATTGATATCGGTATGTTTGGTCAGCGCCGGCCGGGTATGGCGCTGCAGGCGTTTCGCTTCGCGCTGCTCGTCGATGCTCGGCGCCGGCACCAGACACTCGCGGCGGCTGCCGATCAGGTGCTTCAGCCCCATCTCTTCCAGCGCGGCGCGGATCAGCGCCCAGTTGGCCGGATCGTGGTAACGCAGCAGCGCCTTGTGCAGGCGGCGCTGGCGATCGCCGCGCGGCACCACCACGTCTTCGCTCTTGTACCCCACCTTGCTCAGCGGGTTTTTGCCGCTGTAATACATGGTGGTGGAGTTGGCCATCGGCGAAGGATAGAAGTTCTGCACCTGATCGAGGCGGAAACGGTTCTTCTTCAGCCATAGCGCCAGGTTCACCATGTCTTCATCGCGGGTGCCCGGGTGCGACGAGATGAAGTACGGGATCAGGTACTGCTCTTTGCCCGCCTGCTTCGAATAGTGATCAAACAGCTGCTTGAAGCGATCGTAGCTGCCCATGCCCGGCTTCATCATCTTCGATAGCGGCCCTTCTTCGGTGTGCTCCGGCGCGATCTTCAGGTAGCCGCCGACGTGGTGGGTCGCCAGCTCCTTGATATAACGCGGATCTTCCACCGCCAGATCGTAACGAACCCCGGAAGCGATCAGGATCTTCTTGATGCCCTCCAGCGAACGCGCGCGGCGATACAGCTTGATGGTCGGCTCGTGGTTGGTGTCCATGTAGGTGCAGATCTCCGGATACACGCACGAGGCGCGGCGGCAGGTCTGCTCGGCGCGCGGGTTGGTGCAGCGCAGCATATACATGTTGGCGGTCGGGCCGCCGAGATCGGAGATCACGCCGGTGAAGCCCGGCACCTTGTCGCGGATCTCTTCGATTTCACGAACGATCGAATCTTCCGAACGGCTCTGGATGATGCGCCCTTCATGCTCGGTGATCGAACAGAACGAGCAGCCGCCGTAGCAGCCGCGCATGATATTCACCGAGAAACGGATCATGTCATAGGCCGGAATGCGATCCTGGCCGTAGGACGGGTGCGGCACGCGCTGATAAGGCAGCGCGAAGACGCTGTCCATCTCCGGCGTGGTCAGCGGGATCGCCGGCGGGTTGATCCACACGTAGCGGTCGCCGTGTTTCTGCATCAGCGCACGGGCGCAGCCCGGGTTGGTTTCATGGTGCAGAATGCGCGAGGTGTGCGCATAAAGCACCTTGTCGCCCTTCACTTTCTCGAAGGACGGCAGCAGCACGTAGGTCTTCTCCCACGGCTTCGGCTTGGCGGCGCGCACGGTGACAGGCTTGGCTTCCGGCTCTTTCGGCTTGGCGCCGTCGGCACACGGCAGATCGTCGCCGTACGGGTTCGGGATAGGTTCGATGCGGCCCGGCTTGTCGAGGCGGGTGGAATCCACGCCGCTCCAGCCCGGCAGCGCTTCTTTGCGCATTACGGCGGTATTGCGAATATCGTGGATGTCGCCAATCTTCTCACCGGCGGCCAGGCGATGCGCCACTTCCACCAGCGGGCGTTCACCGTTGCCGTAGATCAGCATGTCGGCCTTGGAATCCACCAGCACCGAGCGGCGCACGGTATCCGACCAGTAATCGTAGTGGGCGATGCGGCGCAGGCTGGCTTCGATGCCGCCCAGCACGATCGGCACGTCTTTGTAGGCTTCTTTACAGCGCTGGCTGTAGACCAGGGTGGCGCGATCCGGGCGCTTGCCGCCGACGTTGCCGGCGGTGTAGGCATCGTCGTGGCGCAGTTTGCGATCGGCGGTATAGCGGTTGATCATCGAGTCCATGTTGCCGGCGGTGATGCCGAAGAACAGGTTCGGTTTCCCCAACCGCATGAAGTCTTCTTTGTTGCTCCAGTCCGGCTGCGCGATGATGCCGACGCGGAAGCCCTGCGCTTCCAGCATGCGGCCGATGATCGCCATGCCAAAGCTCGGGTGATCGACATAGGCGTCGCCGCTGATGATGATCACATCGCAGCTGTCCCAGCCCAGTTGATCCATCTCTGCTCGCGACATCGGTAAAAACGGCGCGGTGCCAAAACATTCCGCCCAATAAGGCTTATAGGAAAACAGTTCACGATCGGGTTGGATCAGGCTGGTGGTGCTCATTCTTGTAGGGCGGCGATATATTTTGCATGGAATAGCGATATATTTTGCATGAAGGGGGGGAGGGAATTTGCACAATGCAAAATATATCGCAAAAGTCGGCCGGGTCAATTTCCCGGCCATACAATTACGAAAGACGTGACAAAATCAAAGCATCAGCTGATTGCGCTGAACTAAGGATCGTGAAGTCTCTGAATGATCCATCGCAGTTCTGCATAGTCGTACCTGTGAACGCTGGGTTTCCGATAATTACCGGTGTCGCTGAACGCATCGCGTAAAGTGCTCCCGTTGTTACCGTTGCCGGTGTTCCTGCGCGTCCGTTGTCAAACGGCATAACTACCCCTGAGCTGACATCAAAAAATGCGGCAGACGGCTGATAATCGATATAAGGAGTTTTAAATACGCTGACTGCGCCACCCGCCGAGCTTGGACTAACAAATGCGCTATCTCTTGTGCCATATCGATATGCCTCATCCTGCGTTGGTGTTTTTTGAATTCGGCAGTAAGCCATAGGCAAATTGCCAATCACAGCCCCCAAAGTCAGACCAACGGCATCAGTTGGATCTGTGTCTTTCCCCACACAACTGACAACATATGAATTGCCAACTTGGACCGTGATATTACTGGCAGACTGGAGATAGCCTGCAACTGATGAATTCACTTGGACGCGAACAGAGCCTGTTGCTGAATTCCATTGCGGCAGCCATGTTCCGGCTTGAGATACGCTGACAAAATCCGGGCCGGAGAGGTTATAAATTTTTTGTACAGAAACACCGTCACCGGAAAGTTTGAGGCCAAATCGCGGCGTTAATGAAACGGCGATATTTTCATACATGCCGTTATCAACCAGCAATTTGAAACGCGCCAAACAGCCCACTTCGTCGGGGATAATACCGCCATCGGCCAGAATGCGGGCTTTATGGGTATTAAAAAGCGTCGTCGCATTCAAGATAAGCCCCCTTAAATCGATAGGCGCCCAACGACTGGTATTAAATGCGACGCCTGTATTGATGCCTGTTGCCATGTTAAAATTCCCCAGTTAATGGAATGCGATCGAGGGTTGCCCAGTTATAGAGTGGAACCGGATTACCGTTTTTTGTGATGTAACGTGATGCCCACGGCGATGAATCATGGACGCACACCAGTGGGTAAGTGTTGCCGTTGTTCGCCTGTGTTGTATTGGTGAAACCTACGAGCAGGTAGTCATTTGATGCTGGGGCTTTGTCCAGCGTAAGTCGGATAGTGTCACCACCTACTACCTCCACTGACAGCACGCTTGCGCTACCAGCTTCCAAGGCGTATCCGCGCCCTGGACAGTCGCCAAGAAACTCGATATCAATTACCAGAGGTAGGTATGGCACTGAATATTTGGCATCCACAACATTACCATTCACGGTAATGCTAATTATTTGCACACCTTTCCATGTGCCCTTTTTCACTGGGTCATACAGGTGCCAATAAACTGCTTTTTCAATAGCCTCGCCCTGGAGCACTTTCCCATATTGATTAAGGTGTGATAACGAGCCGTCGTTATATAACCAGTTCAGCCAATATTTTGTGCCACACATAATTGAATTTGAATGCTGACGCACATACGTCAGCTGATCGGTTGCGGTAACAGAATACGGCTGCACTACGATAGGGTCGCCAATTGGATTTCCTTCGTCATCAACCTCATTCGCTTTAGTGTTGATGCGGCTTCCCACTTGGTCAATAACGATTGCCGGGCCTATAGTCGCACCAGTGATGCTGTTAAAGTCCGTCAGGCAACCAGCGAAATAAGGGTTAAGAAGGGCCAGGTAACTGCCAGGAGTGCGGCAATTTCCGTTATCGTTATCCGTTTCTCCGTGCTCGAACAGAATAAAGTCATTGCGGAGTGATTTGCCGATAGACTTCGCCAACTCAGTTATGCGAGTAAGCATGGCAAGGCTTTTTGTGTACGCGAACGTACCTTTAGAAATCCCAGACAGCGGCTGTCCACCTGCGTTGCACGGCGCATTAATAATCGTCGGAAGATTCATGCCTGCATCACGCATTTCGTACATCAGGCCATTTGAAAGTGGGATGTTATGTCCCTGCCGGTCGATGTTGTACCCCATGTCAGTGATGCGGTCTAAGTCGGTTTGACTCGCCGGGGCGCTGTTGCCATCAGCTCGGCCAGACGGAGATAGACAACGCCCGCGCAGCAGAGGGTCAGCGCCGACAACTCGAATATTTTGCCCTGGTTTATCAAATGCAGCGCCGAGGCTTTGCCCCAAACAGATGTAGCAGAGAATAAATGCTGATGTAACGGGTATCTCGCGAATGCTTGGGATGAACAGCAATCCTGAACTGCCGGTGCCATCGTCCTTTTCAAAAGTGAAAAGCGCTGCATTATCAGAAACAGGACGGGCGCTTGTGACATAGAAATCATTCCATACCTGCGCCCCTTTCCAGAACAGGACGGGCTTGCCGTTTACCATCTTGATATCGGCTGATGTTTTCCCGATCGCATCCTGCAGCGGCCCATCAACGCCAGGGATAAACCATTCGCCGCGTCGATTTATGCGACCAAACCCGGCATTACCGGTTTCGTCTGTAAATACATGGGCGGTGTCACGGTATTTAACAGCCTGTCCTCGTGGAATTAGCTGGCTTACATGTGCTTGCAGTGATTCGCTCAGCCCGGCGAAGTGCGCGGCATTTTCAGCATCAAAATACTGCAGTGCGTATTTCCCAGTAACATCGGTGATGACATTAGTTAATCCTTTATAATAAGCACCAATAGCCCGAGGAATTAACTGATTGACATAATCCTGAACCGCCGCCTGTAATCCCGCTAACCACAACCCACGTTCGTCATCTAATGCGAGAGGGATGTCGGAGGCATCTTTAGTCGATGATATGAAAAACGGAATTTTTTTTGAGAAATAAATTCCGATACGATCGGCCAACAGATTGGTTTGAGCTAATTTTAAATCGGTATCATCTAGCTTAATATTCAACTGATTAAACGCATCTGCGCCAACAGACTCAGAAACTTCAAGCGCCACACCGGAGTTATTTAAATAATATTTAAACCCTTTTCCTGGACCTTGAGCTACTCGAAAGTAGCTACCAGATTTAGTTCCTGAAATACCAGCGATCGTCCCATCGGGGTCTGTTGCTGAAATTATAAACGTAAATTCTCTTGAGTCTTTTACCGATTCAATTTCAGATCTCAAATACTGGGTGCGATTAGCTAATTGAGTAGCTTGATAATTGGCCACTCCACCACTGCCGCCGATAGCTTTATCATCTGGTTCAAGCTGATAGACACCTTGCTCCCAACCAGGTGTTTCAATTAAATTAGCCATTGGAATCATCCTGTGGCGCATCTGGCCATTCAATATCGGTTAACTGAGATGTATCGACGCGATTGATAGCAACACGATATGACATCCACTCATTCAACTTTGAGAGTTCTTCATTTGTGGCAATATTAAGCTCTTTGGCGTCTTGTAACGGTGCCATCGCCTTTGTTGCTAGTTCAATCAGGTATGATTTTGTTTTTTTAGCAGCGTGCTCTTTTTCTTCTTGTGGAATAACACGAGGAACAATATCGCCATTGTTAAACACCCAACCACCAAAAATATCGCATCCTTCTGGCAATGAATCGATTTCAACAACGGTCATTCCTACTGGATAAAGGCGTGAGGTGTCCTCGCTGATACTGCGAATGACACCAGTTTCATTATCAATCGCCAGGCTGAATTTTTTGGTGAATTTAGGTAACGACTTGAACCAGTCATTACCATTGGCATCAATAAAATATTGAATGCCATCACCGTTGAATAACACGTCAGGAATATAACGTTGCAAATTTACTAATTTCATATCATCAACCTTCAATTGTTACCCAACCACCACCCCGCCAAATCTGCAACGGACGATACAGTGCCACCCCAACCTGATTACCTTCATTTCCATTGCCGCCTGTTAAAACACACCCAGCAGGAGCTTCGACCAAGCCGCCATCCATTGTCATCGAACCCTGAGCACCGCGAAGTACACGACTGACAGTGTTGTTACTTAACCAATCGCGTAAATAACCGCCCCAGATAGAACCAGATATATTACCGTCCGCATGTGCCCGACAATTACCGGCATTCCAAGTAATCTCACCACCTGCGTTTACTTCACTGGTGGTTTCAATTATCCCATTTGCTGTGATTCGGCCATTGACGCCAAAACTAATTCCATTATTCGAGTCATGATCAAGGTACATCCCCCATGTACCGGCAGTGGACATATGCCATTGCATATAGGAAATACGTGTACCTGATCCAAATACGCCAACCTCTACACTGCCTTTACTTCCATTCGCTGCAGACCAAACAATAGTGTTAGGAACAAGAGTTTTACCTGTTGGCTCAAAAATAATATAACAAGGGCCAGATGAAGCACTGCTCCCTGAGTTAAAAACTAAGCGGTGTCCATCGTTTGTTGGTTCTGAATAAATTGCAGCCTTATCTACATTACCTGCAGCATTAGCGAAAACCAAAGCTGCATTGCCTTCACTATGAATGCGCAAACCACTATCTTGACCAATAAAAGCAGGTGCTTTAGCACTTCCCGTCAATGTCCCGCCTGTAAGTGGGAGATATTTGTCAGAAACTGTACCTGTAAAAATCTTTTGGATGGCTAATAAAACCTGATTAGGCTTAGTACCATCAGGAAGCATTCCAGCTGCAGTCAATATTGCCGTTAATTCTATCTGTATATCACGTGTCGCCGCTTGCTGATTGTTAAGGTGTAGAGCAGTAACAATGGTGCCTTGTGTTCCTTGTGATGGGTTTCCTTCGTGAAACAATCCATCCTCAGTATTAATGGGGGGCATAATAGTTTGCATGATTAATCCTCTGTTGTATCTTGGATATAATTTTGCATTGAAAATGACGTATCACCGTTAAAGGTGAATGAGCCGTCATAGTAAGGTAGCCGTAAGCGGTCGACATTATATGCAAAATAACAAAATGAGTGAGCCGGCTTTAGGTCATTCAATGTGGTTTCTAAAACATCATCACCAAACGACATTAGGCTTTCACCAGCCGCTGATGCTCCAGCCCGGAATCGGTAAGTTTTTTGGTTTGAATTAAATACATTCACGCGCCATATCCAAATGCTGTCTTCGGAATACAATGGCTCACCTGTTCGATTGACACCGGCTCTAAATGGCTCCAGCTCATCAATAGTGATGCTATAACCGATACTTTCAGCCAGACGAACAAAGTACGGAATGCTGAGCCCACCAATTTCACGCAGCTTAATGAGCACCCGTTCACGGCGTTCCTGGTATGTGCTATTTGGCCCAGGACTAATGCCAACCACGCGCTCCCAATCTGCGATTAAATCAGCAGCAAAGAACGGTGTTACACCATTCAAGACCTTCTGCGCATATAGCGCAGTCTTATCCAGTGCGTTACCTTCCGCCAATAACTCGGCAGAGATATTCGGGAGTGTAGTGTTGTAACTGTCCTGTGGCAGTAATAGCGCTAATAACGGGCTATAGCTCATAATAAATCTACCGTGATATCGCCGACTCGCAGCCATTCAACGGCAATAGCATCGACTGCTGGAACGACATTACCGGGAGGATCAACGATCACCTGGTCAATGATGCCGGCAATCAACGATATTTGCGTTCCAGCCTGGCTACGAACAAAAGTCGCCCCTGGCTCTAATCGGCCGACAAAATCAGCAAGCACCTTTTTAATTTGAGTTGTGGCATCGTCAATATTTAAACCGCTCAACGACACTTTAACGTCAATATTAAAGGTCTTAATCGTTGGCATAATCACCAGGGAGTTTTTAGCTGTCACTGGCCGTACATCATCAATATGCGTCTGGGTGCGTTCGACAACCTCGGCAGAGGGCAAACCATCGGATGAGGTGATCACCACATCAACCGTTCCTAACCCTCGACGCAGCGGATAGACATAAGCGGAGGTCACACCGGGAACCTCAAGTGCCCAGCGCTTATAGTCGTATTTATTGCCCCCAGCGGGCGGACGGCGGATCAACTCCAGCAGACGAGCGAGCAGTTCGGCGTCGGACTCTCTGTCAGTTCCGCCGCCCATAACGCCGATAATGGCGGTACTGTCAAAACCATCAGGCGTTGTCGTCAACATGCCGGACATCACGGTAGCAGTATTACCTGCAGCGCCAGCAACGGACGCCCGTGCAGTGACTGTGCCTTTCCCCTCACTGCTGAGAATAACCTCAGCAGTGGTCGTCCAGGTCGCACCATCACGCGTGATAGAGAGCCCGGCAGCAGCCTTTGCACCGAGTTCGCCCGTCAGGGATGCGGGGCCCGAGGCGGTGTTAGCAGCCTTACGGGTGATCCCTCGAGTTCTGCAGTGAAGCTCGAGATACTCGGTATCGGCGGTATCAGGGAAAATCTGACGAACAATCCAACCCTGATCTCGATAGATGCCCTCAGCGCAACTGGCCACTGATGAGGCGCGGATGTAATAATCACTGTCTTTGCCAATGTTGGCATCGGGTAGCTGGTTGCGGATATCACGCAACAAGTCATCGCGGATGGCTTCAATCGCTGGGGTAATATGCGGCATCAGATAACCCTCACAGGATGTTTAAAGGTTTCGGATTGCCCGCTAGCACTCACTAAAACGATTGCCAAAGTAAGCCAACCAGGTTGAGGGCGGCTTGCTGTAACTGTGATGCTGGTAGCCCGACCGTCATCAATGATGGGCTGTAATGCCTGTTCACTGTATTGCACCGCGAGCTTGTTAACTCGGGACACGTCTTTTTCACGCTTTAGCGTGTACAGCAAAGAGCCCAACGTTGGTTCAGCCCAATAGGAGCCGAGCGGTGTCATGAGGCGTAAATAAACAGCATTTGCCAGCGCAGTGCGCTGGCCTGAATAATCGCCGGTGAGTGGGTCAATGAGCATTTCCATGTCGCAATAGTGACGGCATGGCGGGGAATAAATCAGGTGAAAGGGTTCAGTGGGTTATTGAATGGGTTTACCGGTTGGGTTTCCGCCTTCGCCATTCGGGTGCTCATGATCGTTAAGGGAAACTGCGCCTGTTTTAACGTCGCCATCAGTTTCAAAGCTACCACTACTCTGGTTGATATTACCCTCAAATGTCGCGCCATTACCACCCTTAATAACCATACCACCATTACCGGTGATTTTATCCTGGCTGGTAATTTGTTGGCTGGCATTAACCATCGGTGTATTAAAGTCGGCATTGTTTTCCGCATTGACTTCATAGGTTTTGCAATTTACCCGATATATATCGCAATCAACCTCAATGACTTTCCCGCGCTTTAAAACTATTTTAGAACCTTCATCGGTATATAAAGCAACTTCACCCGGTTCGAGTTCTTTTAGCCGATAGTTGCCATGTTCGGTGGCAATAATAATGCCGTGGGACGTTCTGCCATTCAGGGGAAGTACAATCGCCGCAGTTCCTGGCAGCGGGTTAGAGGTAAATCCATAATGCTGGAACAACTCGCTGTCTTGCAACTGCTCGCCAGCCAACCCTTTACCCTGGATAGTCTGCACCTGGCCGACACTGTTCACGCGCGTTAACACGCCACGAAAAGCCATTCGAAGGCCGTTTAAAGCACGATGAATTCGCTGATCAACATTATTCCACATCGACAATTGCGAGCTCCTTATTCACCTTGGCCTTACGCTTTCTGGCCTTGCGCTTTTTCGGGTAGGCGTCCGGTATCCAGATACCGTCTTCTTTCAGCCTCAGAGTGGTTATTGTGGTATCAGGGCGGCCGCCAGAGAACTCTCGCCCCATCAGGAAATAGACGTCGTCAATACCATGCGGCTCGCTTCTGATACGAATACGCTGGCCAGGTTGCCAAAGCACACCGGCATCGTTGCGATGCCCTTTGACAACGGCCGTCAGCTCGTAGGCATTCAGGCGGGCATCTGCCATCGCCTTGCGGGCACGGTAACGCACCTGTTCCAGATTATCGGCATCGCCAACCACCATAATTTGCGGTCGGTAGTACGGTACTGTTGGATCGCGCACAACGGCTTTCAGACCGTGGAAGCCGGTTTCCGGCGTACCGGCCGCTGGTGTATCGTCGTCCTGTGCTTCCTCTGCCACTGCTGCTGAGAACGAATCCACATCAATAATGCCCAGTTCTGCAGACGACTTGGAGCCTTGCGCATGGCCCTGGGCCAGAACGGTGAGCTCCGAATAGGTACCATCAATAGATGTTGCGTCGCTGAGGTCGAGGATGTTGTTACCTCGACCGTCCCGGTTCAAAACGAGGGTAGCCACCGGCTCTGCCGTGTAATCCGGCCCACCGATAACCAGCGAGCCATCCGGGGTGAACCAAGGCCACAATCCACGCGCAGAAGCGGCACGCACCAGCGTATCCCAGGCACGCTCGCCAGGCTCGACAGAAACCTTATCACTGCGTATAGAACTTTCGGCCTCAATACGGATATTGGTTATGCCGAGCGGCCGCACAACCTTGGCGATCACTTCTTCCAAACTCAACATCCGGGATGTGAAGATGGGCGATGCACAGTCCACCAAGACTTTTGCACCGTCGAACCCGGTGATACTGAGGCTCATTTGCTGACGGGATACACGACGCTGTACCTTGGCCACTCGACCGACCATCACGGTATCGTTACCGATTTTTACCTGTACGGGTGCGCCGCGCTCGACGTAGGTCGGGAAAGTTCCACCCGGCAGGCCGAGCGTGACAGACCAGGCATCCGAGGGGATCAGAAAATCGCTGTCAATCTGGTAGCGGCTCCAGGTGCTGTGCACACGGCCAGCAATCAGCACGCTGACGGTATCATTATTGGGCGTAGGCATAGAGCACATCTCCAGGCTGCAGCCGGTTCGGGTTACGAATTTGAGGGTTTAGGCGGGCTAGTTCGGTTGCTCGGGTGTAGTCGGCATACCACAGATGCGCGATAAGATGCAGGTTGCCGGCACTCTCAACCCGGCGTTGCACCAGCGGCGGGCGTGTGGTGATGATGTTGGCCGCCAGCTGCTGCACCGATAGCGCAATATCTTTCAGACCATCAACCACTGGTTGCCAGGTAATACCGACATCGGTTGTGCTGGCGCTGACGTCCTGAGTCGTTGCCTCATAGAGCGCACGATGCTTGTCGATAGCGTTCTGCAGCGTCTCGCGGGTGTCATTGGTGACAAGTTCAATCTCGGCAGGCGACAATGTGGTAATCAAACCGTCGTCGCTAAGCAGGTTGGCGGCGTCCAGTGCCAACTGCAGCGACATCTGCAGATAGGTCAACACCACGAGTTCGGCAATATCGCTGTCGGTAACGATGATTGGCATCGGTAACGGCGCGGTTCGCTTGCCTGATGCCAACGCTGTCGGCAGCGCAGCCACGGCGTCAAGCTGATTACGGCTCTCCCCCCAATCGGCCATCACGATATTAGTCGCCCCAACAGTCGCATAGGTGCCGGTGTTATTGCTGACACTCGACTTGGACTGGCTGGAGGTCAGGCTAAGCGCACTCTGCAGGTCAGACATAAACGCACCAGGATAATTGATAAAGTCCGTGGTGCTGCTGATGAAACCAGTGATATCGCTGCGGAAAATGGTCGCCATGTTGGCTGCTGTGGAGGCCATCGCCTTGGCTTTGGCCATCAAGCGTTGCGTATTGCGCAGTGGTGCCAGGGCGTTATCAATCAGCGTCTGAGCATCGTCAAGAACGGACTGAACCTGGTTAAAGATAATGTCCGCTTTTGCCGTTGGATACTCGCGTGTAAAGAACGGGATGTTCGTGCCGGCTTCCAGGAATACCAGCTCAATCACGCAATAATCGACGTTCTCCGCCTCGTGGTATACCTGACACTCGATGAGCTGCATCTTCGGCATAGAGCCGAACACGGGGTGGATCAGCTCGCCGTTGCCACGCTTGTCAAATTCGGCCAGCAGTGTCTGCAGCCGGCTTTCGTAATCGTCTCCCCAGAGTAACCCAGTGATACGCAGGTTACGTGGTTTGCGCCCCAAATCGTCAACGTCGCCACCATCCACGAACGGATATTCATACTGCGCCATGTCCCTGGAGAAGGTGTCACGGGTATTGATAACGTCGAATTTAATGCCCCTGAAAGAGGCATCTAACATACTGTCGTTCCAGCTCATGGGGTCATTCCTGTTGGGCCACGCTCAGCCTGATTACCATTAAACTCGTTGACGGACTCTGCGATGGTGCGGCCATCAAGCTCGAGCTTGGTTGTCACTTGGATAGGCTGAGGCTTTTGGTTCTGTTGCGGGAACAAGTAGGACGGTGCGCCGGCAGTGGCCATGTCACCCTTGCCGATCGACGTCGGCGGGCTCCACCAGGATTTAACCTCATCCCAGGCATCCAGCAGACCGGGTTCGGCTCGGGCAGAATCTTTTAGCCGGCTCAGTTCATCGTCGTATTGTCCCGCCTGCAGGCGCTTGCGTGCGTCACTGTCGCCACGCTCAACTTGCACCAGGGGGGCATCTTGCGATGCCTGATAGAGCATGAGTGGTGCCGCAATACGACCAGCCCAACGGCCTAGGGCTCCAGCCGCACGGCCTAACGAACCAGGCCCGGTTACGCCGCCGGGTGTTGATGGGGCTTTGATGCCGCCCAGGCCACCGCCCGAGAAGAACTTGATACCAGCGAACACCACAGCGGCGGCGGTCATCGCTTTGATGGCCACCTCTGCGCCGGCCAGCGATTTGGTAAGTCCTGGATACTGTTTTGAATAGTCCGCCAGTTCCCCCGATACACGGCCAAGTACATCTGACAGGGGCTTTACTGAGTCCATCTGGCCAAAATCACGCGCATTGTCCAACTGCTGGACTTTGAAGGCGTTTGTATCTGATATCAGCGCATAATTAAGATCGCCGGCAGTCTGCCCTGCGGGCAGGTTACGCTGTGCATTCGCATTTTTGACAACGTCTTGGGCATATTTTCGGTTACTGCGATAACCGATTAATGCCATCAACGCCTGGCGGTCAGCAATCATTTGGCCAACAGCAGAGCCTTCCAGTATTTTAGCCATCGACTCCACTGTTTCCTGGCGTTCGCCATCCTTAGCGGTGGCTAACTTACTCTCCAGTTTTTTGTAGGCTGGATTATTGCTAACGACTTTATCCACGATGCCGACAAAGGCATCCAGAGAGTTAATACCTTTCCCCCTGGCAGCCGACAAGCTACCAGGCAAGTCGATACCCTTACCATTGACCTTGATTTTTGCGGCAGATGTTGCGGCATCAGCACTGCCAATTTTAGCCAACAGATTGACCAGGTTATTACCTGCTTCATCGCTGGTGCCAGCCGTGATGGCTGCAGCTTGGTTAGCTCCCAACAGTACGCCAAAATCATTCAGACCTCTCATACCGTTGTTACTTCCAGCTGCGAGTTGCTGAGGCAACCATTTCGCCATATCGGCTAGTTCAAAGGAGCCATCTTGCCCTGCTGAAATAGCCATATTGAACGCCTTGACCATCTCGTTATCCTGGATGCCAAAAGTCTGTTTTGCGCGAATGGCAATCTGCGCTAAGTCTGTTGGCGCTGCACCAGTGGCCGTCGAATAACGTTGAATAATAGGCAACAAGGTTTTTGCCGAACTCATGTCTACTGCACCCGATGCCAGCAAGGAATCCAGCGTATCTGCAGCGCCTTCTTTTGTACCACCTCCATTTGTTACCGCTTGGCGAATGAGCTGATCCATGCTTTGCATCCCTGTCTTACGGCCAGCAACGCCTTGCTCGGCGTAAGCAGTGTTTGCCATCATGGCGAGACGCTGCTCATAGGTCATTTGATTCTTAACCGGTTGGCTCACCACGGCAGCACCTGCAGCGACTCCCCCAGCGACAGCCATCGCGTTTGAACTCCAGCCACGAGCGCGCTCCATACGGCCCATTTCGGTGGTTGCCCCTTTGAGCTCGTCTCGCAGCCGGCCGACACGCTGAGTCATTGCCGTAAAGGCCCGGCTCTGCTCGTTCGCTGACATGACGCCACTGCGGGTAAGGCGCATGTATGCCGCTTGCGTCTGCTGGATTTCGCGTTGGATCTCACGCTCTGAACGAATCCCCAGGGTTGAGCGGGCACTGGAAGCTCGGCGGTACTCATCCGACAGGGATCGCGATGCCCGGATGCCGGTAGTGGCATTCTGCTGCTGTGATTTGGCCAGCTCGTCGCCAGCCTTCTCGGCGGCTTTGGATTGCTTGACAGCATCCTGCATCGCCTGACGTAAGACTTTAGACGCGGCATCCTTGGCTGAAAGCGTTAACGCCAGGGCAAGATTACGCATTATTTCCTCCGTTTCTGGCGTTTGGACTTAACGCGGCGGGATTGGGTTGAGGTACCGGCTGCGGGGGGCTTTTTGCCGTGCAACCGGTATAACGCATTGATATAGCCGTCGAGTTCGGCGCGGGTCATTGCGCCTATTTGGGACTCGGTAAATCCGTACTTTCCAAGGGCGAGGACGGTTGTTCGGTATCCGCTAAGGCGGGATTCAATGCCATCCGCTTTTTTTTAAGGGCGGAGATCTGGGCGTCGATGAGGTCAAAATCATCATCGGTTAGCCCGTCACAAAGAAGCTGTGGGGTGATTTGCTCCGCTGGAATATCGCCCAGGGAAACCAATGCCGACGCCATCACGGCAGCACGGTAAAACATCCCGGCAACCGGGCCTTCCGTGGTGCCGCATTCTTCCATCGTCGCTTCCAGGGCGTTCATGGTGTCCCGCACCACTGGCAGCTTGACCTTAAAGGCAAAGTGGAAGGTGTCGCCGAACGGCACGCCAAGCAGTAAAGAACCTGATTCCGTCATTATTCCTCCACCCGTCGCAGTGCGCTCACAGTAATGTCACGTTTTGCTTCATTGTCCACGGTATAGCTCGCGCCGACCTGGGTAGAGAAGCAGTCTAGGAACGAGACGCGCTTGCCGCCACTGCCGCTGAGCGGATACTGCGTAATTTTCGCGCCTTCCATACCTTCCCAATTGAGATCCCCGGACAGTGGAACCACAACAGAGATTGTCAACTGATACTCGGCAATCCCACGGCTAAAGCCTTTAGCTCGCCCGGTCTTGTTCATGGTCTTGACCAGCTTGCGGCCTGTGGTTACGTCTTCTTTGAGGTCTGTCACCTCAATTTCCTGGCCGTCCATCTCGAGGATGATCGAGCCAACATATTCTTCAAGTGCCATCGTCTGTTACTCCTTACAACAGCAGGTCAATACGGCCGGCAAACACATGCAGACCATTGACAATATCGGTTGGAATAGCCGCATTCAGCCGGTTAACATCCTGAGAGTCGCGCTCCACAATGAGCGCAGCCTGGTTCTCCGTGACGTTTTCCACAATCTCCAGCTCTTCCAGCTTGATAAGCACGTCCAACAGTTCGCTGCGTACCTTGGCTGGGGTGCGGCTGCTTAACTTGTCACGCGGGAAACGCAGCGCGATGCGATCTCCACAGGCCTTGCGCACATAGTCCAGGGTGCGGATGGTGGTGATATCCAGTAATGCCACATCGTCCACACCCTGGGCGTTTTTGGTGTAGGTGCTGATAGCACGAACAATTTGCACCTTGTCACCTGCACCCACGACGAACGGTGTTAAACCGTTATGCAGTGCATTCTCCTGCTCATTGCGGCCCGGACGGCTGGCCAGTGCCGTGACGTCCAGGGCTTTCAACTGCAGCGTGTTGAGCGGACGGGCCGGGTCTTCTTCGCTGGCCATAACGGCCGCATAGGAGGCTGCGATTTCGGCCGGCAGTTTGGCCGAGCCGTTATGCCATCCCAGGGTGATACGGCCGGCGTTAATCTGGCTGGCCAGCGTGGTGCCGGTCGACAATGATTTACACCAGCCTGCCACGCCTACCGCGCCGCGTTTTTCCAACGGGCCACCGGTTTCATCCAGATGCGTGCGCAGTGCCGTCAGCGCTGCAGCGGTAGAGAACGGCGTCGCCACAATGTTATGACCGGCCGCAAAAACTGCCGCCAGTGCCGGCGCGATATCCGGGTCAACTTCACCGCCGGTCATTGCCACCACGGTGACTGTTGCCCCCGTTGCCGTTGACTGCGCCTGCAGGACAATACCGTTACCGGCTTCACCCTTATTACGCGCTGTCAGTGTCACGGCGGCTGCGGTAGCGGCTGCGGTAACCGGCAGGTCGGATTGCTGGGTGATCGCAGTCGCAAGCGCAGTCGCAATAGCTGCGGCGGTATCGCCGGCATCAATGGCAACATCCACGCGCGTTGCACCAACCCAGACAGAAACGGTACCGCTGCCCGTTGCCGAGCCGGCGACAGTAACTGTACCTGTCGCTGCTTTACCTGCCGTAGCATCGGAGACGCCAATCATCTGCAGTTGCAAATAGCTGTTGCTGGTGATAGCTGCGGTGGCCATCAGGTGTGCGATAGAGCCACGACCAAAATAGACGGCCGCTTGTTCATCTGAGAAAACATCAATGGCCTGCAGTGGTGCTGTAGTACCGCTAGCGAGCATCTGGCCAATCAGCAACACCTTCTGTGGGTTGCCAGGCAAGGTGCGAACGGCCAACCGGGTATTAAACTCCAGATACTGGCCAGGCACGCGAATGCTGCTCGGGATACTGTCGAATGCAATGTTAGGACTCGCCACGGTTAACCTCCGTTTTTACGGCCTTACCCTGATTAACTGGCGTGGCCGCGTTGGCTTCGCCCTCAATAATCAGCAGATCGCCGGCGGCAATCTGCCGCTGGTAATACGCTGAGTCTGGAACCGTCACAGCTTCATCTGCTGTGATGTAGCGACGCGGGTTGTCTTCCCTGGGAACACGCACACCGGCCACCGCTTTAATGCTGATCTCATTCATGATTGATAATGTCCACGGCATCCGGCTTTTGCGCCGTCTGCGGTATGTCATAGTTCAAATGGGTGCGTAACCACTCGGCGTCGGGCTCGCTGGACGTACCCTCGAACCCATTGAAGAGGTTGTCAGGATGGTCTGCCGGCGCGTTAACCAGAGGGAATTTGCCTTCCTCCAGAGCGGACTCAATCCAGGCGGTATCGAACTCACAGGCAAAAACTGACATCGCTGCTGCTTCCACCTGCGTATTGAACAGCGTCCGAACCCGACCAGGGACAAGGTGTTTGATGGGCAGCGTCATATCTTGCCCGGACAACAGGCGACGCACGGTCATCACCAGGCGGTACGTGCCAACCTCATCGAATCCCGGCCCACCGAGCCGAGCGGCGTTTTCATTGCGCAGGTTGCGATCGCCGACTATCACCACAAAACGTCCATGCACAGTGTATTTTCGCTTGGTGAGATTGGTGTTCTCTGTCTTTTGTACGCCACCGAACGTTACCCAGGCAGCGGGAAGTTGACGGATAATCTCCGCCGGCTCGCCATCCATCTCGCCACCGTAGGACTCCACGCTGTGAACCATCTTGCCGAGTCCCTGGCGGAGACGTTCCACGATGGCCAGCTCAGTGTTGGCGATAATCAAAATGCACCTCCATTGGTCGATTTTCGGCTAAAAGCTCTGCCGGCTGAGACAAAGCGGGCGCTGGTTCCACCCTGGATCACGCTGCCATCCGGTTGGCGGCCCAGGGTAATGCGCCCATCGGCAACACGCTCCAGATAGCGGATCGCATCCTCATACCGCTCCCGAATGAGGTCGGTACACTGCGTGCCACTGCCACACAATTTATAGCGGGCGATGTCGCAGCAACGGCCAACCAGAACACGCGGTGTATCAGGCCAGGGCGTTGGATAGCGGCCAGCGAGATAACCGTCGATCTCGGCGCTGGACTGCTCCAGCGCCTGTGCCATGACCTCAGCATCAATCTGGCCGGTGTACTTGCGATCGGTAAGAGAGATGCATTCCTTATCACCGAACGCCAGTACCATATCTGCTTGAGTGGCATACATAGCAATGCCTTATTTCTTCGCCGGAGGCGGTTCTTTCAGGGCCGCCAGCTCTGCCGTCAGTGCTGTGCTGTTTGCAATCGCGTCATCGCGTTCAGTGGTTAACGCCGCGATATTTTCCTGCTGGGAAGCGATAGCCTTTTGCGCATCATCAAATTGCGATTTCAGCGTGACCAGCTCCTGCTCCTGGCGGGTGATGGTTTCCCTGGCCAGGCTCAACTGCTTGTCCAGGTCTTGATCATCGGTTGCTGCGCCAGCTGCAATGCGTACCACAACCAATTGCGGATCGTTCTCCAGCTCAGCCAACTGTTTCGGCGTAAAGCGGCCATCTTCGTAGGTGGTAGTCTTGGCGCTGTGGGCGATGCCACAGCGGCGGAAACCCTCACGGCGTGCAGTGATTTGAATCGGCATTATGCGGCCTCCCCGGTCGAGCCATACGCCATCTGCCAGAAGCCATACCCACCTGCAGCACGTGCCTCAGCGCCAAACAGGAACTTCTTGCGCATAAAGACGTTGTCCGCGTTGTAGTCGGTTTGCTCAACGAACTCCGGTTTTTTACGCTCCTGATAGATGAGCGGTTTCACCGGACGCGTCGTATCCAGCAGGAACCATTGCGTGTCAGAAGTCAGCTCCGGCACAACCAACACCTCGGCAGTACCTTTATAGATATTCGGGGTGTTGTCCGGGAAACGGTCGGCAGTCATCAGGAAGTTGGCTTCATCTTCCAGCGCTGGCGGCACAACCAAAATGGTCGGACGGACTTTCAATGATGCGCCTTCCTCATCCTTGAAGCTGCGCATGGCAGCCCGTGCCACGCCATAACTGGCTTTCGCCGCTGCCTGGGTTGCCGCTGACAGCTTCTTGGTGCCTTTGTTGGAAACAGATACACCGTTCACCGGGTGGTCGATATCAAAGAACGGCTGGCCGTCGTAGCACAGGTTGGTGAACCCCTGGCTCAGCAAGGCAAACACAATATCTGATGGTAGTTCTGCAGCCGATTGGCCAGCAGCCTGGGCTTGCTGAGCCAACCCCAAAATTTGATCGTCTTCGATATCATTACGATCAACCTCAACCGTAGCTTCAAAGTCATCGTTGACGATCGAATAGTTGAAGGCTTCCAGGGCTTTTACCGCCTTGTCGCCAATCCACTTACGCATTTTGGGGAAACGCCCAAGCCAGCTGTAATCGTTCTGCTTGCTTGTGGAAGGCACCTTCATCGCCACTTTCTGCCAGTCACTCGGCGTCTGGTCAAACGCCTTCTGGAACGTGGTTTTCAGGTTGATGAAGATCGCTTTAATATTTTTTACGTTAACAATCACGGGCCTACTCCTTTAAATCAGAACCCAAACGCCGGCGTTTTCCACGCCCAGCACTTTACCGGCAACAGGACGCACGTCGCTGTTGCTGGTTTTCGCCACAGTCTGGCTGTCGGCAACAAAACACTCTTTGCCAATGTCCGCCTGGGTGACGGCATCGCCGCCCAGGTTGGCAAAGAACCAGGACTTGCCCCGACGCACCAGGGCGACAGCGTCACCTGCTGTACCGGCGCTGTTGTCGGCATAGCCATCGGAAACACCCAGCGTCACCTGCGCAGCCACAGCGGTGGCCAGTACGGCAAAGCCGGCAGCATTGCCTGCGACAATATGGCCACCGAAGATTTCGGTGCTGGCCGCGATGGGAACCGGGAACAGCTCGCCATCTTTATAAGGGGTATTGCGATCGGTCATTTCTTGTCTCCCGCATATTTGGCAATGTCTGCCGGGTCAGTACCCATCATGGCGCTGAGCGCCACCGCAGCGGCCAATTCATCATCCGAATCGTCCAACGATGGTGCCAGTTTTGCCCCTGCAGGTGGTTGGCCACCGGTCTGGGTAGTCGTGAGTGCCGCGATTTTCGGAGCCTTGTCCAGGAACGTCTTGAGGCTGTCCGGGTTGGCTTTCGCCAGTCCCTTCGCCCAGGGCTCTTGTGCTGGTAGCAAGCGGCCATCGGAAAGTGCAGCAGTGATCAAGGTGTCACATTCACGCGTAGCCAAATCCGCTGCAGACGTTACGCCCGCATGGGTCACTGCCTGGCTGATGGACTCCTGCATGACGGCCACCGCTACCCATTTGGACGGATCAGGATTTTCCACCTGGGCGCTCAATGCAGCCGTTTGGGCGGCGTCCTGGGTCAACTTGTCAATCAGGTTGAAGGGATTAGCCGACAGCGTCTGAAACGAGGCTGCAGCCGTGCCGGCATCAGCGCCGAGCAGTTGATCAATCAACTTGTTGAGCTCGGCAACAATGTCTTCCTTCGTGGCGGTGATCGGCAGATTCAACATCCAGCGAAGGCGTTCGAGTAGTTCATCCATTGTGGAAGTACCTTTTGAGGTTGAGCCAGCGGCCAGGAGAGAGGCGGCAGCAAGCATCACTTCCTCCATCCCATCCAGAGCCGGTGTATTGGTCAGCGCGGCATTGATGATTTGCACCACGTGGCCAGATTCGTTGTAAGTAAAAACGGGGGAGATAAAGAGGTATTCGCCCTTGGCGATCATTTCTGCTGCAGCGTCCGTCCACTGAACATCGACAGCAAACAGACCTTCTTCACGCCATTCAAGCGTATGGAACCAGCCAGCCGCTGGCGCAGGCTGACCGTTGGTTGCTGCACGCAAAGTCTGGTGTTCGTAGTCAATGACATACGGCGTGGCACGTTCCACCGCAGTCGCAATAAGCGGCTTGGCAATGTCGGCCGTCATCAGCCAGTGATCGCATTCCGTTGGGCGACCATCACGAGCACGGAATTCACCAGCAGGGAAAAGCTGGATAGTGCCGTGATTCGCTTTGGTGATTTCGATGGCCAGTGCGGCGATTTTTAGTTTCATGCCGCCGAGAATACGCATCGGCGAAAAGTGGATTCAGGTGAAGGGGTTCAGTGGGGTAATCAGGGGGAAACGGTCGACGATCATCTTGCCACTACCCTGTAGGCAATGACAAGACGCCCAATCGTTTTTAAACCGTTTTTAAAAACGCCAAACGGGTGTAGAGACGAACGTATGTAGGCGGAGGAAAGAAAAGTGCGCCACGGACGTTACAGGGCGTTTTAGCTTATGAATCAATAACGCGCTGAAGATAGGTTTTTGCCGTCTCTTCCATGTCATCAACGTCGCTTTCGGTCAGGTGCAGGAATGGCCGCGCCGGCATCTTGATTTGATAGCCTGGTATTGTATTCCATTCGCTGTAGTTGGCTTTCGATTTCCTGGCAAACCGGTTGTTGAGCGAGCCATCCTTGCGCTGATGGTAGTACGCCCGCTGACTGCGTGCCGGGATGTTGATCTTGCCGCCTTCCTGGTGAATGCGAGCGTAAACAACATTGGTGCCGACCAATGCCTCATCGTTGCTGCTCTGCTGGCTAATGCTGCTGACCAATCGCCCGGAGCGCTGCAGGATTTTACCGCCCGCACGTTTCTTGGCATACGCAGGACTCCATCCCATCCAGGCAGGACGGCCCTGATTCTTGAAGTTCTCCTCGACGGCATCACCCATTGCCGCCGCCAGCTCGCGCATCAGCGGTTCGCGATGCTCCAGCTTCTTGATGAGCTCGCCCAGGGCATTCTCAAAGTCGGAGACATTGTACGTGATGTGATAGACCGCAGACATTACAGCCCTCCATTAACGACAGGGAGTTGGCCAAGTTGTTGCATCTGTGCCGACGTGAGTGCCGCCCCTTGATGCATCAGCGTGACGGCAAGCCCCGAAACGTCAGTATCCAGTGTGGCAACTACGCCGAATTGCTGCTTACCCTGGCGGCAAACATACACCAGGCTATCCCCATCCAACAGCGTCGCTTCTGCCGAACGCAGTAATGTTGGCAACTCTTGCCACAGTGGCCCAGGTGAAGAAACAACAGCATGATCGCTGACGGACAAAATCGCCGATGTCGGCGTACGGCCGCGCCTCTCCAGCGCGGTGAGTGTTTCAGGCGAAACCGCCCCCAGATGGTGCAGGTCACCGCTGGGCTTCTGGCGGATAAGCACCTGATCAACCCAGCGTTTAACGCCACCTGAAACAGCATTTAACACGGTTTTATCCGCCAGGGTTTCGTTGACGGCTGTTGAGGCTAACCGTGGCGTGGCAGTCGCTGACTTGTCCATGAGTCGTTGTCCCAGCGCGGCCAGGTTGCCCTGGCCAGGGTTATGGCCAAAGCCGGCATCCGGGGTATAAAGCTCATTGTTGATGCGCAATGCCTGGACTTCCCGCGTATCGCTCGGCCCCCAGGCTTGTTGCACTGTGACAATGCGCCCCTCGCTGGATTGAACCTGGATGCCATACCGCTCGACGTCGGCAGCCGAACGCGCCCGGACACGGCAACGGCATCCATAACCATCGGGCGGATACATAAACTGCCACACCGGATCATCATAGCGGGCAGTAAACCCATTGAGGGCCGCATGACGTGGGCGTGTGTGCCTGTCCATGACGGCAACTCGCTCCCAGAACGGCCGAAACTCCGCGTTGGCCAACTGTTCTTCATAGCGGCCAGCGTTGTAGCTGGACTGCATATTGGTTTCAAAGATGGTACGTAGCCGGCGCGGCGTCAGTTGCTTCCCTTCCAACACACCATCTTCATCGGCCACCAGGCCTTTACCCAGCCAGCCTTTTTGCACCAGGTAAGGCATCAGTTGCTTTTCAAACTGGGCGAGTGTCTTGCCTTCCTGCAGGCTGCTCGTCAACCCTTTGCGAATGTCCTCCAGCACGTCCACTTTGAGTACACCGGCTACGGTGAATGCCGTTGCGTGCGCTCGTGCTTCAACGTCATGCCAGTTGAAACCGAGGGTATAGCCCTTACTCTCGAAGTAGCGAATGGCCTCAGCCGGTTTCAACCCGATGGCATAGGCCAGATCCACATCAGCTGTCGGCATTCAGACGCCCCCAGATATCAGCGACAAAGATAGCCTGGCTCAGCAACTGCTGCAGCTGGCTATCATCCAGATCGGGATAGCTGGCTGCGATGATGTCCAGTGCATCATCCGGGGTATTGCCCTGACTGAGCGCAGTAACCAACGGGGTTATCAACTGTTGCATGGCGTTGTTGATGGCTTCTGGCACCGTCTGAGCATTATCCAGTGCCACCTGCGACGGGTCGTCAATATCCGCTTCCGTGCTCAGCGCGGCAAAGGAACGGAACCGGGATTGTTGCTGTGACAATCGCGCACCAGGCAATACCGGTGCAGTAGCCGGGGGGGACAATACCTCGTCGCCCTTCTGGGGAAGAGGGATACCAATTTTCTTATGTACCCAAGAGGCCGGGATAGTTTTCAGACCTGCCGTCACCAGGGTAGACACCCCCTCGGCAAACTCCTTGATGTTCTCCAGTTCGCGGGTATCAAAGACGAGTCGTGGCTGGCGGCGAGAGCTCACCTGATAGCCATTGATGGCCAATAACATACGGATGAAACCGCGATAGAAACCCTCGATTTGACGTGCATCGGCGATCAAAATGTCGTGACGGACATCGTTATGCACCTTGCCGAGGGCATTGGTGGAGCTTTTGCCGTCGGCCTGACTGGTGAGCGTTGCCCCCAGAATGACTTTTGATGCGGTACGTTCGGCCCAGTTGACCATAGCAACAAACGGATCTGCCTGACCGCTGGCCGCCGTCAAGAATTCAATCTTGGTGCCTTCGGGGATAATGCCAGCGGCATCATGCCCTAACGTCACCAGGGCTTCTAATAATCGGTCTTTGTCGTCGTCCGTCGCACCGGCGAGGTAGGTGCCGACGCGTGCAGGTAAACCGTAGATCTCCAGGAACTCGGCCAGATCACGAATGCCGTAGTTCTTGAACAGGTATGGCCACACCAGCACGCGATAGAGCCCTGATTGGGCCACATACCCGGATTTGGCGTTATGGGTATGCACCAGCCAGCCGAAAGGCCAGAGCTCGGCACCGTTCATGCTGCCATCACTGAGGCGGATCTCATCGCCGGCTTCTGGATTGGTACAGAACCAACGGTGTGGGCGCAGCTTGATTTTGCTTGGGAGCCAGATTTTGTCTTCCAGCTCCCACTTTTCAATTTCCTGTGCGGCAAAGCCATGCCCGATCGCGTCGGCAGCATTGAGGGTAATATCTTCAAACTCCGGGATATCCTTCATCCAGGCGGACACCATCTCAGCTATCTTCTTCTCTTCGTCCGTGGCGTTCTCCGGGGGCTCAATACTCCAGTCCAGGGTAAGCAAGGCGTTTTTGCGCTTGGCCATCTCAGAAAATATGTGACCATCACGTTCGATCATGTCCTCGAACAGGTCAGCCTGTGCGGCCAAATCACCGCGCTCAGCCGCTTCCAGGATGCGCGGTAGCCGGCGAATGGTCATCCCCTTAGAAGGATGTTCCGGCCACATGCGGTTGAGACTCGCCATCTTGGTTGTCTGGGGCGTCTTCAACACTTCGCGATTAATCGGGCGACCAAACTGGTCGAGGATTTGTACCATTACCAACCTCCAGAACCGAACCGGCTACCACGGCTGTCGCCACGGCGCGGAACGCGGGTAAAATTAAAATTGCCGGCACCCGACACCGCCAGCGCCCAGAGCATATGCAGGGCATCCGGGCCATCATCGTGATCGGCTTTAGGGAAATGACGCAGTTGGTCAATCAAGGTGTTTTGGCTCGGGTGCAGGCGGATCAGGCCGTTGGCCATATGTGGCTGCAGCGATTCGATGCGCAACAATTTATCCGTATGGGGCTGCACGGCGCGGGCGGGAACGGGAACTCCGGCAATGGCCGAACGCTTCACCAGCTCCGTGCGCAGAAACTCCTGAAACTGGACGGTTTCAATCGCCCAGACCAGGCAGGCATATTCGCGCTGCAGCTCGATGATGTCGGAAATAATCCGATCGGGAACACGCTTGCGGATGCGGGCTTCAACCACATCCAGAATGCCGGTGTGTCGATTAAAGCCGCCGACGAGTAGCGCTGACGGGTCACGGCTTGCCCCAGCCTTCCCAAGTGAAGGGTCACAGGAACCGTAAAACAGCCATTCATTCAGACGGTTCACCCAGAAATTGATGCAGCCAGTAAATGGCGCATCTTCGCCGCTGACTGGGTCATTCTGATATTCAGCATCAAAGGTACTGTGACCATCCCTGGCGCGGATCAACATCAAGGTAAGCAGAGGGCGAGCCAGCCAGGACACCACCGCACCGGCTTCCATCTCCAACTGGTGCAGCAGATAGAAGGCATTGGCCAGCGATTCACCGTCCTGATCGTTATTGCGCAGG
Organism: Serratia sp. CY33525; assembly: GCF_052169115.1. Classification (NCBI taxonomy): domain Bacteria; kingdom Pseudomonadati; phylum Pseudomonadota; class Gammaproteobacteria; order Enterobacterales; family Yersiniaceae; genus Serratia; species Serratia sp. CY33525. The sequence goes on along the minus strand of NZ_JBJNLK010000005.1, from coordinate 208,272 downwards.
ATTTCCTCCCACTTGTCCCAGAGCTCCATGTTGTGGGGCCAGGCGATCAACGCTTTGAAACGGGCAGACCGCCATAGCGGATTGCGGAGCGTGCGGGATAACACCGAGTCATAGTGCAAGATGGTGCCGATGTAGACCACATCGAATTTCGCGCCAGCACCGCCTAACGGCAGCACGGTCTTTTTGAGCCAGTTCTCAACCTTGTCACGCTGATCCGGATTACGTACCTGCTCATCGTTCTCAATATCGTCCAGCACACACAGATCGGGACGGTATGGCCCATGCCGCAAGCCACGCAGTTTTTTGCCTGAGCCGGCCACCTGCACCTTGATATCGTTGCGGGTGAGGATAGTCCCCATCTGCCACACGCGGCCCTGACCGCACACCTCCGGGAAGTCCATCAGCAAACGGGGGTTGAACTCCAGTTCAGCTTTGATGGCTTCCAGCATCGGATAGGCTTGGTCGATGGAGTCCATTACGATGACCGGGTAATGCTTGATGGCGCGAATGATGCACCACAGCACGAACAACTGACTGACCAGGGTAGATTTGGCTTCGCCACGCGGAGCCGCTATGGCATCGTTCTCGCCTTTATCACTGGCCACAATCTCCGGCAACCGCTTAAACAGGTATTTATGCAGCTCGCTTTTATCCTGGTGGCGGACGTAGTGCGGGAAATAGTTCTCGACAAAATACGCATACCCGCCAGCCGGGTCATTCACATGATCCCGACGTTGCGCGATGGCGGTAGCAGAAGGATCAAAGCCGACATCCTCCGCCTCAATAGTACGGCGCAGGCTGGCGGCAAGTTCGGCGAGCTCTAACTTGAAGTCACGCGCAGAGAATTTTTTAGCCATATTTAAACGCCTGTTAAAGAGGCATTAATCCTCATCGCTGGCCAACGCCTCGTTGACGGTATTGATAAAACGCGCCTGCGCTTTATAGATGGGTTCACCATAACCAGGCGTCAGCGAAAGCCGCTCGCCGTCGCTGGTTACAACGGTGCAATAATCGCTGTACTCACGGCGTTCTACGCGGATGACCTGGCTGGCCATCACGTATTGGCCATCCGAGACTTTAATGAGTTTGTCAGCCATACAGTTTCTCAACCTCTTCACCAAAGGGCTCTAACACTTCCACGAACGCCACAAGATGCTGAGGGTGCTTTTCGGCAATGAAGGCGCTGAGCTTGTTGATCACATCCAGGGCAATCGCCAACTGGTTCGTTTCAGGCAGGATTTTCTTACTGGCCGAAATGGCCTTGTTGAACGAGTCGCCCAGGCTGGCCAGCAGTTCGACACGCTGAGGGGCTTTCAACTCGCTGTCATTGGTCAGCAGCTCCATCGTTGTCTGATACTGGACGAGCATGCTGGTTAAAATGGCGCGGCCGGTTTCTTCCACTGTGCCGCCTGCAAGCACATGCGCGGAGCGCAATGCATCCCAATCATCGCCTTTATCCTGCGCCTCTTTCTTCCAGCGGCGAGCGGAGACGAAAGACACGCCTACCTGCGATGCGGCGATCTCCAGCGACATCTGCCCGAAGATATAAGCCCTGCGCAGCTTGTCCCTTATTTCCGGCGAGTACGCCATACCTACAGCCCCAATCGAGCTTTAATAAAGAGGATGCCGGTAGTGACAACACCACCACCAATCGTCCCGGCGACACCACCGGCAATCGCGCCCTGGCGTGTAGCAACGGATTTCACCTCGTCGATGTTGTTCTCAATCCGTTCCAGGCGTTGATTGATCTCGGACAGCAGCGCCAGCTCTGTTGTGGTTGCCGGCCCCCGACGATGACGCGTCGTGCGTTTAACCATGATGGTTTCCTTTATCCGCTTTGCGGTCTAATTTTTGGTCGATGTGTTCTACTGTGCGTTTAACGTCTTGTAGCAATTGAAAAAATGAGTTCTCAGTACGCATGGCATCATCACGGCGCTGGTAATCGGCGCGGATGGCCTCTATCGAGCGCCGGAGCTCTTTGAGTTCATTAAAGAGTGAGCGAACAAAGCCAATGAGTCCGGCCGTAGCCAGGCCCAACACGGTGTTGACGATGAGATCGGTGTTCATGGGGCCCCCTCCCGCTTGTACCAGGCGTTGAGCCCTCGCAGCCTGGCTTCTAGCGTTTGGCACCATTCGCCGTAGTCGGCGGCGTGATTGATGATGCCACCGGCAGAGAGTCCGCCACCGGCGCTGGCGGTTTCGGTGGAATGGCCAGCAGCTCCGGGGGCGGCATCGGACAGACGTTCGTCACAATCGGAATAGCCGAGGGCGGAGGTGTAGAGACACAGCCCGCGAGGGCCAATACCGGTAAAGCCCACATCATTTTTAACCGCATCTTTGATTGCCTTTTTCAGCTTGGTTGAGGTCTGCTGCAACTGTTGCTCACGTTGTTGCAATTGCCTGGCGAGTAATTGGGCTTTCAGCTCCGCTTGCTGGTATTTGGCCACAGCCTCGGCCAATGCCATCGCTTGCTGCTCGGCGGTGTGGGCGCGTTGCGCCTGTAGTTGGCTGATGGTGGTCTGTGATGCCTGCAGCTCATTGGCGCGTGTACCTGCGCCCACCTTGTAAGCCAACGCCGCGCAGCCCAAAGCCAACAGGTAGGCAAGCCAGTAGGTTTTAACGTGTTGCCAGAGGTAAGGGAGAATGAAGAACTCAGTTGGCATCAGAAGTCCCTCCGGCGGTGGCTTTATCGCGTTTGATGGCCACGTGTTTGGAAGCCTGGGACTGGAATACAAATGCACCCAGGTAAGCGACATACAACCACTCTTCAAGATGACCAGCGGCCGTCACCCAGATCAGCACGATGGAAGCAACCAGGAACGCGCCGACCAAAGTCGTATCAGACGTGGACAGACGTCCGGTGGCGGGGTTGGTCACAAGCTCAGCGAGGCGGCTCAGAAAAAAGGTTCTCAGCGGCATAAGACGCCCTTTGCCTGGGTAAAGTAGTTCTGGCGTTCAGCCAGGCCGTTATCGCCGCCATTGATTACGCTGGTGAGTCCGGCAATGTCGGCGCGGTCAGCATAGGCATTACAGCCATTGTCGAACCAGAACCAGCCGGCAGAACTGGCCGCATGAACATCCATTTCCAGCAACTCTGGATGTGCGATTAAATCCAGTTCCAGGGCATGGCCACAGCGCAAATAGTTATCGTAAAAGGTGATCTGCTTGAGGCCCCGGCCACGGTATCGCCAGCCATCCTCCGCATCCACATTGCCATAGCGACCGCCGTAAACCAGGTTGGCAATCTCCGTCTGTCGTGCGGTCGGAACGATGACCTCACTGGCTTTACGCCCCAGTCGTTCAGCATCGACGCGGCTGATGCGTTTGCGTGGGAATGTGTTCAACAGGCCGGGCACGGAATAATTGAGGTTTTCGACGGTGCGCTTGAATCCGGCAGACTCAACGCGGATTTGCGAGAGAAACGCCGCTTGCCGCTGTGGGGTATCAATGCCGAATTCCGCCATCGTAGAAACCAGCAGATCAAACCACCGTTGTGATAGTGCCGGGGTGATGCTGACAGCACGGCAAAAAGATTCGGGAGTGAACATAAAAAAGCACCATCCAATTGATTTAGATGGTGCCAGTATTACGAGTGGGGGATGATGAATTCAGTTGAAAGGGTTCAGTGGTAATTTAATTTAGATGTCACCCTCAATACTTTTTTCCTGCAGTTTTTTATACATAGCATCGTATTGAGGAGATGTATAGATCAGGTGTGTTTTATCCTGCTTCGTTTCTGGATCACGGGTCACGTTGATGATGATTGTATCTTTATCAAATCTCACGTTAATGTCACCACCAAATGATTGAGCTCGTTCAAATTCCTCAGATGTAAAACTTGACGATGGTTCACCATATTTTTTCTTTAAGCTATCAATGACCGACATGGTGTTATTTCCGATGGGAATCGCAAGCCTTTCAAACTTTCCATCGATGAAAAATGCCACAGCAAACGTATTCCCACCAGAAAACTTGAAGTTTTTGCATACGTACGAATCTATACCATTAACAATATTTCCGTCATATTTTTTCCAAGTACATAACTTACTTGCGTTAAGCTCATTAAAACTAGCGCCAAATTTAACGCCTTTATAACCATCGATTGCCATAACAGAAGATGATACAGCAAATAAAAACACCCCGAGAGAAATTGATTTTAATTTCATTACATCCATCCTTAAAATAAAGAGTCTTGCTGTGATGATGTATTTGCTTTATTTTCAGCCAAAAGCCCCCAAGCAAAACGATCACTAAATCCATACTTTGGACAAAGCCGCGTCATAACCATTAATGATGAAACTCCGCTATCGCGGAGTTCGGTAAACTCATGCAGAAATGAGCGGTTTCGCAACTCGCGTAGAGCCCGATCGCACCGGGGCAGGTAAAGAACCTCCCCGCCAAAGTGCTTAACCAAAAGTCGTGCATTATCAGCACCAATAGCCTCGCGCAGCATCGAAGCTCGTGTGGCACCCAAAGCACGTAACCCTTTACCTACGGGGAAAGTTGTACCGCCAAAAAGCTCAAGCAGGCGCTGGGTTGCCGGGTAGCCGATCAAATCAGCTATCTGCAAGACTGACTCCGGCAGCAATTTCTTCACCTGCTCAAGTTCCATAGCTATTTACCTTCTCGTTTCGCACGCCTTTTGGCGTCGATAATAAGCGCTTGCATGAGTTTACTTAACTGCTCAGTAGTCAACCATTCGATGCGTTTAACCTGGAACATATGATCGCACATTTCCTCGGCATAATTCCATGGCCGTTTCGCATCTGCAAGCATAGCTTCAATTTTTGACAATAAAGCCTTGTGTGAGTTGGAAACTCGCGGCCTACGCCCATGTTTAGCTGCCTGCCGAGGAAAACCCTGTTCATGCATATATTCTCTTACAGTCTGCAATTCTTCAAGACTGCATTTAGTTGACGAGGTTTTACCATTACAAAGCCGGGCCAGTGCCTGACGGTAAGTTGTATCGTCCCAACCTAGAAAAGCCTGACCGGCTTTAATCGCTCCGATAAGGCCACGTTGTGATGGTGTTAAAACCATAATATTTACTCCGCGATTTTTATTGCCATTATCGCAGGCACTCCGTAAAGCACCTGCTGTAATGACCGCGAAACTATCGATAAAGAGGAAAGTAAACCTGTTCAACGTTGATTGTACCTGCGTAGCTACGCTCATATTCTTCGCAGGAAATCAAACGACCACTGAGGCGATTTTCCCAAGCAGCAGGAGTTTGCACTTCCACACAAATGTCCAATTCAGCCAAAAGGGCTGCTACAACCTCAGGATTTGCCGCATGTATAAAACCAAGTGTAGTTTTAGCGCCATTCGATTGTTGCCATGCTTCCAGCCCAGCCGGCAGTTGTTCCTTAATCGCTATAATAATCTGATTGATATTCATATTTTTCCTTTTACACATGCGCTGCACAAATCCCCGCTGACCCAGTGACAACCACCGATGCAGGCTTTGCGCCAGGTACACCCACAGATACAGCAGCTTTGGGTTTCATCGACTGTCACCCGGAATGTCCCTGCCTGATATTCCAGGCCTTCACTGATCCGTGTTACCGTAACCCGCTGCAGGGGGCCGAAAATCTTACCTGCTAGCCGTTCTACCGCACCTTTGGCGCTGGCCGTGTTGGAGGCTTGCTTACCTTGGTATCGGGCAACGTAGGTGCCACCGGTCATACGGCCAATGATTTCAATGCTGTCATCGGTATTCACTCGAACCTCCACAGTTTTTTATGACGCTCAACGGCTTGTTTCATTTCCACTCGAGCAGCATTGGTGTGAACCTTGTTGCCTCGTGGATCGTAAAATTGAAAACGAGAACGTGTAGGTAATCGGGGATATTCGATCACCGAAGCTTTGTTCGTCAGGTTGTAAACGCGTTTTACACCGCTATCCAGGTGCTGACAGTCTGTTACGGTAAGAAAATTAGCCATTGATATCTCCCAGCGATATACGTAACCGTTCGTTTTCTTTTTCCAGGGCAGTTACTCGAATAGCCAAATTATCTCGCTGTACTTTAATTGCCGCGTGGTCTTGGTATTCCACATATCCGCCGTCGGGTATTTCACGCATAAATGCGATTTCATGCGACATATGCACTGAGCAATCCGGGGTATAACGTTTCATTCGGCCACCCCTGGATATTTCCAGCCACGCACACAAAAATCAGAACGGCTACGACACCAATGCTGATTGATTGCACTGGTGGCTAAATCCGCCGCCACAAGCCACAACGGGGCTGCATCGGCAAACTGATTAACCTGCTCACAAAGGCGGGCTTTTTCTGCCAGTGACCAGAAACTGTCAGCAGACGTGATATCCGGTCGAGGCAGTTCCAGCGGCTCAATCTTTTTACGAGCTGCGCGAGGAATAACAGGTGATGGATTTTTGATTGTCCCTGGCAAACCATAAATACGCAGCTTGCCTTTCCATCCACGATCAATTCGGCCGTGGTTGACATCCCACGCTAGCAACGCACCAACATTGTTAACCTCAACGTCAAGGCCATCAGCTAATTCTGCTGCTGTTGATGGGCCACGCTTAGCCAGGGCCAAACGGATTAACTCGCTTTTAGATTTATTATTTCCCATTTCTATAATCCTCAGCAGCCGTAGAATATTCAGTGCCGGTTATTTCCACCGCGCCAAAATCCAAGTCAGGCTTGGCGCTGGTATTAAAATAAATCGTGTCTTTAAATCGGAAAATCGCAATACCACAGAGAAATAGCATTCCCCAATCCAAACCGAGACTTGACCATAAATGTTCGCGGGATACCGCCTCACCGGGATAGCCTTCATCCCACAGCGCCCATAGTGCCCGTGACTCTTTACTCAACCCCGTTGGCGCTTTGCGTTTCGGTGTGGTGGTGTAGCGATTGGCCGACGTGGCTGCCGTCCACAGGGAAGGATGGCCGAACGTTGGTACGCCATTAGGGAACGCTACAGCATAAAAATGATGGCGGGTCGCATCCGTGTTATAGACGGGTTTAGCACCGAACTTATTCGCAAATTCTTTGGCTTTATCGTTCAGCTCTTTGCGTTTGAGGCATTCAAAATCCCATGCCTGAATAGCCGCTTTCTTATCAATTTTATAAAAACTCATAATTACCCCCAGATAATTGAACCAAGCCAAATCAGGCTGCTCACCCACACCACACCAATAATTAAGACGCCACTCCAGACACAACGACGAGAAACATAAAATTCTTTTTCCATTTCAGAACCTCATGATTTAGGCGTAAGCGCCCCCTGCGGGTTTACGCCATAATTAAAAAGTTGTTTATTTACGTTTAAATTCAGCCTGCCGGCGTTAATGACTCAATATTGACAAAGTAAGGCGCAACATTGATTTCCACTACCGTCGCTGATTTTAGATCCCTGGCAACATCAACCGTTCTTACTGCCGGGCCACCGCGTAATGTTCGGTTGGGTTGATGAATAAACGTACTTCCCACAGCATATTGCTGGTTAAATAACTTGGCTTTAGACCCCATCTCACACCGCCGACATATCAAGGGAAATAGGCGTGTATTGGTCACTGTCGCCGATCCGCTCGTAGACGCGAACATAGGCACTGCTACCGATCACCTGTAATGCTTCGCCGATCGCTTTCATTGCCAACTGCCAACGGGTATCGGCAATATCATACCGCCGCAGTGCCAGAACGGCGCTGGTGCTGACTTCGCCTTCTTTATCTGTCGAGAACGCACGGTTAATCAACACCTGCAGCTCTGGCTTGGCACCTTCCGTCCAGTCAGTGAGGCATTCGTCAATCAATGCCTTTGCCGCCTGCAGACGTTCATCAAAAGCCAGCCGGTCTGCCATCGCTCGCTGGATCTTATAGCGACCATCAAACGTATACAGCGTGACATTGCCTTTCTTACCGCCGAGTTTGACGTTGTATTCATTGGCAGATAAATCAACAAATGCGGCAATATCTGCAAAAGTGGATTGTTTGAATTCTGCCATAACCTTATTTAACGAAATGGCTTTAAGGATGATTTCACCTACCAGGGCATCGCGAGATTTATCAATATCCTTAATAAGACCTTCGGGGGTTAATACACCTTTTGCGTCAACCCAATAGCCTTCTGGGGCAGTGGTTTCGGTAAATTGTTTGTTTTCAATGGACATTTGATTTCACCTTTACTGTTCTACGTACTGGCTTATATATTGACTTTCTCAGTTTTGTGAAAACATAACCAATCAAGCCTCGTGAAAGATAATGCGCTACGGCCTTCACCCTGGCATTATCATCGTCAGTGCAATCTGCTTTACATCTGATTCTAAACCTGCTGCCTTTCCCCGTTATTTCAATGATTACCTTTGCCATTGCTGTTCTCCCAGACAATGCGGGCTCCCCGCCAGATGTACATATTGACGGTACGATAAATACCGTTTTTACACTCGGTCATTTCGAAGGCGTCATTAACCCACGACGCCAGAGGTTTATTGACTTTGATAATCGGCAAACGATATTTTCCGTTAAACTCAACGACGGTTAATCCAGCACGCATCAGGCAATTAATTGGGGCCATCAGCTTAGGATTGTTTATCGGTAACTGGCACATAATTCCCCCTTAGTTAATCAGCATTTGTGCAAATTGATGCACTGCTTTGGCATTGACAGGAATCTCATTGATCGCACTAGTACGAATAACACCGCGCAACAATTTGAACAAACGACGGGCATTACCTTTCGACTCTTGATAAAGCACGTCGCTCAGCTCATCCCGTTTATCTTCTGGCAGTAAACTACCGGCAATGGTGTCGATATCGCCAGCAGGTAAGGCATTGCCGATATTGAGAGCAAAAGCCACGCGGCTATAGAGTTGAACAAATTCACCGCGTTTACCTTTGAGGTTAATAATAAGGCGCGGCATTCCGACCAGCACAACGCCGATACCGGTTTTATCATGGATACGGCGAATAGACTCCAGAGCCCGATAGGGCAGGTTTTCTGCCTCATCAATTATCAGCACTCGCCCCGAGTCCATTAACTTATTGATACAAGCCTCGCTCAGTTCATGCATATTGCCGCGAACAGTCAGACCCAGCTTGTTTGAAAGTTCCTCCAGAACGACACGCGCGGTATAGCCTGGATCGGCTTCAATGAGGATGGCATCACGATGCTTGGCCACATAGGCTTTTACCGTCATTGTCTTACCCAGACCAGCTTCGCCGTAAAGCACATTGATCTCACCATCCACATGGGCCAGGGTAATCAACTCCATTGCTTTTTTACTGGTCGATGTCGCGACAAACTCCGCCTTAATGCGCTGTTGTTTATCTTTCTCAGCCATGCGTGCAATGAGTGCGGAAACGAGTTCTGCAACCTCGTCCGAACGCCCGGCATAATTGCCCCGTAACCACGTACTGACAGTGGCTGGACTCATGCCGATAGCGCGGGCGACCTGGGTTTGACTCAGGCCTTTACGTTCCATCAACTCGACAAGTTCGTTTTGAATAGTCATAATCTTCTCCGGTTAATGAATTAGCGGCTTTTGATGGGCGTCAAATAGCCGCTTTTTTATTTAATTGCTTCTGCAAATATTCTTCTTTATCTGACTCAAAAAAGAACATCGGTTCCGGCTCATTACCAACAGGCTGATATCCATTCAATAACGCACTGTAATCAGGCGCTGCGTCCGCTGTAAGGAGTGGGTTCAGTTCGGCATTGATTTCATCGGCTTTGTTCATTACCAGCGCCATACGGCGGCTATGGCGGTCTTTCTTCACTTTCTCGATATATTCAACAGGGAATGCCGCGCGGGTGTTACCGTTCCATATCGCTGTGCAAACATATGAACCATCCAGCCGGCGAATAATGACGCTTTCAGCATTATGAATATCGAATTCGACGCGAACATTTTCGCCGTCGACATAAATCAGTTCTTCCGAGAAATAGTTATTGTTATAGAGGCTTATCCATCCACGCTGAGCCACACGCACCACACTTGGGCGGAACATATCCCGTAGTTCCAACTCAGACAGGCGTTCAATAGGTTCTTCAACCAGCAACTCGGCCCGATACTCTGCCGCTGTATAGTGACGGCCATCGTTCTTGCGCGGCAGTTCACTATGGCGGTGCTGGGTGTTGTAGCGTTCAATTTCTTGTTCGATTTCATCAATCAACTGATTCCATGAAGGCAGCTTGCTGATGGCGCGTTTCTGGACTTCATTGAGTTCTTTATTATTCCCCAGCGCAGTGAACGCAGAATTAATGCCGACGCTGGTTAAACGGACGGTTTCCCTATCGGCAGATTTGCCGTTATAGGTTGCGAACTTCCTGGCAATTCTCGCGGGTATCTCTTTGTTCAGGCGTTCGATGATGCCGCGAGCCTGTGGATTCCCAGGAATACCAGTTGGGTGATCAACCCCAAGGCGGGGGAGAATACCGGTGATATCAGCATCCAGCAGTTTTGCCGTTTGACCAGAGCCATTATCCGAGTAATACAGTAATGGAATGCCATGCCGTTCCATGCCGTGGCGCAGTGCATCGGCGACCGCTATCACGTTCTCTGCGAGACTCAGGCTCCAGCCAACCACGTAGCGAGTACGACCATCAATCACCAGGGTAATCTCCGGAGTGAATGGTCTGCCGTGATCAGGATGGGCTACCTTCATTTTCATGCTGTGGCCATCGCCGATCCACACGCCATTAACCGGCATCTGTGACCAGTCACGCTTAACATAGGTTTGCAGCGCACGATAAGCCGAACCGGTTACTCGCCCGCGTTGTTTAACAACCAGCGGCATTTTGTCCATGGCGCGGCGCACTGCAAAAATTGACGGTACTGCCGCGAGCATGGCCGGTTGATCTGCATATTGAGCTTTCCAGTCCGCGCAAAACCCTTCATACGCCTCAGCCATCGAAACCCCGTTCGTCGTCCGATAGTTGGCCATGAAAAGCGGCATCCAGTTAATAGACTCAACAGGTTTTGGCCGATGGTAGCCAGGGGCCAGCAGAGCCAAACGTTCAGCGCCATCGGCAGCTCTCAGATAATCAACCACCCAACCATTGAGGGTGCGAGAACCAATCCCAACACGGTTGCCCTTACGTGCATTGGCAATATCAACGGCATATTGCAGATGGTTAGGCAGTTCTTTTTTACGTGACCGGTCACAAATGAAGTTAATGGCTTTGATACGTGACAAACCATCTCGCTCCAAACGAAGTACTTGATCCACTATTTGGGAACGGGCATCAGCGGCGGCACGTTGCTCGGCTGTTAGCTCTGCCGTTTTTTTCTGCAAAATCGCTGGGCAGCTGCGCAGGATTTGCAACTGATCATTGGCGCTAATTGATGGCTGACGAACAACCTTAACGGGCTTTTCATCGGCCTTTAAAAGGTGATTAAAGTGCTGTTCACGCACTGCCGCCTGCGTTTTCGCCGGTAAACAGTCAATGTGATATTCAAAAGCCTTGGTGCCGGTGCGCTTTTGTTTCATTTCCGGTGAAGTGCCAGCGCGCTTATTCAGAGCAGCTCTCACCCCTGGTGCAGTGCCAGGCATACCTGGCAAACCGATTAGCTCATTCACGCAGAGAAACATGATTACGCCACCTTCTGTTGCTGTTGTTTGTTGTAACGGCTAGGCCAGATGGTGGCCGGCTCTTCTCCGATGGCTTCAGCAATAATGCCTTCAGCTTTCGGGTATTTCCGGGACAATGCATTTTTCAACGTATCTGCAGACAAACCAGCGCCGATGGAAAGATCACGCATGGTTTTGCCTCGCTTGTGTATAGCGGCAACGATGTCCGCACGGTGCCAGTCAACACAGACCACTTCATTTCTTTTCATCATTCGATTACCCTAAAAAGTTATCCGCGCAGATAATCCCTGTGGGTTATCCGGTCAGATGAAAGAATAGAGTCCAAAAGAAACCAAGTCAACAATTTAATTTTCTTTTGGATTCAATTTTAATAAAAAAGAAATCAAAATAAATCACTTAAAATCAGCGAGTTACAGGAAAAGTAAGTTATGAACAACTCTATGGAAGAAATTTCTTTTCGAAGTGAGAGCAAAGAAACCATGAAAGATCGGTTGCTACATCTGATTGGGACACGCTCAAGAAGGCAGGCTGCAGACGATTGGGGAATCAAGTACGCCACGCTAAACAACTATTTAACAGCTCGGGAATCACAGCCACGCCCTAATGTTGTTAAACAGATTGCAGATGCAGAGGGGGTAGATTCAAATTGGATTCTTTACGGAGTGTCGAGCCAAGAGAAAGAAACCGCTAGAGCTACTCCATTGAAGGCCAACGTCCAGTTCATTTGCGACATGATGTCAGTTCTTAGTGAGAGTGAAACCGAGTCTCTGAGAAATGTGCTTATTAGAGAGGGGATTAAGACCTTGTTGGCCCTGACCGAGGAGGATAACTTGCATCTGATTAACCTGAATCAGAGGCAGAAAAAGGCAGCACTGATGCTCGAACATTTGAGCGATGAGAAAGTTAGAGAGATTTTGCAAGGGGATGCGTCAAGCGCAACAAACTCCACTGTAAATATAGCGAATTCAAAAGGCTAATACCTTGAGCTTTAAGAATTTATTGCTCAAGGTCATCGCTTGAAATCAAAATGTATTAAAAGCTGTTCAAATCAGAACTACTCAATGATCTAAGTTGTGCAAAATAAAACGCAATATTTGACCTTTTCAATCATTTTTGCGGCGCTTATGCAAAATCAATAATTCCCCTCCTGAGCCAGCTCTCACGCGGCCTTGTGCCGAATTTCCTTGCGACCTTACCTATGTAAAATTGATCACTCCCCCACATTCTGCTGCTCTTTTTACAGGTTAATTAATCGCCGGGCGGCGATTATACGCACTAGCTGCAAAAAGAGCATGGTTATTTCGCTAACCGTTCACTTCGAATTCATAAACGTCGCTGCGGCACAAGATATCGCTGAACTCCAGCGCCTCACCCTGGGCATTGCGGCTGGTCTGGGTGATGTGCAACAACGGCGCGCCACACGGCACGTTGAGCAGCTCGGCAACCTCGTCGCTGCAGGATACCGCCTTCAGCAGAAAGTGTTTATCTTCGGGCACGATGCCGCGCGATTGCCATAACGCATACAGCGAATGTTCCAGCTGCCCCGGTTCGGGCAGGAAGCGCGGCGGAATATAGGTGGTTTCCAGCGAGACCGGGCTGCCGTTCAGCAAGCGCAAACGCCGCAGTTTGACCACCTCATCCCCTTCCGTCAGCCCCAGCGCCGCCGCGGCCTTGGCCGGCGCGCCGACCCGGGTGCGCAGCAGCCATCGATTGCTGACGCTGCTGCCGTGACGCAGCGCCTGAGCGGTGAAACCGCTGTCCTTATCGAGGGAATAGCCAATGTGCATCGCCACGCGGGTGCCAACGCCCTGCTGTCGCAAAATCAGCCCCTTCTCCTCCAGCAGTTTCATCGCCTTGCTGACGGTGACGCGCGACAGCGCCAGGCCTTCCGCCATCTGCCGTTCGGGCGGCAAAAACGCCTCCGCCGCCAGCACCTGCTGCCTGATCGCGGTTTCTATCGCCATCGCCAGCTGAATATAACGCGGCGCTACCGCCCCCTGCGCCAGATGGCCACGCAGCCAGGCCATAAAATCCGTCATTCGCCCGCCCTCTTACCTATGCCATTTGTCTGGATTTCGTTTTTTATCCTATCGCCGATCCGGCGATAAGCCCCTCACCTTAACTAAAATATCGCTAATGTTTTCAGAGTGGCATCACAATTTTTGCCTAATGGACTTTCATTGGATCTAGATCGCGCGTAATCTGTGCTTATTGATGTTGATACATCAATCGCACCAACACCAGGGACCCACTTTAAAAACAATAAAAAACCCGCTGCCAGCCCTAAAGGATACCCTTGATGGCCGGCAGCGGGGATATACTGTCAGCACAAACGGCCGAGAATAAGCAACGTAGCTAATGGATAGCTTGCTCACTGCTCATAGCCACATCACAGGATCCCCTCGCGGTGGGCGCAACGGATCGATGTCGGCAAATAGAAACGTTCCCGCTTCGCCAAACCCCGCTGCAGACCCACTCTTTGACTACACTCATTGGCGCCGTGCGGCCGACGTGCCTCACCCGATAAGGCTGATACCGCCCTCACTTTGACAGACCCGGCGGTCTCAGCCGCTACACACTGCGCGGAATCGGCGTCTTCACCGACAACGGAATAGCCGGCGTCAACCGCGCCAACGGAATCGATTTTCAGTCAACTGCGGCGGCCCTCGCGGCCCTGCGCTACAGGGATCATTTGCTATGACCGATATCAATCGCAATGAAGCATGGAAGGTAGAAAGCACCGGTATCGATCGGGTGCCGGACGCGGAACAGACCGGCAAGCCCATCGAGCTGTTTTGGATCTGGTCGGCGGCCAATATCGGCATTCTCGGCGTGGTGTACGGCGCCATTATCGTCGGCTTCGGCTTATCCTTCCTGCAATCGGTACTCGCCGCGCTGGTCGGCGTCGCCAGCTTCGTGCTGGTCGGTCTCACCAGCTTCGCCGGCAAGCGCGGGCGCACCTCTACGCTGACGCTCTCGCGGGTGATTTTCGGCCTGAAGGGCAACGTGGCGCCCACCCTGTTCAGTTGGATCAACCTGATGGGCTGGGAAGCGGTCAACGTGATCACCGGCACCCTGACGCTGGCGGCGCTGTTCGAGGCCTTCGGGTTGGGTAGCAGCCACCTGCTGACCGCGCTCAGCCTGCTGCTGTTCGGCGGGCTCACTGTCATCGTCAGCCTGCTGGGGCAAAATACCGTGGTCTGGATGCAAAGCTGGTTCAGCCGCATCTTCGGCACCATGACGCTGATCGTGGTGCTCTATATCCTGTTCAACACCGAGTGGAGCCAGGTGCTGGCGCTGCCTTCCGGCAGCTGGTTGACCGGCTTCCTGCCGGCGGTATCGGTGATTGCCGCCGGTACCGGCATCAGTTGGGCGATCGCCGGCGCCGATTACAGCCGCTATCAAAGCCCGAGCTCGTCGAGCAAAAGCATTTTCGCCGCGGTAATGGGCGGCGCCTGTTTGCCGCTGATGCTGCTGATGCTGGCCGGCATCCTGCTTTCCGTGCAGCTGCCCGATCTGGCCAGCGCCGCCAACCCCATCGCACTGATAGGCTCGGTGCTGCCCGCCTGGATGGCCATTCCTTATCTGCTGGCCGCCACCGCCGGCATCGTCACCATCGCGGTGCTCAGCCTGTATTCCGCCAGCCTTAACCTGCTGACTATCGGCGTGCAGGTCAAGCAGTGGCTGGCGGTGTCGATCGACGCGGTGGTGGTGTTGGGCATCGCCCTGTATGTGCTGTTCATCTCCGGTGATTTCATGGGGCCGTTCATCTCCTTCCTGGTGTTCTGCGGCGTCTTCCTGGCGGCCTGGGAGGCGATTTTCCTGCTCGATTACCTGTGCCTGCGCCGCCGCCACGGGTATGATGGCAACGCTTTGTACGGCCTGCATGGCCAGAACCGCGGCGTGCGCAAAGCCCCGCTGTTCTGCTGGTTCCTCGGCGCCCTGTGCGGCCTGCTGGTCACCAAAACCGGTTTTATCGACGGCCCGCTGGCCAAAGGCCTGTTCGCCGATTCCAGCCTGGGGCTGTTTGTGTCGTTCGCGGTGAGTCTGATCGCTTACGGTCTGTACCTGACCCAACGCAGAGAACATCAATGAGTGAGTGGGAAGCTGTAACACCTGTCCTGGTGATTGGGGGCGCGGTCGGCGATCTGGTGATGACGCTGCCGCGCCTGCCGACCAGCGGCGAAGATATCGAAGCCCAGCCGCAGGCGCGGCAAATCGGCGGCTGCGCGTTCAACGTGGCGCGCGCGCTGGTGCGCCTGGAAACGCCGGTGATTAACGGCATGCCGGTTGGCAACGGCGAATGGGGCGCGGCTGCCGAAGCCGCCATGGGCGAGCTGGGGCTGGAGGTGCTGCTGCGCCACGGCCAGATGGACAACGGCTGGTGCCTGGCGCTGGTGGAGCCGAACGGCGAACGCACCTTCATCACGGTTTCCGGCTGCGAAAGCCAATGGAATAAAGCGCAGCTGGCGACGCTGCCGCTGACGGAGCACACCCTGATCTACGCCAGCGGCTACGAGCTGGCAGGCGAAAGCGGCGAGGCGCTACGCGAGTGGCTGACGCGCATGCCGTTCGACCAACCGCGCCTGATCGATCCCGGCCCGCGCATCGCTCAGCTCAGCGAAGATTTCTTCGCCATGCTCAGCGACAGCCACACCCTATTGACACTCAACCGCGACGAAGTGGCCGCACTGTGCGGCGGCGGCGACGCCGTGGAGGCCGCGCAGCGCTATGCCGCCGCCCGTAACCTGACGCTGGTCTGCCGCCTGGATCGCGACGGCGCGTGGATCTGCGACGGCCGCACGCCGCCGCTGCACGTGCCCGCCTATCCGGTAGACGTCGTCGACACCATCGGCGCGGGCGATGCCCACTGCGCCGGTTTGCTGGCGGGCCTGTCCGCCGGCTGGCCACTGCCGCAGGCGGTCGATCTGGCCAACCGGGTCGCCGCTTGCGTGGTGGCCAGCCTCGGCGCCGCCAATCCGCCGGACCGGCAGCAGTTGCAACAGCGCTTCCCGCAGGCCTGACATTTCAAGGCGCCGTCACGCGGCGCCTTCTGCCTTACTGCGCCGCCGCCGCGCTCTCCTGCGGCGGGTGGCGATAGTTGAAGCTCAACGCGAACACGATCCCCAACACCAGCGTATACAGCGCAAACACCAGCCAGATGCTCTGCCAGTCTTTCACGCCGTCATGGCTGAAGAAGTCCACCACCTCGCCGCTGGCAAGCGCACCCAGATAGGCGCCCAAACCGTTCACCATGGTCATGAACAGCCCCTGCGCGCTGGCGCGGATGCGGCGATCGGCCTCTTTCTCGACGAAGATGGCGCCGGAGATATTAAAGAAGTCGAACGCACAGCCGTAGACGATCATCGACAGCAGCAGCAGAACGAAACCAAAGCCGACCGGCGTGCCATAGGCCAGGAACAGGAAGCGCAGCGTCCAGGCCGCCATGCTGATCAGCATCACCTGCTTGATGCCGTAACGGCGCAGGAAGAAGGGAATGGTGAGGATAAAGAACACTTCGGAGATCTGCGACAGCGACAGCAGCACCGCCGGATACCGGACGCTGAGGCTGTCCTGATACAGCGGGTTGAGCGACAGATCGTGCAGGAACGGGTTGCCGAAGGTATTGGTTATCTGCAGCGCCGCGCCAAGTAACATGGCGAACAGGAAAAACAGCGCCATGCGCCGCTGGCGGAACAGCACCAGCGCATCCAGCCCCAGCACGCTCACCCAACTCTTCGACTCGGCCGCGCGGTTGGTCGGGCAGCGCGGCAGCGTCAGTGAATAAGCGGACAGCAGCAGCGACGCCGCAGAAGCCAGATACAGCTGCAGATTGCTGAGCTCGATTCGGCTGAAGCCGACCAGCCACATCGCCAGAATGAACCCCACCGTGCCGTACACCCGCACCGGCGGAAAGTCCTTCACCGTGTCAAAGCCGTGCTTTTCGAGACAAAAATAGGAAATGGCGTTAGAGAGCGCGATGGTCGGCATATAGACCATGGCGTTGAACAGCATCACCCAGAACATCAGCATCGGTTGCTCGACCTGCGCCGCGCAGTACAGCGCCAGCGCCCCGAGCAGGTGACAAAGCGCATACAGGTAGTTGGCCTTCATCCACCGATCGGCGATGATGCCCGCCAGCCCCGGCATGATCAGCGCGGCGATGCCTTTGGCGCTGTAAACCATCCCCACCTGCATGCCGCTGAAATGCAGCGTGTTGATCATGTAGGAGCCCAGCGTCACCAACCAGGCGCCCCAGATAAAGAACTGCAGGAAAATCATGACCTTCAATCGTGCTTTTATCGCCATCGCCATCACCTTGTTATTATGCTTTCAACGATGATTGGTGCGGCGGGCCCCCTGCAGCCCGCCGCCGGTTTGCCTGCGGTGTTACAGCGTTTTGAACAGCTCGCGGATCAGGCGCATGAAATCGTCCGCCGCCAGCGCCGCGCAGCTGAGCGTTTGTTCATGGGAGAGCGGCGTATCCGACAGCCCTTCGGCGTAGTTGGTCATCGCGGACACCACCAGCACCTTGAGGCCGCAGTGGCGCGCCGTCAGGACTTCCGGCACGATCGACATGCCCACCACGTCGCAGCCCAGGGTCTGCATCATGCGGATCTCCGCCGGCGTTTCGAAATTCGGCCCGGTGTAGGCGGCGAACACCCCTTCCGCCAGCGGAATGACCGCGCTTTCGGCCACCGCCGCCAGCCGGGCGCGCAGATCGCGATCGTAGGCGTTCGCCAGGCTGAAGAAGCGCGGCCCGAAGCGCTCGTCGTTGGCGCCGACCAGCGGCGATTCCGGCATGAAATTGATGTGATCGGTGATGGCCACCAGGCTGCCCGGCGCCACCGAGCGGCGCAGCGAACCGGCGGCGTTGGTCGCCAGCAGGAATTCACAGCCCAGCAGTTTGAAGGTGCGCACTGCGGTGGTCATCACCTGCATGCCGCGCCCTTCATAGAAATGACCGCGCCCTTTCATGCACAATACCGGCACGCCTTCCAGCTTGCCGGCGACCAGCTGCCCGGCATGGCCGGCGACGCCGCTCACCGGGAAGCCCGGCAGCTCCGCGTAGTCGATGGTGACGGTTTCGGTCATCACCTCCGCCAGGGCGCCGAGTCCAGAGCCGAGAATCAAGGCCGCTTTCGGCTGGAAACCCGGCAGGCGTGCGCGGACGACATCGGCGCAGGTAAAAGCATCTTCTTGATTAAACATCGTATTCTCTCTTTCAGCGGGGGATAATAATCCCCATAGTAGAGAGCGAGGCGCGGCCGAGACCAATACATTCTTGGCGGCCGATTTATTCCATTTACCTATAAGTTGAGCTGCGTCACAAGGAGGCGATACCCCGGATGAATCAGCCCCATGCCCTGCCCGATCCCGGCCGGATTAACTTCCGCCTGCTGCACTATTTCCGCGTGGTGGCGGAAGAGATGAACTTCACCCAGGCGGCGCGGCGGCTGAATATGTCACAGCCGCCGCTCAGCAAGCACATCAAGGAGCTGGAAAGCCAGCTCGGCGTGGTGCTATTCAAACGCACCACCCGCTCCATGACGCTGACGCCAGCCGGCCGCACGCTGCTGCGCAACGTCGAGCGGCTGCTGGATCAGGCCGACAGCGCGCTGCATCAGGTGCAACAGATGGGGCGCGGCGAAGGCGGCCACATGGTGGTCGGCATGGTCGGCACCTCGGCCTGGGGCGGCCTGATCGCGGCGCTGCGGCGGTTCAGCGAGCAAAACGCCGGCGTCACCTGGTCGTTGAACGAGCTGACGCCCAGCCAGCAAATCGCCGCGCTGCAAAAGCGGCATATCGATATCGGGGTCTGGCGAGAGGCGCAGCAACAGACGCTGCCGGGGTTGACCTGCCAACGCTTGGCGAGCGAGAGCATCGCCGTGGTGCTGCCGCTCGATCATCCGCTGGCGCAGCAGGAAAGCATCCCGCTGGCGGCGCTGCAGAACGACAGTTTCATCGTGCTGCCGCCGCACGAGGCCAGCCTGGGGCTGTATCTGCACAATCTGTGCCTGCAGCAGGGATTTTTGCCGGACGTCGCTTATCAGGTCAACGAACCGCAAACCCTGCTGGCGCTGGTGGCGGAGGGCTGCGGCATTACGCTGCTGCCGGACAGCTACGGCCGCATCCCGTGGCCCGGCGTCCGCTTTTGCTCGCTGCAGCAGGCGCCGCCGGCGGATCTGTACGCGGTTTACCGCGCCGACAGCGTCACGCCGGTCGTAGAGGCCTTTCTGGAGATGCTGCGGGCGCCGTAAGCGGCCCGCAGCGCAGATTACATCGTCGGCTGCACCATCAGCTGGCCGGCGGTGCCGCGATCGGCCATCTCCAACGTCTGGCTGTAATACAGGAACGGGAAGTGTTCGGAGGTAGGTTGGTTGAAATACACCAGCAGCTCGACGTCGCCATCGACCCAGACGGTGTCCTTCCAGCCGCGATCTTCCGCCATCGGCTGCGCGCCGTTGACACGTTTGATCAGGAACTGCACGCCCTGAATATGGAACGACTGCGGCGTATCCGCATGAATGTTCCAGCGTTCCCAGGTGCCTTGCTGCGCCTGCACGTCGATGCGGTTCATGTCCCAAATCGCGCCGTTGATGCCGACGCCGCCGTCGCCCAGGCGGAAATCGCGGGTGCGGCTGGCGCTGCCGTCCAACAGCTGATCCGCCAGCAGGCGCATCGGCAGGTTGTCGGTCACCAGCGGCAGCAGGCCGGTCGGGCGCAGCGTCAGCACCTGGGTGGACACCAGAATGCTCGACGGCTCGAACAGGCCGCGCAGGCGATCCATGATGCCCGCCGCTTCACCGGCGGTGATGGTCACCTCCTCGCCCTTCGACATGTCGATCAGCACTTCCCGGCGTTCGCCCGGCGCCAGCGACAGCTGCTGCACCGCGACCGGCGCGGGCAGGAAGCCCTGATCGCTGGCGATCACGTTGAATGGGCGCCCGTCGCTGAGCTGCAGGGTATAGCGGCGCGCGTTGGAGGCGTTGAGCAGGCGCAAACGCACCCAGCCGCGCGACACCTCGACATACGGATTTTGCACGCCGTTGACCAACAGCGTATCGCCGACGAAACCGCCCTGCGACGGCGCATCGTATTGCGGCGTGCCGAAGTTATCGAAGCGCTTGTCCTGAATGATCAGTGGGAAATCGTCGACGCCGTAGTGGTTGGGCAGCGGCAGCGCTTTGCTGACGGCATCCTCCACCAGCCACAGCCCGGCCAGCCCGTTGTAAACGTGCGGCGCCATGCGGTTCGGCGTATTGGCGTGGTACCAGCAGGTGGCCGCCGCCTGGCGAATAGGCAGCACCGGCGACCAGTCGACGTTGGGCGACATCATGCGCGGCGCGCCGCCCATCAGCGTGCCCGGCACCTGCAGACCGCTGATGGTCATCGCCACCGGCTCCTGCAGGCGGTTGCTGTAGATCAGTTTGACGTCGTCACCGCTGTAAACCCGCACCGTCGGCCCCAAATACATGCCGTTGATGCCCCACACCGCCGCCTTGCGGTTATCCATAAACGCCCAGTGGGCGCGCTGCAGGGTCAGGAACAGCGGTTGACCGCGGCGAGACTCCAGCAGTGGAGGAATGGGTAATGGGGTCTGCGTTCCGCTCGCCTCTGCCCTCAGCGGCACGGCGCTCGCGCACAGCGCCAGGCCCGATGCCTGTATAAACTGACGTCGACTGAGTGACATATTTTCTCCATGAAAAGCAATAACTAAACCGTGTGCAAAACCCAAACGCCCGCCAATCAAGATTAGCAGGCGCTCAGGCGTTAACGGCGCTGAACGCCAATTAAAAACGTATTCTTTGAAGCTGGTAGACTCTTATTTTTTGGCGGCGTTGCGCTGGGCGACTTCGGCGTCCAATTGGGCGATTTTCGCCTCCATCAGCTCGCGGCAATGCGCCGCCAGCTCGCGCACGTTTTCTTTGCCGTATTTGCTGGTATCCACCGGCGCCAACATCTCGACGATCACGTGACCGTTATTCCAGCGATTAAGATTTATATTACCGCTGGTGGTCGATACGCAGATCGGCACAATCGGCACGCCGGCGGCGATGGCCGCGTGGAACGCGCCGGTTTTAAACGGCATCAGCCCGCGACCGCGGCTGCGGGTCCCTTCCGGGAACATCCAGATCGAAATGTCTTTCTTTTTGAACTGCTCCGCCACCTGGGCGATGGTGCCGTGCGCCTTAGCGCGATTATCACGATCTATCAGCAGATTACCGGTCAGCCAATACAGCGGGCCGAAAAACGGGATCCACACCAGACTTTTTTTACCGACGGTCACGGTGCGCGGCTGCACGATATTGGCGGCCGTCACCATGTCGTAGTTATTTTGGTGGTTGGCGATATAGATGCAGTTGCCGTTGTTGGCCGCATCGGCCGGCACTCGGGTTTCAACCTTGATGCCGAACAGCGTCGACAGGCGGCCGAAAAGGTGGCCGAAGGTCGCCACATGGCGGGGATTGCGCGGGCTGAACAAGCAATAAACAGAACCGAAAATACACACCAGAATACAGAAAAGAGTGGCGAGAACGGCACGCAAAATCAATAACATAACAACCTCATTAGCACACTGCCAACGCAGTTTACTTCGCTGCGCAGATTCCTTTACTCATTATTTGCCGGCCAGGCGATAAGCACGCCGATGTCGCCTGCCTTTCTCGCTATTTTCCCGCCAGCCGGCAATACGCACAATAATTTTATGCGCAGAAATGTTAACTATTTGGAAAATAAACGCCAGTAAAAATAAATAAGGCGGCCACAGCATGCTGCGACCGCCCGTTAACGCTGGCGCCAACGCTTACTCTTCGCTGTCGCCGCCCGACGCCCGCACCGGCGCATCCACTTCGACGCGATCGATGCGCTGCAGGCCGCGCGGCAGCTGGGTGCCCTTGCGCCCGCGCTCGGCGCGGAACTTCTGCAAATCCTCCGGCCGCAGCGTCAGCTTGCGTTTGCCGACGTGCAGCGTGACGGACGCCTGCGGCGGCAGCACGAACAGCCAGGCCAGCTTGTCGTCACCGGCCGCCGCCTGGGCTGCCGGAATGGAGACGATCTTGTTGCCTTTGCCCTTCGACAGCTGCGGCAGATCGGCGACCGGGAACATCAGCATGCGCCCGGCGGCGGTGATCGACAGCAGCATGTCGTCTGCGCCGTGGATTTCCATCGGCGGCAGCGCCCTGGCGTTGTCCGGCAGCGTGATCATCACCTTGCCGGCGCGGTTGCGCGCCACCAAATCGTTGAAGGTGCAAACGAAGCCGTAACCGGCATCGGACGCCATCAGCAGCTTCTGATCGTCGGCCGCCATCAGCACTTGCTCAATGGTGGCGCCCGGCGGCGGCGTCAGCTTGCCGGTCAGCGGCTCGCCCTGCCCGCGCGCTGAAGGCAGCGTCATCGGATCGAGCGCATAGCTGCGCCCGGTGGAGTCGATGAACACCACCGGCTGGTTGCTCTTGCCGCGCGCCGCGCCGCGGAAGCTGTCGCCGGCCTTGTAGCTCAGGCCGGCCGGATCGATGTCGTGGCCCTTGGCGCTGCGCACCCAGCCCATTTCAGACAGCACGATGGTCACCGGCTCGGACGGCACGAAGTCGTGCTCGCTCATCGCCTTGGCTTCCGCACGCTCGGTCAGCGGCGAACGGCGATCGTCGCCGTAGGTCTGCGCATCGGCCTGGATCTCTTTCTTGATCAGCGTGTTCAGCTTGCGTTCGGACGCCAGCAGCGCCTGCAGCTGATCGCGCTCTTTCGCCAACTCATCCTGCTCACCGCGGATCTTGACCTCTTCCAGCTTGGCCAGGTGACGCAGTTTCAGCTCGAGGATCGCTTCCGCCTGGGTGTCGGAGATGCCGAAACGCTGCATCAGCACCGGCTTCGGCTCATCTTCGCTGCGGATGATGTGGATCACCTCGTCGATATTGAGGAACGCCACCAGCAAACCTTCGAGGATATGCAGGCGTTTCAGCACTTTCTCGAGGCGGTAGTTCAGGCGGCGGCGCACCGTGTCGCGACGGTAGGCCAGCCATTCGGTGAGGATCTCCACCAGCCCTTTGACCTGCGGGCGGTTATCCAGACCGATCATGTTCATGTTGATGCGGTAGCTGCGTTCCAGATCGGTGGTGGCGAACAGGTGGTTCATCACCTGCTCCAGATCGATACGGTTGGAGCGCGGCACGATCACCAGGCGCGTCGGGTTTTCGTGGTCGGATTCATCGCGCAGATCTTCGACCATCGGCAGCTTCTTGGCGCGCATCTGGCTGGCGATCTGCTCCAGCACCTTGGCGCCGGACACCTGGTGCGGCAAGGCGGTGATCACCGCGCTGCCGTCTTCTTTCTTCCACACGGCGCGCATGCGCACCGAGCCGCGGCCGCTCTGGTAAATTTTGCGGATTTCGTCGCGCGGGGTGATGATCTCGGCTTCGGTCGGGAAGTCCGGCCCCTGCACGAATTCGAGCAGATCGTCGAGCGAGGCGCCCGGCTTGTCGAGCAGCGCCACCGCCGCGGCGGCGACTTCGCGCACGTTGTGCGGCGGAATGTCGGTCGCCATGCCGACGGCGATGCCGGTGGTGCCGTTCAGCAGGATGTTCGGCAGGCGCGCCGGCAACATCTTCGGCTCTTGCAGCGTGCCGTCAAAGTTCGGGATCCAGTCGACGGTGCCCTGCCCCAGCTCGGCCAGCAGCACTTCGGCGTATTTGGAGAGGCGCGATTCGGTATAACGCATCGCCGCAAACGACTTGGGATCGTCCGGCGCCCCCCAGTTCCCCTGGCCGTCCACCAGCGGATAGCGGTACGAGAACGGCTGCGCCATCAGCACCATGGCTTCATAACACGCGCTGTCGCCATGCGGGTGGTATTTACCCAGCACGTCGCCCACGGTGCGGGCGGATTTCTTGAATTTGGCGCTGTTGTTCAGCCCCAGCTCAGACATGGCGTAGATGATGCGGCGTTGTACCGGCTTCAAACCGTCGCCAATGTACGGCAACGCCCGATCCATGATGACGTACATGGAATAGTTCAGATAGGCGTTTTCAGTGAATGTGTGCAGCGGTAAACGCTCTACACCATCATGAGTCAGATCACTCATTACTCAATTATCCTCAGACCGTGGCTTGGCAATCCCTGGACGACAATAAGGCATCGCTTGTCGATTCTGCCCGCGATAGTAACCCATCTGCGGGGTGGCTGTCACAGTTGGCGCAAGGATCGTCGGCCGAAGGCGCTGCCGCCGGGACGTTTAGGCAAAATTCCATCGCGATTGTTGATTAAGAATCAACACTGTTGTGTCTGTCGTCACGTTTTTACTTGCCTGGCCAGCGATTACACTCTCGTTCAGCAAGCTGTTTTTGCGCACCGCAGCGGAAAACGGCATCTATCTTAACTCTGACGGGAGACGCAAAAGATGAGCAATATCCTGATTATCAACGCTAAAAAGCAATTCGGCCATTCCAACGGCGAACTCAACCAAACCCTGAGCGACGTGGCGGAAAGCTTCCTGCACGATCTGCAGCACGAGGTGCAGGTCACGGTGGTCGACGACGGCTATGACATCGAAGCCGAAGTGCAGAAATACCTGTGGGCCGACGCGGTCATCTATCAGATGCCGGGTTGGTGGATGGGCGAGCCGTGGATCCTGAAAAAATACATCGACGAAGTGTTCACCGCCGGCCACGGCAGCCTGTACGCCAGCGATGGCCGCACCCGCTCCGACGCCGGCAAGAAGTACGGCTCCGGCGGCCTGATTCAGGGCAAAAAATACCTGCTGAGCCTGACCTGGAACGCCCCTCTCGAAGCCTTCACCGATCCGAACCAGTTCTTCCACGGCGTCGGCGTCGACGGCGTTTACCTGCACTTCCACAAGGCCAACCAGTTCCTGGGGATGGAAGCCTTGCCGACCTTTATCTGCAATGACGTGATAAAACAACCGGATATCGAAACGGACATCGCACGTTATCGCGAGCATCTGGCGGGAATTTTTGCTTAACTGGCAGCGAAGGGCTTAACCAACGAGGTAATGATGATCACCGTAATCGCAGAAATCAAAGTCAAACCCGGCCACCGCGCCACCGTGTTACAAGCCATTGAAAAACTGGTGCCGCTGGTGCTGGCGGAAGAAGGCTGCGGCGAATACACGCCGATGGTAGACAGCCACACGCAGGCTCCCTGGCAGAAACTGTCGCCGGATTCGGTGTTTATGCTGGAAAAATGGCAAAGCCAGGCGCATCTGGAAAAACACCTGCAGATCGACCATATGCTCAAGCACCGCGAAACCATCAAGGACTACGTGCTGGGCACCGAGATCTACGTGCTGGAAAACGCGCTGTAATCCCTTCAGAGGCCCTCTGCGGCCTCTGGCGTCTCTCCCTCAAGGCGGGCGCTGACGTAGTCGAGAAAACAGGTGAGGCGCGCCGCCAGCTGGGCGTCGTGGTAATACACCGCGTTGATCGGCTGACGCACGTCCAGCGTCTCCCGCACCAACAGCGGCACCAGCCGGCCCGCTTCCCGATCGCGTCGCGTCATGAAGTCCGCCAGCTGGACAATGCCCGCTCCGCGCAGCGCCAACTCACGCAGCGTCTCCCCGCTGGAGGCCGAGATCGTCGGTTCGATGGCGAAATGCCGCGCCTGCCGGTAACGCAGCGGCCACTGGTTCAGCGATTCCGGGTAGGTGAATCCCAACAGGCAATGGCGGTGCAGATCTTCCACGCCGCGCGGTTCGCCATGCCGTTGCAGGTAATCCGGGCTGGCGAGGATGCGCAACCGGCTGTGCCCCAGCAGGCGCGCATGAAGCGTGGAGTCACGCAGCGCGCCGATGCGGATCGCGATATCGGCGCGTTTCTCCAACAGGTCGATATTGCGATCGTCGGTGTCCAGCTCCAGCTCAATCTGCGGATAACGACGGCGGAACTCCGCCACCATCGGCACCAGCACGTGCGCCATGAAAGGGGCGGCGGCGTTGACCCGCAGCCGACCGGCGGGCAGCTGGCGCCGCAGCGCCATCAGTTCTTCGGCCTGATCCACCGAACGCAGTATTTCGCGCGCAGGCGCCAGGAAGCTCTGCCCTTCTTCGGTCAGGCTCAGGCGACGCGTGGTGCGGCGCAAGAGCGTAGCATCGAGTTTCGTTTCCAGGCGGCTGAGTGCGCGGCTGACGCCGGAGGTGGTTTGGCCGAGCCGATCGGCGGCGGCGGTGACCGAACCGCTGTCGACCACCGCCGTGAACGCCAGCAGCTCTTCGAGGGTGATCTTCACGCGGTTCGCCCCAGGTTGACGGGCGCCGCATGCAACGCCCTGCGGGAAAGCAGGCCCGGCGTTTCACCGGGCCAGGGTCAGGCTCAGACCGCCAATTCGGCCATGTCGCCCTTGTCTTGCAGCCAGTTGCGGCGATCTTCCGAACGCTTCTTGGCCAACAGCATGTCCATCACCGCCAGCGTCTGATCGACGTCATCCTCTGCCACCGTCAGTTGCACCAGACGGCGGGTGTTCGGATCGAGGGTGGTTTCGCGCAGCTGCAGCGGGTTCATCTCGCCCAGCCCTTTAAAGCGCTGTACGTTCGGCTTGCCCTTCTTGCGCTTCAGCTGTTCCAGCACGCCGGCTTTCTCTTCTTCATCCAGCGCGTAGAACACCTCTTTACCGAGATCGATACGGTACAGCGGCGGCATGGCGACATAGACGTGGCCGCCTTTCACCAGCGAACGGAAGTGGCGCACGAACAGCGCGCACAGCAGCGTGGCGATGTGCAGGCCGTCGGAGTCCGCATCCGCCAGGATGCAGATTTTGCCGTAGCGCAGCTGGCTGAGATCTTCGCTGTCCGGATCGATGCCGATCGCCACGGAAATGTCGTGCACTTCCTGCGAGGCCAGCACTTCGTCCGAAGACACTTCCCAGGTGTTCAGGATCTTGCCCTTGAGCGGCATGATCGCCTGATATTCACGATCGCGCGCCTGCTTGGCCGATCCGCCCGCCGAGTCCCCTTCCACCAGGAACAGTTCGGTCATGGCCAGATCCTGCGAGGTGCAGTCCGCCAGCTTGCCCGGCAGCGCCGGCCCGCTGGTCAGCTTTTTGCGCACCACTTTCTTGGCGGCGCGCAGGCGGCGCTGGGCGCTGGAGATCGCCAGCTCGGCCAGCTGTTCCGCCGCCTGAACGTTCTGGTTCAGCCACAGGCTGAAGGCGTCTTTCACCACGCCGGAAACGAAGGCCGCGCACTGGCGCGAGGAGAGACGCTCTTTGGTCTGCCCGGCGAACTGCGGATCCTGCATCTTCACCGACAGCACGTAGGCGCAGCGA
The DNA here is from genome assembly GCF_052169115.1 of Serratia sp. CY33525. NCBI lineage: Bacteria > Pseudomonadati > Pseudomonadota > Gammaproteobacteria > Enterobacterales > Yersiniaceae > Serratia > Serratia sp. CY33525. The sequence continues at coordinate 180,436 of NZ_JBJNLK010000005.1, read as the reverse complement.
TCCCAGATATCTTCCGCCGACAGCTTCACGCCGCGCGGCAGAATATTGCGGAATTCGCAGAACTCGCGCATCGCGTCCAGCAGCCCCTGACGCAGGCCGTTGACGTGGGTGCCGCCCTGCATGGTCGGGATCAGGTTGACGTAGCTTTCGGTCAGCAGCTCGCCGCCTTCCGGCAGCCACAGCAGCGCCCAGTCCACCGCTTCGGTGTCCCCGGCGAAATTGCCGACGAACGGCGCTTCCGGCAGGGTGATCAGGCCGTTGACCGCTTCCATCAGGTAGTCGGTCAGACCGTCCTGATAGCACCAGCGCTGTTCGGTGTTGTTCACCTTGTCGATGAAATAGATCTCGACGCCGGGGCACAGCACCGCTTTGGCTTTCAGCAGGTGAGTCAGGCGCGATACCGAGAAGCGCGGGCTGTCGAAGAACTGCTCGTCCGGCCAGAAGTGCACGCTGGTGCCGGTGTTGCGTTTGCCGCAGGTGCCGGTCACCGTCAGATCTTGCACCTTGTCGCCGTTTTCGAAGGCGATGCCGTAGACGTTGCCGTCGCGGCGCACGTTGACTTCCACCCGCTTCGACAGGGCGTTGACCACCGAGATCCCAACGCCGTGCAGGCCGCCGGAGAACTGGTAGTTTTTATTCGAGAATTTACCGCCGGCGTGCAGCCGGCACAGGATCAACTCAACCGCCGGCACGCCCTCTTCCGGGTGGATGTCCACCGGCATGCCGCGGCCGTCGTCGATCACTTCCAGCGACTGATCGGCGTGCAAAATCACGTCGATGCGCTTGGCGTGACCGGCCAACGCTTCGTCGACGCTGTTATCGATCACCTCTTGGCCGAGGTGATTTGGGCGCGTCGTGTCGGTATACATGCCGGGACGACGGCGCACTGGTTCTAGACCGCTGAGTACTTCAATGGCATCAGCGTTATAGCTGGATTGAGTCATCGTTGATTATTTTTTCGTGGTTAAAGGGAGGTGCCGGAACGGTCCGTCAGACCGCGTTTAGCCCTAAAAAATCCACAATCTGGGGGAAGTAGTGCTCGAAACCGACGAAGGCGTGGTTTCCACCCGACTCCACCGTTTGCCGACACGCGGTGTAATACGCCACTGCCTGGCCGTAATCGAGAATTTCATCGCCCGTTTGCTGCAGCAGCCAGATTAAATCCGGCGACTCCAAGGGATCGATCTGCATCACTTTCAGATCGTAAACGTGCCGAGACTCTAACACATATTGCTGGCCGGTGTAGGGGTTCTCGTTGGCGCCGAGATAGTCGACCAGCAGCTCAAACGGCTTGACCGCCGGGTTGACCACCACCGCCGGCAGCGAAAAACACTGCGACAGCCAGGTGGCGTAATAGCCGCCCAGCGATGAACCGACCAGCCCGAGCGTTTGGCCGGCGCGCTCCAGCACCATATTCTCCAGCATCTCGGCGGCCTCCGCCGGAAAGGCCGGCAGCTGCGGCACCAGCATTTCGATATCGGGATGGTGCTCGGCCAGCCAGGCCTTGAAGGCCACCGCCTTTGCCGACTGCGGCGAACTGTTGAAACCGTGCAGGTAGAGCAGTGTCGAAGGCATCAGTATCCATCCGAGTCCATATCGGGGCGGAAATCGTCGTTTTCCAGGCGGAACACCTGCGTCTCGACGCCGCCGTCCGGCAGCAGATCGAGGTAGCGCCAGCCGGGGGAGACGTCGTCAATGGTGAAGTTTGTGCAGTGCGGCTTGAATTGCACGCAGGTGGACGGCGTCGCCAACAGGCGTCGGCCCTGCCATTCCAGATCCAGATCCTGGTGAATGTGCCCGCACACCACGGTATTCACTTTCGGATAACGCAGCAGGATCGCGCCCAGCATATGCGGGTTGCGCAGGCTGTGCTGATCGAGCCAGGTACAGCCGGAAGGCAGCGGATGATGGTGCAGCAGCAACAGCGTATAGCGCTCGGGGTGAGCCTGCAGGCAGCGCTCCATCCACTCCAGCTGGTATTCGCTCAATTCGCCGTGCGGCACGCCGAACACCTGGCTGTCCAGCATCAGCACCTGCCAGCTGTCGCCCAGCAGCACCTGTTTGGAAGGCGCGATGCCGGCGGCGGCCAACGCATCGACCATCGCCGGTTGAAAATCATGGTTGCCCGGCAGCCACACGCAGGGAGCCGGCAATTGCGCGATGCCGGCGGCGAAGTGGCGGTAGGCCTCTTGCGAATGATCCTGCGCCAAATCTCCCGTGGCGACGATCAAATCGACGTCGCGGCGCTGCGCCTGGATGGCGTCCAGCACCGCGTGATAGCTGCGATAGGTATTGATGCCGAGCAACGTCTCGTGTTCGCCGGCAAAAAGGTGGGTATCTGTTATTTGTAGAATCCTGACCGCGGCCCCACTCGCCACGGGCAGTTTAAACAGGCTTTCCAAATGGTGTCCTTTGTTATTTCAGTCTGTCTAACAAACCGGAACCGCCATCGCTCCATGCGCCAAACAGTAGCGCAGCCAATCAGCAAGAAACTGGTTAATTTGATGCTTTTCGTCGCGTTGATGCAACTTTTTATTAGGATAATCATAACGCGCTTTAAAGCGATAGATCTGCTGACTGGAACACACTTCCGCAACCATGGCGTCATGGTACAGCCGCACCGTCATCGCGGGCAGGCTCCAGTAGCTGACCGCCGGAAAGATCTGCTCGATCTCCACCAGCGACGTGTAACGCGTGGACTCAACGATGGTCAAACGATAGCCGGCGCCGTTCACCTGATAAGTCACCGTTTCGCCCGCTTCGTCGTTGCGCGGCAGCAAGCGGCGCAATTGCGCGAAGTTGGTTTCGCACAATCTCATCATTTCGGGGAAATCAGGGGTATAGCGCTGTTTCATTAGTTGGCCCACTCTTTTCTCAACGATTCATGGTGCAACGCCAGCCATTGCAATGCAATCACTGATGCGGCGTTATCGATCGCGCCCTCCTCAACCCAGCGGTAAGCCTGCTCGCGGCTGACCACGTGGACGCGGATATCTTCATGTTCTTCCGCCAGGCCGTGGATGCCCTCAGCGGTACCGGCGTCCACCTCGCCGACCATGATCGACAGACGTTCGCTGGTGCCGCCGGGGCTGGCCAGGTAGCTCAGCACCGGCTTGCAGCGCCCGACCACCACGCCGGCCTCCTCCTGCGCTTCGCGGCGGCACACGTCCTCGACGCTTTCGCCGGTCTCGATCATACCCGCCACCATTTCCAGCAGCCAGGGCGAATGGCTGGTATCAACCGCGGCGATGCGCAGTTGTTCAATCAGCACAACCTCGTCGCGCACCGGATCGTAGGGCAGCAGCACCGCCGCATGGCCGCGTTCGAAAATTTCACGCGTGATTTCAGGGCTCATTTCGCCATTGAACAACCGATGGCGAAACCGGTATAAATTGAGTGAAAAAAAACCACGGTACAGCGTCTCGCGTGCAATAATTTCTACATCTTTTTTCTCGAAAGTAACGGGCGACGGCTGCGAACGGTTCATGCGCGAATTCTCCTGCTTGAGTATGCCGATAAAATAATCGGTTTTGATGACAGAAACAGCGGGACTCTCCGCCGCGGCTTTATGTTAGGCTGTTTTCCGCCGCCGGATGCGGCACGTTTGTGCGCTCGCAGGTAATAGCGGGAAACAATCCGGATTGTCAGCCATAATATCAGCTGCAGTCGACCCGGGCAGTACGCCAAGGTAAATGGGCGGTCTGAAAGGTAAAAGTTACGTGAGATGGCACATTCAGCCACCTGATGCGAACCCCAGACTCTGCTAGAATCGGCAACTATTTCGTCTATCGTCAGCGCTAACATAGCAATATTGCTGCACAACAAGGAATGCAAATGAAGAAACTGCTCCCCCTTCTTATCGGACTGAGCCTGGGCGGCTTCAGTGCAATGAGCCAGGCAGAGAACCTGCTGCAGGTCTACAAACAGGCCAGGGAAAGTAACCCGGATCTGCGCAAAAGTGCTGCTGACCGCGACGCCGCATTCGAAAAGATCAATGAAGCGCGCAGCCCGTTGCTGCCGCAGCTCGGTTTAACCGCAGGTTACGATTACACCAACGGTTATCGTGACAGCAATGGCGTTAACAGCAACGTGACCAGCGGTTCGTTGGCGCTGACGCAAACTATTTTCGACATGTCGAAATGGCGCCAGCTGACGCTGCAGGAAAAGACCGCCGGCATCTCCGACGTCACCTTCCAGACCGCTGAGCAGTCGCTGATTCTCAACACCGCCACCGCCTACTTCAACGTGCTGAAGGCGATCGACACGCTGTCCTACACCCAGGCGCAGAAAGATGCGGTATACCGCACGCTGGATCAAACCACCCAGCGCTTCAACGTGGGCTTGGTGGCGATCACCGACGTGCAGAACGCCCGCTCGAACTATGACACCGTGCTGGCGGCGGAAGTCTCCGCCCGCAACGATCTGGATAACGCGCTGGAAACGCTGCGCCAGGTGACCGGGGCCTTCTACCCGGAGCTGGCCTCGTTGAATACCGATCGCTTCAGTACCCAGCGCCCGGAAGCGGTGAACAACCTGCTGAAAGAAGCGGAAGCGCGCAACCTGAGCCTGCTGTCCGCCCGTCTGAGCCAGGACCTGGCGCGCGAGCAAATCCGCGCAGCCCAAACCGGCTATATGCCGACGATTGACGTCAGCGCATCAACCGGCATCAGCAATACCAAATACAACGGCTCCAACACCGGCGGCGCGAATGCCGCACGCTACAGCGACTCCGATGCGGGCCAAAATAAGGTCGGCATCAGCTTCAACCTGCCGCTGTACAGCGGCGGCGCGACCAACTCGCAGGTCAAACAAGCGCAGTACGGCTTCGTCGGCGCCAGCGAGCAGTTGGAAAGCTCACACCGCAGCGTGGTACAGACCGTGCGTTCGTCGTTCAACAACGTTAACGCCTCGATCAGCAGCATCAACGCCTACAAACAGGCGGTGATCTCCGCGCAAAGCTCCCTGGACGCGATGGAAGCCGGTTATCAGGTCGGTACCCGCACCATCGTCGACGTGCTGGACGCCACCACCACGCTGTATAACGCCAAACGTCAGCTGTCCGACGCGCGTTATACCTATCTGATCAACCAGTTGAACATCAAGTCGGCGCTCGGCACGCTGAACCAGAACGATTTGCTGCTGCTGAACGGCGCGTTGGGCAAACCGGTGTCGACCGCACCTGACGCCGTGGCGCCGCAGAATCGCGCGCAGGACGCCTATGCAGACGGCTATCAGGACAATGCGCCGATGCAGCAAACCGCGGCGCCGGTACCGGCGGCCACTCGCGCATCCGCGCCGGCCGTGACCACCAGCCAACCGGCTCGCAACAGCGGCAACCCATTCCGCAACTGATGCGCGCACATTGATAAACACGGGGTCCGGCCTGCGCCGCGCCCCGTTTTTTTTGCCTCGATTTCACCACTTCTGCCCGCCGTCTCACAGCCGCCGCCACGTCAGGTGGTATCATCGTCACTCTCGTTTTCGCAGTCTGGATGAGGTTCGATGGACAACGATTCACGCTGGCAACGGCTGATTAACGACGGCGAACTGCCGCCGCCGCTGCGCCCGGCACAGGTGGTTTACGCCTCCTGGCTGCGCTGCCGCAGCCTGATGCAGCCCGACGTCTGGCAAGCACCGCACCGCGCTCAGGGCGCCACCTTCGAATCGATTTGCCGCCGCAAGAACGATCTGCTGACGCTCGGCCAGGCGGCGCTGGAAGACGCCTGCGAGTACATGGAGCCACGTCGTTGTCTGTTGATGATCCTCGACGAGAGCGGCTGCATGCTGTGGCGCTGCGGCGACGCCCAAACCTGGGAACATTTACAGCAACTGGGGTTCGCCCCCGGCGCTTACTGGGCCGAAGGGCAGATCGGCACCAACGCCCCGGCGCTGGCAGCAACGGAAGGCCACCCGGTGCGGGTGAGCGGCGGGGAGCACGTGCGCCGGGCGCTGCACGGCTGGTCGTTCTGCGCTACGCCGGTCTACGACAACAGCGGCCGCCAGCGCGGTTCGATCGCGCTGGGCTGTCTGTTGGCCGACTGCGCCGCCGGCGATCTGTCGCTGACGCTGGCCATCGCCCGCGAAATCGGCAACTCGCTGAACGCCGACGGCCTGCTGGCGGAATCCAACCGCCATCTGAATCAGCTTTACGGCCTGCTGGACGGCGTGGACGACGGCGTGATGGCCTGGGATCACCGCGGCTATCTGCAATACATCAACCAGCGCGCCGCCGCCCTGCTGAAGCTGGACGAGCAGCAGAGCCAGGGCAAACCGCTGGCGCAGCTGCTGACGCTGCCCGCCCTGCTCAAGCGCGCTATCGCCGACCGGCAGCCGCTGCAACACGTCGAAGTCACCTTCGAAAGCCAGCGGCAGTTTATCGCCGCCTTGCTGACGCTCAAGCCGATTTTCGACGGCGATCGCTGCAGTTTCATCGCCCTGCTGCACCCGCTCGAGCGGCTGCGCCAGTATGTCAGCAGCCAGTTGGGGCGCGTCAGCCACAGCTTCGAGCAAATGCCCTCCGCCTCGCTGGAGATGCGGCGGCTGATCCGTTACGGGCAGCAGGCGGCCAAGGGCCAGCATCCAATCCTGCTGCGCGGGGAGGAAGGGGTTGGCAAAGAGCGGCTCAGCCAGGCTATCCACAACGCCGGCGAACGCGCCGCCGGGCCGTATATCGCCCTCAACTGCCAGCTGTTGCCGCAGGCGCAGGGGCTGCGTGAACTGCTGGGCAGCGACGCCAACGAAGAAGAGGCGGGCCAGCTGAGTAAATTCGAATTGGCCAACGGCGGCACGCTGTACCTCGAACAGATCGAATACCTGCCGGCGGAGATGCAGTCGGCGTTGCTGCAGGTGCTGAAAACCGGCGTGGTGATCCGCCTCAATTCCAGCCGGGTGATCCCGGTCGATGTCCGAGTCATCGCCGGCAGCGCCGCCGATCTGCCGCTGCTGGTGCAGCAAAACCGCTTCCGCCGCCAGCTGTTTTACAGCCTGCAGGCCTTCGAGATCCAGATCCCGCCGCTGCGCCAGCGGCTGAGCGATATTCCGCTGCTGGTCAAACACCATCTGCGCGCGCTGGAGCAGCATTTTCAGTGTCGCTTTCGGGTGGATGACGAAGTGATGGCCCAGCTGGCGCTCTACCTGTGGCCGGGCAACGATTTGGAACTGAAAGGGGTGGTGGAGCGCGCGGCGATGATCTGCCACGGCCACCACATCCAGCTGGCGGACCTGCCGGCGCACCTGCTCGGCCAGCCGTCGCTGCTGGAAAGCGATCCGCAGCCCGGCGCGCCGCTGCTGACGCTGACGGACATGGAGCGCCAGGCGATCCTGCGCGCGGCGACCGTCAGCCGCGGCCAGCTGACGGAAATGGCGCAGCTGTTGGGCATCGGCCGCACCACCCTGTGGCGGAAGATCAAACAGCACGGGATCGACATCCGCCAGTTCAAGCTGCGCGCCTGAACGCCTAGTGGCTGAGCTGCAACACCCCGCGCGCGGCGTCCAGCATCGCCTTCTGCCCGCTGCGGGTTTTGCTCAGGCAATCCTGCATGCCGACCACCATCGGCATGCCCATCGCCTTCGCCAGAATGGCGCTGTGCGACAGGGCATTGCCGCCGCTCAGGCAGATGCCGAGCACCAGCCGCCTGTCGAGCATCACCACCTCCGAAGGCATCAGTTCGTCCATCACCAGTATCGACGGCTCTGCCAGCGCAATCGTCGGTAACGGCAGCCCCTGCAGATGGCACAGCGTGCGGCGCAGCATGTCGCGCACGTCCAGTTCGCGCGCCCGCATGTAGTCGTCATCCAGCTCGCGGTACTCTTCGGCGATCGCCTCCAGCACCTGTCGCCAGGCCTGCTCGGCGTTGCACAACTGCTGCGCGATGCGGGTGTACGCCGCCTGCTGCAGATCCGGATCGTCCAGCAGCATGCTGTGGGCGCCGAAGATCGCCGCCTGCGGCTTGCCGATCAGCGTGCCGGTGCGCTCTGCCAGCCGGTTCAGATCGCTCAGCGTGCGCTGTAGCGCCTCACGCAGGCGTTGCTGTTCGCCCAACACCTCGTCCGCGCCGATTCGTCGATCGACGGTTGGCGGCCAGAAGCTGTGGGCCTGGAACACCGGCCCGCTGGTGACGCTTTCCGCCACCGGAATGCCATGCAGCGAAGGCTGCTGCCGCTCGGAAACCGTCTCGCCGAAATGCTGTTCCGCCAGCGCTTTAAACGCCGCCAGCGCTTCGTCCGCCTGCGCGCCGTCGGCGATCAGGCGAATGGTGTCGCCGTGGCGCACCTGCAGCAGCGCCAGCTGATTGAGGCTGCGCGGATCGATGCACTGCCCCTGCTTTTCCAGCACCAGCTCAGCCTTGAACGGCGCCAGCGTCTCGACCAGCCGCGCCGCCGGGCGCGCATGCAGCCCATGCGGGTTCTGCACCGTCCAGGTTGCGCTTTTGCCCTGCGCCAGCGGCAAGGCCGCGCTTTTTGCGGCCGGCGAGCCTTCGCCCAGCTGCGCCTGTTTGGCCTGCAGCGCGCCCTGCGCCTCCGCCACCACCTGCTCCAGCGCGGCACCAGAGTTGGCGGCCACCACCGCCGCCAGCGTGCCTTCGACCAGCGGCGCTGCACACAGCCGCACTTTGACAGCCACGTCCGGATCCAGCAGATCGAGCGCGGTTTCGGCGCTGAGCAGCGCGCTGCCCAGATCCATCAGCACCAGAACGCCGTCGCCGTCGGCGACCGCTTCGATCGCCTCCATCACTTTGACGGCGTCCGTGCCGATCGGGTGCTGCTCGTCATCCACGCCCGCCGCCAGCGCCAGTTTGCAGCCGTCGCCGCGCATCATCTGCCGCGCCAGTTGCTCAACGCCGCGCGCCAGCAACGCGCTGTGCGAAACCACCACGATATTAATCATCTCGCCTCCTGCTAGCTGCCGGCGACCTCGGCCAGCGTTTTCATCATCAACATCACCGAAGTGGCACCGGGATCCTGGTGGCCGATGCTGCGCTCGCCCAGGTAACTGGCCCGCCCCTTGCGCGCCTGCATGGTAATGGTGCTCTCCACCGCCCGCTCGGCGCTGTCGGCGGCGCGCTGCAACGCCTCCGCCACGCTCAGGTTCTGCTGCGCGGACTGCCCGAGGCTTTCCACTACCGGCCACCAGACGTCGCACATGGTCTTGTCGCCCGGCTCCGCCTTACCGCGCATCACCACGCCTTCAACCCCCTCTTGCATCATTTGATGCAGCTCCGCCAGATCCAGGCTTTGCTTGGCGTTCGCCGCCTGCGCCGCGCGGATGAAGAAGGTGCCGAACAGCGGGCCGCTGGCGCCGCCCACGCTCGACAGCAGCGTCATGCCGGTGTTTTTCAGGATGAAGCCGATGTCCTTGTCCGCCACCGACGGCAGCTTTTCCACCACCTTGTTGAAACCGCGATTCATGTTCAAACCGTGGTCGGCATCGCCGATCTCGGTGTCCAGCCGGGTCAGAAAATCGCGCTCCCGGCTGAATACCTCGCCGCAACGCATCAGCCAATCGACAACCTGTTGTTTGGTCAACGCCATGATTCCTCCTCAGCAACCCCAACGCAGCGCAGGCGTTTTCACCGGCGCATCCCACAAGGACAACAGCTCGTCGTCCACGTTCAACAGCGTGATGGACACGCCCTGCATATCGAGCGAAGTGCAGTAAGAGCCCACCAGATTGCGCTCAATGATGATGCCCGCCTCGGCGCAGCGCTCCGCCAGCCGATGGTATACGCCGTACAGCTCAGACAGCGGCGTGGCGCCCAGGTTGTTGACCAGCGCGATGGCCCGATCGCCGCGCGTCAGCGGCTGCTTGGTCTGCATCTCGTCGCGCCACTCGCCCTGCTGACGATCCCAGACGCGGATCGTGCGCTGATAGTGGCCGTGGTCGATCAGCGTATGGAACATGTCGTCCACCGCCGCGTTCAGCGTGGTGAACGGGCGGCGCGCAATGCCCGGCTCGCCGTGAATGCCGACGCCGAACTCCATTTCGTTCTCCGCCAGGGTGAACGACGGTTTGCCGGCGGCCGGCACAGTACAAGCGCCCAGCGCGATGCCGATCGAATGCCCGTGGTTATTGATGCGATGCCCTAACGTCACCACGCTGTCCAGATCGTCGCCGCGCGCCGCGGCGGCGCCCAGCAGTTTCTCCATCAGCACGGTGTTGGCCACCCCGCGCCGCCCGGCGGTAAACAGGCTGTCTTTGACCGCCACGTCGTCATCCACCAGCACCGTCGCCACCGCGACACCGCTGTCGTGCAGCAGCTCGGTGGCGGTTTCGAAGTTGAGCACGTCGCCGGTGTAGTTCTTGATCAGCAGCAGCACCCCGGCGCCGCCGTCGATCGCCTGGCCGCACTCGTACATTTTATCCGGCGTCGGCGAGGTGAAAATCTCGCCCGGACAGGCGCCGTCGAGCATCCCTTCGCCGACGAAACCGCAGTGCATCGGCTCGTGGCCGCTGCCGCCGCCGGACAGGATCGCCACCTTGCCCGCCACCGGCGCATCGGCGCGGGTCACGAACAGCGGATCCGCGTGCACCAGCAACTCGGGATGGGCCTCCGCCAGCCCCTGCAACTGCTCTTCCAACACCGACTCGACCTGATTAATCAGTTTTTTCACGATGGTTTCCTCTGTAAGAACAGGGGCGCGGCGCACCGCGCCCCAACGATATCAATGATGCTGCAGCCAGGCGGCGCCCAGCCGATCCGCCGTCAGGATCGCCGCCTGCACGCCCGCGGGAGTAACCTTGAACGGCATGTTGTGAATGGTTTCGCCGGCGGCGCAGCTGGCTTCGGCCACCGCCATCATCTTCGCCGCCGCATCGCCGGTGACGCCCATCTGCGCCAGTGAGATCGGCAGGCCGATGCCATGACAAAACGCCAGCACGGTTTCAATCTGCGCCATCGGGCTGTTCTGCAGCACCAGCTGCGCCAGGGTGCCGAACGCCACTTTCTCACCGTGATACAGGTGGTGGCACTCTTCGAGCACGGTAAAACCGTTGTGAATGGCGTGCGCCGCCGCCAGCCCACTGCTCTCGAAGCCGATGCCGCTCAGATAGGTATTGGCCTCAATGATGCGTTCCACCGCTTCCGTCACCACGCCGGCCTCGACCGCCAGTTTGGCTTTCACCCCTTCCGCCAGCAGCGTGTCATAACACAGCCGCGCCAGGCTGAGCGCCGCCAGCGTCGATTTGCCGCCGGCCATGCTGGTGGCCTGGGCGTCGAAGCAGGCCTGCGCCTCGAAATAGGTGGAAAGCGCGTCGCCCATGCCGGCCACCAGCAGACGCACCGGCGCTTTGGCGATGATGGCGCTGTCCATCACCACCATGTCCGGGTTGCGCGGGTAAATCAGGTACTCGGCGAATTCGCCCTGTTCGGTGTAGAGAACCGACAGCGCGCTGGTCGGCGCATCGGTGGAGGCGATAGTGGGAATGAGCACCACCGGCAGCTGTTGGTAGTGCGCGACGGCCTTGGCGGTGTCGAGCGTCTTGCCGCCGCCGACGCCGATCACGCCGCGGCAGCCGTGGGCCTGGAGCTCATGGCCGAGCCGGTCTATCTCCTTGCGGCAGCATTCGCCGTTGAAGCGGGCCGCATGATATTTCACGCCGTGCTGCTGCAGGCTGCCCATTAGGGTGTCGCCCGCCAGCTGCATCACGAAGTCGTCGGCGATCACCAGATAGTGATCGGCGAGGGATTTGGCGTATTCGCCGACGGCGGCCAGCGCATTGGCGCCCTGAATATATTTGCCTGGTGACTGGATGATTCTCAACATAACCGGATCCTTGTAGGGAGTTGGCGATGGTAACGTTCAGATATCAGGTGATGACGCGCCGACTTCGCCGCCGGCTTGTTGTTGTGCTTCGACTATGAGCGCCCGCCGCCCGCTTGGCGAGCTTCGCGATTTTTGTTCCATTATGGAACATCATCATAGCGACAACGTTTCATGATGAAACGCCAACGCGCGTTTTTTCGCCGCGAAAGCGAACTGGCGCACACCCCAACGTATAACTGCGTAAAGAGTCGATTCTGCGGGCGTTTCAGCTTTAATTTTGACCATGTTTCCCCTATCCTTAGCGCCACTACTGGGAAAGGGCGAAAACAGCCCGCATGATGGGATTGATAACGATGAAACGGACAAAAAACATCAACCAAGAGACGTTCCGCAAATCCTGGCGCAGTTACCGTGTCGCGCCCGTGGCTTTGGCGATCAGCGCCGTCTTTATGCTGGCCGGCTGCGAGAAGAGCGATGAAACGGTCTCCCTGTATCAGAATGCCGATGACTGTTCGCGCGCCAATCCTTCGATGAGCGAGCAGTGCACCACCTCCTACAACAATGCCCTGAAGGAAGCGGCGAAAACCGCGCCGAAATACGCCACCCGCGAAGACTGCGTCGCCGAGTTCGGCGAAGCGCAGTGCACCCAGGCGCCGGCACAGGCCGGCATGGCGGCGGAATCGCAAAGCAGCGGCAGCTTCTGGATGCCGCTGATGGCGGGCTACATGATGGGCCGCCTGATGGGCGGTTCCGGCTTCGCGCAGCAGCCGCTGTTCACCTCCAAGAACGCCGCCAGCCCGGCGAACGGCAAGTTTGTCGACGCCAGCGGCAAGAGCTACGGCCCGGCCACCGCCGGCGGCCGCACCATGACGGTACCGAAAACCGCCATGGCGCCGAAGCCTGCGGTCACCAACACCGTGACCCGCGGCGGCTTCGGCGAGACCGTAGCCAAGCAGACCAGCATGCAGCGCAGCAGCGCCACCTCCAACTCCGGCTCTCGCAGCATGGGCGGTTGATGCATGAAACGTATTGCTATTACCGAGCGCCCGGACTGGCGTGAAAAAGCGACCGAGTTCGGTTTCCGTTTCCACACCATGTACGGCGAGCCGTACTGGTGTGAAGACGCCTATTACCAGTTCACGCTGGCGCAGATTGAAGAGATCGAAAGCGCCACCGCCGAGCTGCACCAGATGTGTCTGCAGGTGGTGGAAAAAGTGGTCGGCAGCGACGAGCTGATGGCCAAGTTCTGCATCCCGAAACACACCTGGGAGTTCGTGCGCAGTTCGTGGCGCACCAATCAGCCGTCGCTGTATTCGCGTCTCGATCTGGCCTACGACGGCGTTAACCCGCCGAAGCTGCTGGAGAACAACGCCGATACGCCAACCTCGCTGTATGAGGCGGCCTTTTTCCAGTGGCTGTGGCTGGAAGACCAGATCAACGCCGGCAAGTTGGATCCTGAATCGGATCAGTACAACAGCCTGCAGGAGAAGCTGATCGAGCGTTTCGCCGAGCTGAAAGCGCATCACGGCTTCGGCCTGTTGCACCTGGCGTGCTGCCAGGACAGCGAAGAAGATCGCGGCACGGTGCAATATCTGCAGGACTGCGCGCAGGAAGCCGGTCTGCCGACCGAGTTCCTGTTCATGGAAGAGATTGGCCTCGGCGAAAAAGGCCAGTTTACCGATCTGCAGGATCAGGTGATTGGCAACCTGTTCAAGCTCTACCCGTGGGAATTCATGCTGCGCGAGATGTTCTCCACCAAGCTCGAAGACGCCGGCGTGCGCTGGCTGGAGCCGGCCTGGAAGAGCATCATCTCCAACAAAGCGCTGCTGCCGCTGCTGTGGGAAATGTTCCCGAACCACCCGAATCTGTTGCCGGCTTATTTCGCGCAAGACGAGCATCCGCCGATGGATCATTACGTCACCAAGCCGCTGTTCTCACGCGAAGGCGCCAATATCCAGATCGTCGAAAACGGTCAGGAAGTGGCGCGCGTCGATGGGCCGTACGGTGAAGAAGGCATGATCGTGCAGCAGTTCCATCCGCTGCCGAAGTTCGAAGACAGCTACACGCTGATCGGCAGTTGGCTGGTGAACGATCAACCTTGCGGCATCGGCCTGCGCGAAGATCGCGAACTGATCACGCAGGATCTGTCGCGCTTCTATCCGCACACCATCCTCGGCTGATAGCCCCGCCGAGACCAAAACGCCAGTCTCTGACTGGCGTTTTTTCTTTAGCCCACCTGCACCGACAGCATGCTCAGCGCTCCCATTTCGATACCGTCGATCGGCACGCTGATGGCCTCTTTGCCATCCCAGCCGCCAAGCACGTACAGCAACGGCAGATAGTGTTCCGGCGTCGGATTCGACAGCGCCGCCCCCTCATGGCGCATGAAATCCACCAGAGGATGGTTTTCACCCCGATAACGCAGGTTATCCCGGACAAAGTTATTGAACGATTCCGCCCACGGGTAGGCGCTGGTATCGCCCTGCCATTTCACCATGCGCAGGTTGTGCACCACGTTGCCGCTGGCGACGATCATCACGCCCTCATCGCGCAGCGCCGCCAGTTTGCGCCCCAGCTCATAGTGATAGGCCGCCGGCTGCGTGCCGTCGACGCTGAGCTGCACCACCGGGATGTCAGCATTGGGGTACATCTTGATCAAGACGCCCCAGGTTCCGTGATCCAACCCCCACTCGCCGAGATCGGCCGTCACCGGCACCGGCGCCAGCATTTGCTGCAGCTGCGCAGCCAGCGCGGGAGAGCCCGGCGCCGGATAACGGGTATCAAACAGCGCCTGCGGGAACCCGCCGAAGTCGTGAATGGTTTTGGGTTTTTCCATCGCGGTGACCGCAGTGCCGCGGGTATACCAATGCGCGGAAACCGCCACGATCGCCTTCGGGCGCGGCAATGACTCACCCAACGCACGCCATGCCCGGGTGTAGCGGTTGTCTTCCAGCACGTTCATCGGGCTACCGTGGCCAAGAAACAGTGCCGGCATACGAGAGGTGTTCATAGGGAGATCCTTAGTTCAAATTGTGCTATGCCGCTACATTACGCGCTTTGCCGCGCCAACACAGCCGGATAACCGTGATGAAGATCTTCAATAAATTTGAATTAAAAGCGGAGGAATGCGCCGGCAGACAGAAAGATAAAAATTTAATATATTTCAATAGATTAATAAGATCAGTGAATGCCATGACATTACTGCCACACAGATCTAATTTGTGAATAATTTATGTATTTTTTGTTAACGCAATCTATACACTCCTCCTCTGCCGACGGGTAGCAGGCAACCCCGCCGCGCGATGGGAATTACGTCTCACCAAGGAGGAATTCATGTTCAGACTCACACTGGCAACCCGCCTGGCGCTTTCCATATCCTTGCTCACCGGCTGGACGGCCACCGCCGGCGCGGCGGACAACGCGCAGCTGACGCAGCGCGAAGATCCTTACTTCCTTCAGGCGCAAGCTCAGCTGCAACAGCGGTTGAAACAGACGCCAAACACCAACCGCGCCAAAAACGTCATTCTGGTGGTCGGCGACGGCATGGGGTTTTCCACCGTGACCGCCGCCCGCATTTTTGAAGGGCAGCAGCGCGGCGTGGACGGCGAATCCAACGTGCTGGCCTGGGAGGCCTTCCCCTATCTGGCTGCGGCCAAAACCTACTCCGCCGACGCCCAAATCACCGACTCCGCGCCCAGCGCGGTGGCGATGACCACCGGCGTCAAAACCATCAACGATCTGATGGGCCTCAACCATACGGCCACCCTCAACAATTGCGAGGATCAGCAAACCAAGACCGTCACCACGCTGTGGGAGATGGCCGCAACGCTCGGCATGGCCACCGGCGCCGTGACGACCGCCACCATCACCCACGCCACGCCGGGCGCCACCTATGCCCATATCGCCAACCGCGATTGGGAATCCGACGCCAAAATGCCGGCAGCGGCTCTGGCCGCAGGCTGCCGCGATATCGCGCGCCAGCTGGTGGAAATGAAGTACGGCGACGGCCTTAACGTGGCGATGGGCGGCGGGCGCACCAACTTCCTGCCCGATAGCGTGAGCGATCCGGAATACCCCGGCAAGAAAGGCGCCAGAAAGGATGGCCGCGATCTGACGCAGGCCTGGCTGCAACGCTATGGCGAGCGTGGGCAATACGTCTGGAATCAGGCGCAGTTCGACAAAATCGAACCGGGTAAGGTCGATCATCTGCTGGCCCTGTTCGAGCCGTCGCACATGAACTTCGAGCACGATCGGCGGCAAGACGCGGCGGGAGAACCCTCGCTGGCGGAAATGACCGGCAAGGCCATCGATATTCTGGCCAGGAATCCCGAAGGCTACCTGCTGTTGGTGGAGGGTGGACGCATCGATCACGGTAGCCACAACGGTAACGCCTACCGTACGCTGAGCGACGCGGTCGCCCTGAACGAGGCGGTGAAAACCATTGTCGACAAGGTCAACCTGGACGAAACCCTGGTGATCGTGACCGGCGATCACAGCCACACGTTGACCATCGCCGGCTATGCCAAGCGGGGTAATCCTATCCTCGGCATTTCCGTCGGCGTCGACGGCAAACCGCGGCTGGGCAGCGACGGCAAGCCTTATACCACCGTCGGTTTCGCCAATGGCCCCGGCGGCACGATCCCGCTGACCGAACGCCCGACATTGACCATGGAACAGGCCACCGCGCCCGACTTTATTCAGCCGGCGCTGGTGCCGCTGAAAAGCGAGACCCACGGCGGGGAAGATCTCGGCATCTACGCCATCGGCCCCTGGGCTCATCTGTTCCAGGGTACGGTGGAAGAGAACTACACCTTCCACGTGATGAATTACGCCAGCCGCATCGGCGAACGCCTGTCAGAACGATAGCCACAAAAAAGCCGCGTTACGCGGCTTTTTTTATCGTTGAAAGCGACCGGCTATCAGCTGGCCTTTTTCTCGTGCGCCTGGCGGTAGGCCACCAGATCCTCGATGGTCAGCACCACCATGTCGTGCTGTTTGGCGAAGGCGATCACTTCCGGCGCGTGCGCCATGCTGCCATCGTCGTTGGTCAGTTCACACAGCACGCCGGCAGGTTTGAAACCGGCCATGGAAACCAGATAGATGGTCGCCTCGGTGTGGCCGCGACGGCTCAGCACGCCGCCCGGCTGCGCGCGCAGCGGGAACACGTGGCCCGGACGGTTCAGATCGCTCGGCTTGGCGCTGTCTGCCACCGCCGCACGGATGGTGGTCAGGCGATCGGAAGCGGAAACCCCGGTGGTCACGCCCTGCGCCGCTTCGATGGTCACGGTGAAGGCGGTCTGGAACTGGCTGGAGTTGTTGGTCACCATCATCGGCAGCTCAAGCTGCTGACGGCGTTCTTCGGTGATGCACAGGCACACGATACCGCTGCCGTGGCGAATGGTCAGCGCCATCTGCTCAACGGTCATGGTTTCCGCGGCGAAGATCATGTCACCTTCGTTTTCACGGTTTTCATCATCGAGCACCATTACGCCGCGCCCGTTGCGCAGTGCGTCAATCGCGCGTTCAACGCGTTCTGTCGGCGTGCCGAAGTCTGAAAGTAGCGTCTGATTCATGGTAAAAAACCTCATTAAAAATTATGGATTACCAGAACCAGGGCGATCTTGAGGAGTAGCTAGCAATAGCTAAAAAAATAACGCAAGCGGGCGCAAGCCCGGCAGATACCGTTACTCTCTCCCATCCGGACTATAACCGTCGGCCCCGGAATTGCACCGGATCTGCTGACCTCTAACCGGCCTTTACAGGCTGGCTGAGCGCTCGCGGGCTTTCACCGTAGAAGGTGATTTACCGCCGGTGGGGACTTTCACCCCGCCCTGAGAATAAGCAGGATGACTATAACGCTAATGGGTAGACAGGGCAATTGGCAAAAGCACAATTCGGCCACGCGCGGCGAATGCGCTTAATGGTGTTTATCCGGCGGGCAACTCGCATTACACTAAGCGGCAGCAATTAAACTCTGAAAGGGATACGCCATGATTGACCCGAAAAAAATCGAACAAATCGCACGCCAGGTTCATGAGTCCATGCCTAAAGGCGTTCGTGAATTCGGGGAAGACGTTGAGAAAAAAATCCGTCAGGTGCTGCAGTCGCAGCTGACCCGCCTGGATTTGGTTAACCGCGAAGAGTTCGACGTGCAGACTCAGGTGCTGTTGCGCACCCGCGAGAAGCTGGCACTGTTGGAACAGCGCCTGGCCGAGCTGGAAAGCAAGCTGAGCGCGGCGCCGGCCGCCAAGCAGGAAGACGAATAAATTCCCGCCAAGGGCGCGCACCTGAACCGCGCGCCCCTGTTCTTTCGGTCGCCCGGCGTTAGCCGCGCCCGTCTTTGATCGCTTTGATGATGTTGGTGGTCGACAGCCCGTCTTCAAAGTTCAACACTTTGACATCGCCGCCGTTGGCCCACACTTCCGCACTGCCGGCAATCTCTTCCGGTTTGTAATCGCCGCCCTTCACCAGCAGATCCGGCAAGATGTCGGCGATCAAGCGCTGCGGCGTGTCCTCTTCGAACGGCACCACCCAATCCACCGCTTCCAGCGCGCCCAGCACGATCATGCGATTCTCCAGCGCGTTGACCGGGCGTTTTTCCCCTTTCAGGCGTTTGGTCGAGGCGTCGCTGTTCACCGCCACGATCAGGCGGTCGCCCAGCTTGCGGGCGTTGGCCAGATAGGAGACGTGGCCGGCGTGCAGAATGTCGAAAATGCCGTTGGTCATCACCACTTTCTCGCCGCGCTGACGCGCCTGAGCAACAGCGGTTTTCAACTGCGCTTCGGTCATCACGCCAAAGCCGGTTTCGGCCCGGCCGCGCACCGCGTTTTCCAGTTCGATTGGCGACACGGTAGAGGTACCGAGCTTGCCCACCACCACGCCGGCGGCGGCGTTGGCCAGGAAACAGGACTCTTCCAGCGAATTGCCGGCGGCCAGCGAAGCGGCCAATACGCCGATCACGGTGTCGCCGGCACCGGTCACATCGAACACTTCCTGCGCCTGGGTCGGCAAGTGCAGCGGCTCAACGCCAGGCTGCAGCAGCGTCATGCCGTGTTCGGAACGGGTGACCAACAGCGCCGACAGCTCGAAATCCGCCACCAGCTTCATGCCGCGCGCCACCAGTTCCGCCTCATCCTTGCAGTGGCCCACCACCGCTTCGAACTCGGACAGGTTCGGCGTCAGCAGCGTCGCGCCGCGATAGCGCTCGAAGTCAGAGCCTTTCGGATCGATCAGCACCGGCACCTTGGCGGCGCGCGCCAGTTGGATCATGCCCTGCACCTGGCTGAGCGCGCCCTTGGCGTAATCGGACAGCACCAGCGCGCCGATCTGCGGCAGCGCCTGCTGAATGCGCTCCAGCATCGGCTGCGGATCGACGTTGGAGAAACCTTCTTCGAAGTCGAGACGGATCAGCTGCTGGTTGCGCGACAGCACGCGCAGCTTGGTGATGGTCGGATGGGTCGGCACCGAGACGAAGTCGCAGCGCACGTTGACTTCATTCAGCTTGGCGCTCAGCGCCCGCGCCGCATCGTCGATGCCGGTCAGGCCCACCAGGCGGGAATTGGCGCCCAGCGAAGCGATGTTCATCGCCACGTTAGCCGCGCCGCCGGGACGCTCTTCGATGGTGTCGACCTTGACCACCGGCACCGGGGCTTCCGGTGAGATGCGGCTGGTCGGCCCATACCAATAGCGATCCAACATGACGTCACCGACCACCAGCACACCGGCGCGGCGAAAATCAGGCAGCGTAACTTTCATCCGATAACTCCAAAAAAGAACAAAATTTTAGTGGCGCAGATATTACCACAGACCGCCGGAATACCCGCAAAAAGGTATTAATCCAGCCATTTGGCCCAGCTGGCGCGCACCTGCTCGCGCTCGGCGGTGAACAGCTCGCTGCCGACCTTACCGGAATGCTCCTGCAGCGCCAGATGGTGGATCTCGTCGCGCATGGTGACATAGGCCTGGGTCAGCGCGCGCGCTTCCTCTTCCGGCATGATGTCGTAATTGGCCATCAGCTCGAAGATGCGCACGTTGTCCGACCAACGCGTCAGCCGCGGTTCACCCGGCGCATAGCGTAAGACCAGATATTGGGCGATAAATTCGATGTCGGTAATGCCGCCCTCATCGGTTTTGATATCAAACAGATCGCGCTGCTTGTTGCCGAGATGGTTGCGCATCTTTTCGCGCATCTCGCGCACTTCGCGCTTCAGGGTCTCCGCATCACGCGTTTTGCACAGGATTTCGCGCCGAATCGCGTCGAACTGCTGGTGCAGCGCCGGGTCGCCATGCACGATGCGCGCGCGCACCAGAGCCTGATGCTCCCAGGTCCAGGCTTCGTTTTGCTGGTAATCGGCGAACGCCTCGACGGTGCTGACCAGCATCCCCGCGGCGCCGGAAGGCCGCAGACGCGCGTCCACCTCATACAGAATGCCGGAGGAAGTGCGGGTGCTGAACAGATGCATCACCCGCTGCGCCAGCCGCAGGTAGAACTGGCGGCCGTCGATGCAGCGATCGCCGTCGGTCATCACCTCCGGCGGGCAATCCAGCAGGAACACCAGATCGAGATCGGAACTGTAACCCAGCTCCCAGCCGCCCAGCTTGCCGTAGCCGATCACCGCAAAGCCGCGCCCTTCGCGCTCCTGCAGATGGGTCGGCTGGCCGTAGCGCGCCACCATGTCGCTCCAGGCCTGTTGCACCACCGCGTCGATGATCGCCTCCGCCAGATAAGTCAGGTGGTCGCTCACTTTCATCACCGGCAGCGCGCCGGCGATATCCGCTGCGGCGATGCGCAGCTGCTGCGCCTGTTTGAACTGGCGCAGCGCCTCCAGCTTTTGCTCTTCGTCGTCTTCCGGCACCCGCAGCAGGTACTGGCGCAGCTCGCTGCGGTAGGCGTCCAGCGCCACCGGCTGATACAGCGTGGCCGGATCCAGCAGTTCGTCCAGCAACAGCGGGTAGCGCGACAGCTGGTTGGCAACCATCGGCGAAGCGGCGCACAGACGGATCAGATGGCTGAGCGCCGCGTGGTACTCCACCAGCAGCTCGAGGTAAGTGGTGCGGGTGACGATGCTGAGCAGCAGCTGCGCCAGCCGCACCAGCGCGGTCGGCGCGTCCTGGCGCGGGCACACCTCCGCCAGCAGGCGCGGCATCAGCTGATCGAGCACGTCGCGGCCGCGCGGGCCGATGGTGCGCTTGTCGACGTCATGGCGGAAATCGGCGATGGTGCGCAGCATCTGTCGGCGCCCCTCTTCGTCCAGGTGCGGCGTCAGCGGCGCCAGCTCATTTTCCTCCAGCGCGTCCTGCCACAGGCTGTGATAGTGCTGGTAGTCGGGATCTTCGCCGACATCCGGGCTATCGTCGCCGATCAGATCGTCGAACACCGCCCGCACCGCCTGCATGTGCACCTCCAGCGTCGCCATCAGCGCCGGCCAATCCGCCAGCCCCATGCCGTAGGCCAGCCGCGCCTGGTCGAGCGCATCCTGCGGCAGCGTCTGGGTTTGCTGATCGCCGATCGCCTGCAGCAGATTCTCCAGCCGCCGCAGGAACAGGTAGGCGGCGCTCAGCGCCCGCACCTGCTCGGCCTCCAGCAGCCCCAGCTCACCCACCGCCTGCAGCGTCGGCAGCAGCGAACGCCCCTGCAGCGCCGGCTCACGGCCGCCGCGGATCAGCTGAAATACCTGGGTGATGAATTCGATTTCGCGAATGCCGCCGGCGCCCAGCTTGATGTTGTCCTTCAGGCCGCGCCGCCGCACTTCACGGGCGATCATGCCCTTCATGTTGCGCAAAGACTGGATGACGCTGAAATCGATATAGCGGCGGAACACGAACGGCCGCAGCGTTTTGCGCAGCTCCTGGCTGTAGGCGTCTTCCGCCCCGCCCATCAGGCGCGCCTTCACCATCGCATAGCGCTCCCAGTCGCGCCCCTGCTCCTGATAGTAGTCTTCCAGCGCCGCGAAGCTCATCACCAATGGGCCGCTGTCGCCGAACGGCCGCAGCCGCATGTCGACGCGATAGACGAAGCCGTCGATGGTCTGCTGATCCAGCGCCTTGATCAGCCGCTGGCCCAGGCGGGTGAAGAACTGGGCATTGTCCAGCTCGCGCCGCCCGCCCTGGGTCTGGCCGTTTTCCGGGTAGGCGAAGATCAGATCGATATCCGACGAGAAATTCAGCTCGCCGCCGCCCAGCTTGCCCATGCCGAGGATCAGCAGCGGCTGCGGTTCACCGGCGGCGTTGCACGGCGTGCCCCACTCGCGGCAGCAGGTTTGGTACAGCCAGTCGCGCGCGCTGACGATCAGCGTCTCCGCCAGCCCGCTCAGCTGCAGCAGCGTTTCTTCGGTCGAACACAGCCCCTGCGCCTGCGCCCAGGCAATGCGCACCAGCGTTTCACGGCGAAACAGACGCAGCGTGCGCATCAGCTGCGCCTCATCGCGCACCTCTTCCAGCTCGTCCTGCAGCCAGGCGGCATAGTGCTGCCACTCGCCGGGCGCCGGCGGCTGTTCGCGCAGCGTCGCCAGCCAGGCCGGCTGGGCGAGCAGTGCGTCGCTGACGAAGTCGCTCGACGCCAGCACCCACTGCTCCTGCTCGCTAAAGGCGCTGTCCGCGCCGTGAACTTCCTGAAAACGCTGCACAACCTGCTGTGCCTGAGCCTGTAACGCGGCTGAAAGTGGCGACATAGTGTATGACCCGTTCTGCGGCCCACGGCTGGCGGGCCGGCTTGATTAACGAAGCGCGCCGTTTAACCAGAATGGCGCATGCGATAAGGCCTGTTTGCGGCTGGCTTCATACCAGCCCTGGCGGCGCTCGCTCAGCGCCGCCTGCAGTTCGCGCCAGGCCTCGATATAAGGGCCGGTCTGCTCGTCGGGGTAAGCGCCCGACAGCAGGACCAGCGCCGAAATCTGACGCGTCAGGCGCGGCAATTGTTCCTGATATTCATCTTCGTTCAGCGTACGGCTGAAGGCCTCTTTCAGCTCCGCGCCGCTGCGCCCCAGCATGATGTCGCTGAAGCGTTTGAAAGAACCGTCCAGCTTGGCCTGCCCTTTGGCGTCAATAAACGGCCGCCAGGCGCCGCTCACCAGCCATGATGTGAGCGCCAACTTACATTGCAGATAAGCCGCGCTGTAGCACAGGCTCTCTGGTTGCGCGGCTTTGTCCGCCAACAGCGGCTCGAGCTCGGTCAGGCGGGCGCGCAGATCGGCGCTGGCCTTGCGCGGCACCAGGCCGCCGAAGATCACCAGCGCCTGGCGGATCGTGCCGACCGCCTCAACCACCGAGGCGCGCGCCTGCGCGTCGCCGCGCAGCCACAGCTCTTCATGGTACTGCCAGTGGCTCAGCGCCAGTTCGAAGGCGGCGATCATCCCCTGTTCGACGGTCGCCTTCGCCGCCGGCTTCAGCACCTGCAGCGGGCGCACCTCGCGCGGCGGATTGCCCTGCGCCAGGTGGTAACCGCGCGCCGCCTTGCTCAGACTGCCCTGACGCAGCCCGTCGTGCGCCGCCAGCTCACCGGCCAACGCCAGCAGATCGGCGGTATTGCCTTTCAGCAGCTCCAGCTCGATCTCGCTCAAGGCTTCGCTGAGATCACCGGCGCGCACCTCGCCCTGGTCCAGGCCAATCTCTATCTCGCTTTGGCCGTAAGTAACCACCCACTTCTCACGCACGAAATCGGTACGGAACAGCGGTTGCAACGCCAGCTGCAGCGCTGCGATATCGCAATCCTGCGGCCAAATGTCGGCAGGAAACTGCGCCAACGCCAGCTGCGGCTCGGCGATAGCGACATTGTATTCCGGGCGCTGGTGCAGGCCGCCCACCACTTTACCGGCGGTTTTGATGGTCATCTCATAGCGATCGTCGAAACCGCGAATGCGCAGCCCCATGTCGTGACGACGCAGGAAGTTGTCGGCCGTTTCGAAGTAAATGTTGGTCAGTTTTTGCGGCGCGGAATGCTGATGCGGCCAGGCGGCGAGCCAGTGTGGCAGAGCGGCCACCGCTTGCGGCGCGGCGATGAATTTCAGTTCAATTTCAACGGTCATAATTCTTTAACACCAATAAGTTATGCATTCACGTCGGTTTCAGCGCGGCGCGTTCGGCCCGCCGTATGCTGCCCACTGACGCACAGTTGCCGTTATCTTACCGCGATTCCCGGCACCTTAACCCTGCTAACTGTAGAAAAAACCTGTTACGTTATAAAACACTGCGCAACTCACAGAATCAGCCACAGTAAGATAGTTCTCATTCCGGTTTTGGCGTTGCGTCGTCAGACTGAACCCTCTACTATCGTTCCATAAATTCACCCAGAAACGATGAACTAATGCAGAAATTACGCCTGATTTGCCTTGCCGCGCTGAGCTTCAGCATCACTTGGGCCGCACATGCCGAAGATAAACGCTATATCTCCGATGAGTTAAGCACTTACGTCCATAGCGGCCCAGGTAATCAGTACCGTATTGTCGGCACTCTCAACGCCGGTGAAGAAGTGACCCTGCTGAGCGTCAACGACAGCACCAACTACGGCCAGATCCGCGATCCGAAAGGCCGCACCACCTGGATCCCGCTCGACCAGCTCAGCCAGACGCCAAGCCTGCGCACCCGCGTGCCCGAGCTGGAACAGCAGGTGAAAACCCTGACCGACAAGCTGGCCAACATCGACAACACCTGGAACCAGCGTACCTCGGAAATGCAGGAAAAAGTCGCGGGCAGCGACAGCACCATCAGCAGCCTGCAGAAGGAAAACCAGGATCTGAAAAACCAGCTGGTGGTCGCGCAGAAGAAGGTCAACGCCGTTAACCTGCAGCTCGACGACAAGCAGCGCACCATTATCCTGCAGTGGTTCATGTACGGCGGCGGCGTCGCCGGCGTCGGTTTGCTGCTGGGCCTGCTGTTGCCGCACCTGATCCCGCGCCGCAAGAACAACAACCGCTGGATGAACTGATCTCAGTATCGTTCAGTTTGAGTATGGGCGCCTGCGGGCGCCCTTTTCATTGGCGCCGACATCCCGCGGCCAATTCATGTAATCTGATAGACAGAGCCTTACACGATATTCAGGAGTCAACAGTGCAGATTTATCTGGTCGGCGGCGCCGTTCGCGACAGCCTGCTCAATATTCCGGTGGTCGATCATGATTGGGTGGTGGTGGGCGCTACGCCGGCAGAGCTGCTGGCGTTGGGCTACCAGCAGGTCGGTAAAGATTTTCCGGTGTTCCTCAACCCCGACTCCCACGAGGAGTACGCGCTGGCGCGCACCGAGCGCAAATCCGGCCAGGGGTACACCGGTTTTACCTGCTATGCCGCGCCGGACGTGACGCTGGAAGAAGATCTGCTGCGGCGCGATCTGACCATCAACGCCATCGCCCGCTCCGCCGAAGGAGAGCTGATTGATCCTTACGGCGGCGTGGCCGATCTGCAGGCGCGCGTGCTGCGCCACGTTTCCGACGCGTTCGGCGAAGATCCGCTGCGCGTATTGCGCGTGGCGCGATTCAATGCCCGCTTCGCCCATCTGGGTTTTCGCATCGCCGACGAAACGCTCGCCCTGATGCGCCAGATGGCGCACAGCGGTGAACTGGCCGCGCTGACCGCCGAACGCGTCTGGAAGGAAACCGAAAAGGCGCTGCAAAGCCAGAGCCCGCAGGTCTATTTTCAGGTGCTGCGCGATTGCGGTGCGCTGGCGGTGCTGTTCCCGGAAATCGACGCGCTGTTCGGCGTGCCGGCTCCCGCCAAGTGGCACCCGGAGATCGACACCGGCGTACACACGCTGATGGCGTTGGCGATTGCCGCCCGCCTCACGCCGGAGGTGGACGTGCGCTTCGCCACTCTGTGCCACGATCTCGGCAAAGGGTTGACGCCGAAAGAGTTCTGGCCGCATCACCACGGCCACGGCCCGGCGGGCGTGCGGCTGGTCGAAGCGCTGTGCCAGCGGCTGCGGGTGCCCAACCCGGTACGGGATTTGAGCAAGCTGGTGGCCGAGTACCATGATTTGATCCACACCGTGAACAAGCTGCGTCCGGAGACCCTGTTGAAGCTGTTCGACGCCATCGACGTCTGGCGCAAACCGCAACGGCTGGAGCAGATGATCCTGACCAGCGAAGCGGATGCGCGCGGCCGTACCGGCTTTGAGGAGAATCCTTATCCGCAGGGCGACTATCTGCGCCAGGCGTATCAGGTGGCGAACGCGGTATCTATTAAAGAAGTGGTAGCCAGCGGGCTGCAGGGCACCGCGATCCGCGACGAGCTCAAACGCCGTCGCCAGCAGGCGCTGGCCGACTGGAAGCTCAATCAAACCATCCTCAACGATCAGGCATAAAAAAACCCCGCAGAGCGGGGTTTTTTCCTGGCATCGGGCTTACAGGAACACCATGTAAACCACGGCCGCC
Organism: Serratia sp. CY33525; assembly: GCF_052169115.1. Classification (NCBI taxonomy): domain Bacteria; kingdom Pseudomonadati; phylum Pseudomonadota; class Gammaproteobacteria; order Enterobacterales; family Yersiniaceae; genus Serratia; species Serratia sp. CY33525. The sequence goes on along the minus strand of NZ_JBJNLK010000005.1, from coordinate 154,314 downwards.
ACGATAAAGCGGTAGATGGCGAACGGCACGAACGAGATGCGTTTGATCAGCGACAGGAAGGTCTTGATCGCAATCAGCGCCACCACGAAGGCAGTAACGAAACCGACGGCGAACATCGGCAGGTCGCCCCAGGTCAGGAAGTGCAGGCTCTTGTACAGATCCAGGCCGCTGGCGCCTATCATCATCGGCACCGCCAAAATGAAGGAGAACTCGGACGCCGCATAGCGGTTTACGCCCACCAGCATGCCACCGGCGATGGTCGCTCCCGAACGGGAGAAGCCCGGCCACAGCGCCAGGCACTGGAAGCAACCGATCAAAAACGCCTGCCGGTAGGTGATGTCATCCAGCCCTTCCGCACGCGGCTTCTTCGGCTTCAGCCATTCCGCCGTCAACAGCAGCAGGCCGCCGACCACCAACGCGTACATCACGTTTTTCGGCGCGAACAGCGATTTAATGACATCGTGGAATATCAACCCCAGCACCACTGCCGGGATCATCCCCAACAGGATGTGCCCCAGCTTCAGCCGGCCGCGGGTTTTGCCCTCGTGCTCCACCGGCTTGCCGCCGAAATGGATGCCGATCAGGCCGAACAACCGGCGCCAGAACATCACTACCACCGCCAGGATCGACCCCAGTTGGATGATGACTTCAAAGGTCTTGGCTTTGTCGCCGGTAAAGCCCAGCCACTCGCCAACGATGATCATATGCCCGGTGGAAGACACCGGCAGAAATTCGGTTAATCCCTCGACAACCCCAAGAACAAACGCAATAAACAGTGAATGCATGTCCGTCATGTGCTTCGCTCACCCCATAAATTTGCGACTAACATAAACATAAAAAAGCGGCAGTGCTTAAAGACAATGCCGCTAAAACAATTCTCAGGATTAAGACCAGCTTAACGGTCTTTCGTTGCAAGCAGATGACATAAAATCATGCGGGACGAGTGCCGCGCTCAATGATCACGCCGACCCGATTGGCATGTGCTACAGCGCCCGGTTTGCTGACCTTAATACGGACCCACGGGGAATTGAAGCGCTGAAGCAAAATTTCGGATATTTCCTCCGCCACGCGTTCCACCAGCGCGAACCGGTTCGATTCAACGTGCCGGATCACGGCGTCGCTGACGTCGGCATAGCTCAGACAGTCAGTTACGTCGTCGCTGGCGGCGGCCGGCCGGTTATCCCAGCCCATTTCGATATCGAACACCAGCTTCTGACGAATGCCCTGTTCCCACTCATAAACGCCAATGGTGGTAATTACGGTAAGCTCTTCAATAAATACGATATCCATCACGTCATTCTCTGTTTTTGGCCTTGCCGGATACCACTTCCAGCGGAATGTGCGTATTATCCATGGATGTTGCGAGTAAAACGACCATTATTAAACGGAACCGCGTTATGAGTGCTACCGCGCTTGGCATGATTATCTTCGCGTATCTGTGCGGCTCGATTTCCAGTGCGATCCTGGTTTGCCGGATCGCCAGGCTGCCGGATCCGCGTGAACATGGCTCAGGAAACCCCGGGGCGACCAACGTCCTGCGCATCGGCGGCCGGCTGGCGGCAGCGGCGGTGCTGGTGTTCGATATTCTGAAAGGGATGCTGCCGGTCTGGCTGGCCTACAAACTCGATGTGCCGCCGCTGTACCTCGGCCTGACGGCGATCGCCGCCTGTCTGGGGCACATCTATCCGGTGTTCTTCCACTTCCGTGGCGGTAAAGGCGTGGCGACGGCATTTGGCGCCATCGCGCCTATCGGCTGGGATCTGACCGGCCTGATGACCGGTACCTGGCTATTGACGGTGCTGCTCAGCGGTTACTCTTCGCTCGGCGCCATCGTCAGCGCGCTGATCGCCCCGTTCTACGTCTGGTGGTTCAAACCGCAGTTCACCTTCCCGGTAGCGATGCTCTCCTGCCTGATCCTGATGCGGCATCACGACAATATTCAGCGCCTGTGGCGCGGCCAGGAAGGCAAGATTTGGGGCAAGCTGCGCAAGAAGAAAAACGACGCGGATAACGGCGACCAGCCGAAAGACGAATAGCAGAAGGGCCGAATAATCCGGCCCTTTGTTTTATACCGCAGGCAATTCCGCCAGCGGCCAGCGCGGCCGCACCGAAACGCTCAGCTCCGGGTTGGCGCCGCTCTTCAGGCGCACCATGCCGGCATAGGCGATCATCGCGCCGTTGTCGGTGCAAAATTCCGGGCGGGCATAGAACACTTCCCCACCGCGTTTATGCATCATCTCCGCCAGTTTGGCGCGCAGCGTGCGGTTGGCGCTTACGCCGCCGGCCATCACCAGGCGCTTGAAGCCGGTCTGCTCCAGCGCGCGTTTGCATTTGATCGCCAGCGTATCCACCACCGCATCCTCGAAGGCGCGGGCGATGTCGGCACGCGTCTGATCGTCGTTGCCGTTGGAGCGGATGGTGTTGGCGGCGAAGGTTTTCAGCCCGGAGAAACTGAAGTCCAGCCCCGGACGATCGGTCATCGGCCGCGGGAAGGTGAAGCGCCCCGCCGTGCCCTGCTGCGCCATCTTCGACAGCATCGGCCCGCCGGGATAATCCAGGCCGAGCAGCTTGGCGGTCTTGTCGAACGCTTCGCCGGCCGCGTCGTCGATCGACTCGCCCAGCAGCTCATACTCACCGATGCCGGTGACGCTGATCAGCTGGGTGTGGCCGCCGGAGACCAGCAGCGCGACGAACGGGAATGCCGGCGGATTGTCTTCCAGCATCGGTGCCAGCAGGTGGCCTTCCATATGGTGCACCGGCACCGCCGGCACGTTCCAGGCGAACGCCAGCGCGCGCCCGACGGTCGCGCCGACCAGCAGCGCCCCCACCAGACCCGGCCCGGCGGTGTAGGCCACGCCGTCGATGTCGGCCGGGGTCAGGTTGGCCTCTTTCAGCGCCGCCTGAATCAGCGGCACGGTTTTGCGCACGTGATCGCGGGAGGCCAGTTCCGGCACCACGCCGCCGTAGTCGGCGTGCAGCTTCACCTGGCTGTATAATTGGTTGGCCAACAAACCGGTTTGATCGTCATACACTGCAATTCCGGTTTCATCGCAGGACGTTTCTATACCCAGTACTCGCATTACATTTCCCATCATTCACGTGCGGCCGCCAGTCTACCACATTCCGCCGCATTTACCGCCAGCGCGGCGCATCTTGTCACCGGCTCGCACCTATGTCGATGATTCATCCAGAAAATGCCCAGGCGATTAAACACGAGCATTTTTTTCTGATTAGTCTATAATCAGCGCCCGGTGCAAAATTGCGCACGTTGCGGCAGAGCGACGCGGGTTTCAATTTGCTGTGGTGCTTTACAAAGCAGCATCCATTGGAGTAAAATTCCGCACCATTTTGAAAAGGCTGGCGCTTGGCCAGCAGCAAACCGAATTTTATTGAGGTGAGAGGCACATGCCGGTAATTAAAGTACGTGAAAACGAGCCATTTGACGTTGCTCTGCGTCGTTTCAAACGCTCTTGCGAAAAAGCGGGTGTTTTAGCTGAAGTTCGTCGTCGTGAGTTTTATGAAAAACCAACTACCGAACGTAAACGCGCTAAAGCTTCTGCTGTGAAACGTCACGCGAAGAAACTGGCTCGCGAAAACGCACGCCGCACTCGTCTGTATTAATTCTTCGGGGGCAACCCCACCGCGTGAATTTCTGATTTTCAAAATCGCGCAGACCGAGTAGTTGCATACGAAGGCCGTGCTTTCCGAAAGGAATGCGCGGCTTGTTCTCGTTTATAGGCTAATGAAGTAAGGGCTTATGGCTGGACGAATTCCGCGCGTATTTATCAATGACTTGCTGGCTCGCACCGACATCGTCGATCTGATCGACGCCCGCGTGAAGCTCAAGAAGCAAGGCAAGAACTACCACGCGTGCTGTCCGTTCCACCACGAAAAGACGCCTTCATTTACCGTTAATGGCGAAAAGCAGTTTTATCACTGTTTTGGGTGTGGTGCGCACGGCAACGCCGTCGACTTTTTGATGAATTACGACCGACTCGAGTTTGTCGAAACCATCGAAGAGCTGGCGACCATGCACGGGCTGGAAGTGCCTTACGAAGCGGGCACCGGGCCAACCCAGATCGAACGCCATCAGCGCCAGAGCCTGTACCAACTGATGGAGCAGCTCAGCGCGTTCTATCAACAGTCACTGCAGCAGTCCTCCGGGGCACCGGCGCGCAGCTATTTGCAGCAGCGCGGATTAAGTGACGACGTTATTCGCCATTTCGCCATCGGCTTCGCGCCGGCGGGATGGGACAACGCCCTGAAGCGTTTCGGCCGCGACGCCGACTCGCGCCGCGCATTGAACGATGCCGGCATGCTGGTGACTAACGATCAGGGGCGTTCGTACGACCGTTTCCGCGAACGGGTGATGTTCCCCATCCGCGACAAACGCGGGCGCGTGATCGCCTTCGGCGGCCGCGTATTGGGCGATGGCATGCCGAAGTACCTGAACTCGCCGGAAACCGAAGTTTTCCATAAGGGCCGCCAGCTTTACGGCCTGTATGAAGCACAGCAGAACCACCCTACCCTGCAGCGGCTGCTGGTGGTGGAAGGGTATATGGACGTGGTGGCGTTGGCGCAATTCGGCATCGATTATGCCGTCGCCTCGCTCGGAACCTCGACGACGGCTGAACACATTCAGCTGCTGTTCCGCGCCACCGACAACGTCGTCTGCTGTTACGACGGCGACCGCGCCGGCCGCGAAGCGGCATGGCGGGCGTTGGAAACCGCGTTGCCGTACCTGAACGACGGGCGCCAGCTGCGGTTCATGTTTTTGCCTGACGGTGAAGACCCGGACACCCTGGTGCGCAAGGAAGGTAAAGAAGCCTTCGAACAGCGAATGGAGCAGGCGCAGCCGCTGTCCACTTTCCTGTTCGAAAGCCTGCTGCCGCAGGTGGATCTGAGCAGCCCGGACGGGCGCGCCAAGCTGAGCACGCTGGCGCTGCCGCTGATTACTCAGGTGCCGGGCGAAACGTTGCGCTTGTACCTGCGCCAGGAGCTCGGCAACAAGCTGGGGCTGCTGGACGATAGCCAGCTCGACAAGCTGATGCCCAAGCAGGCGGAAAATGCGAATCCTTATCAGGCGCCCCAGCTAAAACGCACAACCATGCGTATACTGATAGGGCTACTGGTGCAAAATCCGCAGTTGGCTACACTTATCCCTTCGCTTGAAGGGCTGGAGCAGACCAAACAGGCGGGATTGCCGCTGTTCGTCGAACTGGTGCAGACCTGTTTGGCGCAGCCGGGCCTGACGACCGGGCAATTGCTGGAGCTGTATCGCGACAACAAATTCAGCCAGCAGCTTGAAACCTTGGCGACCTGGAACCATATGATCGTTGAGGATATGGTCGAGCAGACCTTTTTGGATACGTTGGCCAGCCTGTACGACTCGGTGCTCGAGCAACGGCTGGAAACGCTGATCGCCCAGGCCAGAACGCGCGGCCTGAGCCCGGAGGAACGTGAAGAAGTCCGTTCCCTCAACCAGGTTTTAGCGAAGAAAAACTGAATACCAAACGGCTTAAGTGCCGATAATTGCGAGGGCAGAGCCCTGCACAGTGCCGCCATAGTGGGCCGCGGCGATAACGAAAACGCCCCAAATGCTATTGTTGGCGGTTTCGCCGACCGACACCAACCTAAATACTCTGAAGTGTGGATACCGTCTTATGGAGCAAAACCCGCAGTCACAGCTGAAGCTACTTGTCACCCGTGGTAAGGAGCAAGGCTATCTGACCTATGCTGAGGTCAATGACCATCTGCCGGAAGATATCGTCGACTCCGATCAGATCGAAGACATCATCCAGATGATTAACGACATGGGCATCCAGGTGATGGAAGAAGCACCGGACGCCGATGACCTGCTGCTCGCCGAAAACTCGAACAGCACGGACGAAGATGCGGAAGAAGCCGCCGCACAGGTTCTGTCCAGCGTGGAATCCGAAATCGGCCGCACCACCGACCCGGTGCGCATGTACATGCGCGAAATGGGTACCGTCGAACTGCTGACGCGCGAAGGCGAAATCGACATCGCCAAGCGCATCGAAGACGGCATCAACCAGGTGCAGTGCTCGGTTGCCGAATACCCGGAAGCCATTACCTACCTGCTTGAACAGTACGATCGCGTCGAAGCGGGCGAAGCGCGCCTGTCCGACCTGATCACCGGCTTCGTCGATCCTAACGCGGAAGAGGACATCGCCCCAACCGCCACCCACATCGGTTCCGAACTGTCGAGCGAAGAGCAAGACGACGACGAAGAAGATGAGGATGCCGAAGAGGACGACACCGAAGACGACAACAGCATCGATCCTGAGCTGGCGCGTCAGAAGTTCGCCGAACTGCGCGATCAGTATGAAGCGACGCGCTTGGTGATCAAGAAGAACGGCCGCAGCCACGCCAGCGCCGCGGACGAGATCCTGAAGCTGTCCGAAGTGTTCAAGCAGTTCCGCCTGGTGCCGAAACAGTTCGACTTCCTGGTCAACAGCATGCGCACCATGATGGATCGCGTTCGCACCCAGGAACGCATCATCATGAAGCTGTGCGTTGAACAGTGCAAAATGCCGAAGAAAAACTTCGTCACCCTGTTCGCCGGCAACGAAACCAGCGATTCCTGGTTCGAAGCCGCGCTGGCGATGGCCAAGCCATGGTCGGAAAAACTGAAAGACGTGGCCGAAGACGTGCAGCGCAGCCTGCAGAAACTGCGTCAGATCGAAGAAGAAACCGGCCTGACCATTGAGCAGGTCAAAGACATCAACCGTCGCATGTCGATCGGTGAAGCGAAAGCCCGCCGCGCGAAGAAAGAGATGGTTGAGGCCAACCTGCGTCTGGTTATTTCCATCGCCAAGAAATACACCAACCGCGGCCTGCAGTTCCTGGATCTGATCCAGGAAGGCAACATCGGCCTGATGAAAGCGGTAGACAAGTTCGAATACCGCCGCGGCTACAAGTTCTCGACGTACGCCACCTGGTGGATCCGTCAGGCTATCACCCGCTCCATCGCCGACCAGGCGCGCACCATCCGTATTCCGGTGCATATGATTGAGACCATCAACAAGCTCAACCGTATTTCGCGCCAGATGCTGCAAGAGATGGGCCGCGAGCCAACGCCGGAAGAGCTGGCCGAGCGCATGCTGATGCCGGAAGACAAGATCCGCAAGGTGCTGAAGATCGCCAAAGAGCCAATCTCGATGGAGACGCCGATCGGCGACGACGAAGATTCGCATCTGGGCGACTTCATCGAGGACACCACCCTCGAGCTGCCGCTGGATTCCGCAACCTCGGAAAGCCTGCGTTCCGCCACCCACGACGTGCTGGCCGGCCTGACCGCGCGCGAAGCGAAAGTGCTGCGCATGCGTTTCGGTATCGACATGAACACCGACCACACGCTGGAAGAGGTAGGCAAGCAGTTTGACGTTACCCGTGAGCGTATTCGTCAGATCGAAGCCAAGGCGCTGCGCAAGCTGCGTCACCCAAGCCGCTCCGAAGTGCTGCGCAGCTTCCTGGACGACTAAGTCCGGCTGCCGCAGCAAAAACAAAAACCCCGGCCTGCCGGGGTTTTTTTATGCCCTGAATACGCCTCGCCGCATCATTGCAGCGCCAGGAACAGCTCGCGATAGCTGGCGGTAAGCTGCTCCAGGGTGGCGCGGTTCAATCCGCTGGGGTTGGGCAATACCCACACCTCGGTTTCCCCCAACGTCAGCGTCTGCTTGCCCCAGGGCGCGTTTTTCACCCCGAAGGCGGTGGTGAACGCCTGCTTGCCCAAAATCGCCAGCGCGCGCGGCTGGTAGCGCAGGATCTTCTCTTGCAGCGCCTCGCCGCCGCTGCGCAGCTCGTCGCGCGACAGCTCGCTGGCCGCCACCGTCGGGCGCGCCACCAGCGCGGTAATGCCGCAGCCGTTGTCCTTCAGCTGCTGCCACTGCTCCGGCGCCAGCTGGCTCTCGGTAAAGCCGGCCTGATGGACCACCTTCCAGAAGCGATTGCTGCCGTTGGCGAAAGGATAGCCCTGATGGGCGGAAGAAAGACCGGGGTTGATGCCGCAAAACACCACCCGCAGATTGGGCGCCAGAAGTTCCATGAGTGTCGTGAGTCCATTGCAGGGATTTACTGCGGTTATCGCAAAATCCGCCAGCAATTACAACAGGCTAGAACTGTGCAGAAAAGCAACATACGGGCGAGTAACAGTAGACCGCCGCTTAAGGATTCCCTATAATCTCGCGGCTTGGCCCCTTAGCTCAGTGGTTAGAGCAGGCGACTCATAATCGCTTGGTCGTTGGTTCAAACCCAACAGGGGCCACCAAATTTTAGCTTTAAAATCATATAAAAAAGCCACTTTTCTCGAAGTGGCTTTTTTATTTCGTGCCCACAGTAGCGGCAAAATGGCGGCAGTATGCCGGCACTGTCAGCTATCTTTCCCCTCTTAACCAGCCTATAGCCAGACTCACCAGGAAGCCGGCAAAGAAGATCGCGATAGCCGCAGAGATAGATTTCCACCACTCATCAAACCAGAACAAGGCAACAAATGCCGCTATAGAGAACAGGCCAATGATTATGGATTCAGCCAGGTCAGCAGTTTGCCGGCCAACAAATTTAACGAACTTCACAAGAAAGGATTTTAGCCAGTTCATTGATTTTCTTACTTAACGATAGGAAGCCATCATCACTTGATCATTAGTTAAAATCCAACCGCTGGCTTTTGATTGATCTATCCGCTATCGCTCGCCTCTCACAAGGCTACACAAAGCAATAGTGGCAAACACCAGCAACAGGAATATTGCCGCGCTCAGAATTCGTTGCCACCATTCGTCGAACCAGAACAGTGAGCCAAACGCAGCGACAGAAAATATCCCGCCCAAAATCGCTTCCACAAGGTGCGACAATCCTTTACCGAGCTTACTGCCCCAAGACTTTAGATAGCTCATGATTCACACCTTCACAGAACATTTTCGATTTGCTGGTATAGGCAACAAAGGGTTCAAGATACTCCTCCGCCAGAAAGTAGATCATGTCCAAATTTCGCGGGGTGAGTTTGTGGTACGTCGAGGGGTACTTTTCGCGCAATCGGCGCGATGACAATGCGGCTTGTTCGATAATCCCTTGCAGGAGAATAATGTTCAACCCTGCAACGGTAATACCTTTAAAAACCCATCTGAAAAGCGTACTACTGATAACTTTTTTCAAAATATGATGCGTGATCTGTTGTACCAGAATGAACTGCGTCCCCATACGCCCCGCAACATAACCTTCAGCAAGGTTTAATTTCTGTCCTAATGCTGTTTGCGTTTGAACACCCATCCGTTGATAACAGTCACGAATTATGACGGTTATTAGCTCACGCAAAGGGGCCTCAATGCCATAACCAGCGCGAATAACCCTAATGAATCTTTCCGTTTCCAGTTCATTGCGGCGTTTAAATTCACTACTACCTAACCCGGCGCCCTGCCATGTGCGGCGAGCACTATACGCGATTCCTTTGGGTAAGGACTCAATGCCTTCAAGAATTCCCTGCGCTACAGCTTTAGCATCCATACAAAGCCTCTTATCAATCATGAGGCTGTACCATATACCATGTTTGCCCAAAAATTCAACACAACAAGCCCCCCTCCCATAACGTTTGAGAGCGCCGCTACCGCATCAAAGCCCAAAGCTGCCCCCTTTGGTCTTGGTATAGTGATAAATCGCGATGACAGGACGCTGGCGGCCATTTTGAAAGTGGTTCAACACGGCTTGCGCGCAATGCTATCCCCACCTCGCCTGCGCGCTTTATATGTCGCTTTTAATGCAGCTGCATGATCCAGCGCGATCCGCGCCAGTGCTGGCGCTGCGGGGATAAAACTCACACAGGATCATCATGCGAATTCATGCACCTAATACATGCATTGGGTATTTAGATTGGAGCTGGCAACATTGAAGCTGGCAACATTCCCTAGCAGCGCACAATGAAATCTGACAGTCCGCTCTGAGCGAGAAGCAGACATCACAACTCACAAGGATTAAACGCAGTTTGTTTTCCAAACATACGGTTGATAGGTGTTATAATCTGGCACTAACAGCATGATGCTTGGAAGTACATTTAAATGTAAAATGATAGTGCACTCTCAGTGAAACCACTGACTAACTTTGGGAACACAGTACTGAAGTCTAGTAAAAAGGAACTAGTATGTACAACAACCTCTATGCTCTCACAGAAAGCCTTTTTTGGGTTGATCGACTTTTAGATCAGGAATATGAAAATATCGGATTGAATGAATTGCTAATTGAGTTAGCTGAATATAATAAAAGAATAGATTCACTGATTATCGAACAAACAAATTCTGTACAAGAGTCTCGGCTAAATGTTTACATGGCGGGGAATCGTAATATTGAAAGATATAAGAGTGGATTATTTTCAATGGACAGAGTCATTCTTGATGACGTTCTGTATTCATTGAGCCTACGATACAGGGTGAATCTAGCAGAAAATGCACTTGAAAAATTTATTGTAAGCGATAGAAAAGATAAGGTTGAACATCTCAGGAAGGAAATTGCTAGATTTATCAGGTTTGCTAAAGATAACTTTGACCTTATCCGTGGAGAGTTTATCGTTTTTGTACGAAGCGAATCTTATAGTAATGATTCGGAGAGAGCCGATGGGATTTTTAGCGACAACTCTGATGCTAATTTTATATTTCGATATCTTCCCCCTAATGTTGCCCGTCTTTATGAAAATAGACTATCCGTAAAGAATATAGAACGCTTGGGCAATACAAATAAAATTCGGTTCTTAAACAAGAATGCTTTAGCGAATGAAATCATGTTGGAAATTAAAGGCTGCGAAAGTTCGTATACAAATGGATATATGTATCAACATATAAAAAATGCCATTGATAATGATGACGGCACCATGTCTATGGAGCTTGTCATGGGAAATCATAGCGGAAAAAAAAGTTATGAACGGTGGGTGCAGGGAGCAAAAAACCGTACAGTTCTCTTTCATTATAAAAACCTTATTACTGACCTTAACCAAGCGCATTCATGTAGAGCATCCCTTGGTGCATATTGCCCATTTCATGGAGAGATTCTTCGTAAACTTGATCAAAAGAATGAAGTTCAGAGGGTTAAACTCTCTATTGACGTTCCATTCTTAGAGGGACTGACTCCAAGCGAGCTCTACAAAATTAGAACTGACTACGAGCCGAGTTTTAATGCCTTCCGCTCTGTACTACGTGAAGCTGCGTATGACATAGAAGCAGAAAGTGATCCATATAAGAGACAACTGATAAATCAACATTTTGTCGAGCGCGTGTGGGATGAAGGATTGACAGATATTGAGCAAAAAATACAAGCCTATAAGCGGAAAAGTAATAAAGAACTTTTTCTTAACAGTGTGCCATCATTGATAGGTTTTATTGGTGCACCAAATCCAGTGTCGTTGGCTACAGGAGCTTTTACGATTCTAAAAGATGTTTTTAATATCACAAGCCATTCTTCAGAAATAAAGAGCCACCCTTCATATTTCCTTCTCATGATGTCAAAAGCCAAAAAATAAACCCTATGGTTGAGGCAGTAGAAAATATATACACTTGAGAAAAAAGGTTCTAAAGGGACATAATTAGATTAACCTAGTGACCTGTTCTCCGTGAATCAACACAGGCTGTTGTTAGCTACTTCCGCTTCTGACACAGGGCTGCTGTTGCAGCCCTGACAACCTTAGACTTCAATCGATCCAGAAATCTCTAACGCATCATTGTAGTGTCGATAAAGGTTGGCCACTTTATAAGGTGTCATTTAAAACTACTATAGGTCCGCTGCGAGCGAGGAGCGGGCATTAACTCCTTGCTTTTTTGCACCGAAATAGAGCGAAGCAGCGTGTAAACTGTTTCAGATGCGCAGCGGTGACAACAGTAACTTCAATGAAGGAAATACTCTAGTTTTCGGAGAGATTTTTCGAGTGATATATGATAATGAATACACCAAAAAACTGAACAGAAACGTCTAGCTCAGTATGACTTCTGTTCAGGTATAAATGGTCTATTTATGTATTCCCTCATCAAATCCTTACTGAATACTCTCGAAGATGGCTAACGCAACCACCCTTTCTTAACCTTCATAGTTCATGCCGCCAAGATACGACGGTATCATCATTAATGATTTAACCCTTTCTTTTTCTTTTTCGGTGAGATGACGACATGCAAATGGGTAAATATTGATCAAAAATGTCTTGAGTTCGTCAAATGCCTCATCTGAATATAGAGTCCCAGATCTTAACTCATTCATTATTGTCATGACCCATTTTATAAATACAGTTGGCATCATTACATCAGCGATATCTTCCCAGCTATCAATAAGGCTATTATTTGTATGTTTTTCAATATACTGCCGGAGTGCTCGGTCACAGTTACCTCGACACGTCCAAAAAGTATGTTCATTATACTCTGGTTCATTTTTGTAGTCGGTGCGGATTCTTTGCCATAGAGTGATAACTCCCTTGTCGTCTTGAGACAGAAGCTCTTTCTTACAAACTTTGCATTTTAAGCTAGGTTCATCGGCAAATATTCTTGCGGGTTTTGGGTTTTCTGTTTTCCACTCAGATAACGACTTTGGGAAGTACCTTTCGGCAATCTCCAATCCTCTGGAAGAATGTAAAAGTTCCCTCTCTATTTTTTCTTTATCGAAAACCTGAAATTCAATTCGTCCCTTCAACCCGTCAAGTATTCCAGACAGACCTGTACTAGCAAGAGTTGAATAGAACCCGATAAATCCTTGGCAGTTATTCGCGATTACTCGATCAAAAATATTTGCATCATCTACTGGATTAACTGAATTTCCACTATGAGCTTTATGCTTACAGCTTACCAACCAACGGATAATTGTTTCCCCGCCGACACCAGTCCTTTTTTCTTCCGCTATAATATCAACCCCACCGTCAGCACCTCTATCTGGGTCAGATATAATTTTATATCCCAGAAAAGCCAAGAAGTCGCGAGAAAAAAGTTCAAATGTATCTTGCAGCCCTGTTGCTTTATGAGCCTCTGGTATTTCTTTGAAGTCTAATATTGGCATTTTTATGGAATCCTTAAGTTGTTAACACTTATTGGGTGGAAAGAACCGTATTTAAACACAGACTTTCTGTCTCTGTAAATTTAATATGTAGAACACTCATCGCTTTTTATAACTGACAATAGGATATTTAGACGTCTGCTTTTGGCACAGAGCGGACGATATAACTGAGCTGAAGGTCCGCTGAGAGCGAGGAGCAGAAGTTATATTAAAAATTAATTAGCACGTTGATTTAATCACCATGAAGGATAATTAGGTTTTTTTCCTCTTAAAAGAGATACTTTGTCAATTATCTCAACAGAAGCAGTTCTATAACCCTCCTGCTGAAGTAGGTAAACTGCATAATCTCTTAATTCTTGCAAAGTGGAAAAGCCGTTACTTTCGATGAGTATTATAATTATCTTAATATACTTAAAGATTTGTTCAGAGGATTCGTTCGCGTTGACGTTAAGTTCGTAAAAATCTTTACCATCATGAACAAGCTTGTTTCTTACGTCAGTATATAACTTGTCATAAACTTCTAGGTTTTTCTTAAATTTGATTAGTGATTTATTACATGTAAGTGCTGCAATGTAGGTCCTTTGCTTCCATCCTTTCCAATTTGGGTCAATATTAGCAAGACCATCAAGTGCAAAGACTAGGTTTAGAAATTGTGATTCCGCGCCAATTGAATAAAAAGATTGCCTACATGCCCTAACTACGGAGCTAACTAATTTTGAAAGTTCATTTTCAACGATTCCATCGTAGATAGAAGATAAATATTGCAACCCAGGGTAATACAAGCTGTCAACCTGAGGGCCTAGCCAATTATTACTCACGGCAAGGGGTCTTGATATTCCACTTATCTTAATTGGTTTAAGATGAGTCATCTCACGAGGAATGATTTCTACATCATAAAATCCGTCAGAGCGTTGACCTGCAGGATTAGGGGTATATTCCATACGTGTAAATGAGCTGTGAGAAAATCTGACTAAATCAAGCGCATATTCAGCTATAGACAAACACATGTTTATAACATGGCTGTTATGATCAATGCTTGAATTAAGTTTTAATAAATCAATATATGGTAGGTCACAGTTAAACTGTATATACGAACCATCTTGCTCTGATAATCGCTTATGTGACTCTTCATCAAATTGTCTTCCGCAATAAAAAATATACTTTCCGACCTCGATGGTTTCCTGAATGAAAATCTTCTCAATCGGCACAATAACTATGCACTCCATATTTTTGTTTTCCCCCTCTAATTCAGCTAATTCTAGGTTAGAGCTTCTTGATTTAGCTAACTCTATTTCTACCCACTCAAAGCATATTGAGAAGTCTTCTAGAATTTCGATACTGCTTTTTTGATAACTATCCTTGGTGTATTTAAATGTAATGCCATCTCCTTCAGGATAGGCACTGGCCCAATATCCCATATCTCTTAAATTTTTTAGAGATGTTGAGATATCGTCGACTTTATTAATAAAATCCTCTTTTCGCCATAAAACATTGCCAGTGTAGTTTTCGTACGGTGGTATTAAACGAGCTTTCATATAACTTCCTTATTATCCAAGAGGATGTGACTGAAATTTTTATCAGACTTATCTACAATAATATAAATTGACATGAAAAATCTACTCAACAATTAACCGTTATGATTTGCTTGCGACGACTAAAACATGCCGATGGGTCGCATCCGCTCCTGGCACGCAGCGGACATTGCTGGCTGAGCTGAAGGTCCGCTGTGAGCGAGAAGCGTAAGTTTATAACATAATTTTATGGCAGTAAAAGGCGAGTATGGTTACTAAACATCCATAAAAAGTTGTGACATTTTTACCGCGACCGGAACAATGACTGTATTTGCATAAGCGATGCGGTTTAACAGAATCAGATCATCAAAAAATGCTGCGCAATTTGCCAACCGACAGAAAGCCCAACAACACAGGCCACCACTGTCAGTGCAAAACGGTGACGAAATCGTGATTTGATAAATTCCACCTGTAACGCTGTAACAGCATTATTATTGCTTATTTGCCTATCGTCGTGCTGCTTCACGACGATGGATAACTCTTGTTGGAGCGCATCACACTGGCTTACGGTTGATTTTACCGAATCAAGCAAAACCTGACGGTCTTGCTCAAGTTTGGCGAGCAGTTGATTATGAGACAACTGCTGTTCCTGCGACAGCGACTGTTGCAACGTCTCAATACGCCCCTGTTGTACAATGTGGTTGTCCTCCATTATCTGTTCGAGAATGTTGTGCCGCCTTACCTGCTCCTCTAGGCCACTTTGCAATTGCTGTGCAAGATCCGAGGAAAATTTCGCGACACGTTGTTCAAGTTCGGCTAGCAAGGACGCGTTTGCCTCGCCGATTTTGTTTTCCGCCTCTGTCACCCGTTTTACGCAGCCAACCAGTTGCTTAGCCTGATCTTGCGTTACTCCTTTTGCATCCATCAATCCCTGGTTAGCCTTAGTAATCTCTTTTTGCTGCTCTTCCAGTAGCACCTGTTGTTTCAGGATCTGTTCATTTTGTTCAGCAAGGGAATGTGTCTGACCTTCCAGAATGTTTTGCTGTTCCAATAAAATCTGTTGTTGCTGGTTCAGTAATTTGGATAGTGCCGTATTGACAATCAATAACTGAGAAGATTTTTGCGTCAGGCGACCAATGGCTTTATTAAGATCAATCTGTGCATCCTGTAACACATCGTCGCGATCGTTCCACCAGTTAGTTATAAAGTTTCCATCCCTCTGTTCCCTACGCAGGCGATCAAGATCTTTTGCGCTCTTCTGAACCTTTTGTTGCTCCTCCGTCATACCGCTGATTAATTCTTTAATGTTGCTGTCGCGAAAGATACGTTCCGGCAAATCTGCGGACGAAAAGGCTTGAATGACCTGAAGTTCCTGCTTGTTTAGCAAACTCATTTTATTGTTCTCAAATATTTTTCAAAAAATCATCAATTTCAGCTTGGCTTTCATTAATAAAGGCAATTACAGCGCTACTCCGTGCCACCTGCGTAGCCGTTTCCCTAGTTGTCCTCTCAAGGCATGCCAGAGTTGCTGTAGTCGAAATCGTTGCAGTAGCCAGGTTTGCCCCAATAGCTTGATACTTAGTTATTGCGTTCGTGTAATTTGCAATATTACCCAGCGAACTCTCTGAAAGGGTCACCAGTTCATTAGCAAACGCTTCCCGACGTTTTCTATCTGCGAGCATCTCATCCATCATTTTTTCGCTCGGCGTAAAACGGGAACGATCAAAAAACATGTCTATCTGATATGCGAGAAAGGCAGACAGTAACCCGGTGGCAATACCAATAAGCACTGGCGTTAGCATATCTGCAAACGGTTTCAGAAACGGTACAGTCGCCATAAACGTCACTATGCTTTCGTTCAACAACATACCGACTGAAGTCAAGATGACAGTGGTGAGAATTTTCAGCCCTTCCTGTAACGCCTGCTGCGCTGTCATATGTTCCGGTGGGAAGAAAATCATTTTGAACGCCCGGAAAAGCCCCAACAGCCCTTCCCGAATCATGGTCACGAAACGCTTTGCGGTTGAGAGAAAATTATTAAGCAAGAAAGTGAGTAAATTACTCATAAATCCACTCACACCACCCTGGAACATTTGCCCCAGCGCATCGGGGATTTTTTTGACCACGGAAGCAATTACCCGCATTAAGCGCTGGTGGATCTCCTCAAACAACGTTTTACTCATCTCAACGCCGTGTTGAATGAGAACTTTGAATTCATTAAATAAGCCATTCACCAGTTCAGTGAGCAGTAAACCAAGTGCTTGTCTCAGCCCCATCTGCAACGCCTGTTGGCCGCCTGTCTGCAACAACTCTTTGCCCTGTTTTTTAATCAGCGCCGAGTTAAGCGTTGCCGAAATATGGTCATCCGATTGTTTCTTCGCTGCTGCGACTAACTCAGGATCCAGCTCAAACCTTTCGCCATTTTTTTCTGCAAAAGTATCCAGTTCAGCTGCACCTTTTGAACGGTTAATCGACTTATGTGTGGTCACCAAATTTTCGTCGGCATTAGCCATTTTAACAACTTTTTCAACACCTTCCCCGGTTTCCAGAGCAAGATGCACTTTCTTATTTTTGGACAATGTATTTAATGAAGTGACATGGTCGAGATCCATATCCGCAGCATTGGTCGTTTTACCCGTATAACCATCAACGCTACCAGCCCGTAGTTTCTTGCTTTTTTTTGTAAAATCTTTACTTTCATACTCTTTGCGCTGGTAATCTTGGCGTGATTTTGCATGACTGGACATGTCTTTATCTGCAATGAAATCCGACTCTTCGCGCTCGAAATTATGCAGCGTTGTAACATTTCCGCCGTTGCGATCTTCAAACATGGCCGTTGAAAGACCGAAAGGTCCGATAATTTGTGACAACACTTGCTGCTGGCAATCGTTAAAGAATTTTTGCAGGCGCTGCTGTTTTAATTCTTCATATGTTAAATCCATTTACCCTCCAGGTTTATCTAACCAACTATAAAAGGCCTACATTTGCTCTACATACTGTGTGAACCACTGAATGAAGCTGTCAGCTTGTTTTTCACGCACGCCATCATCATGCCAGAGCGTGATAATCTGTCCGGGAATCCCAACGTCAGTCGGCGCGAGATCAATGCAAAGATGATCTCCCGCCCCGTTGTAAGTAAACGGGATCCAAGCGGGACTCCACCATTCCGGACGAATACCGCTTTGCGGACACGACTCAGCACCCTCAAAATCACCACCATCGAGTAACCCTTTCCAGATGCGCCATTCCTGTATAATGCGCGAAGTGGATAAGAACTCGCATTCATCAAACAGTCCGTGGCTAATACCGTGCTGGCCATTGTGAATTTTCATGCAGGCAACAAAATCAGCAGGCAAACTCAAACCCAGAGCCTGCTCTAACGTAGCGATATCCTCATCAGTGGCCGGGGGGCCAAGATCAGCTAATAAATCAGGGTCGGTGTCTTGCAGAATGGCTTCCATTTTTTCCCAAAGTTGCTTCATAGTTTTTGTTCCTTTCAATCCATCTATTTATTAACGGCATATTCGACAGAGAATTAAGTAATATCTTGCGCGTATGACTGTCAGAAAATGAGTTAATCACAACCAACAGCCAACCTGTGTCAGTGTTCCTGATGTGATGTTACAACAAGACTCTCGAGACCAGCCTAGCATGTGAATGATGGTCTTAGACTGGACTGAGAAAACTAGCCTTCATCTTACACTGCAAAGCCATTAACATAATAAAATTAATACCATAAGTAATGGTAGCTTCGTTACCGCTGTTAGGGGCCATTCCAGCGTGTTACGTGAGGTGTCACAGGCCGGGTAGTGATAGCTAGTAATGTTGCTCAGCTGCAGAGAACCGTGCAACAGTGCAGCAAATGTGAAGCAAAATTCCACAACTTCCGCACTTGGCACAGGGCGGACTGACGGAAAGACCCATTTCCACTTCTGGCACAGAGCAGCCCTATTAGGTTAAGCTCTGTGCTATGACAATATCAGATTAAGTCTGAGTCAATACAATTTTTAACCCAGATATTCCCGGCGCAAGTCTCATTGACAGGCACGGACGGCATGCAGTTGATTTGTGCCAGCAAGGCATCGAGCAAGCCAGCATCTTCAGTAGCATCAGTAAGCGCCAATAGCTCCGCACAAGTGAGCTGGTGCAGTTGCTCTGGGTTCAGCTTATTACGCAGTGTCTGTGGATTAATGCCTGTTACTTCACCCAACGTTGATTTCAACACGTGCGCGGGGCTTGTCGCCTTTGCCGTGAATAGGCAAACGACCATCGCGGACCATGTCACGAGCACTGCCCATAGGAGTCCCGGTGATACGGCAGTACTCATCAATAGGCAGGTAAGGCGTGGGGATGGGGATGGGGATGGGGATGGGGATGTTAGGACGCATAAGGCAATCTCCTGTTTTCAGTTGAACTCGGCAAAGTTCATCGAAATTCGCAAATTGCAAAAAACGGGAGCTAGGTTGCTTAGAAATTTTCTAATGCATCAATATCACTGAGATTTTTTCTAATCCCTAAAATCACAAATGGCACGATTTCGAATTGACCCTAGTACTGACAGCGCGCCGGTTCTGGATAGAGTCATTGAGGCTTACGGCTTCACACAAAAGATGCAGCTCGCAGAACATCTTGATATAGCTGCAAGTTCTCTATCTTCGCGTTATAAGCGCGGCGGGCTTCCTGCAGACATCATGGTTAAATGTATGGCCGAAACAGGGGTGAGCCTGGAATAGCTAGTCACTGGCAGTGGAAAAAATTTGAAAGCGACGAGCTGGACATAATGAAAGTCCCACGGAAAAAGCTGGTAGACGGCCAGCTTTATGACTCCGGCTACGTCATGTTTGACAAAGTGTTATTCCGTGTAGGAGTTCCACGACCAACGGATCCTATCTGTGTACAGGACGAGAAGGCCCAGTACATTCTTGACCAGACGTTTGCAGAGGTTTTCGATGGAGAATGGCTGGTAGGTATTGAAGGTAAGATCAGTGTTCGCACCTTAACCCGCATTCCGATTAAAAAAATTCGGGTAAGTGGCGTTGGTATGGCGTTTGACTGCGTTCTTGACGATATTCAAATTATTGGAAAAGTTGTTTTGAAAATAACGGAACAATGAGGCTATTTTAGCTCATAGAGGAAATTTTATGAAAATTCAAATAGATTTAAATGATACCCCATCGGATAAGGATGAAGACCTTATTCTTGACAGTAAGAGCCGAACACACTTATTCAAAAGCAGAAAACATGAAGTTGTATTTTATTTTGAAATCAACCAACCATTTTTTGATTCAGAACTTGGAATTAAAAGAATTCACACTAAGGATGTGATGAAAGCAAGAGAACTTCGTAGATTTTATCTTAACATTTTTCATCCTGAGAAAAATAAGGATACTGACTTCGATTACAAACAAGTATCAAAAGATATAAACACATATTTCCGCAGAGTTACCGGGGGGAAACTATGACAATCAATTTCCCTAGCACTTTATTTCGCACTTTAGCTGAGTTGGATATAAACACCAAAAATCAGATAATCAATGTGCCGCCCACACAATGACTCGTCGTGCCATTATCGCCAAATTCGTCTCCATAGCGCCTATGCTGCCGGTAAAGATTTAATATAATCTTCAAAACGTTTACCTCTTTCCTGTCGAAAACGTTCGCCGGTGTCCGTCAACGATAGAATGCCATCAACGCGCAGATTGCGGAAATCGGCTTTGGTCTCGCACCATATGGTCAGCAGCCACACGGCGTCAAACATCGTCAATCCTAATGGCCTGATATTTCTTCGGCTTTCATTACCTTTAAGGTCGCGATAACGGACGGCCAACCGCTTTCTGCCTCGAATAGCCATGCGCAATGGCTCCAGATACCTGTCGGCCAGTTCATACTCCAGAGTCCTGCGCGAGACGGCGCGCAATGGCATATCCTCGTAACGTTTCTTCGCATCGTCATCCAACATGGCACCTATTTTGGCTGAAACGCGACGTGCCGCTTCACCCAGCTGCGCATCACCACGAGCCGCAATCAGACGAGTGCCCAGTATTATGGCCTCCAGCTCGTTAGCGTCAAAATGCAGCGGCGGCAAGAAATACCCCTTTTCCAGTTGGTACCCCAATCCAGACTCGCCGCGGATCGGAGCACCCATCGCCTGCAACGTGCTCATATCTCGATAGATGGTTCGCACCGAAACATCCAGCGTCTGGGCCAGAAACTCCGCCGAAACCGGGCGTTGTCTGCCGCGCAGTTGCTCGAGTATTGAAAATAACCTGACGGTTCTCACTGAATGCCTCCGACACCCCTGACAAAAATTGGCAGGGTCGCGGCCTATGATAGTCACTCACCCATTACTGGAAAAATTACCATGACATCCCCTAATCACATAACAGCATATTCCCCCGCCAGTGCCGGCCATGGCGTCGAACTGGGCCGCTTCAGACTAAGAAAAGGCGTTACCGAAGAGAAGATGTACGCGGCCTATTGCCAAATGGTGCAACATCATCTGTCTGCGCAACCAGGTTGGCTACATCAGTATTTACTCAAACTGGACGGAGACGTTTTCGTCGATGTGGCCATTGCAGAAAGCTATGCACAGTCGCAGGCCATCTGTACCAGTTGGCATGGCCAATCACATTGCGAAAGCTTCCTTAGCCTTATCGAGCCGGAGAGCATGCACTTTGGAACGTTAATGTGCGCTCCACTCGTTACTCGATAACCACACCGGTCTCCGGCGGCCTCATGAACACGACGATCATTATCATAAGTGAGAGAAATGGCGAGATAGCGATGGAGAGATTGAGCTTGCGCGCCGAGACCTGCTACGCTCGCGGGTAACAAAAATCACCGCTAAGGGCCCCGCATGATCGTCATCTGCGACCACGACAACCTCGACGCCTGGCTGGCGTTGCGCACCGCGCTGTGGCCGTCCGGCTCGCCTGAAGAGCACCGCGCGGAAATGCGCGAGATATTGGCTTCGCCGCACCACACCGCGTTTATGGCGCGGGGGCTGGACGGCACTTTCGTTGCCTTTGCCGAGGTCGCGCTGCGCTACGATTACGTCAACGGCTGCGAATCGTCGCCGGTGGCTTTTTTGGAAGGAATTTATACCGCCGAACGCGCTCGCCGCCAGGGCTGGGCCGCACGCCTGATCGCGCAGGTGCAGGAGTGGGCGAAGCAGCAGGGGTGCAGCGAGCTGGCGTCGGATACCGATATCGCCAATCTGGACTCCCAGCGCCTGCATGCGGCGCTGGGCTTTGCCGAAACGGAGCGGGTGGTGTTTTACCGCAAAACGCTGGGCTGATCAGGCAGTTTTGCTTTGCCGCTGATGCGCCAGCTGCTCGGCGCGCAGCAGGATCTCCTGCAAATCGTCCTCGTCGATATCGAACAGATCCCCCTCCATCAGCGCCTCGTGCAGATCGCCGCGGGTGATGGACACGGCATCGATCGGCAGATTGGCCGGCTTGGCCTCCGCCGGCGCCAGCGCGTGCGGGTAGCGTCGCCCGGCCAGGTTATTGAACAGAATGGCCAGCGCCGCCAGCAGCACCGAGTTCAGCAGCACCGGGTACAGCACGAAGTGGTAGCCCATCTGATGGATGCCGGGGCCGCCGAGGATAGCGGTGAGCGCCACCGCGCCACCCGGCGGATGCAGGCAGCGCAGCTTGAACATCAGGCCGATGGCCACCGCCGCCGCTATGCCGCAGGCCAGCCCCGGATCGGGGATCAGCAGGCCGGCGCTGACGCCCACCGTCGCCGCCAGCGCATTGCCGCCGACGATCGACCAGGGCTGCGCCAGCGGGCTGTTGGGCACGCCGAACAGCAACACCGCCGAGGCGCCCATCGGCGCGATAAACCACAGGTTCACCTCGCCCAAAATAAAGTGGCTGATCCAGCCGGCGAGCATCAGCCCCAAACCGGCGCCGACGCTGGAAATCAGCATCTCTCGCTTGCCCACCGCCAGCGGGTGCGGCCACAGGCGCGCGCATCCCACTTTCACTCGCTCTATCCACTGCGTCTTCATGTTACCCAATACGGCTCAATTCACGTGTTGGCAACAAATATATCACATCATCCGGAAGGAACTCACGGCGCCGCAGGCCGCGGCATCAAACAACTTTTGACCTAACAGATTGATTTTTAGCCATCCCTCGACAATGATGAATGTTCTCCCCTTAACCCCGAGGAACCGCCGATGTCTCAACCGATCACCGAGCTTTACACCGACAGTGAATTTTTCAGCCCGTACGCCATGTCCGCCTTTGTCGTGCTGACGGAAAAAGGCATTCCGTTCACCGTGAAGACGGTGGATCTGGCGAAAGAAGAGAATAAAGAGGCGGCCTACGCGGCGCTGTCGCTCACCCGCCGGGTGCCGACGCTGGCCATCGGCGAGTTTCAGCTCTCAGAGTCTTCGGCGATCGCCGAATACCTGGAGGACATCCATCCGGCCCACGCCGTGTACCCGCGCGACGTGAAGCTGCGCGCCAAGGCGCGCGAGATTCAAGCCTGGCTGCGCAGCGATCTGCTGCCGATCCGCGCCGAGCGCTCGACCGAAGTGGTGTTCAACAACGGCAAGTTCCCGCCGCTGTCCGAAGCCGCACAGGGGGCCGCACGCAAGCTGATCGACGCCGTCGAAAAGCTGCTGAGCCATGGGCAGGATAATCTGTTCAGGGAGTGGTGCATCGCCGACACCGATCTGGCGCTGATGCTCAACCGGCTGGTGATGCACGGCGATCCGGTGCCGGAGCGCCTGCGCCACTATGCGCACAAGCAGTGGCAGCGCCCGTCAGTGCAGGCCTGGCTGGCGCTGTCAGCAAAGCGGCGCGCCTAAGAAAAAAATCGGCGGCCACGACGCCGCCGTTCTCAATGCCGAGAAACAACATCACTGCTTGAGGGAAGGCAAATCACCATCCAGAGGGCAGATAGCCTAACAATGAAGCGATGGCGTACACCGCGCTGGCCAGGTACAGCAGCACAATGCTGATCTGCAGCAGCGGGTGCGTGATCCAGTTGCACTGCCAGCGCGGCGTCTGGTCGCCATGTTTGCGTGCGCCGCGCAGGATCAGCATCGGCATGATCGACAGGATCACCCCGCTGAACACCCCGGCGAAGTAGAGCGCGTTGACGAACGACACCAGCCCGCTGTAGGCCAGCGCGAACGGCGGCACCACCACCAGCAGCAGCACGCCGAAGCGGCGCAGCGGCAGCTCGTCGTTGCCCAGCCGGAACTTGTCGAAAATATTGGTCAGGAAACTGCCGCCCAATCCCCAGTAGGAAGTCAGCATCGCGCACAGCGCGAAGATGTTGGCGGAAAAGAACGCCCACTGCCCCAGCGCCTGGCCCCAGGAGATGGTGGCCACGTCGGAGATGCCATCCAGCCCGCTGAGCGCGATCACCGACATCGGCACCGCCGCCAGCAAAATGAAGGTCACCGCCATGCCGACGATGATCGCCTTCGGCAGCTGCTCCGGCTTGTCGGCAAAGCCGCGCGCCATTTCCGGCACGATGTACTGCGCCGAGAAGCAGAACACCACCACGTTGAACACCGGCACCATATAGCGCCAGTCGCCGTCCAGCAGGTTGCGCATCTGGGTGGTGTCTTTCAGCAGCGTCGCCGCCACCAGCGCGGTCAGCATCACCACCATGCCGATGCTGATGAACTTCTCGCCGCGGCCGATCGCTTTCAAACCGAGATACAGCACGCCGGCGGCGGGCACGAAGAACAGCAGGCTGCCCAGCGCCGGCGAGATGCCGAACAGCGATTGCAGCAGCTTGCCGCTGCCGGTCATGTAGGCGGTAAGCGCCCCGACGCTGTTGACGCACACCGAAGCGAACATCAGCCAGGCGCCCAGGCCGCCGACGTAGCGCTTCGCCAGCCCGCTCAGCTGCAGATGCGCGCGGGTGCGCAGCGTGGATTCGGCGACGTACAGCATGGTGATGGTGGTCAGGCTCCCCACCAGCACCAGCCAGAACAGCAGCGGCAGGAAACCGGCCTTGCTGGAGGCGTAGGCGATGGAGAGCACCCCGGCGCCGATATTGGTGCCGACGATCATCGCCACCCCTTCAAGGAAACTTAACGATTTGGCGGGTGCAGGTGCTCGCACCCCGGCGGCAAGCGCCGGAGAAACAGAGGTATTATCAGACATGCATCATCCTTTATCGCCCGGCGACGCTGGCCGCCGGGATGGGTTAACGTCCTGACGCTCAACGGCTCACATCGATACACAGGTATTTCAGCTCCAGATATTCTTCTATCCCGTAGCGCGATCCTTCACGCCCGAGCCCTGACTGTTTCACGCCGCCGAACGGCGCCACTTCGTTGGAAATCAGCCCGGTGTTGATGCCGACCATGCCGTACTCCAGCGCTTCCGGCACGCGCCACTGGCGCGCGGCGTTCTGCGTGAACAGGTAGGCGGCCAGGCCGAATTCGGTGTCGTTGGCCATGGCGATGGCTTCCGCCTCGTCATGGAAGCGGAACAGCGGCGCCACCGGCCCGAAGGTCTCTTCTTTGGCGAAGCGCATTTTCTGCGTCACGCCGGTCACCACCGTCGGCTGGAAGAAGGTACCGCCCAGCGCGTGCGGCTGGCCGCCGGTGGCGATCTGCGCCCCTTTGATCAGCGCGTCGTCGATATGGCTCTGCACCTTCGCTACCGCATCGCTGTCGATCAGCGGCCCCTGGGTGGTGCCTTCCTGGCTGCCGTCGCCGACTTTCAACTGCTCGACCGCCGCCACCAGTTTCTCCGCCAGCCGCTCGTAGATGCCGTCCTGCACGTAGATGCGGTTGGCACAGACGCAGGTCTGGCCGCTGTTGCGGAACTTGGAGGCCATGATGCCCGCCACCGCCGCGTCCAGATTGGCGTCGTCGAACACGATGACCGGCGCGTTGCCGCCCAGCTCCAGCGACAGCTTCTTGATGCTCGGCGCGCACTGCGCCATCAGAATGCGACCGACCTCGGTCGAACCGGTAAAGCTCAGCTTGCGCACCACCGGGCTGTCGCACAGCACCTTGCCCACCTGCGCCGCTTCCCCGGTCACCACCTGCAACACGCCGGCGGGAATACCGGCGTCCTGCGCCAGCTTGGCCAGCGCCAGCGCGGTCAGCGGCGTTTGCTCGGCAGGTTTGACGATGATGGTGCAGCCCGCCGCCAGCGCCGGCGCCACCTTGCGGGTGATCATCGCCGCCGGGAAATTCCACGGTGTGATGGCCGCGCACACGCCGATCGGCTGCTTCACCACCACCAGGCGCTGCGAAGCCTGCGGCGCCTGCAATACCGCGCCGTCCACCCGCTTGGCCTCTTCGGCGAACCAGGTGATGAACGACGCGGCGTAGGCCACTTCGCCGCGCGCTTCCGCCAGCGATTTACCCTGCTCAGCGGTCATCAGCTGCGCCAGATCTTCCTGTGCGGCCAGCACCTTGTCGGCCCAGGCCAACAGCAGCGCGGAACGCTGCTTGGCGGTCAGTTGTTTCCAGTCATTTTGCGCCCGCTGCGCCGCCGCGATCGCCTGCTGGGTTTCCTCTTCGCTGACCAGCGGAATGCTGGCCAGCTCGGCGCCGGTGGCCGGGTTGATCACCGCTTCGCGCTTGCCGCTCAGGGCATCGCACCATTCACCGTTGATCAGACACTGGCTGCGCAACAGCTCGGGATTGTTCAATTTCATGCCGTTCGCTCCTTAGTGAGCCAGCGCGCGGGACAGGATGCCCATCGCCTTGGTGAACTGATCGTCCGGGATGGTCAGCGGATACAGGAAGCGGATCACGTTGCCGTTCACGCCGCAGCTCAGCAGCAGCAGCCCTTCTTCCATCGCCTTCTGCTGAACCTGACGGGTGATATCGGCAGATGGTTTACCGGTGGCCGGATCGTTGAACTCCACCGCCACCATCGAACCTTGCGCCCGCACATCCGCGATCGCCGGGCTGGTTTTGCGCGCCTGCTGCAGCACTTCCACCAGGTGCTGCCCCAAGCGCTGGGCGCGCTGGCACAGCTGCTCTTCGTCGATCACGTCCAGCACCGCGTGCGCCGCGGCCACCGCCAGCGGGTTACCGGCGTAGGTGCCGCCCAGCCCGCCCGGCGCCGGCGCGTCCATCACCTCGGCGCGGCCCGCCACCGCCGACAGCGGCATGCCGCCCGCCAGGCTTTTCGCCATGGTGATCAGATCCGGTTTAACGCTGTAGTGCTCCATGGCGAACAGCTTGCCGGTACGGGCGAAGCCGGTCTGTACTTCGTCGGCAATGAGAAGAATGCCGTGCTGGTCGCACAGCGCGCGCAACGCCTGCATAAAGTCGGCCGGCGCCACGTTGAAACCGCCTTCGCCCTGCACCGGCTCCAGCACGATCGCCGCCACCTGCTTGGGATCGATATCCGCTTTAAACAGGCGATCCAGGCTGTTCATCGCGTCTTCGGTGGTCACGCCGTACAGCGCATTCGGGTACTGGCCGTGGAACACCGAACCGGGGAACGGCCCGAAGCCCAGTTTGTAAGGCGCCACTTTGCCGGTCAGCGCCATGGTCATGTAGGTACGGCCGTGGAAGCCGCCGCCGAAGGTGATCAAGCCCGGGCGGCCGGTGTAAGCACGGGCGATCTTCACCGCGTTTTCCACCGCCTCCGCGCCGGTGGTGAAGAAGGCGGTTTTACACGGGCCGGCGATCGGCGCGCGCTGGTTGATGCGCTCCGCCAGCGAGACATAGCTTTCGTAAGGAACGATCTGATAGGCGGTGTGGGTGAAAGCCTGCAGCTGCTTTTCAATCGCGGCGATCACCTTCGGGTGGCGGTGGCCGGTGTTCAGCACGGCGATCCCCGAGGCGAAGTCGATCACTTCTCTGCCTTCCACATCCCACAGCGTAGCGTTCTCTGCGCGCTCGGCGTAAAAACCACACATCACGCCCACTCCGCGCGGGGTGGCGTCCTGACGGCGTTGGTTCAATTCTGCGTTTTTCATGCTGTTCTCTCCGGTCGGTGCCAGTTACACGTTTCGTTCACATTCGTGAAACAATGCCGTTTATTTACACAGGATGTGGCCCTATAATCGAGTGCCAGTTACGAATAATTGAGGGATCCAATTGCGCTCATTGAGTGGTGATCTGTTGCTGCAGCGCCTCGGCGAGCAGCCCGATGACAAGCTGCACAAGCGGCTTTACAACGCGATCCGCACCAGCATTCTCGACGGCAGCCTGCCGCCCTCCAGCCGCTTGCCCGCCTCGCGCGATCTGGCGCAGGAGCTCAGCCTGTCCCGCAACACCGTATTAACCGTTTATGAACAACTGTTGGCGGAAGGCTACGTATCGGCGCGCGCCGGCAGCGGCACCTTCGTCGCCGACACGGTGCCGGACAGCTGCCTCTCCACCGGCGGCGCGCCGGCCGACGGCAGCGGGCAACCGCGGCGCGTCGAACTGTCCGAGCGCGGCGCCACGCTGCTGCACCACGCCAGCGCCAGCCCCAAACAGTGGGGGGCGTTCATTCCCGGCGTGCCCGACGTCAACGCCTTTCCCCATCAGCTGTTCAGCAAGATCCAGGCGCGCCTCAGCCGCCGCCCGGCGCCGCAGCGGCTGACCTACAGCAATCAGGGCGGCAGCCCGGAGCTGCAGCATGCATTGGTGGAGTATTTACGGGTGGCGCGCTCGGTGCGTTGTTCGCCGGAACAGATCCTGATCACCGAGGGCATTCATCAGGCGATCGATCTGGTGACGCGCATGTTGTGTAATCCGGGGGATGACGCCTGGATCGAAGAGCCGGGCTATTGGGGGATCCGCAATATCCTGCGCATCAATGCGCTGAACATCTGCCCGCTGGCGGTGGACGAAGCCGGGCTGGTGCCGCCGGAGCAGCCGACCACCCCGCCCCGCCTGATTTTCGTCACTCCGTCGCACCAGTATCCGCTCGGCTCGGTGATGAGCCTGGCGCGGCGCCAACGGCTGCTGGCGCTGGCGCGCAACGCCGGCGGCTGGATCGTCGAGGACGATTACGACAGTGAATTCCGCTTTTCCGGCCAACCGATCCCGGCGCTGCAAGGGCTGGAGGCCGACGCGCCGGTGATTTATATCGGCACCTTCAGCAAAACGCTCTATCCGGCGCTGCGCCTCGGCTATGTGGTGTTGCCGCCGCCGCTGGTGCAGGCGCTGAAAACCGCCCACGCCGAGCTGTACCGCGGCGGGCACCTGCTGATCCAGAGCGCGCTGGCAGAGTTTATTCAGGCAGGGCATTACACCGCGCATATCCGCCGCATGCGGTTGCTGTACGCCCGGCGGCGCGCCTTCCTGACCGGCTTGATCGAACAGCACCTTGGCAAACAGGCGCTCAGCGAGTTCAACAGCAACGCCGGATTGCACCTGATCCTCAACCTGCCGGACGAGGCCGACGACGTGGCGATCGCCGCCGCCGCCGGCGCGCGCGGGGTGCTGGTGCGGCCGCTGTCGCGCTACTACATGCAGCCCAACCGCCGGCGCGGCCTGCTGATGGGGTTTGCCTGCGTGCCGGAAGAGCAGATGGCCGCCGCCTTCACCCAGCTGCTGGCGTGCATCAACGCGCCCGAAATGAAAAAGGCGGCTCCTTAGGGCCGCCTTCGCGCGTTACCAGGCCTGAAGCCGCCAACCGTCCGCCTGCCGGTGCAGACGGTGCGTCGGCCGCAGCGCCTGCAGGAAGTCTTCGTCGTGCGACACCACCAGCATCGCGCCGGGGAAATCTGCCAGGGCGGTTTCGATCGCCAGCGACGACGCCAGATCCAGGTGGTTGGTCGGTTCGTCCAGCAACAGCAGCTGCGCCGGTTGCCGCCGCCATAGCGCGCAGGCCAGCGCCGCCTTCAGCCGTTCGCCACCGCTCAGCGCGCCCAGCGGCAGCGCGATGCGATCGGCGCCAAGCTGCAACTGCGCCAGCCGGGTGCGCAACGCGCCTTCCACCAGCGGCGAATCCTGCAGCCCGAGATGCTCCATCACCGACAGGCTCGGGTCGAGCTGCGACAAGGTTTGATCGAGATAGGCCGTCGACAGCGGGCAATGACAATGGCCGGCAAGCGGCGCCAGCTGGCCGAGAACGGTCTTCAGCAAGGTGGACTTGCCGCAGCCGTTAGGGCCGGTCAACGCCACGCGCATCGGGCCGTCGATCCGCAGATCCAGCGGCGGCGCGCTGACGAACGGCAGTTGCAACTGTTCGAGCACCAGCACCTGCTTGTTCGCGCTCACATCACTGCCCGGCAGCGCCAGCAACACCGGCTGTTCCTCTTCCACCCGCTGATAGGCCTCGCGCACCGCCGCATCGAGGCTGTCGCGCTGGTCCTGATGCTGTTTGCGCAGCGTGCCGAGGCTCTCCTTCGCCGCCGATTTGTAGGCCACCCGTTCGAAAGAGGCGATATTCAGCGTATCGACGACGCGCAGCGTTTGCGCCGAGCGCCGCTGGCTCATGTCGTGCTCTTTCTGCTGACGCGCGTGAGTACGGCGGCGCTCCTCGCGCGCATGCTCCAGATCGGCGCGCGCCGCCTGCTGCTCCATATCGCGCTGGCGGCGGTAGTCGTCGTAGTTGCCGCCGTAGCTGCGCAGCGCGCCGGGCGTCAGTTCGACGATGCGCTCCATACGCCCCAGCAGTTGCCGATCATGGCTGGCGATCAGCAGCCCGCCCTGCCACCGCTCCAGCTGCTGATACAGCCAGGCGCGCCCGGCGCTGTCGAGGTGGTTGGTCGGTTCGTCCAGCAGCAGATAATCCGCCTCCCCCAGAAAAGCGCCGCACAGCGCCGCGCGCATCCGTTCGCCGCCGCTCAAATCGCATGCGGATCGCAACGGATCGAAGGCCGGCAGCCCGGCGGCGGCGAAGGCGCTTTGCAGGCGATCGTTGAGATCCCAGCGCCCTTCCAGACGATCGATGTCGTCCGCCAGCGGCAGCCCCTGCTCGATGCGCGCCAGCGCGGCGAACACCTCGCCGTAGCCCAGCAGCTGCGCCAGCGTGGTGTCGGCCGCGATCTCCGGCTGCTGCGCAACGTAAGCCAATGCGGCATGGGATTCGACGTGCCCGTTGCCCGGCCGATCCCGCCCGGCTATCAGGCGCAGCAGCTGGGTTTTGCCGACGCCGTTGCGCCCCACCAGGCCGCAGCGCTGCCGATCGAAAGCGAGATCCAGCGGGCCGAACAGCGTTTCGCCGTCAGCAAATTGGCAGGTCAGTTGATGTAAAACGAAATAAGGGGACTGCGCAAAATGAGCCATAAGCACTCCTGAATGAGATCAAAACATCCCCACAGGGCGCGAGAGCGCACGGCGTGGGACCAGATATCAACAGGTGTGGTTGTTCATTTTCGGTTATGGCTCCGCAGAGAGAAGGAATTTGCAACGCGCAAAGGTTAACCGATCTTTTGTTCGTTATGCAAACAGTGTCTGAGATTCATGACGTCTATCACATTCGGCGCAACGCAGATTCCCAAGCGGCGCGACAACGGCTAGATTTATCTCATCCGACCACTTGTGTTCACATAATTATAACAACGGGCCCCGATTTCACCCGATGGAGAGTGCAATGAGCAATTACCCTCACCTGCTGGCGCCGCTGGATCTCGGCTTCACTACCCTGAAAAACCGGGTGCTGATGGGATCGATGCATACTGGCCTGGAAGAGCTGCCCGACGGCCCGCAGCGCCTGGCCGCGTTCTATGCCGAGCGCGCCGCCGCCGGCGTGGCGCTGATCGTCACCGGCGGCATTGCCCCGAACGAACAGGGCGTGGTTTTTCGCGGCGGTTCGATCCTCAACAGCGAGGAGCAATTGCCTCACCACCGCCCGGTGACCGAAGCCGTCCACCGGGCGGGCGGCAAAATTGCGCTGCAGATCCTGCACACCGGCCGCTACAGCTATCAACCCAAGCTGGTCGCCCCTTCTGCCCTGCAGGCGCCGATCAACCCGTTTACGCCGAGCGCGCTCAGCGAAGCGGAGATCGAGCAGACCATCGCCGACTTCGCCCGCTGCGCGGCGCTGGCGCAGCAGGCCGGCTACGACGG
The DNA here is from genome assembly GCF_052169115.1 of Serratia sp. CY33525. Taxonomy (NCBI): domain Bacteria; kingdom Pseudomonadati; phylum Pseudomonadota; class Gammaproteobacteria; order Enterobacterales; family Yersiniaceae; genus Serratia; species Serratia sp. CY33525. Next base: position 122,817 of record NZ_JBJNLK010000005.1, on the reverse strand, counting down.
CGTAGAAGTGATGGGATCCGAAGGCTATCTGATCAACCAATTCTTGACGACGCGCACCAATCAGCGCGACGACCAATGGGGCGGCAGCTTCACCAACCGCATGCGCTTCGCCGTCGAGACCATCAGGGCGGTGCGCCAGGCGGTGGGCGCGGAGTTCATTCTGATCTACCGGCTGTCGATGCTCGATCTGGTGGAAGACGGCTCCAGCTGGCAGGAGATCGAACAGCTGGCGCTGGCGGTTGAACAGGCGGGCGCCACGATCATCAATACCGGCATCGGCTGGCACGAAGCGCGTATTCCGACTATCGCCACCATGGTGCCGCGCGCCGGGTTCAGCTGGGTGACCCGCAAGCTGATGGGCAAGGTCGGCATCCCGCTGATCACCACCAACCGCATCAACGATCCGGCGGTGGCCGAGCAGGTGCTGGCGGAAGGCTGCGCCGACATGGTATCGATGGCGCGTCCGTTCCTCGCCGACGCCGCCTTTGTGCAGAAAGCCGCCGAGGGGCGCGCCGACGAGATCAATACCTGCATCGGCTGCAACCAGGCCTGTCTCGACCAGATTTTTGAAGGCAAGCTGACTTCCTGCCTGGTCAACCCGCGCGCCTGCCGCGAAACCGAAATGCCTCTGACAATGACGGAGAAACCGAAAAAGCTGGCGGTGATCGGCGCCGGCCCCGCCGGGCTGGCCTTTGCCACCACCGCCGCCAGCCGCGGCCATCAGGTGACGCTGTTCGACGCCGCCGAGCAGATCGGCGGCCAGTTCAACATCGCCAAGCAGATCCCCGGCAAGGAAGAATTCCATGAAACCCTGCGTTACTTCCGCCGCCAGCTGGCGCTGCGTGAAGTGACGGTCAGGCTGGGCGTCAAGGTCGAGGCGGCGGATTTAAGCGAATTCGACGAAGTGATCCTCGCCTGCGGCATCGTGCCGCGCACCCCGGACATCCCCGGCATCGGCCATGCCAAGGTGCTGAGCTATCTGGACGTGCTGCGCGATAAAAAACCGGTCGGCCAGCGAGTGGCGATCGTCGGCGCCGGCGGCATCGGCTTCGACACCGCCGAGTACCTCAGCCAGCACGGCGTGTCCAGCAGCCTGGATCAGGCGGAATTCAACCGCGAATGGGGCATCGACGGCCGCCTTGAGCAGCGCGGCGGGCTGGCGGCGCAAGGGCCACAGGCACCGCGCGCCGCGCGGCAAATCTACCTGTTGCAGCGCAAAACCAGCAAAGTGGGTGAAGGCCTGGGGAAAACCACCGGTTGGATCCATCGCGCCAGCCTGGCGATGCGCGGCGTGAAGATGCTCAACAGCGTCAGCTATCGGCTGATCGACGACGAAGGGCTGCACATCACCCGCGCCGAGCAGGACAGCTGCCTGCCGGTGGACACGGTGGTCATCTGCGCCGGGCAGGAACCGCGCCGCGAGCTGCAGCAGCCGCTGCTGGCGATGGGGAAAACCGTGCATCTGATCGGCGGCGCCGACGTGGCCGCCGAGCTGGATGCCCGCCGCGCGATCGATCAGGGGACGCGGCTGGCGATGGCGCTGTAAAAAAGGGGCGCACAGCGCCCCTGACATTGATGACAAACCTCATCCCCATGCCGGGTGGCAGAGAGCAGCGAATAGAAAACAAGGAAAATCAATTTATTGATTTTCGGCTGATAACCACAAAGGGGGAAAAACCACGCTTTTTCCCCCTTTGTCAACAGCATGAGGGGCGCTGAGCGCCCTTGGTCATCACGCTCAGCGACGCGCGCCGGATTTCACCGCTCTCAAGATCACGAACTTCTTGTTCGAGGCCACCAGCGTGCAGTTGCCGAACAGACGCTTGAGCTTCTGGTGATAGTCGAGGTGGCGGTTGCCGACGATGCGCAATTCGCCGCCCACCTGCAGGCAGCGCTTGGCGTCGCAGAACATCTGCCAGGCGGTGTGATCGGTAATGGCGTGCTGCTGGTGGAACGGCGGGTTGCACAGCACCGCCTGCACGCTTTCGCGCTCGATGCCCGCCAGCGCGTTGTTCACCTCAAATTGGCAACGATCCAGCTCTTGCGGCAGGTTGTGCTCCACGTTCAGTTCGCTGGAGGCCACCGCCATGTAAGATTCATCGACGAAGGTCACCTGCGCTTCCGGGTTTTGCGCCAGCGCCGTCAGGCCAATCACGCCGTTGCCGCAGCCCAGATCGACGATATGGCCGTTCAGGCCGCGCGGCAGATGCTCCATAAACAGGCGCGCGCCGATATCCAGGCTGCCGCGCGAGAAGACGTTGGCGTGGTTATGGATAAGCCAATCGGTGCCGTCCAGCGGCCAGTCGGTGGTTTCCGCCGCCGCCGGCGGGACGATGTCCGACGCCTGGCAGAAGATCAGGCGCGCTTTCTTCCACGCCAGGCTGGTGCGCGTCGGGCCCAGCACCTTTTCAAACAGCTGCATCGTCGAGGTGTGCACGTCGCGCGCCTTGGCGCCGGCGACGATCAGCGTGTCTTCGGTCACGACGTGGCGCAGCGCGCGCAGCTGCTGCTCCAGCAGCGCCAGCGCTTTCGGCACGCGAATCAACACCACCGCCGGCGCCGCTGGCAGCTCGGCCAGGCTGTCCAGCAGCGTAACCTGCTCGGGATCCAGCCCGTTGAGCTTGAGGTTGTGGCGCGTCGCCAGCTGGCTCATGTAGGAGTCGCTGACGCTGTAAGGGCGATGCGCGTGCAACGCACAGGCCAGGGTGCCGAAGTTATCGTTGAAAATCAGCACCGGACGGCCGCCGATATCTACGTTTTCAAGCTGTTGCAGCAGATATTCGTCCGCCGCTTCCCACGCCTGCAGTTGGGTGGATTCTTCTTGTTGGGGATAACGCTCCAGCTCAAGTTGCTGTGTTCCCAGATCGAGTTGGCTCATTGCCCCTCCTGACTGATAAAATTTGGGCTGTTTATCCCCTAAAAACGCCCGTCAGTAAAATGTTTTTTCGGATAAATTGCGTATGCCAGGATTTGAGCGAAAAAACAGCATAGAATGACCGACTGAATGGCCGTTGATACGGAACAAGAATGTCTGAATTGACCTACCTGCAAGGCTACCCAACGCATCTGCAAAGCCAGGTGCAGCAACTGATCCATCAGAATCGGCTGGGAGACGTGCTGCTGCAGCGCTACCCGCAGGTGCACGGCTGCACCACCGACAAGTCGCTGTATCAGTTTACCGTCGATCTGAAAAACCAGTATCTGCGCAACGCCCAGCCGCTGAGCAAGGTGGCCTACGACAGCAAGATCCACGTCATGAAGCACGCGCTTGGCCTGCACACCGCCATCTCGCGCGTGCAGGGCGGCAAGCTGAAGGCCAAGGCGGAAATCCGCGTGGCGACGGTGTTCAAGGTCGCGCCCGAACCCTTTTTGCGCATGATCGTGGTGCATGAGCTGGCGCACCTGAAAGAGAAAGATCACAACAAGGCGTTCTACAGCCTGTGCTGCCATATGGAGCCGGATTACCACCAGCTGGAGTTCGACACCCGGCTGTATCTGACGCACCTTTCGCTGTTCGGCGAGCTGTATGCATAGCGAGTGAGGGCGTGATAATCTGCGGTTTTAGGCCTGGACCGGAGCTCGCCATGATTCGCTTTGCCGTCGTCGGCACCAACTGGATTACGGAACGTTTTATCGATGCCGCCCATGAAAGCGGCAAACTCAAGCTGAGCGCCGTGTATTCACGCTCGCTGGAACAGGCGCAGGCGTTTGGCGCCAACTATCAGGTCACGCAGTTTTTCGACTCGCTCGAGGCGATGGCGCAGTCTGACGCCATAGACGCGGTGTATATCGCCAGCCCCAACTCCCTGCACTGCCCGCAATCGCTGCTGTTCCTGCGCCATAAAAAGCACGTGATCTGCGAAAAACCGCTGGCCTCCAACCAGCGCGAAGCGGAACAACTGGTCGCCTGCGCGCGGGAAAACCAGGTGGTGCTGTTCGAGGCGTTCAAAAGCGCCTATCTGCCGAATTTCCTGGCGCTGCAGCAGGCATTGCCTAAAGTCGGCCGGCTGCGCAAAGCCTTTATCAACTATTGCCAATACTCTTCGCGCTATCCGCGCTATCTCGCCGGCGAGAATCCCAACACCTTTAACCCGCAGTTCTCCAACGGCTCGATCATGGACATCGGCTACTACTGCCTGGCCAGCGCGGTAGCGCTGTTCGGTGCGCCGCAGTCGGTGCTGGCCAGCGCCACGCTGCTGGATACTGGCGTGGACGCCCACGGCACCGTCTGCCTGAACTACGGCGATTTCGACGTCACGCTTTCCCATTCCAAGGTCAGCGACTCGGCGATCCCCAGCGAAATCCAGGGGGAAGAAGGCACGCTGATTATCGACAAGATTTCCGAGTGTCAGGGCGTGGCGCTGACGCCGCGCGGCGGCAACCGGCAGGACCTGAGCCAGACGCAGCACATCAACACCATGCTGTATGAAGCGCTGGCCTTCGCCGAGCTGGTTGAGCAGCGTCAGGTGGAACATCCGGGGCTGGAGAATTCGCTGATCGTCGCCCGCCTGCTGACCGACATCCGCCGCCAGACCGGCGTCGTCTTCCCCGCCGACGGAGAATGAGATGAAACCGCTGCTCGTGATGCAAACCGGCGACGCGCCGCAGGCCATTCGTCAGGAATTGGCCAACTTTGAAGGCATGTTCCTGCAACAGGGCAACATCGACGCCGAACGCGCGCACATCGTGCATCTGCCCGCCGGCGACCGGCCGTTGCCGCCGGCCGCCTATTGCGGCGTGGTCATCACCGGCTCGCCGGCGATGGTGACCGAACGGCTGCCGTGGAGCGAGGCGGCCGCCGAATGGCTGCGTCAGGCGATGGCGATCAAACTGCCGCTGTTCGGCGTCTGCTACGGCCACCAGCTGTTGGCCTACGCGCTCGGCGGCGAAGTGGGCTATCACCCGCAGGGCATGGAGGTCGGCACGCTGGAGATCGAACTGCTGCCCGCCGCGGCCGACGATCGGCGGCTCACCCTGCTGCCGCCGCGATTCAAGGCCAATCTTATCCACTCGCAGAGCGTGCTGACGCCGCCCGCCGGCGCGCAGACGCTGGCGCGTTCGCAGCAGGACGCGCACCAGATCCTGCGCTATGGCGATCACGCCCTGACCACCCAGTTCCACCCGGAATTCAACGGCGCGGTAATGAGCCAGTATCTGCAGTGGCTCGGCGAACTGCATCCTGAGCAGCAAGCCCGCTATCAACAGCAACAACAACAGGTTAGCGACACGCCGTTCAGCCGCCTGCTGCTGCAGGGATTCGTCGTCAGCCTCGGCGCGCAAAAAGCGATGGCCGGCTAACGCGATTCACGTTGACCGCCGACACATTTTGCATTACTTTCTGCTCTGCAAAGGGGAGTAACTTCATTGCCGGTCAATCGTCATTACGATGCGCAAGCATCCGGTTACCGGGCAACCTGATGTCAAAGGTGTAACCACCTTCATCAACGTTGTAAGTGAGACCTTGCCGGAAGGCGAGGTTTGCTTGCAGCGTTCACAGAGCGGCTGGCGACTTCCGACGTTGGCCGTTTTTGTTTTTGAAGGATACCTCTGATGATGAATTCCGTTGGCACACCGTGGTTATGGGGCAGCTTCGCCGCCGTCATAGTCGTGATGCTCGCAATCGATCTCCTGTTGCAGGGCCGTAAAGGCGCGCACACCATGTCTATGAAGCAGGCCGCCAGCTGGTCGCTGGTGTGGGTCAGCCTCTCCCTGCTGTTCAATTTCGGTTTCTGGTACTACCTGAATGAAACCGCCGGGCGCGCCGTCGCCGATACCCAGGCGCTGGCCTTCCTCACCGGCTACCTGATCGAAAAAGCGCTGGCGGTGGATAACGTGTTCGTCTGGCTGATGCTGTTCAGCTACTTCGCCGTGCCGGCCAACCTGCAGCGGCGGGTGCTGATCTACGGCGTGCTGGGGGCGATCGTGCTGCGTACCATCATGATCTTCGCCGGCAGCTGGCTGGTCAGCCAGTTCCAGTGGCTGCTGTACCTGTTTGGCGCCTTCCTGCTGTTCACCGGTATCAAAATGGCGCTGGCGAAGGAAGATGACTCGGCGATCGGCGACAAGCCGCTGGTGAAATGGCTGCGCAGCCACCTGCGCATGACCGACAACCTGGAAGGCGAGCGCTTCTTCGTGCGCCGCAACGGCATCCTGTTCGCCACCCCGCTGGTGCTGGTGCTGATCCTGGTAGAGCTGAGCGACGTGATCTTCGCGGTGGACAGCATTCCGGCGATCTTCGCCGTGACCACTGACCCGTTCATCGTCCTGACCTCCAACCTGTTCGCCATCATGGGCCTGCGCGCCATGTACTTCCTGCTGGCCAACGTGGCGGAGCGTTTCTCGATGCTGAAATACGGCCTGTCGGTGATCCTGGTGTTTATCGGCATCAAGATGCTGATTATCGACTTCTTCCACATCCCGATCGGCGTATCGCTGGGCGTGGTGGCGGGCATCCTGACGCTCACCTTGCTGATTAACGCCTGGGTCAACCGTCGCAACGATCGCCTGGCGAATAAACAACCATAATCTGTTATCCGGGGCGCTAGTCGCCCCGTGATTGTTTGGCAATTCCCCCAAAACGCCAAACGTTATTGCGATCACACAAATGTAACCAGTATGTTATCAAGTGTTGATCCGCGCTTAGAATTTCACCTTCGCCTCTTTCCAACATCATTCGATTGCTGAATACTGATTCGGCAAACACACTTAGTTACAGAATCATATAAAGCCACCCGGCGTCGTTCCCGCCGCGGCGGCCAGATAACATCAGGAAGAAAGCACTATGCAAAAACTACTACAAAAGATCACGCAGGGTAGCCTGGTCAAACAAATCATGGTCGGCCTGGTGGCCGGCATTCTGTTGGCGCTGGTTTCGCCGGCGGCGGCCTCCGCCGTTGGCCTGCTCGGTTCCCTGTTCGTCGGCGCGCTGAAGGCGGTGGCGCCGGTGCTGGTGCTGGTGCTGGTGATGGCCTCGATCGCCAACCATAAACAGGGGCAGAAGACCAACATTCGCCCGATCCTGTTCCTCTACCTGCTGGGTACCTTCGCCGCGGCGCTGGTGGCGGTCGTCGTCAGCTTTATCTTCCCTTCCACGCTGGCGCTGAGCACCGGCGCGACGGACATTACCCCGCCGGGCGGCATTGTGGAGGTGATGAAGGGCCTGTTGATGAGCGTGGTGGCCAACCCGTTCCATGCGCTGATTAACGCCAACTACATCGGTATTCTGGCGTGGGCCGTCGGGCTGGGGCTGGCGCTGCGCCACGCTTCCGAAACCACCAAGGGGCTGATCAACGACATGTCCCATGCGGTCACGCTGGTGGTGCGCGCGGTGATCCGCTGTGCGCCGCTCGGCATCTTCGGCCTGGTGGCTTCCACACTGGCGGAAACCGGTTTCGGCGCGCTGTGGGGCTACGCCCAATTGCTGATGGTGTTAATCGGCTGCATGCTGCTGGTGGCGCTGGTGCTCAACCCGCTGATCGTTTACTGGAAGATCCGCCGCAATCCGTATCCGCTGGTGTTCGCCTGCCTGCGCGAGAGCGGCGTAACCGCCTTCTTCACCCGCAGCTCGGCCGCCAACATCCCGGTGAACATGGAGCTGTGCAAGAAGCTGAACCTGAATGAGGACACCTACTCGGTTTCCATCCCGTTGGGCGCGACCATCAATATGGCCGGTGCGGCGATCACCATCACCGTACTGACGCTGGCGGCGGTAAACACGCTGGGCATCGCGGTGGACGTTCCGACCGCCCTGCTGCTGAGCGTGGTGGCCGCCCTCTGCGCCTGCGGCGCGTCCGGCGTGGCCGGCGGCTCGCTGCTGCTGATCCCGCTGGCGTGCAACATGTTCGGCATTCCGAACGACGTGGCGATGCAGGTGGTAGCGGTCGGCTTTATCATCGGCGTGCTGCAGGATTCGGCGGAAACGGCCCTCAACTCCTCCACCGACGTGCTGTTCACCGCCGCGGCCTGCCAGGCGGAAGACCAGCGGCTGGCGAACGAAGACCCGCTGAAGGTGCGTTAATCCCACCCTGGCTGCATTGCAAAGGCGCTCTTTCGAGCGCCTTTTTTGTCAGCCTTACAGCGTCACTCCGCTTTTAAAGATCGCCAGCTCGCGGAAATCGTTGGCTTCATTGCGCGCCGGACGGCCGTTGGCGATCTCGACGATCAGATCGACGAAGCGGCTGAGCAAGGTCTCCATCGCCACCCCGTGAACCAGACCGCCGGCGTCGAAATCGATCCAGTGCGGTTTCTTCGCCGCCAGCTCGCTGTTGGTGGCCAGCTTCACCGTCGGCACAAAGCCGCCGTACGGCGTGCCGCGCCCGGTGCTGAACAGCACCATATGGCAGCCGGCGCCGGCCAGCGCGCTGGTCGCCACCGCGTCGTTGCCCGGCGCGCTGAGCAGATTCAACCCCGGCACGCGCAGCCGCTCGCCGTATTTCAGCACGTCCACCACCTGGCTCAGGCCCGCTTTTTGGGTGCAGCCGAGCGATTTCTCTTCCAGCGTGGTAATGCCGCCGGCCTTGTTGCCCGGCGACGGGTTCTCATAAATCGGCTGTTGATGGGCGATGAAATAGCGTTTGAAATCGTTGATCATGTCGACGGTTTTGTCGAAAGTCTCCCCATCGCGGCAGCGGCTCATCAGGATGCGCTCGGCGCCGAACATCTCCGGCACTTCGGTCAGCACCGTGGTGCCGCCATTGGCGATCACATAATCGGAAAACCGTCCCAGCAGCGGGTTGGCGGTAATGCCCGACAATCCGTCCGAACCGCCGCACTCAAGGCCGAACTTCAGCTCGCTCAGGCGGCCCGGCTCGCGGCGATCGTGGCGCATCTCACGGTACAGCTCGTGCAGCAGCCCCAGCCCGGCCTCCACCTCGTCGTCCTGCTGTTGGCACACCATAAAGCGCAGCCGCCGCTCGTCCGCCATCCCCAGCGTGGCGCGAAAGGCCTCCACTTGATTGTTCTCGCACCCCAGCCCGATCACCAGCACCGCGCCGGCGTTGGGATGGCGCGCCATGTTTTGCAGCATGATGCGGGTGTTGGCATGATCCTGTCCCAGCTGCGAGCAACCGAACGGATGGCTGAACAGATGCACGCCGTCGATCCCCTCCGCCTGCGTTTGCTGCAAAAAGCGCTGCTGGATCTGGCGGGCGATGCCGTTGACGCAGCCGACGGTCGGCACGATCCACAGCTCGTTACGGATCCCCACGTCGCCGCCGGCCCGGCGGTACAGCTGCACCTCGCGATCCGCCGCCTGCGGCGGCAACGCCGGGAACTGCGGCTGGTAACGGTAGCTGTCCAGATCGCTCAGGTTGGTTTTGGCGTTTTGCGAATGGATATGTTCCCCAGGCCCGATGGCCGCGAGCGCGTGGCCGATCGGCTGGCCATATTTGATGATGTCCTCGCCCTTTGCGATCGGGCCGAGCGCAAACTTGTGCCCGCGCGCCACCGGCTGCGCCAGTTGAACACGCTCCCCGTCCAGCTCAACCGTTTCTCCGGCGGCCAGATCGCGCAGCGCCACCGCCACGTTATCCTGCTCGTGAATCTTTATCGTACTTTGCATAAACCGGTCCCGGATAACGGCTACGCCAGTTCAATGGCGAAATAGTTTTTTGCGTTGTCGAAACAGATGTTTTTCACCATCTCACCCAGCAGCGCGAGATCCGCCGGCGCTTCGCCGTCCGTCACCCAGCGGCCGATCATCTGGCAAAGAATGCGGCGGAAGTATTCATGCCGCGTATATGACAGGAAGCTGCGACTGTCGGTCAGCATGCCGACGAAGCGGCTCAGCAACCCGAGCTGCGCCAGCTGCGTCATTTGGCGCTGCATGCCGTCCTTCTGATCGTTGAACCACCAGCCAGAGCCGAACTGCATCTTGCCCGGCGTGCCTTCCCCCTGGAAATTGCCGATCATGGTGCCGATCACTTCGTTATCGCGCGGGTTGAGGCAATAGAGAATGGTTTTCGGCAGGCCGCCCTGCCGCGCCTGGGCATCCAGCAGCCGCGACAGCGGCTCCGCCAGCGGCCGATCGTTGATCGAGTCGAAGCCGATATCCGGCCCGACGGCGGCCAGCATGCGGCTGTTATTATTGCGCAGCGCGCCGATATGGTACTGCTGCACCCAGCCGCGGCGCCGGTATTCGCCGGCCAGGAACAGCAGCACTGCGCTTTTGAACTGGGCGCTCTGTTCCGGGGTCGGCAGCTCGCCGTTCAGGCGGCGCAGCAGGATCGCATCCAGCGCCGCTTCGTCGGCCTCGCCGAACACCACCACGTCCAGCGCATGATCGGCCACCTTGCAACCGTGGGCGGCGAAGTGATCCATGCGCTTGTACAGCGCGTCGCACAGCGCGCTGAAGCGGCCGATGGCGGTGTCCGCCGCCGCCTCCAGCTGCCGCAGATAGTCGTTGAAGCCAGGCGCATCGATGGCGAAGGCCTTGTCCGGCCGCCAACTCGGCAACACCTTGATATCGAAGCTGTGATCGTCGGCGATCGCCCGATGATGGCGCAGATCGTCGATCGGATCGTCGGTGGTGCCGACCATTTTCACGTTCATCTGCCGCATGATGCCGCGCGCGCGAAACTCATCCTGCGCCAGCAGCGCATTGCCGCGCTGCCAGATCTCATCCGCCGTGGCCGGCGACAGCAGCGTTCCTGTGATGCCGAACGGCCGACGCAGCTCCAGATGCGTCCAGTGATAGAGCGGATTGCCGATGGTGTGCGGCACCGTGGCGGCCCAGGCGTCGAATTTCTCGCGATCGCCCGCATCGCCGGTGCACAGCCGCTCCGCCACGCCGTTGGTGCGCATCGCCCGCCATTTATAGTGATCGCCCCGCAGCCAGATATCGTACAGGTTGCTGAAGCGGGTATTCTCCGCGATCTGCTGCGGCGGCAAATGGCAGTGGTAATCGAAAATCGGCTGGTCCGCCGCGTAGTCATGATACAAACGCCGGGCAAATTCGCTGTCCAGCAGGAAATCTTCGCTCAAAAACGTCGCCATCTCGGGCTCCTTACCTTACTTGCCGTGCGGCATGGGGATCGAATCACAAAAGTTATCACACCAATTTCAATGAGCGTCCAGCATATTTTTCTCGACGCCTGCCGTTTTGCTGTCCCTCAACCCCTTTTCTGCTCGTTTTTACGGCAAACTTGCGCCATAAATGCGCTATTTCATCGGCGACAGTATCGCTCAGGCGAATAATTCCTTTTGTGATATCACTCAACTTTTAAACCTGTATGACAGGTTATTGTCTCGCCAGCCGCATCGTCGGCCATACCTTCAAACGGGGAGACATTTCGGATGCGTAAAATTAAAGGGTTACGCTGGTACATGATCGGGCTGGTGACCGTCGGCACCGTGCTGGGTTACCTGACCCGCAACGCCATCGCCGTGGCGGCGCCGACGCTGGAAGATACGCTGCACATCACCACCCAACAGTATTCCTACATCGTCGCCGCCTACTCCGCCTGCTACACCGTGATGCAGCCGGTGGCGGGCTATGTGCTGGACGTGCTGGGCACCAAGGTCGGCTACGCCATGTTCGCCATTCTGTGGGCGCTGTTCTGCATGGGCACCGCGCTGGCCAACAGCTGGGGCGGCCTGGCGCTGGCGCGCGGCGCGGTCGGCATGGCCGAGGCGGCGATGATCCCCGCCGGGCTGAAGGCCAGCAGCGAGTGGTTTCCGGCCAAAGAGCGTTCGATCGCCGTCGGCTATTTCAACGTCGGTTCGTCGATCGGCGGCATGATCGCCCCGCCGCTGGTGGTGTGGGCCATCGTGGCGCACAGCTGGGAGATGGCGTTCATCATCACCGGCGTGCTGAGCCTGATCTGGGCCATCTGCTGGCTGCTGTTCTACAAACACCCAAAAGATCAGAAGAAACTGAGCCAGGAAGAACGCCGTTACATCCTCGAAGGCCAGGAGGCGCAGCACCAGACCTCTAACGCCAAAAAAATGTCCGCCTGGCAGATCGTGCGCAACCGCCAGTTCTGGGGCATCGCGCTGCCGCGCTTTCTGGCGGAGCCGGCCTGGGGCACCTTCAACGCCTGGATCCCGCTGTTCATGTTCAAGGCCTACGGTTTTAACCTGAAAGAGATCGCCATGTTCGCCTGGATGCCGATGCTGTTCGCCGATCTCGGCTGCATCGTCGGCGGCTACCTGCCGCCGCTGTTCCAGAAGTATTTCAAGGTCAATCTGATCGTCTCGCGCAAGCTGGTGGTGACGATGGGGGCGGTGTTGATGATCGGCCCCGGCATGATTGGCCTGTTCACCAGCCCTTACGCGGCTATTGCGCTGTTGTGCGTCGGCGGCTTCGCCCATCAGGCGCTGTCCGGCGCGCTGATCACCCTCTCTTCCGACGTGTTCGGCCGCAATGAGGTGGCGACCGCCAACGGCCTGACCGGCATGGCGGCCTGGACCGCCAGCACGCTGTTCGCGCTGGTGGTCGGCGCCCTGGCGGACACTCTCGGCTTCAGCCCGCTGTTCGCCGCGCTGTCGGTCTTCGATATTCTCGGCGCCATCGTCATCTGGACGGTGCTGCAAAACCGCCCGGCCGCCGAAGCGCAACCGGCCGCGCTGCAGCCGTCTCCGGCGCGCAGCTGATCCCGCCGCCCGGCCGCCGCGCCGGGCCTTCTGCTCCTCTGGCAGCGGTGCCGAATAAGTGGTATAACAAATCCGATGGCCACGCGCCCCTTCCCACCGCACCGTATAGAGCATTCACTATGGAATTCACTGAAACCAGACGCCTGTATCAGCAACTGGCCGCCGAGCTTAAACAACGCATCGAAAGCGGCCGCTACCCGGTGGGCGACAAGCTGCCGGCCGAGCGATACATCGCCGAAGAGATGAATGTCAGCCGCACCGTGGTGCGCGAAGCGATCATCATGCTGGAAGTGGAAGGCTATGTGGACGTGCGTAAGGGATCCGGGATCCACGTGGTGTCCAACCAGCAAAAACACCTGGTGGTGCCGGGCGACAGCATCGAGTTCGCCACCGCCGGCCCGTTTGAGCTGCTGCAGGCGCGCCAGCTGATCGAAAGCAACATCGCCGAATTCGCCGCCACCCAGGTGACCAAGCAAGATATCGTGCAGTTGATGGAGATCCAGGAGCACGCCCGCAAAGAGGATCGCTTTCGCGACTCTCAGTGGGATCTGAAGTTCCACGTGCAGGTGGCGCTGGCCACCCAGAACACCGCCATGGCCACCATCGTGGAAAAAATGTGGGTGCAGCGGGTCAACAACCCTTACTGGAAGAAACTGCACGAACATATCGACGAACGTTCGATCGCCAGCTGGTGCGACGATCACGATCAGATCCTCAAGGCGCTGATGCGCAAAGATCCTTACGCCGCCAAACTGGCGATGTGGCAACACCTGGAAAACACCAAGCAGATGCTGTTCAACGCCACCAGCGACGATTTCGAATACAATGCCGACCGCTATCTGTTCGCCGAGAATCCGGTGGTGCATCTGGATGGCGTGAGCCACGAACCGAAATAGCCACGGCGGTCAAAAACCGTCGGCTTATGTCAGGTAATGTAAAATCCGCTGAATCGATGCCGGAACCGCCGTTTGCCGTGTACTATTTCACCGTCGGCAACGTAGATTTCCCTGTTGCCAATCGTGCTATTTTGGTAGAGTTAGCCCACTTTTTTACCCATTGCTGCGGGGGCGGGACGCGAATAAATGCGCTGGTTGTTTGCCATGCTGATTGCTGTTTTTTGCTGGACCGGTTCGGTCTCCGGCCAACAGCTATGCGTGGCGTCACCCAAGCCAACCCCCAGCGCGCTGAGCAGCCTGCCGCTGCTGGCGGAGCCGGCGCTTTCCCCCTATGATCATGTGTATCGGGCACCGGCCGAAGCGCGCCGCAAAGCCCCCGGCAAGTTGCCGCTGCTGCTGCCCAGAGCGCACTCTTTCCCCGGTTCGCTGCTCGCATCCTCCCTGCCGGCGCCGGTCTATACCTTGGCCGCAGAGCCGGGCTACCGAATTCGCTTCCCCCGCCAGGACACTCCGGCTCCCAACCGGCTTGCCCAGGTCGACTGGATGCTGGACGCCTCCAGGCAACAGAGTCGGCAGGCCGGCTGGAAAGAAAGTAACATGCAGTACCGTGGCACGCTGACTTATCACCTATGACCGGTGTCGCACCGCTAAAAACCTTAAAGCAACGCCGTTTCATCGTTATCAGCATTCAGGATCGCCGCGCGCTTTCAGCCCACGCCCGTTCCGCCGCTGAGATAAAAATAAACAATGACGTTTTAGGAACACCGGATGGACATCATTAAAGAACTGATACATGCCCTGTGGCAGCAGGATTTTGAGACGCTGGCGAACCCTTCGTTGGTGTGGACCCTCTACATCCTGCTGTTCATGATTCTGTTTTTGGAAAACGGCCTGCTGCCGGCCGCTTTCCTGCCGGGTGACAGCCTGCTGATCCTGGTCGGCGTGCTGATCGCCAAAGGCACCATGGGCTTCCCGCTGACCATCGTCATACTGACCGTCGCCGCCAGCCTGGGATGCTGGGTCAGCTACATACAGGGCCGGTGGCTCGGCAATACGCGAACGGTGCAAGGCTGGCTTTCGCACCTGCCGGCCCATTACCATCAACGCGCTCACAACCTGTTCCACCGCCACGGGCTTTCCGCCCTGCTGGTCGGCCGCTTCCTGGCCTTCGTGCGCACCCTGCTGCCGACCATCGCCGGCCTGTCCGGCCTGAGCAACGCGCGCTTCCAGTTCTTCAACTGGATGAGCGGCCTGCTGTGGGTCTTGATCCTGACAACGCTGGGCTTCGCGCTGGGCAAAACCCCGGTGTTCCGCAAGTATGAAGATCAGCTGATGTTCTGCCTGATGATGTTGCCGCTGGTATTGCTGGTAGTCGGGTTGATCGGCTCGTTGATCGTGCTGTGGCGCAAGAAACGCGCCAGCAGCCAGAACCCGGGGAAAGGGGCGTGACAGCAAAGCGCCCGCGCTGGCAATACGTCCTGATGATCGCGCTCGCCCTGCTGGCGTTGGCGACGCTGTTGGTGCCCTGCATGGTGCGCACCGAGAGCGAGCTGCGCATTCGCGCCAGCCAGCAAGGGCTGTCGCTGCCCGACGGTTTTTACGTCTACCAGCGCCTGGATGAGCGCGGCATCCGCATCAAAAGCATCACGCCGGAAGGCGATGGCCTGGTCATCCGTCTGGATTCGCCGGAGCAGCAATTGCTGGCGCGCGAAGCGCTGCAAACCATTTTGCCGCCCGGTTACCACATCGCGTTGAGCGAGTCCCCCGTGCCGTCGCATTGGGTACGCGAATTTGCGCGTTCCCCACTCAATCTGGGATAATCCCCCTTCATATGAAGGGGTTTCCTTTCATTGCATTATTTTCATTTTCATTCGCACCGATTAGCTCAAGAATTAATCAGTCAGCACCGAGTCACGGCTGATTCTTTGGGGGCGCGCCGGTTTCATGACTATGCTGAAGGGTAACTTCAGCCGGCGATGAACGCCCTCCTCTCGCGCTGCCGCCTTCGGCAGTCAGGAAAGCGGGTGCCTGTTCAGGCATCCCATGAAAAGGAACTGAAAGATGAAATTACGCCATTCACTGTTACTGCTGTTGCCACTCTGCACGCTGCCGGCCCTCGCTTCGGCCGCTGAGGGCGGCTGCGCCGCCAAAGCGCAAGACATCCAGCAGCAAATCGACTATGCCACCCAGCACGGCAACACCCACCGCGTGGACGGGCTGAAAAAAGCGCTGAGCGAAGTGCAGACTCACTGTACCGAAGCCGGCCTGCAGGCCGAACGCCAGAAAAATATCGCGGAGAAACAGCGCAAGGTCGACGAACGCCGGCAGGAGCTGAAAGAAGCGCAGCAAACCGGCAAGCTGGACAAGGTCGCCAAGAAGCAGCAGAAGCTGGCGGAAGCGCAGGCTGAGCTGAAACGCGCTCAGGCGGAATAATTTTTTTGTACCAGCGGATTTATCGATGAGAGCCCCATCACACGGGATTTATTAAGCATATTGGATTGATGCCTGGTGTTATCTGCTGGCAATCACCCCTTTGCTCCGGCGAAAAAATCCGCTATGTTAAAAGTCTGTCGAAATAAACGTTAAGGAATAATCACATGGCACATGATTCAAATGCAGAAAACTTACGCGCTGAACTGAAGTCCTTAGCCGATACGCTGGAGGAAGTGCTGAACTCCTCTACCGACAAGCCGAAAGCCGAGCTGGAGAAGCTGCGCTCGAAGGCGGAAGGCGCGCTGAAAGAGACCCGCGCTCGCCTGAGCGACGCCGGTGACAAGCTGGCTTCGCAAACCAAGCAGATCGCCGGCCAGGCCGACGACTATGTGCGCGACAACCCGTGGACCGGCATCGGCATCGGCGCGGCGGTCGGCGTGGTGTTGGGCGTGCTGCTCGCGCGTCGTTAATCATGGCTGAACAACCGCAAGTGCGCGCGCAGGGCCCCGCTAAAGGGGTCCTGGATATCGGTCAGCGCATCATCACGATCCTGGTCGGCATGGTGGAAACCCGTGTCCGGCTGGCGGTGGTCGAGCTGGAAGAGGAGAAAGCCAACCTCATTCAGCTGCTGATCATGGCCGGTATGACGCTGCTGTTTACCGCCTTCGGTTTGATGAGCCTGCTGATCCTGATCTTCTGGGCCATCGATCCGGTCTATCGGCTGATGGCGCTGGGTGCCACGACCGGCGTGCTGCTGTTCCTGGTCGTGGTCGGCACCATTTGGACGCTGGTCAAGGCCCGTCGCACCACGCTGCTCGGCGCCACGCGCAAGCAGCTGGAACTCGATCGTGCCGAACTGGAGCGCGAGCCATGAGCCGCCGCCGCTATCTGGAATGGAAAAAAGAGAGGCTGATTCGCCAGATCCAGCAACAGCGTCTGGATCTGGCCGAACACAAGTCTTTATGGCTGGAAAAGACCGAACGCATCGACCGCGGCTGGCAGACGGTGTTTGGCCTGCGCCGCTATCTGGTGCTCGGTTCAAGCGTCATGGCGCTGTACGGCATCCGCCACCCCAGCAAGATGATCCGCTGGTCGCGCCGCGCTTTCGGCGCCTGGAGCGCTATCCGACTGTTTAAAAAGACCTTCTCCGCCAAGTAAGCCCCGCGCTTTTCCTTCAAACATCCTGTTGCTCCGCCCTCGCTTTCCCCCTAAAACAGCGCTGCTTATCCCGAGGGCCGGGCAACCTGCTGACAAGCGTCAGTTTATTAGCACGCTAAAGATTCAGATTTTTTGAAAAATTACGACAGTTTTACTTGCTAACAACCTGAGCACTTCCCGCTTAACATTCACTCCATCAATTCGAGACGGAGCGGACAGGGTAAGAGACCCGCTACGCCGCCCGTTGATATGACTACCGCCGAACAGGCACACAAAAACACGTTGGAGTAGATGATGAAAAAATTAGAAGATACAGGTTTGTTGGTTGCTCGTATTCTGATGCCAATCCTGTTTATCGTGGCAGGCTACGGCAAAATGGGTGACGCTTATGCCGGTACCCAACAGTACATGCAATCGATGGGCGTGCCTGGCTTCTTGCTGCCACTGACCATCCTGCTGGAATTTGGCGGCGGTCTGGCGATCCTGTTCGGCTTCCTGACCCGTACCGTGGCGCTGTTCACTGCCGGTTTCACCATTCTGACCGCGCTGCTGTTCCACACTGACTTTGCGGAAGGCGTAAACCAGCTGATGTTCATGAAAAACCTGACCATCGCCGGCGGCTTCATCGTGTTGGCGGTCGCAGGCCCTGGCGGCTTTAGCATCGACCGTCTTCTGAACAAGAAATGGTAATCTAAACTGTCATTCAGGGCCCGGCATGCCGGGCCCTGTCGCTTTTCACTCGGACACCAAGGAGATTCCCATGGGACAACTCGTCGATGGCGTTTGGCAAGACATCTGGTATGACACGAAATCTACCGGCGGCCGTTTCAAACGTTCAACCGCTCAGTTTCGCAATTGGGTGACCGCCGACGGTCAGCCGGGCGAACACGGCGCGGGCGGCTTCCAGGCCGAAGCGGGCCGTTATCACCTGTACGTTTCCCTCGCCTGCCCCTGGGCGCACCGCACGCTGCTGATGCGCAAACTGAAAGGGCTGGAGCAGATCATTCCGGTCTCGGTGGTGCACCCGCTGATGCTGGAAAACGGCTGGACCTTCGGCCAGGATTTTCCTGAAACCACCGGCGATCCGCTGTATCACGCCGACTTCTTGTACCAGATCTACCTGCGTGCCGATCCGCACTACAGCGGGCGCGTAACCGTGCCGGTGCTGTGGGATAAACAGCAGCAAACCATCGTCAGCAACGAATCCGCCGATATCATCCGCATGTTCAACAGCGCGTTTGACGGCGTGGGCGCCCGCGCGGGCGATTACTACCCGGCCGATCTGCGCGGCAAAATCGATGAGCTGAACGGTTGGATTTACGATCAAGTGAACAACGGCGTGTACAAGGCCGGTTTCGCCACCAGCCAGGAAGCGTATGACGACGCGGTCAGCGGGGTCTTCAGCGCGCTCGAACGCCTGGAGCAGATCCTGGGGCAGCACCGCTACCTGACCGGCGATCGGCTGACCGAAGCCGATCTGCGTCTGTGGACCACGCTGGTGCGCTTCGACCCGGTGTACGTCACCCACTTCAAGTGCGACAAACACCGCATCAGCGACTACCTGAACCTGTACGGTTTCCTGCGCGACATCTACCAGATGCCGGGCATCGCCGAGACGGTCAGCCTGCCGCACATTCGCAACCACTACTACCGCAGCCACGCCACCATCAACCCGCACGGCATCATTTCCATCGGGCCGGCGCAGGATCTGGACGAGCCGCACGGCCGCGACCAGCGCTTCGGCTAAGGCAAAAAAATCCCCTTGCCGCCCGGCAAGGGGATGTCATCCAACCGGCGTTAACGCTGTGCGAACAGGCGCGGAATTTCGCGCAGGAACCAGGCCTTCGCCTCCCCCATGCTGTCGCGCCGCCAGGCCATGATGATATCGGCTTCGCGGCTGTATTCCGGCCCCACCACGCGCAGCCGCCCGGCTTCGATATCTTTCTCCACCATCGGGTAGGGCATGGTCGCCACCCCCAGCCCGGCCAGCAGCGCCAGGCGTTTGTCTTCGATGGTGCTCACCGTCAGGCGCTGTTGTTTATCCAGCAGCTGTACGGTCAACACCGGGCGCTCGCGGGCGGTATCCGCCACCGCGATGCCGCGGTACTTCACGCGGGTCACCTCAGACAACGGCTCCGGCTCTTGGTGGATCGGGTGATCCGGCGCGGCGACGTAAACGCTCATCACCTTGTACAGTTTGCGGGTGTTGATCTCCGACGACGCGCGGAAGTGCATGTCCGGCGCGATCACGATGTCGGCGCGCCCCTGCTCCAGCCGTTCCCAGGCGCCCGCCAGCACCTCGGTGAAAATCGACACCTGGGTGTTGGCCTTCAGCGCCAGCTTGTCCACCAGCGGAAACAGCAGGCTCGGCGGCGACAGCGCTTCGCTGACGATGGTCAGGTGGGTTTCCCAACCGCGCGCCAGCGCTTCGGCGTCGGTGGTCAGCTTGTCGGCCGCTTCCAGCAGCACCCGCCCGCGCTCCAGCAACATGCGCCCCACGTTGGTGAACTTGGTGCGGTGGCCCGAACGGTCGAACAGCACCACGTCCAATTCTTCTTCCAATTTTTGCATGGTGTAGCTGAGCGCCGACGGCACCCGGCCCAATTCGTCGGCGGCCGCGGCGAAGCTGCCGCGCCGGTCGATCGCGTCCATCACTCTCAGCGCCTCAAGCGTGAGCGCCCGATCTCTGGCCATCACATCCCTCTGTCAGGAAATTTGAATATGCCGACCAGATTAACTGGCTAACAATCCGACGTCCAGATGCTTACCATTTGGATAATGAATTTAGAGAGCCGATTGCCATGATCACATGCAGAACAGCACAACAATGCGGGCAAGCTGACTTTGGTTGGCTGCAGGCTCGCTACACCTTTTCCTTTGGTCACTACTTCGATCCCAAACTGATGGGCTACGCGTCGCTGCGGGTGCTGAATCAGGAGGTGCTGGCGCCGGGCGCGTCGTTCCAGCCGCGCACCTATCCCAGCGTGGATATCCTGAACCTGATCCTGCAGGGCGAGGCGGAATACCGCGACAGCGACGGCAACACCGCGCGCGCCAAAGCCGGTGAAGCGCTGCTGCTGGCCACCCAGCCGAGCCTGAGCTACAGCGAACAGAACGTCAGCAGCGATACGCCGCTGACTCGCCTGCAGCTGTGGCTGGACGCCTGCCCGGAACGCAACAACGAGCGGGTGCAGCGCCTGACGCTGCCGGCGGCGGGCAACCTGCTGCTGGCCTCGCCGGACGGCGCGCAGGGTAGCCTGCAGCTGCGCCAGCAGGTTTGGATCCACCATCTCGATCTGCAGCCGGGCGAAGAACAAACGCTGACGATTAACGGGCCGCGCGCCTATTTGCAGTCGATTCACGGCACCATCGCCGCCACCGGCGAGCGCCACGAAGAACAACGCCTGACCTGCGGCGACGGCGCCTTCGTGCGCGAGGAGAATCGCCTGACGATCCGCGCCGAGACGCCGCTGCGCGCACTGTTGATTGACCTGCCAATGTAAGCCGGCCGGAAAACGAAAAACCCCGCGCAACTGGCGTTGCGCGGGGTTTTCTTTTGTCGAGGGAGTTGACCGGTAAGCCGGGTTCTGTCGTGGACAGTCATTCCTCTAGGCCAGCAATCGCTCACTGGCTCAAGCAGCCTACCCGGGTTCAGTACGGGCCGTACCATGTGAACCCCTATTTGGCCTTGCTCCGGGTGGAGTTTACCGTGCCACGAACTGTTGCCAGCCGCGCGGTGCGCTCTTACCGCACCCTTTCACCCTTACCTGATCCCGCTTGCGCGGGCCATCGGCGGTTTGCTCTCTGTTGCACTAGTCGTAGGCTTGCGCCTCCCAGGCGTTACCTGGCACCCTGCCCTATGGAGCCCGGACTTTCCTCCCCTCCATCTGTCTCCCCGAAGAGGACGGCAATGAAGCGGCGACTGTCTGGTCAACTCCGGCGCGGATAGTAGCGTCGCGGCGGCGGCAGGTCAACCGCTTTACGGCTGTTGTTGCTCCAGCGCGTGCTTATACAGCGCATTTTTCTTCACGCCGTGGATTTCCGCCGCCAGCGCCGCCGCCTTTTTCAGCGGCAGCTCTTTTTGCAGCAGCGCCAGCGTGCGCAGCGCCTCAAGCGGCAGCGCATCCTCCTGCGCCTTGTGGCCTTCGACGATCAGCACCATCTCGCCGCGGCGGCGCACTTCATCTTCCTGCACCCACGCCAGCAGCTCGCCCACCGGCGCGCCGTGGATGGATTCCCAGGTTTTGGTCAGCTCGCGCGCCAGCACCACATAGCGCTGCGGCCCCCAGACGGTGACCATGTCCTGCAGGCTTTCCAGCAGGCGGTGAGTAGATTCGTAGAAAATCAGCGTGCGCGGTTCCTCCGCCAGCGCCATCAGCGTATCCTTGCGCCCCTTGGTTTTCGCCGGCAGGAAGCCCTCGTAGCAGAAACGGTCGGAAGCGACGCCCGCGGCGCACAGCGCGGTGGTGGCGGCGCAGGCGCCCGGCAGCGGCACCACGCGAATGCCGGCCTCGCGGCAGCGGCGCACCAGGTGATAACCGGGATCGTTGATCAGCGGCGTGCCGGCGTCGGACACCAGCGCGATGCTCTGGCCCTCCTGCAGTTTCGCCAGCAGTTGATCGGCCTTTTGCTGTTCGTTGTGGTCATGCAGCGCGAACAGACGCGCGTTGATCGCGAAGTGTTGCAGCAGCAATCCGGTATGGCGCGTGTCTTCCGCCGCGATCAGATCAACGCTTTTCAGTACCTCTAACGCACGGTGGGTGATATCGCCCAGATTGCCGATGGGGGTGGGCACCACATACAGCGTTGATGCAGAAATGACTGATTGTTGGTGTTGATTCATTGTTTCATCCGGGTTGCCGATTTAATATTGAGCATCTTGAAAAAAACATCACTGGATACAGTATGCTTTCCTCAACATTCGTTCGTACCAAAGCAGGGCGTTCCAAGCCTGTCCGACTTACCGCAGTCATCGCGGCCGCCCTTTTCTTGGCAGGCTGTCCAAGTCGGGCCCCGCAAACGCCGCCCGCCAATATACAGGACGAAGCGAGCGCCAGCTCCGATTACTACCTGCAGCAGTTGCAGCAAAGCAGCGATGATAACAAGGCTGACTGGCAATTACTTGCTATTCGCGCCTTGCTGCGTGAAGGAAAACTGCCGCAGGCCGGCGACCAGTTGAATCAGCTGCCGAAAAACCTCAGCGGCGCGCAGCAGACTGAACGCCAGTTGCTGACCGCCGAACTGCAGATCGCCAACAAGAGCTACGTCAGCGCCCGCAGCACGCTGGGCCACCTGGACAGCGGTTCGCTGTCGCCGAATCAGAAGGTGCGCTACTACCAGGCGCAGATCGCCGCCAATCAGGGCAAAGCGTCGCTGCCGTTGATCCGCGCCTATATCGCCCAGGAGCCGTTGCTGACCGGCAAACCGCATCAGGACAACCTGGATCAGACCTGGCAGGCGCTGCTGCAGCTGACGCCGCAGGAGATGAACAGCCTGGTGATCAACGCCGACGAGAACGTGCTGCAAGGCTGGCTGGATCTGCTGCGCGTCTATCAGGACAACAAGCAGGATCCCGATCTGCTGAAGGCCGGCATCAAAGACTGGCAGAACCGTTATCCGAAGAACCCGGCGGCCAAAACGCTGCCGGCTCGCCTGAACCAGGTGCTGAACTTCACCCAGGCCTCCACCTCGAAAATCGCCCTGCTGCTGCCGTTGAACGGCCAGGCGAAAGTGTTCGCCGACGCCATCCAGCAAGGCTTCGAAGCGGCGAAAAACGGCGGTTCCATGCCGGCACCGCAGCCTCAAGCCGCGCCACCGGCCAGCGCGCCGGCCCAAACGGCGCCGGCCGATCAGGTCGCCACGGGTGACATCAACGCCAACGGCGCGGTCAGCCCTTCGGCGCAAGAGAGCCAGCCTGCCGTGACCGCCGCACAACCCGCTGCGCCGTCCAGCGCGCCGATAACGCCGCCGCAGGCCGCCAACGCGCAGGTCAAAGTGTACGACACCACCAGCCAGCCGCTGGCCGCCTTGCTGAGCCAGGCGCAGCAGGATGGCGCCACCCTGGTGGTCGGGCCGCTGCTGAAAGAGAACGTCGATCAGCTGTCCGCCAGCACCACTACGCTGAACGTGCTGGCGCTCAACCAGCCGGAAACGCCGAAGGACAACCTGAACATCTGTTACTTCGCCCTGTCGCCGGAAGATGAAGCGCGCGACGCCGCTCGCCACATCTGGGAACAGCAGAAGCGTCAACCGCTGCTGCTGGTGCCGCGCGGCGCCTTCGGCGATCGCGTCGCCAAGGCCTTTAACCAGGAATGGCAGAAGCAAGGCGGGCAAACCGTGCTGCGTCAGGACATCGGCTCCGCCGGCGAGCTGCGCCAGATGGTGAACAGCGGCGGCATCCGCATGACCGGCACGCCGATGTCGAGCGCCCCGGCGCCGCAGAGCGTGACCATCGCCGGGCTGACCATTCCGGCGCCGCCGAGCGACGTGCCCGCCGCAACCGGCGGCGTCGACGCGGTGTATATCGTCGCCACACAGTCTCAGCTGACGCTGATCAAACCGATGATCGACATGGCCACCAGCTCGCGCGGCAAGCCGGCGATGTACGCCAGCTCGCGCAGCTACCAGGCCGGCGCCGGCCCGGACTTCCGTCTGGAAATGGAAGGCCTGCAGTTCAGCGATATCCCGCTGCTGGCCGGTTCAAACCCTCAGCTGTTGCAGCAGGCCAGCGCGCGCTTCCGCAACGACTACTCGTTGGTGCGCCTGTATGCGATGGGGATGGATGCCTGGACATTGGCCAACCACTTTGCTGAAATGCGCCAGCTGCCGGGCTTCCAGGTTTCCGGCACCACCGGTATGCTGAGCGCGTCGCCGAACTGCGTGATCAACCGTAAACTGCCTTGGCTGCAATACCGTCAGGGCACGGTCGTTCCGGTCTCTTGAACCCACGCGCCTCAGGGGCGGGCTATGAGTTACTGGCCCGCCGTCACCTGGAACACGCCGGGCTCACCTTCTGCGCCGCCAACGTCGCGGTGCGCGGCGGTGAGCTCGACCTCATCATGCGCGACGGCGCTACCTGGGTATTCGTCGAAGTGCGCTACCGCCGCAACGACGCCTTCGGCGGCGCGGCCGCCAGCGTCACCTTTCGCAAACAACGGCGGTTGCTGCACGCCGCCGCCGTCTGGCTGGCGGGGCGCGGAGCCAGTTTTGACACATCATCTTGCCGTTTTGATGTTTTGGCCATTACCGGTAGCCAGTTAGAATGGATACCCAACGCCTTCAATGCGGATTAATCGGGGTTTTGCGGCGCAGACCGGCCCTTTGACTTAGTGGATTAATACAACGTGCTGGATAGAATTAAAGTCTGTTTTACCGAAAGCATCCAAACCCAGATCGCGGCGGCGGAAGCATTGCCGGACGCCATTTCCCGCGCTGCAATGACGCTGGTTCAATCCTTACTCAACGGCAACAAAATCCTGTGCTGCGGCAACGGCACCTCGGCGGCCAACGCGCAGCACTTCGCCGCCAGCATGATCAACCGTTTTGAAACCGAGCGCCCCAGCCTGCCGGCCATCGCCCTCAACGCCGACAACGTGGTGCTGACGGCGATCAGCAACGATCGGCTGCACGACGAAGTGTACGCCAAGCAGGTGCGCGCGCTCGGGCACACCGGCGACGTGCTGCTGGCGATTTCCACCCGCGGCAACAGCCGTGATATTGTGAAAGCGGTCGAGGCGGCCGTCACGCGCGATATGACCATCGTCGCGCTCACCGGCTACGACGGCGGCGAGCTGGCCGGGCTGCTCGGCCAGCAGGACGTCGAGATCCGCATCCCGTCGCACCGCAGCTCACGCATTCAGGAAATGCATATGCTGACCGTAAACTGCCTGTGCGACCTGATAGACAACACGTTATTCCCCCACCAGGACGATTAAGGAACTGAGATGAAGCTAAAAGCCACATTTGCAGTGCTGTCCAGCGCCCTGCTGTTGCAAGGCTGTATCGCCGGCGTCGTCGTCGGCAGTGCGGCCGTCGCCACCAAAACCGCCACCGACCCGCGCAGCGTCGGGACCCAGGTGGATGACGGCACGCTGGAAGCCAGGGTCGAAAACGCCCTGAGCAAAGACCAGCAGTTGAAGAAAGATGCCCGGGTGGTCGCCACCGCCTATCAGGGCAAGGTGCTGTTGACCGGCCAGTCGCCTAACGTCGAGCTCACCGCGCGCGCCAAGCAGATCGCCATGGGCGTGGAAGGCACGAGCGAAGTGTATAACGAAATCCGTCAGGGCACGCCGGTCAGCCTGAGCACCGCGTCCTCCGACACCTGGATCACCACCAAGGTGCGTTCGCAGCTGTTGACCAGCGATACGGTGAAATCGTCCAACGTGAAGGTCACTACCGAAAACGGCGAAGTGTTCTTGCTGGGCCTGGTCACACAGCAGGAAGGGCAGTCGGCGGCGCAGATAGCCAGCCAGGTCAGCGGCGTGAAGCACGTCACCACCGCCTTTACCTATGTGAAATAATCCGCTTGGCGGGAACGGCGCCCTGCCGTTCCCGCCCGTTTAATCCAGCGAGTTCTCGCGTAAAAACGCTTCCCCGCCCAGTTGCCGCATCTGGCGCATGATCCACTGTTGACGCTGCACCACATAGCCGGACGGCGCATCGGCCCTGAAACGATGTGGATTCGGCAATACCGCCGCCAGCAGCGCCGCCTCGGCCGCGCTCAGACGTTTAGCCGGCTTATGGAAAAAGCGCTGTGAAGCCTCCTCCACGCCGAATACCCCGTCTCCGAACTCGACGATGTTCAGATACACCGTCAGAATGCGCCGTTTGGTCCACACCAGCTCGATGCCCGACGTCAATCCGGCCTCCAGCCCTTTGCGCAGCCAGCTGCGGCCATCCCACAGAAACAGGTTCTTGGCGGTTTGCTGCGACAGCGTGGACGCACCGCGGATGCGCGTCGGGCGCTTCTCGTTGTGGCTGAGCGCCTTTTCAATAGCCGCCACGTCGAAGCCCCAATGGTCTGGAAACTTCTGATCCTCCGCCGCCATCACCGCCAGCGCCATTTGCGGCGAGATGTCGTCCATCGACACCCAGTCCGAATGGGCGACGTAGCCGAAGTCGCCGCTCAGCCAGGCGCTGACTTGCCTCTCCACCATCACGGCGGAAAACGGCACCGGCAGGAAGGCGAAGAGCACAATGCCCAACGCCCACAGGCCGAGGATCGCAATGACGCCGCGCTTCAGCCAATACCACGGGCGCAGCCGCCGCCATCCGCCGAGCGATTTTCTCATTCAGCCAGTTCCAGCACCCGCGCCACCAGCTTATCGATGCCGAGAGCCGCCTGCGCGATCGACGGCGCCAGCATATAGGCCGGCGTGGTCACGATCTTGTGATCGCTGTCCACCACGATGTCGTCCACCGGGCAAATCACCGGTTCGCCGCCCATGGCGTCAATCACTTCTCCCAGGTCCGGATCGTTGCCAATGGTCAGCCGCGCTTGTTGATCCAGCAGTTTCGGCAACAGCGCCGGCGCGATGCACATCAGGCCAATTGGTTTGTTGGCCTTATGCATCTCGCGCGTCAGGCGCGCCAAATCTTCATCGACCCAACATTCCGCGCCGGCTTCGGCGAAGTTGCTGAGGTTCTTGGCGGTGCCAAAGCCGCCGGGCACGATCAGCGCATCCAGCTGCGCGGCCTCCGCCAGCGCCAGCGGCTGCACCGCGCCGCGGGCAATTCGCGCCGACTCAATCAGGACATTGCGCGTCTCCGCCATCTCATCACCCGATAAGTGATTAATAACATGGCGTTGTGGTTTATCAGGCGCAAAGCACACCGCCTGCGCGCCGGCACGATCCAACGCCAGCAGCGTCAGCACCGCTTCATGGATCTCCGTACCGTCATAAACGCCGCTGCCGCTGAGGACTACACCCACCTTTTTCATCACTCTTACTCCTGTCGCTGCTGTCAACTGGTTCGTGCTCGGAGTTGACAAACACTAATCTACATCACACATTTTAATGAATCTTCTAACAAGAGCGCTTACATTTGCTATGTTGTTGGCTGTATGATGTTTAGGAATTCGCTACAACCTGCTCGACCAGAACACTGAAACCAATACGCAGGTTCACAATTTCCCTGGTGTTGGCGCAATATTCGCGCACCCCGGCTTAGGTCGGGGTCATTTTTTTTCAGCGTTCTCTACCCAAGCCCGCAGTACCTGCACGTCGTTGCGCCACTCTTGCTTCAACTCATCCACCCAGTCCTGCACGTTATCCCACCAGGCCGGCAGCGTCGGCGTTTGAATCTGCTGCGCCAGCTGCTGCAGGTGACGCAGACCGACCGAACCGGCGGCGCCCTTGATCTTGTGCCCTTCCTCGGTGATGCCTTTCTGATCGCGCGCCGTCATGTTGGAGTCCAGCACCGCCAGATAGCCCGGCATCATCTGTTCGAACATCTCCAGGCTTTGGTGGATCAGCTGCGGGCCAACCAGATCCATGTACTGTTCCAGCATCGCGGTATCGAGTAACGACTCATTAATCTGCATCGCCTTGTGCTCCGTTTTCTTTGAAGTGTGAGAAGGTTGATGATCCCAATAGTGTTTGATGACCTGGGTCAGCGCCGGCACCGACAGCGGCTTGCTCAGCACATCGTCCATGCCCGCCTCGAGGTACTCTTTTTTGTCTTTCAGCACGTTGGCGGTCAGCGCAACCAGCGGCGGCAGCGCCTGCCCGGCGTAGCGCTCACGCAGCGCCCGGGCGATGTCCAGCCCGGTCATGTCCGGCAGTTGAATATCCAGCAGCACCAGATCGAACTCGTCCGGATCGAACATCGCCAGCGCATCGTGGCCGTTCATCGCCACTTCGACGCTGTTGCCCAGCTTCTCCAGCACCGAGCGCGCCACGATCACGTTCAGTTCGATATCCTCCACCAGCAGGATGTGCAGCGCCGGCAACGGCAGCTCCTCTTCCTCCGGCGCCGCGCTGACGGCTTCCTGCACCGCCGGCGCCTGGATGGTCAGAGTGAAGCAAGAACCGTGCCCCTGTTCGCTACGCACGGTGATGTCGCCGCCCATGCTCTGCGCCAGCCGCTTGGAGACCGCCAGCCCGATGCCGGTGCCGGTGGCCGGGCGGCCGCCGCGCTGATCTTTCACCTGGTAATACATGGCGAAGATCTTGTCCTGCTCGTCCTGCGGGATGCCCATGCCCGAGTCTTCCACCTCGAACACCAGCTTCTCCTGCGCCTCGCGCCGCACGCGCACCACGATTTGCCCCTGCTGGGTAAATTTCACCGCGTTGCCGATCAGGTTCCACAAAATCTGCCGCAGGCGCGTGCCGTCGGTCACGATCTGCTGCGGCAGCGGCGTTTGCGGCTCCATGATGAACTGCAGCCCTTTCGGCTGCGCCAGCAGGCCGGAGAGATTCTCCAGATCCGCCAGGAAACCGGTGAAGTCCACCGGCTGGTTGTCGAGCTGCACCTTGCGCCGCTCGAGCTTGTCCATTTCGATAATGTCGTTGAAGATATTGCCGAGGGTGATGGCGCTGACGTGAATGGTCTTCAGGTATTTCAGCTGCTCGTCGTTCAGCTCGGTATCGAGCAGGATGCGGCTCAGGCCGACGATGCCGTTAAGCGGCGTACGCAGCTCGTGGCTGATGGTGGAGATAAAGGTGGTCTTCTCCCGGCTGGCGTTCTCCAGCGCGTCCTGGTAGCGCTTACGCTCGGTAATATCGCGGCCGAAGCCCATCAGCCCGTGGCGTTTGCCCACCCGGTCGTAAAACGGCACCTTGCGCAGTTCGAAACAGGCCTTGCGGCCGTCGGGATACACCAGCCATTGTTCGTAGGTCAGCGAGACGTTGTGGCGGAACACCTTCTCGTCGGTCTCAATGACCTTTTCGGCGATCTCCTGGCCGTAGACGTCGAACGGCGTCAGGCCGATCAGCTGCTTCTCGCTCTTGCCGGTCAGCAGCTCCATCGCGCGGTTGCAGCCGGAGAACTCTTTGTCTTCGTTGCGGTAGTAGACCAGGTCCGGCGAGGCGTCGAGGAAGGAACGCAGCAGCGCCGACTGCTGGCCCAGCTCAATCTGCGCCAGCTCGCGCTGTTCCATCTCTTCCGTCAGCTTCTCCATCACCTGCAGACGCTCTTCTTCCGCCTTGATGCGATCGGCGATCTCCTGATTCAGCTGGCTGATATTGTCTTTGAGCTGCTGATTGAGCTCCAGATCGCGGTGGCGCATCTCTTCCAGCTTGTCCACCAGCCGCGCCAGCCGTTGGCGCGACTCCTCCAGCTGCTCCACCACCACCGAGAGGAAGTAGACCGCCCACGGGGTGATCAACAGGCCGAAGAAGATTGAACGCACCACGTCGATGCTTTCCACTTCGCCGCGCAGCAGCATGGTCACCGCCATCTGCACCACCATCGCCAGCACCACCAGCGCCGAGGCCAGCAGCAGCGAGAAGCGCACCAACCCCAGTTTCACCATTAAATCAACGTAGTACTGGGCCAACACCCGGATTTGCTTCATAGCGGCTCCCATCAGACACAATCTTTTGAATCATACCGTAAATTTTTCCGCCGTGTCTGAGAGTCAAGTCCTGCTAACGGAAAATAGCGGCGTCTGGCGTGCATCGGGCGGTTCATTGCCGTCGACACCGTGGAAAAGCACGTTGATCAATCCGCTCATACTTAGGGATTAATCACTTGTAACTAAAAGACTTTTTATGTGACGCACCCCACACCTCAGCCGCTTGAGAAGGCCTTTCCGTTAATATATTAATGATGCACCGTGCATGACGCATGCTTTAGCAGACACGGATAGCGAAGCCCTGAGGCTTGAAGTAAGGGAAAGGATGTTATCCCGCGGTTTACTTTCACCGGCAGCAGCGTTGTGGCCAGCCCGGCAGGCTTCCTCATTTCCCTGACGTGAGGATTGACCATGTTAACCATCTATCGTACTACCCTGTTCGTCCTGTCTTTGACCGTTATTTTGCCCCTGAAGGCCGCCACTGCCGTGACCGGCTACCTGAGTGCAGAGCAACGGCAAATCGCCACGCTGTTGCCGCCGCCGCCTTCAACGGATACGCCGCAGAATCGGGCGGATCTGCAGGCAGTGCTGGCCATTCAGGCTAACCGCACGGCGGAACAAATCGCCAAAGCCAAGCGGGATGACCACCTGGAAGACGCCGCCTTCCCCTTCGCCCGCGAGATCTTCGGCCCGACCTTTACCGTCGATCGCCATCCGCTCACCGCCGCCCTGTTCCGCCGGGTCTATCAGGACTTTGAACAAAGCCTGATGCCCGCCAAGGCCTTCTATGGCCGCCCGCGCCCCTATGAGGCCGACAGCCGCGTGAAACCGCTGCTGCCGCCGCCGGAAGGCGATTCCTACCCTAGCGGACACGCGATGGACAGCTACCTGACGGCGCTCCTGTTGGCGCAGATGGTGCCAGAAAAACGCAGCGCGCTGTTTGAGCGGGCGGCAAGCAATGCGCAAAGCCGGGTGATTGCCGGCGTTCACTACCCGAGCGATCTTGAAGGCGGCAAGTTGGCGGCGACGGCGCTCGCCGCACGACTGCTGGCGAATCCGCAGCTGCAGGCCGATCTGCAGCGCGCCCGCGTGGAGGTGCGCGCCAACCTGCAGTTATAACGTCGGTGAATAATGCAGGGCGGCATCCAGCGCGCTGCCCTGCCCGCCGTATTGCTGCAGATAAGCGCCCACCGCCTGCATGCCGCGCCAGCGGTTTTCGCACCACAGCGGCGCCAGCAGCGTAGGCCGACGGGCGCTGGCGGACAGGCGGTGATACACCACCTCGCCCGGCGTGTGGCGGATCATCTCCCCGGCGCTGACGGCGTAATCTTCCAGCGCCAGTTCGGGCAAGCGCCCGGCGCGCCACGCGCGGGCCAGGGTGCTGCCGGTAACAACGTGCAGCGGATGCAGCTTGATGCCATCCACGCCGCTCTCCACCACCCGCTGCAGCGTGAGCAGATGATCGCGCTGGGTTTCTCCCGGCAGCCCGACGATCAGATGGCAGCACACCTTCAGCCCGCGCTGCCGAGCCCGTTGCGCGGTCTGCTGATAGCAGCGGAAATCATGGCCGCGGTTGATGCGTTTGAGCGTTTTATCGTGCGCCGTCTGCAGCCCCAGTTCCAGCCACACTTCATAACCCTCTTCGCGATACTCCGTCAGCAGATCCAATGCGGCGGGCGGCACGCAGTCCGGGCGAGTGCCGACGCACAGGCCGACCATGTCGCTCTGCGCCAACGCCTGCCGATACATCGACGCCAGCAGTTCGACCTCCGCATAGGTGCTGGTATAGGCCTGAAAATAGGCCAGATAGCGCCGCGCCCGGTCGACCCGCGCGGCCTGCTGCGCCAGCTGTTCGGCGATACTTTGCCGCTGCATCGCCTCATCGGCGAATGAAGCGACGTTGCAAAACGTACAGCCGCCGCGCCCCAACGTGCCGTCGCGGTTAGGGCAGCTGAATCCGCCATGCAGCGTGAGTTTATGGATCTTTTCGCCATGGCGGCGCTGGAGATCCGCGCCAAACATATTGACTAATTGCGGCAACTGCATAATCTTGGTGATTCTCTGTGTTCAAAGCCGCGATGCTAATAAGAAACGGCTTTTCCCGCGATGACAGAGATCAACGCTTTCCCCGCAAGGCGCCACCAGGCATAACTATTCATCATAAACGCAAATCAATTCACTATAATTCTGATGAATTATTCTAATCGTCACGCAACCGTTAACGGCAATATGACAACACGGTGAAAAATAGTCATAAACATCAACTAAGCAATATCTTATAGAATAAAACTCTGCCATTAACCCCCGCACTAGCATGGTGCAGAGATTAAGGGGTTGCACTATAGTGAGACAGCTCACACTTCTGCGGGGATCGGCGTTGCCCCACGATAGTGCAAAAATGCATTAAACACCTTATTTTTCAAATAAATAAATACCATAAATTCGATAAGAATCTATCTTAAGCCCACATTTGACCTGCGAATTCTTTCTCGCTAAGTTGGAAGTCCGCTGGAAGCTTTCTGGACGGGCAAACGTCTCGTCATATTTATGCAGTAATTGAAGACTCCCTCTTAAAACAAGTCCTATACCACTTGTGAGACCGTCACGAGAGGCCATTGATGGAGGGCGGAAAAGCAGATTGGCGGGGTTAACTTGCTGATTGGACTTCTGCCTGAAATTGGGAAGCCCCCTCGCAGTAGGTTGTGAGAGTCACGCAGAGCCTGGGGAGGTTCACGATATGTTGTACGATAAATCCCAAGAGAGGGACAACTGTGGTTTCGGCCTGATCGCCCACATAGAAGGCGAACCTAGCCACAAGGTGGTGCGCACCGCCATTCACGCGCTGGCCCGCATGCAGCACCGCGGCGCGATCCTGGCCGACGGCAAGACCGGCGACGGCTGCGGCCTGTTGCTGCAAAAACCCGATCGCTTCTTCCGCATGGTGGCGGAAGAGCGCGGCTGGCGTTTGGCCAAGAACTACGCCGTCGGCATGATATTCCTCAGCCAGAATGAAGAGGAAGCGCGCCTCAGCCGCCGCATCGTGGAAGAAGAGCTGCAAAACGAAACGCTGTCGATCGTCGGCTGGCGCGAAGTGCCGACCAACCCGGACGTGCTGGGTGAAATCGCCCTCTCCTCCCTGCCGCGCATCGAGCAAATCTTCGTTAACGCCCCGGCCGGCTGGCGCCCGCGCGATATGGAGCGCCGCCTGTTCGTGGCGCGCCGCCGCATCGAGAAACGCGTGCAGGACAACAGCTTCTACGTCTGCAGCTTCTCCAATCTGGTGACGATCTATAAAGGCCTGTGCATGCCTGCGGATCTACCGCGCTTCTATCTCGATCTGGCGGACCTGCGCCTGGAATCGGCCATTTGCCTGTTCCACCAGCGCTTCTCCACCAACACTGTGCCGCGCTGGCCGCTGGCGCAGCCGTTCCGCTACCTGGCGCACAACGGCGAAATCAACACCATCACCGGCAACCGCCAATGGGCGCGTGCCCGTACCTACAAATTCCAAACGCCGCTGATCCCGGATCTGCAGGCCGCCGCGCCGTTCGTCAACGAAACCGGCTCCGACTCCAGCTCGCTGGACAACATGCTGGAGCTGCTGCTGGCGGGCGGGATGGATCTCATCCGCGCCATGCGCCTGCTGGTGCCGCCGGCCTGGCAGAACAACCCGGACATGGACGGCGATCTGCGCGCCTTCTTCGACTTCAACTCGATGCACATGGAGCCGTGGGACGGCCCGGCCGGCATCGTGATGTCCGACGGCCGCTACGCCGCCTGTAACCTCGATCGCAACGGCTTGCGCCCGGCGCGCTATGTGATCACCAAAGACAAGCTGATCACCTGCGCCTCCGAAGTCGGCATCTGGGATTACCAGCCGGATGAAGTGGTGGAAAAAGGCCGCGTCGGCCCCGGCGAGCTGATGGTGATCGACACCCGCAGCGGCCGCATCCTGCACTCGGCGGAAACCGACAACGATCTGAAAAGCCGCCACCCGTATAAAGAGTGGATGGAGAAAAACGTCAAACGTCTGGTGCCGTTCGAAGATCTGCCGGACGATCAGGTCGGCAGCCGCGAACTCGACGACGCGCAGCTCGAAACCTACCAGAAACAGTTCGGCTACAGCAGCGAAGAGCTGGATCAGGTGATCCGCGTGCTGGGCGAGATCGGCCAGGAAGCCACCGGTTCGATGGGCGACGATACCCCGTTCGCCGTGCTCTCCAGCCGGCCGCGCATCGTTTACGACTATTTCCGCCAGCAGTTCGCGCAGGTCACCAACCCGCCGATCGATCCGCTGCGCGAAGCGCACGTCATGTCGCTGGCCACCAGCATCGGCCGTGAAATGAACGTTTTCTGCGAAGCCGAAGGCCAGGCGCACCGCCTGAGCTTCAAATCGCCGATCCTGCTGTACTCCGATTTCAAACAGCTCACCACGCTGGAAGGCGAATACTATCGCGCCGAGACGCTCGATCTGACCTTCGATCCGCAGCAACAGGATCTGGAGCAGACCATTCGCGCCCTGTGCGACGAAGCGGAACGCAAGGTGCGCGAGGGCGCGGTGCTGTTGGTGCTGTCCGACCGCGCCATCGCGCCCGGCCGCCTGCCGGTCCCGGCCCCGATGGCCGTTGGCGCCGTGCAAACCCGCCTGGTAGAGAAAAGCCTGCGCTGCGACGCCAACCTGATTGTTGAAACCGCCAGCGCCCGCGATCCGCACCACTTCGCCGTGCTGCTCGGCTTCGGCGCGACCGCCATCTACCCGTACCTGGCCTATGAAACCTTGGCCAAGCTGGTGGACAGCCAGGCGATCGACAAGAAATACCGCGACGTGATGCTGAACTACCGCAACGGCATCAATAAAGGCCTGTACAAGATCATGTCCAAAATGGGCATCTCGACCATCGCCTCTTACCGCTGCTCCAAGCTGTTCGAAGCGGTCGGCCTGCATCGCGATCTGGCGGATCTGTGCTTCCAGGGCGTGGTCAGCCGCATCGGCGGCGCCAGCTTCAGCGACTTCCAGCAGGATCTGCAGAACCTTTCCAAGCGCGCCTGGCTGAAACGCAAACCGCTGGAGCAAGGCGGCCTGCTGAAATTCGTGCATGGCGGCGAATACCACGCCTACAACCCGGACGTGGTGAACTCGCTGCAAAAAGCGGTGCACAGCGGGGAATATAGCGACTATCAGGCCTACGCCAAGCTGGTGAACGAGCGGCCGGTCGCCATGCTGCGCGATCTGCTGGCCATCACGCCGAAAGGCGAACCGATCCCGGTCGATCAGGTTGAACCGGCGGAGTCGCTGTTCAAACGCTTCGACACCGCGGCGATGTCGATCGGCGCACTGAGCCCGGAAGCGCACGAGTCGCTGGCG
Source organism: Serratia sp. CY33525 (assembly GCF_052169115.1). Taxonomy (NCBI): domain Bacteria; kingdom Pseudomonadati; phylum Pseudomonadota; class Gammaproteobacteria; order Enterobacterales; family Yersiniaceae; genus Serratia; species Serratia sp. CY33525. The sequence goes on along the minus strand of NZ_JBJNLK010000005.1, from coordinate 87,857 downwards.
ATCGCCATGAACGGCCTCGGCGGCTTCTCCAACTCCGGCGAAGGCGGCGAAGATCCGGCGCGCTACCGCACCAACAAGGTGTCGCGCATCAAACAGGTGGCCTCCGGCCGCTTCGGCGTGACGCCGGCCTACCTGGTGAACGCCGACGTGATCCAGATTAAGGTGGCGCAGGGCGCCAAACCGGGCGAAGGCGGCCAGCTGCCGGGCGACAAGGTGACTCCGTACATCGCCAGACTGCGTTACTCGGTGCCGGGCGTAACGCTGATCTCCCCGCCGCCGCACCACGACATCTACTCGATCGAAGATCTGGCGCAGCTGATCTTCGACCTGAAGCAGGTCAACCCGAAAGCGGTGATCTCGGTGAAACTGGTTTCCGAGCCGGGCGTCGGCACCATCGCCACCGGCGTGGCGAAAGCCTATGCCGATCTCATCACCATCGCCGGTTACGACGGCGGCACCGGCGCCAGCCCACTGTCCTCGGTGAAATACGCCGGCTGTCCGTGGGAGCTGGGCCTGGTGGAAACCCAGCAGGCGCTGGTGGCCAACGGCCTGCGCCACAAGATCCGCCTGCAGGTGGACGGCGGCCTGAAAACCGGCGTCGACATCGTCAAGGCGGCGATCCTGGGCGCGGAAAGCTTCGGCTTCGGCACCGGGCCGATGGTGGCGCTGGGCTGTAAATACCTGCGCATCTGTCACCTCAACAACTGCGCGACCGGCGTCGCGACTCAGGACGACAAGCTGCGCCGCGATCACTACCACGGCCTGCCGGAACGCGTGACGAATTACTTCCAGTTTATCGCGCGTGAAACCCGCGAGATCATGGCGCAGCTGGGCGTGAGCCAGCTGGTGGATCTGATCGGCCGCACCGAGTTCCTGACCGAGCTGGACGGCATTTCCGCCAAGCAGAACAAGCTGGATCTGGCACCGCTGCTGAAAACCGCCACGCCGCATCCGGGCAAAGCGGTGTACTGCACCGAAAGCAGCAACCCGGCGTTCGACAAGGGCCTGCTGAACAAAGAGCTGCTGGCGCAGGCGCAGCCGCATATCGAAGCGAAGCAGGGTAAAACCTTCTACTTCGACATTCGCAACACCGACCGCTCCGTGGGCGCCATGCTGTCCGGCGCAATCGCCGACGTGCACGGCGATCAGGGCATGGCGGCCGATCCGATCAAGGCGCACTTCTCCGGCACCGCCGGGCAGAGCTTCGGCGTCTGGAACGCCGGCGGCGTCGAGCTGACCCTGACCGGCGACGCCAACGACTATGTCGGCAAAGGCATGGCCGGCGGCAGCATCGCGGTGCGTCCGCCGATCGGCTCCGCCTTCCGCAGCCATGAAGCCAGCATCGTCGGCAACACCTGCCTGTACGGCGCCACCGGCGGCAAACTGTTCGCCGCCGGCCGCGCGGGCGAACGCTTCGCGGTGCGCAACTCCGGCGCCATCACCGTGGTGGAAGGCATCGGCGACAACGGCTGCGAATACATGACCGGCGGCATCGTCTGCGTGCTGGGTAAAACCGGCATCAACTTCGGTGCGGGCATGACCGGCGGCTTCGCCTACGTGCTGGACGAAGACGGCGAGTTCCGCAAGCGCGTGAACCCGGAGCTGGTGGAAGTGCTGGATGTCGATCAGCTGGCGATCCATGAGGAGCACCTGCGCGGCCTGATCACCGAACACGTGCAGGCGACCGGCTCTTCCCGCGCGGAAGAGATCCTGGCCAACTGGCCGGAGTGGGCGCCGAAGTTCGCCCTGGTCAAACCGAAGTCCAGCGATGTCAAAGCGCTGTTGGGTCACCGTAGCCGTTCCGCAGCCGAGCTGCGGGTGCAGGCGCAGTAAGAGGTAGGTCATTAATGAGCCAGAACGTTTATCAATTTATCGACCTGCAGCGTGTTGATCCGCCAAAGAAACCGCTGAAGATCCGCAAAATCGAGTTCGTCGAGATCTACGAACCGTTTTCGGAAACCCAGGCCAAGGCCCAGGCGGACCGCTGTCTGTCCTGCGGCAACCCGTATTGCGAGTGGAAGTGCCCGGTGCACAACTACATCCCGAACTGGCTGAAGCTGGCCAACGAAGGCCGCATCATGGAAGCGGCGGACCTGGCGCATCAGACCAACAGCCTGCCGGAAGTGTGCGGCCGCGTGTGTCCGCAGGATCGCCTGTGCGAAGGCTCCTGCACCCTGAACGACGAGTTCGGCGCGGTCACCATCGGCAATATCGAGCGCTACATCAGCGATAAGGCCATCGAAATGGGCTGGAAGCCGGACATGTCGCACGTGCAGCCGACCGGCAAGCGCGTGGCGATCGTCGGCGCCGGCCCTGCCGGGCTGGCCTGCGCCGACGTGTTGACCCGCAACGGCGTCAAAGCGGTGGTGTATGACCGTCATCCTGAGATCGGCGGCCTGCTGACCTTCGGCATCCCGGCCTTCAAGCTGGAAAAGGAAGTGATGGTCAAACGCCGCGGCATTTTCAGCGAGATGGGCATCGAGTTCCAACTGAACACTGAAGTGGGCAAAGACGTCAGCATGGAGACCTTGCTGAGCGAGTACGATGCGGTATTCCTCGGCGTCGGCACCTATCAGTCGATGCGCGGCGGCCTGGAGAACGAGGAAGCGCAGGGCGTGTACGACGCGCTGCCGTTCCTGATCGCCAACACCAAGCAGCTGATGGGGTATGAAGCCGATCAGCACGAGCCTTACGTCAGCATGGAAGGCAAGCGGGTGGTGGTGCTGGGCGGCGGTGATACCGCCATGGACTGCGTGCGCACCTCGGTGCGCCAGGGCGCGACGCAGGTCATCTGCGCCTACCGCCGCGACGAAGCCAACATGCCGGGCTCCAAGCGCGAAGTGAAGAACGCCCGGGAAGAAGGGGTGGACTTCCAGTTCAACCTGCAGCCGCTGAGCATCGAACTGAACAGCGCCGGCCGCGTGGCCGGGGTGAAAATGGTGCGCACCCAGCTGGGCGCGCCGGATGCCAACGGCCGTCAGGCGGCGGAGCAGGTACCGGGTTCCGAACACGTGATCGACGCGGACGCGGTGGTGATGGCGTTCGGCTTCCGCCCGCACCGCATGGACTGGCTGGCGGCGCACGACGTGCAGCTCGATAAACAGGGCCGCATCCTGGCGCCGGAGGGCAGCGACAACGCGTTCCAGACCAGCAACCCGAAAATTTTCGCCGGCGGTGACGCGGTGCGCGGCTCCGACCTGGTGGTGACAGCGATTGCCGAAGGCCGCAAAGCGGCAGATGGCATCATGAACTACCTGGAAGTGTAAACCTTCCGTACCATCGGAGGCCCGGCATATTGCCGGGCCTCCGTTTTTAGCCTGCCACGCTTTGTCACCCCTCCCCCTCTCCTCACCGTCTCAACGCGCTATAGTATTGAGTTGGCACCATTGCGGGGCGCGGCTGCGCCTGACACCGAGATAAGGATAGCGAACATGAAATGCTCCATTTCCCTGTTGGCCGGCGCGCTGCTGGCCGTCAGTTTCAGCGCTTCAGCCATGGCGCTGGATTCGCAGGAGGTTGGTTACAATATCGAAGCGCGCGGCGCGCGGCCGGTCGTGGCTCAGTTAGGCAAGGCCGGGCAGTTCAACGCCGTGGAAAACAGCATCCGGCTGGGGGACGACAATTGGATTGCCCTGGCGCCCAAGCTGGCCGGCGGCGGCAATGCCGGCTTTACCGCCGGCATCAAATCGGCCCTCTCCGCCGCCCTGATCTACAATCCGGCGGCGGTGTTGCAGGCGCTCAACAAAGGCAACGATCTGCCGCTCAATGACATTTGCACCGCGCCGCCGGAAGTGCAAGGCGACACCGCCGTCACCAGTTTCCGCCAGCGCGCAACCCGCGCCTTGTCCACCGTGCGCGTAGGCGATCTCAGCGCGCCGCGCGATGCCTGCATTGCCGCCTTGAAAGGCTGATTCATTTCTGCCGGGCAAAAAAAAAGCACCCCATAGGGTGCTTTTTCGTTTGTTCGCGCGGGCTTATTTCACCACGCGCAGCGCCGGGCGGCCACCGCGCGGCGGCTGCGGCGGTTCGTCGTCCGGGCCGTTGTCTTCCGCGGTGTCCGGGCGATCGCCGTCGATCACCGACATCAGCGTTTCCGAAGGGATCGTCTCATTGTCCAGGCCTTCGAACACGCCTTCGCTCTCGTCGTAGGCGGCTTCCGGTTCGAACATCGTGCCGGCGCCGTTTTCACGCGCATAGATTGCCAACACGGCGGCCATCGGCACCGAAACCTGACGCGGCACGCCGCCGAAGCGCGCGTTGAACTGCACGTCTTCGTTGCCCAACGCCAGGTTGCCTACCGCGCGCGGCGCGATATTCAGCACTATCTGGCCGTCACGCGCGAACTCCATCGGCACCTGCACGTCCGGGCGAGTCACGTCGACCACCAGGTGCGGCGTCAGCTGGTTATCCAGCAGCCAGTCGTAGAACGCCCGCAGCAGATACGGGCGACGCGGCGTCATCTGAGACATGTCCATCGCGCTTAGCCCCGGGTCTGCAGGCGCATTTCACGCTCGGCTTCGGTCAGGGAAGCCAGGAAGGCGTCGCGTTCGAAGACGCGGGTCATGTAGCCTTTCAGCTCTTTGGAGCCGGCACCGCTCAATTCGATGCCCAGCTGCGGCAGACGCCACAACAGCGGCGCCAGGTAGCAATCCACCAGGCTGAACTCTTCGCTCATGAAATACGGCGTCTGACCGAAGATCGGCGCGATCGCCAGCAGCTCTTCACGCAGTTGGCGACGGGCGGATTCCGCTTCCTGACCGCTGCTCTTCTCGATCTTGTCCATCAGCGAGTACCAGTTCTTCTCGATGCGCAGCATCATCAGACGGCTCTCGCCACGGGCAACCGGGTAAACCGGCATCAGCGGCGGGTGCGGGAAACGCTCATCCAGGTATTCCATGATGATGCGGGATTCATACAGGGTCAGTTCGCGATCGACCAGCGTAGGCACCGTCTGGTAAGGGTTGAGGTCAATCAGATCTTGCGGCAGGTTATCCATTTCGACCTGCTCGATCTCGACGCTGACACCTTTCTCCGCCAGTACGATGCGTACTTGATGGCTAAAAATGTCGGTCGGGCCAGAGAACAGCGTCATTACCGAACGTTTGTTGGCAGCGACAGCCATGAAAACCTCCAAGTTATCTAGAAAATACTGCGAATAGCCAACTGACAGGCTGCTATCCTGAATAATCTTGCCGCAGGCCGGCAGCACGCAGCGCGACCCGAGCCCATGAAAAACCGGCCCAGGGGGGTCAACTGCACGGCGAACAGGCGCAAAAGTGGGTGATAGTTTACCAGATTTTGCTTGTTTTGTGGGGGCGGTGCGGCGAATTCATGTTGAATTGTCTGATATGCCACAGATTTTAGTCGGGGATGGCGGATTTTAGGCATAAAAAAACCCGGTGAAGCACCGGGTTTTTTGCGTAAATCGCACTGCCGAAGCAGCGAAAATTAACGCTTGGAGAACTGCGGACGACGACGTGCTTTACGCAGACCGACTTTCTTACGTTCAACCTGACGAGCGTCACGGGTGACGAAGCCAGCTTTACGCAGTTCAGAACGCAGAGTCTCATCGTATTCCATCAGTGCACGGGTGATACCGTGACGGATAGCGCCAGCTTGACCGGAGATACCACCACCTTTAACGGTGATGTACAGATCCAGTTTGCCAACCATGTCGACCAGTTCCAGCGGCTGACGAACTACCATGCGGGCAGTTTCGCGACCGAAGTACTGTTCCAGGCTGCGCTGGTTGATAACGATGTTACCGTTGCCCGGCTTGATGAAGACGCGAGCGGCGGAGCTTTTGCGGCGACCAGTGCCGTAGTATTGATTTTCAGCCATTGCCATTAATCCCGATTAAATGTCCAGAACTTGCGGTTGCTGTGCCGCGTGATTGTGCTCGGTGCCCGCGTAAACTTTCAGTTTACGGAACATAGCACGACCCAGCGGGCCCTTTGGCAGCATGCCTTTAACCGCGATTTCAATCACGCGCTCAGGACGGCGGGCAATCATCTCTTCAAAGGTCGCTTGCTTGATACCACCGATGTGGCCGGTGTGGTGGTAGTACACTTTGTCTGTACGCTTGTTGCCGGTTACAGCAACTTTGTCAGCGTTCAGAACGATGATGTAATCACCGGTATCCACGTGCGGGGTGTATTCCGCTTTATGCTTGCCGCGCAGGCGACGAGCCAGTTCAGTAGCGAGACGGCCTAAAGTTTTACCATCTGCATCAACAACGTACCAGTCGCGTTTTACGGTTTCTGGTTTAGCTGTAAAAGTTTTCATTAGAAAGCTTACCCAATAATTAGTTACACGTTGGTGAACACCCAAACGCTCGAAAACAGTTGAGGCTCACACGACCATACAAGTCCAGCAAACCTACCCCTTCGAATAGCCATTGCCGGCACTATAAAGTTTTTGGGAAAAAAAACTTTGTTGTAACGTGGGGTCGCAAGATTATAGAGAAGTCGCTCACAAAGATCGAACGGTTTTTGAATGGAAAATAAATTTATCGCCGGCGGCAGGCAACCGGCGATAGGCCCGGCGGACTCAGGGCAGATGCGGCAGCTTGAGGTACTCTTCGCTCTGCATTTCCTGCAGGCGCGACAGGCAGCGCTGGTACTCGAACTTAAGCCGTTCCCCTTGGTAGATCTCGAACATCGACGCCTCGGCGCCGATCACCAGCTTGACGTGCCGCTCGTAGAATTCGTCCACCAGCGCCAGGAAACGGCGCGCGGTATTCTCTTTCAGCGGCCCCATCACCTGCACATTATACAGGATCACGCTGTGATACAGCCGCGACAGCGCAATGTAATCCAGCTGGCTGCGCGCCTCTTCGCACAGCGTGTGGAAATCCACCGCCAGCACGCCGTCCACCGAACGAATGGCCTGCAGCGGCCGATGGTTGATCTGCAGCACCGGCGCCTCCTCCCCCGCCTTGCCCGCCAGTTTGACGAACATCCGATCCAGGGTCGCGCGCGTCTGGTCGTTCAGCGGCGTCAGATAGAGGTGAGCCTGGGTCAGGGTGCGCAGACGATAGTCGATGCCGGCGTCGACGTTCATCACGTCGCAGAACTCGTTGATCAGATCGATAGCCGGCAGGAAACGCGCCCGCTGCAGGCCGTTGCGATACAGATCGTCCGGCGGGATGTTCGACGTAGCCACCAGCGTGATGCCGCGGGCGAACAGCGCCTGCAGCAGCGTGGCCAGCAGCATGGCGTCGGTGATGTCGGACACGAAGAATTCGTCGAAGCACAATACGTCGGTTTCGGCCTTGAAGCCGTCGGCGACGATGTCCAGTGGGTTTTCCCGCCCTTGCAGCTCGGTCAGCTCTTCATGCACCCGCAGCATGAAGCGGTGGAAGTGCAGACGCATTTTGCGATCGCCCGGCAGGCTGTGGAAGAACATGTCCATCAACCAGGTTTTGCCGCGTCCGACGCCGCCCCACATATACAGCCCCTGCACCGGGCGCTGCGGCGCCGTTTCGCCGCCTTTGCCCAGCAAACGGCTGAGCTTGCCGCGCAGCCCGCCGGCCGGCGGGCTCGCCGCCGGTTTTTGCAGCAAGGCCTGATAAATGCGATCCAGTTGAGTGACGGCCCGGCGTTGAACCTCATCGGCCTGATATTCCCCCGCTTCCAGCGCCTGCTGGTAGCGAGATAACGGTGATAGTGCCTGCATCTGTTCGATGTTCCCTAAGAACGCTTAGAAATTATTTAGCCAACGTTGGCGGCAAGTTGATGCCGATTCGCACCGTTATCGCCACAAATGCCCGCTGCGGGCGCCGCTGAAAACCCTGTAAACACTGGGTGGAAGCGCATCAGGATTCCACTCTGACAAGGTTAACGGTTATAGTGGATATTATTAAGTGAAAAATCCCTGCGGAACAACGAAGTCAAAATAGGAGTCATCATGACCTGGGAGTATGCGCTGATTGGTTTGGTCGTCGGTATCGTGATTGGTGCGGTGGCGATGCGTTTTGGCAACCGTAAATTACGTCAACAACAAGTCCTGCAGAACGAGCTGGACAAGAGCAAAACCGAGCTGGAAGAGTATCGTCAGGAGCTGGTCGGCCACTTTGCCCGCAGCGCCGAGCTGCTGGACAACATGGCGCGTGATTATCGTCAGCTGTATCAGCATATGGCGAAAAGCTCCAACAACCTGCTGCCGGATCTGCCGATGCAGGAGAACCCGTTCCGCTATCGCCTGACCGAAGCGGAAGCGGACAACGATCAGGCGCCGGTGGAAATGCCGCGCGACTATTCTGAAGGGGCCTCCGGCCTGCTGCGCGGCCAAAGTGCGCGCCGCGACTGATATCCCTTCTTCACCCGCGGGGCCACCCGCGGGTTTAACCCCGTTTGTGCCTTATTGACCTTCCTTCGCATTACCTTTACTGAACTTTGCACGCAAATTCACGGTCTTACCCTTCACTATGACAAGGTGATTGCCTTATCATCAAATTTTCATCGGCAGGTATTGAGAGAGTTATCATCAATGAAGAAAAAGTCGTTAATTCTTAGTGCATTGGCAATGAGCCTCGGCCTGGCGCTCAGCGCCGCACCGGTGGCCAACGCGGCCCTGCCCGTCGCCGTTCAGGGGCAGCCGCTGCCGAGCCTGGCGCCGATGCTGGAAAAAGTCTTGCCCGCCGTCGTGAGCGTGCATGTCGCCGGCACCCAGGTGCAGCGTCAACAGCTGCCGGAAGAGTTCAGACGCTTCTTCGGCCCCAATTTCCCCGGTCAGCAGCAGAGCTCCCGCCCGTTTGAAGGGCTGGGCTCCGGCGTCATCATCGACGCTGCCAAAGGCTACGTGCTGACCAACAACCACGTCATCAACAACGCCGATAAAATCCGCGTGCAGTTGAACGACGGCCGCGAACTGGACGCCAAACTGGTCGGCCGCGATGAGCAATCCGACATCGCCCTGCTGCAGCTCAGCGACACCAAAAACCTGACCGCCATCAAGATGGCCGATTCCGATCAGCTGCGCGTCGGCGACTTCGCCGTGGCGGTCGGCAACCCGTTTGGCCTGGGCCAAACCGCCACCTCCGGCATCATCTCGGCATTGGGCCGCACCGGCCTGAATCTGGAAGGGCTGGAAAACTTCATTCAGACCGACGCCTCGATCAACCGCGGCAACTCCGGCGGCGCATTGGTTAACCTGAACGGCGAGCTGATCGGCATCAATACCGCCATTCTGGCGCCGAGCGGCGGCAACGTCGGCATCGGCTTCGCCATTCCGAGCAATATGGCGCAGAACCTGAGCCAGCAGTTGATCGAATTCGGCGAAGTGAAACGCGGCCTGCTCGGCATCAAGGGCAGTGAAATGACCCCGGACATGGCCAAAGCCTTCAACACCGACGCGCAGCGCGGCGCCTTCGTCAGCGAAGTGCTGCCGAAATCCGCCGCCGCCAAGGCCGGCATCAAAGCCGGGGATATTCTGGTTTCCGTCGACGGCAAGCCGGTGAACAGCTTCGCCGAACTGCGCGCCAAGGTCGGCACCACCGCGCCGGGCAAAACCCTCAAGGTGGGCCTGCTGCGCGACGGCAAACCGCAGGAAGTCTCGGTCACGCTGGACAACAGCGAGAGCGCCTCGACCAATGCCGAAACGCTGTCGCCGGCGCTGCAGGGGGTTTCCCTCAGCAACGGCGCGCTGCCGAGCGGCGACAAGGGCGTGAAGGTGGAGAACGTGGATAAAGGCTCGACGGCGGCGCAAATCGGCCTGCAAAAAGGCGACGTGATCATCGGCGTCAACCGCCAGCGCGTGGACAGCATCACCGCGCTGCGCAAGGTGCTGGAAGCCAAACCGCCGGTGATGGCGCTCAATATCGTGCGCGGTAACGAAACCATTTATCTGCTGCTGCGTTAATTTGTGCAAAAACCGGGCTCGGTGACATACTGCGCCCGGTTAACTCATGCTATCCTCCGAACATCGTTCACCACACCACGAAAACTCCATGTTTGCTAAGCTCTTGCGTTCTGTCGTTATCGGTCTCATCGTTGCCGGCCTGCTGTTGGCCGCTCTGCCCGTGCTGCGCTCTTCCAACGGCCTGTTTGCAGAGAAAACCGAGAATACCAGCGACGAAACGCCGGTGAGCTACAACAAAGCGGTGCGCCGCGCCGCGCCCGCCGTGGTGAACATCTACAACCGCAACCTGAACGGCGCCGCCAACGTGCTGTCGCTTGGTTCCGGCGTGATCATGAACGAACGCGGCTATATCATCACCAACCGCCACGTGATCAAAGACGCTCAGCAGATCACCGTGGTGTTGCAGGATGGCCGCCGCTACGAAGCGCTGCTGGTCGGCTCCGACGGCCTGACCGATTTGGCGGTGCTGAAGATCGATCCCGGCAACCTGCCGGTGATCCCGACCAACAAAAATCGCGTTGCCCACGTCGGCGACGTGGTGCTGGCAATCGGCAACCCGTACAACCTGGGGCAGACCGTGACTCAGGGCATCCTCAGCGCCACCGGGCGCATCAGTATGAGCACCACCGGCCGGCAGACATTCCTGCAGACTGATGCCTCAATCAACCGCGGCAACTCCGGCGGCGCGCTGGTCAACTCGCTGGGCGAGCTGATCGGCATCAATACCCTGACCTATGACAAAATCACCGACGGCGAAACGCCGGAGGGCCTCGGCTTCGCCATTCCGATCGAACTGGCTACCAAAATCATGGACAAGCTGATCCGCGACGGCCGCGTTATCCGCGGCTATTTCGGCATTCAGGGTAAGGAGATCATTCCGCTGCGTTCCTCCAATTCCGGCATCGATCGCCTGCAGGGCATCATCGTGACCGAAATCACGCCGAACGGCCCGGCGAGCAGCGCCGGTTTCCAGATCAACGACATCATCATCAACGTGGATAACAAACCTGCGGTGTCCGTGCTGGAGACCATGGATCAGGTGGCGGAGATCAGGCCGGGCACCGAGATACCGGTTATCGTGCTGCGCGACGGCAAACGCATTACGTTGAAAATGACGGTGGGCGAATTCCCGGAAGACAATAATTAAAAAAGGGCCGGCATTGATAGCCGGCCCTTTGATTTTCATCCTGCCGACGCAGCCGCGCCGGCGCTAATGACTTACTCGCCTTTCACGCGCTCGATGTTAGCACCCAGCGCGCGCAGCTTGTCTTCAATACGCTCATAGCCGCGATCGATGTGGTAGATGCGATCGACGACGGTCACGCCGTCGGCGATGCAGCCGGCGATCACCAGGCTGGCGGAAGCGCGCAGATCGGTCGCCATCACCTGAGCGCCGGACAGCTGTTCAACGCCGTGGCAGATCACGGTGTTGCTCTCGATTTCCGCGTGCGCGCCCATGCGGATCAGTTCCGGCACGTGCATGAAGCGGTTTTCGAAGATGGTCTCGGTGATGACGCCGGTGCCTTCCGCCACCAGGTTCAGCAGGCTGAACTGGGCCTGCATGTCGGTCGGGAAGCCCGGGTGCGGCGCGGTGCGCACGGTGACCGCTTTCGGGCGTTTGCCGTGCATGTCCAGGCTGATCCAGTCCTCGCCCACTTCGATATCGGCACCGGCTTCGCGCAGCTTGGCCAGCACCGCATCCAGCGTGTCCGGACGGGTGTTGCGGCACATCACTTTGCCGCCGGAAACCGCGGCGGCGATCAGGAAGGTGCCGGTCTCGATGCGGTCAGGCAGCACGCGGTACACGCCGCCGCCCAGACGCTCGACGCCCTCGATAGTGATCTTGTCGCTGCCGGCGCCGCTGATCTTCGCGCCCAGCGTATTGAGGAAGTTAGCGGTATCGACAATTTCCGGCTCACGCGCGGCGTTCTCGATAACGGTGGTGCCGGTCGCCAAGGTCGCGGCGCTCATGATAGTCACGGTCGCGCCCACGCTCACCTTGTCCATGACGATGTGCGCGCCCTTCAGGCGGCCCTCGACGGACGCCTTGACGTAGCCTTCTTCCAGCTTGATCTCGGCACCCAACTGCTCGAGGCCGGTGATGTGCAGATCGACCGGACGCGCGCCGATCGCACAGCCGCCCGGCAGGGAAACCTGACCGCGGCCGAAACGCGCCACCAGCGGCCCCAGCGCCCAGATGGAAGCTCGCATGGTTTTCACCAGATCGTAAGGGGCGCAGAACTCGTTCACGCCGCTGGCGTCCACGAAGACCGAACCGTTGCGCTCAATCTTGGTACCCAACTGGTTGAGTAGTTTAATGGTGGTGTCGATGTCCTTCAGTTTGGGGACATTCTGCAGCTCGACCGGCTCTTCCGCCAACAGGGCGGCGAACAGGATCGGCAGGGCGGCGTTTTTGGCCCCGGAAATAGACACTTCACCGCTCAGGCGAGTCCGACCCTGCACACGAAATTTATCCATCTGACTACTCTCTGTTATCTAATCTGAAGCTGCCCGCCCGGCAGGGCAAACAGCCTTAAAATCCGTTGAGTTTGCGGTCTCGCTGCCACTCTTCAGGGGTGTACGCCTTGATAGACAAGGCATGAATGCGGTTGTCCGCAATGTATTCCATCAGCGGTGCGTAAACCGTCTGCTGTTTTTTGACGCGGCTCATGCCGGCGAACAATTCGCCGACCACGATCGCCTGAAAATGGCTGCCGTCGCCCGTCACATGTACTTCATCCAGTGCCAATGCCTGCATCAGCACGTCTTTAATCTCGTTGGTTTCCATAGTATCCAGTTCTGCCGCTAAAGGATCATAAACAGCCTAGTATCTTAGTGGAATACGATGTTTTCTTAAACTAAAGAAAAAGCCCCTGCGTAACAGGGGCTTTGTATCGTTTTACCACGTAAGGGCGGCGTAAAACGCCGCTAACCGGCGGTATCGACAGGCATTATCGCCTGCAGGTTGTAGAGCGCAATCAGCGTTTTCAGGCGCTCGGTGGCGCCGAAAATTTTCAGCGCGACGCCGCGCTCGCGCTGCTCTTCCTGCAGATGCAGCAACAGCGCCAGCCCGGCGGAGTCTACGCGCTGCAGTTGCGCCACGTCGATCGCGGTTTTATCCGCCATCAGCGCGTCGCGCTGCCGCCACAGCGGCTGCAGCGTTTCCCGGTCCAGTTCACCGCGCAGGATCAGCGTCTGCTGCTCTGATTCGAAGCTGAGCGCTGCCGACATCAGTTTTTCTTGTCCAGCGTGATAGGCTGCGCGGCGGCGGCCTGCAGCTGTTTGGTCAGGCCATCGATGCCCTGAGTACGCAGCGTAGACGCCCACTCGTTCTGCTTGGTGGTGATCATGCTGACGCCTTCGGCGATCATGTCATAGGCCTGCCAATAGCCGGTTTTGCTGTTCTTGCGCCATTGGAAATCCAGACGCACCGGCGGGCGGCCGCCGTTGTCGATGATGGTGACGCGAATGGCCACGATGTCGGCATTGCCCAGCGGCTGTTCAGGCGCGATCTGATAAGTCTGGCCGTGATACATCGCCAGCGCCTGGCCGTAAGCCTGCTCCAGGTAAGCCTGGAAGGCGGTGAAGTAAGCTTCGCGCTGCGCAGGCGTCGCCTCTTTATAGTAACGGCCCAGCACCAGCGCGCCGGCGTATTTCACCTGCACGAACGGCATCAGTTCCTGATGCACGATGGAGCGCAGGTAGTTCGGGTCCTGCTTGATCTTCGGCTGTTCATTCTTCAAACGGCTGAAGGTCTTCTGCGCCGCTTCTTGCATCATGCTGTAAGGATTGGTTTGGTCGGCTGCGCTCGCCAGCGGTGCAACCACCAGCAGAGCCACCATCAGTAAACGTTTAAACATGCAGGTATCCTCTCTTAATGATTTGGAACAGCGGGTTGCGGTGCGGCGCCGGCAGCCGGCTCAGCGGCCGCGTCTCCCGGTTTGGCGCTGTCCTGACCGCCGCTTTTATACAGGAACTGGCCGATCAGGTCTTCCAGAACCATGGCTGATTTGGTGTCCTGAATGGTGCCGCCGTCTTTCAGGATGGCGGTGCCCATATCAGGATCTTCGAAGCCCACGTTAAGCGCCAGATATTGCTCGCCCAGCAGGCCGGAGGTGCGGATCGCCAGCGAGCTGGTATCCGGGATTTGGTCGTACTTTTTCTGGATATCCAGCGCCACGCGCGGCGTGTAGGTTTTCGAATCGAGTTCGATGTCCGCCACGCGGCCGATCACCACGCCGCCAATCTTCACCGGCGAACGCGGTTTCAGGCCGCCGATGTTGTCGAACGTCGCGTAAATGCGGTAGGTCGGCTCGCTGCCGATCGATTTAAGGTTCGCCACCTGCAGGCAGATAAACACGATGGCGCACAGCGCGATCAGCATAAATGCCCCAACCCAGATTTCACTCTTCTTCGTTTGCATCGAATCAATTCCCAAACATCAGTGCTGTCAGCACGAAATCCAATCCCAACACCGCCAGTGACGAATGCACCACGGTACGCGTCGTCGCCCGGCTAATCCCTTCAGAGGTAGGCACGGCGTCGTACCCGTTGAAAATGGCAATCCAGGTTACGGTAATGGCGAATACCACGCTTTTGATCAGGCAGTTGAGCAGATCTTTTTTCCACTCTACGGCGCCCTGCATCGCCGACCAGAAGAAGCCGCTGTCGATGCCCTTCCAGTCCACGCCGACCACCGAGCCGCCCCAGATGCCGATCGCCACGAAAATGATGGTCAACAGCGGCATGCTGATCAGCCCCGCCCAAAAGCGCGGCGCCACGATGCGCCGCAGCGGATCGACCGCCATCATTTCCAGGCTGGAGATCTGCTCCGTCGCCTTCATCAGGCCGATTTCCGCCGTCAGCGCGGAACCGGCGCGGCCGGCGAACAGCAGCGCCGTCACCACCGGCCCCAGCTCGCGCAGCAGCGACAGCGCTACCATCATGCCGAGGCTGGCCTCGGCGCTGTAGGTGGTGAGCACGATATAGCCCTGCAGGCCCAGCACCATGCCGATGAACAGCCCGGAGACCATGATGATCAGCAGCGACTGCACGCCGACGCTGTAGAGCTGTTTCAACAACAGCGGCCACTGCTTGCCGGGTTCCGGCCGGCCAATCAACGCGTTGAACAGCATCAACCCGGCGCGGCCGAAGCTGGCGCTGGTGTTGATGCCACTGCGCCCCAACGACGCTAACGCTCTTAATAACATGAGCTTATTTACTCCCTAAGCCTAGCAGTTCGGTCTGATAATCCCCGGCCGGATAGCGGAACGGCACCGGCCCATCCGCTATACCATCCAGAAACTGGCGCACGCGCGCATCAGGATTGTTCTGCAATTGCTGCGTGGTGCCTTCGGCGATCACCCGGTGATCGGCCACGATATAGGCGTAGTCGGCGATGCTCAGCACCTCCGGCACGTCGTGCGACACCACGATGCAGGTAATGCCCAGCGCATGGTTCAGCTCATCGATCAGCTTGACCAGCACCCCCATGGTGATCGGATCCTGGCCGACGAAAGGTTCGTCGAACATGATCATCTCCGGGTCCAGCGCGATCGCGCGCGCCAACGCCGCCCGGCGCGCCATGCCGCCGGAAAGCTCATTGGGCATCAGCTGGGCCGCGCCGCGCAGCCCCACCGCTTCCAGCTTCATCAGCACCGTGCTGCGCAGCAGGGGTTCAGGCAGGTTGCTGTGCTCGCGCAGCGGGTAGGCCACGTTTTCGAACACGGTCAAATCGGTGAACAGCGCGCCCGACTGGAACAGCATGCTCATCTTTTTGCGCGCGTCGTATAACTGACGGCGGGACAACGCGGGAATGTTGTCGCCGTCGAACCAAATCTCCCCGCTGTCCGGCGCCAGCTGGCCGCCTATCAGGCGCAGCAGCGTGGTTTTGCCGATGCCCGATGGCCCCATGATCGCCGTGACCTTACCGCGAGGCACCGTCAGGTTGATGTCTTCAAATATCCGTCGGTCGCCGCGCGAGAAGCTCATGTCGCGCACTTCGACCAAATTATCTGCCTTTTGGAGCATGTTAATGGACCCTTTACGACTCATCTTTTGCTGAATCTACCCGTGATGTTAAAGCAATGGGCGCAATCCGTCTCATCTTTACAAAAACTTACTGCCATTTCGCAACCAATGGTGCCATTGGTTTTACTTTTCCGCGCCACCCGGTCAAAATTGGCGCCATAACGAAAAAAAACGAAACTGTTCAACTATTAGCCGGGAAAAACCGTTGCTGCGGCTCACACGCGCGCAACGGAGGGCAAGCAATACCGCCGCATTGACGGCTTTAACCAACGAACCGGGATAATACCCGACAAAGGACCCTGCATGTTTCTCGCGATAGCATTATTAATCGTTGGTTTATTTCTACTGGTGTATGGTGCAGACCGCTTAGTTTATGGTGCTGCCGTGATTTCCCGCTCGCTCGGCGTCCCGCCGTTGATCATCGGCATGACCATCGTCGGCATCGGCACTTCGCTGCCGGAGCTGATCGTGTCCACCACCGCCGCGCTGAACGGGCAGATAGATATGGCCGTTGGCAACGTATTAGGTTCCAACATCACCAACATCTTATTGATCCTGGGTGTGGCGGCGCTGATTCACCCGCTGGCCGCGCGTTCCGAGATACTGCGGCGCGAACTGCCGTTGATGTTAGCGGTCACAGTATTGTGCGGTTTCGTGTTGATGGACGGCACCCTGAGCAGGCTGGACGGCGTGCTGCTGCTGGCCGCCGCCGCCGGCTTCATCCTGCTGATGCTGAAAATCGCCCGGCTGGCGCAGCGCGAGGGCAGCGACAGCCTGACCATGGAGCAGATCGCCGAGCTGCCGCAGGACAGCAGCAACACCGTGGCGGTGCTGTGGCTGGTGCTGGCGTTTATCATTCTGCCGCTCTCTTCCAGAATGGTGGTCGATAACGCGACGGTGATTGCGCACTATTTCGGCCTGAGCGAACTGGTGGTCGGCTTGACCATTATCGCCATCGGCACCAGCCTGCCCGAATTGGCTACCTCCATCGCCGGGGCGCTGAAGGGCGAGGATGATATGGCGATTGGAAATATCATCGGCTCCAATATTTTCAACACGGTGATCGTGCTGGGCGTCCCCGCCCTGCTGTCGCCGGGCAGCGTAGACGCCGCCGCCTTCCAGCGCGATTACTGGGTGATGCTGGCGGCCAGCGTGCTGCTGAGCGTACTGTGCATCGGCCGCAAGCATCGCATCGGTCACCTGGCGGGCGCTCTGTTATTATGTGGCTTTATTGCGTATCTTGCGGTGCTGTTCTTTAACCCTTTCAGTACTTTCGGCTAAACCGACGGGAATGAGTATGTCGAACATTGAGTTGCAACCGGGCTTCGATTTTCAGCAGGCCGGCAAAGAAGTGCTTCAGATAGAGCGTGAAGGGCTGGCTCAGCTCGACAGCTACATCAACGCAGACTTCACCCGCGCCTGCGAAACGATCGCCGCCTGCGGCGGCAAAGTGGTGGTGATGGGCATGGGCAAATCCGGCCATATCGGCTGCAAGATCGCCGCGACCTTCGCCAGCACCGGCACCCCCTCATTCTTCGTTCACCCGGCGGAGGCCAGCCATGGCGATTTGGGCATGGTCACCCCACAGGACATCGTGCTCGCCATCTCCAACTCCGGCGAGTCCAGCGAGATCCTGGCGCTGATCCCGGTATTGAAACGCCAGCAGATCACCCTCATCTGTATGACCAACAATCCGGAAAGCTCGATGGGCAAGGCGGCGGATATCCACCTGTGCATCAAGGTGCCGCAGGAAGCCTGCCCGCTGGGGCTGGCGCCGACCACCAGCACCACCGCCACGCTGGTGATGGGCGATGCGCTGGCCGTCGCGCTGCTGAAGGCGCGCGGTTTCACGCAGGAAGATTTCGCGCTGTCGCATCCGGGCGGCGCACTCGGCCGCAAACTGCTGCTGCGGGTTAGCGATATCATGCACAGCGGCGACGAAATGCCCCACGTCAGCGCCGACGCCTCACTGCGCGACGCGCTGCTGGAAATTACCCGCAAAAATCTGGGCCTGACGGTTGTCTGCGACGATTTGATGAAAATCGCCGGCATCTTCACCGACGGCGACCTGCGCCGGGTGTTCGACATGGGCATCAACCTGCACGAGGCGAAGATCGCCGATGTCATGACGCCGGGCGGCGTACGGGTGCGCCCCAACATCCTGGCGGTCGATGCATTGAACCTGATGCAACAACGCCACATCACCGCGCTGCTGGTTGCCGATGGCGACCAGTTGCTGGGTGTGGTACATATGCATGACATGCTGCGCGCCGGCGTCGTTTAATTAAGGAATAGAACGGAATGGGTATGGTAGAAACCTGCTACGGGCCGGTAGAACAAGAGGTTATGGCACGTGCCGGGAACATCCGCCTGTTGATTTGCGACGTTGACGGCGTGCTGTCGGACGGCCTGATCTTCATGGGCAACAACGGTGAAGAATTGAAAGCGTTCAACGTGCGCGACGGCTACGGCATCCGCTGCTTGAAAACCTCGGACATCGAGGTGGCGATCATCACCGGTCGCTCCGCCAAGCTGCTGGAAGACCGCGCGCAGACGCTCGGTATCACTCATTTGTATCAGGGGCAGTCCGATAAGCTTTTGGCCTTCCGCGAACTGTTGGATAAACTGTCGTTAACGGCGGATCAGGTCGCCTATATCGGCGATGACCTGATCGACTGGCCGGTAATGGCGCAGGTCGGCCTGGCGGTCGCGGTGGCGGACGCCCACCCGCTGCTGACGCCGCGCGCCCACTACGTCACCCGCATTGCCGGCGGCCGCGGCGCGGTGCGCGAACTGTGCGACATCATTCTTTTGGCTCAAAATAAGCTGGAGGACGCCAAAGGGCTGTCGATATGAGTAAAACCAAACTGTGGATCACCATCCTGTTGACGGTGATCGTTCTGGCGCTGATCGGCTGGAACATGACGGATTTCAGCGACGACACGGCCCCTGGCCCGGTCAACGATCAGGATCCGACCTACCAGAGCCAGCACACGGTCACCGTGGTGTACAACCCGGCCGGCAAGCTGAATTACAAACTGGTGGCGGAAGACGCGAAGTATTACACCGCCGGCGAGCTGAGCTGGTTCACCCAGCCGGTAATGACGCTGTTCGATGAGAATGCGGTGGCCACCTGGTCAGTTCGCGCCGATCGCGCCAAACTGACGAAAGACCGGATGCTGTATCTGTATGGTCACGTCGAGGTAAACAGCCTGACCACCACCTCGCAGCTGGAAAAAATTAAGACGGACAACGCTCAGGTAAACCTGGTCACCCAGGACGTCACCTCCGATGACGAAGTCACGATTTACGGGACCAATTTTACCTCTAACGGCATGAAAATGCGTGGGAACCTGCGGACCAAAACCGCTGAGCTGATTGATAAGGTTAAGACCAACTATGAAATTCAGAACCAAAAACCAACTCCGTAACCTGTTGCTCGGCAGCTTAGTTTTGGCCGCCAGCGCCCCCGCTCTGGCGCTGAAATCCGACTCCAGCCAGCCGGTAAGCATCGACTCGCTCAAGCAGTCGTTGGACATGCAGAGCAACGTCAGCACCTTCACCGACAACGTGGTGATCAAGCAAGGCACCATCGATATTCGCGCCGACAAGGTGGTGGTCACCCGCCCGGGCGGAGATCAGAATAAGACCTATATTGAAGCGTTCGGCAACCCGGTAACCTTCTACCAGATGCAGGACAGCGGCAAGCCGGTCAAAGGCCACGCGCAGAAAGTGCGTTACGACGTGGCGACCCAGCTGGTGACCCTGACGGGCAACGCCTATCTGGAGCAGCTCGACAGCAACGTGAAAGGCGATCGCATCACCTATCTGGTGCAACAGCAGCAAATGCAGGCGTTTAGCGACAAAGGCAAACGCGTGACAACGGTTCTGGTACCGTCGCAGTTGCAAGACAAAAACGAGCAGAAAAAGAGTAACTAATCACTTATGGCAACACTCATCGCAGAAAACCTGGCGAAAGCCTACAAGGGCCGTAAAGTTGTCGAAGACGTCAGCCTGAAAGTGAAATCCGGCGAGATCGTCGGCCTGCTCGGGCCGAACGGCGCCGGTAAAACCACCACCTTCTACATGGTGGTCGGCATCGTGCCGCGCGACGCCGGGCGCATCGTGATCGACGAAGAAGACATCAGTCTGCTGCCGCTGCACGCCCGCGCGCGCCGCGGCATCGGTTACCTGCCGCAGGAAGCGTCGATCTTCCGCCGCCTGAGCGTATACGACAACCTGATGGCGGTGCTGGAGATTCGCCCCGATCTCACCAGCGAACAGCGCGAAGACCGCGCCAAGGAGCTGATGGAAGAGTTCCATATCTCCCATCTGCGCGACAGCCTCGGCCAGGCACTGTCCGGCGGTGAGCGTCGCCGCGTCGAAATCGCCCGCGCGCTGGCGGCCAACCCGAAATTCATACTGCTGGACGAACCCTTCGCCGGGGTGGATCCGATCTCCGTTATCGATATCAAGAAAATCATCGAGCACCTGCGTGACAGCGGCCTGGGCGTGCTGATCACCGACCACAACGTGCGCGAGACGCTGGACGTGTGTGAACGCGCCTACATCGTCAGCCAGGGCAAACTGATTGCCCACGGCACGCCGGATGCTATTCTGGCCGACGAGCAGGTTAAACGCGTTTATCTGGGCGAAGAGTTCCGCCTCTAAGCGCCGGCGCACCCTGCGGGGCGACACCGTTAACGGAAGTAGACAGAAAACTATGAAGCAAGGTTTGCAACTCAGGCTCAGCCAACAGCTGGCCATGACTCCTCAGCTCCAGCAGGCGATCCGCCTGCTGCAGTTGTCCACGCTTGAGCTTCAGCAAGAAATCCAGCTGGCGCTGGAGAGCAATCCGCTGCTTGAACAGACCGATCTGCACGACGAAATCGACGCCAAAGAAACCCAGGAGACCGAGGGGCTCGATACCCGCGAGGCGCTGGAACAGAAAGACATGCCGGAAGAGCTGCCGCTGGACGCCACCTGGGATGAGATCTACACCGCCGGCACGCCGTCCGGCACCGGCACCGACTACAGCGACGACGAACTGCCGGTCTATCAGGGCGAGACCACCCAAACGCTGCAGGATTACCTGATGTGGCAGGTGGATCTGACGCCGTTCTCCGATACCGACGCCGCCATCGCCACCTCCATCGTCGACGCGGTGGACGACACCGGCTATCTCACCGTGCCGCTGGAAGACATTCTGGAAAGCCTGGGCGACGAGAACGTGACCCTCGAGGAAGTCGAGGCGGTATTGAAGCGCGTGCAGCGTTTCGATCCGATCGGCGTCGCCGCGCGCGATCTGCGCGATTGCCTGCTGGTGCAGCTCTCCCAATACGCCAAAGACACCCCTTACCTGGCCGAAGCGCGGCTGATCATCAGCGACCATCTGGATCTGTTGGCCAACCACGACTTTCGCAGCCTGATGCGATCAACCCGGCTAAAAGAAGATACACTGAAAGAAGCGATGCTGCTGATTCAGTCGCTCGATCCGCGCCCGGGGCAGTCGATCAATACCGGCGAGTCGGAATACGTGATCCCGGACGTGCTGGTGCGCAAGACGCAGAACAAATGGACGGTCGAGCTCAACGGCGACAGCGTGCCGCGTTTGAAGATCAATCAGCAGTACGCCGCGCTGGGCAACAGCGCCCGCAGCGAAGCCGACGGCCAGTTTATCCGCAGCAACCTGCAGGAAGCCAAGTGGCTGATTAAAAGCCTGGAGAGCCGCAACGAGACGCTGCTGAAAGTCACCCGCTGCATCGTCAGCCAACAGCAGGCGTTCTTCGAGCAAGGCGAAGAGTTTATGAAACCCATGGTGCTGGCGGATATCGCCCAGGCCGTGGAGATGCATGAATCGACGATCTCGCGCGTCACCACGCAGAAGTTTCTGCACAGCCCGCGCGGCATTTTTGAATTGAAGTATTTCTTCTCCAGCCACGTGAATACCGACAGCGGCGGCGAAGCCTCCTCGACGGCGATCCGCGCGTTGGTGAAGAAATTGATTGCGGCGGAAAACCCCGCCAAGCCACTCAGCGACAGCAAGCTGGCCACCCTGCTCGCCGATCAGGGGATCATCGTGGCGCGGCGCACCGTCGCCAAGTACCGAGAGTCTTTGTCCATCCCGCCGTCGAACCAGCGTAAACAGTTGGTTTGACCTCTATTGAGAAGGAAGACACTATGCAGCTCAACATTACCGGACACCACATCGAAATCACCGATCCGTTGCGCGAGTTCGTGAACAACAAGTTCGCCAAACTCGAACAGTATTTTGATCGCATCAATCAGGTGTATGTTGTATTAAGTGTGGAAAAAGTGCAGCAAATTGCGGAAGCAACGGTGCACGTGAATGGAGGCGAGTTGCACGCCACCTCGGAAGACGAGAATATGTATGCCGCAATTGATACGCTGATCGACAAATTGGCACGTCAATTGAACAAACATAAAGACAAATTGAAGCAACACTGACACCCTAACCCACTCCATGAGGCGGCATCCGTCGCCGCCTCGCCCTTCGGCGCGTGACCCGCATGGGTGACGCGCCGAACGGTAATCAGGGTTAAAACCGACGAAAAACCGCCTTGCCGGGTGCGCCCGGCGGCGCGGTTTTAAGTGAAGATGAGATGAACAACGAATATATGCAATTAAGCTCGGTGTTAAACATCGAGTGCACCAAAAGCTCGGTACACTGCACCAGCAAGAAGCGGGCTTTGGAAATTATCAGCGAACTGGCCGCCAAACAGCTCAATCTGCCTTCGCAGGTGGTGTTTGACGCGGTTCTCACCCGGGAGCGCATGGGCAGCACCGGTATCGGCAACGGTATCGCCATTCCCCACGGCAAACTGGAAGAGGACACACTGCGGGCCGTTGGCGTGTTTATCCGTCTCGACCAACCCATCGCTTTCGACGCTATCGACAACCAGCCGGTCGACCTGCTGTTCGCGCTGCTGGTGCCTGCCGATCAGTGCAAAACCCATTTGCATACCCTGTCGCTGGTCGCCAAACGCCTGGCCGACAAAACCGTATGCCGCCGCCTGCGCGCCGCGCAAAGCGACGAAGAACTTTACCAAATCATCACCGAGTGATGCCCGGCCGGCGTGACTTCCAGCCCGGATAACGTTACTGTTTCACGATGATGGATCCGGCCTCGGCCGGAATAACAAAGTTTCCACCGGTAGCGATGAACGCCGCCGCGATGCCAGGGGAGTTGCCACATGGTGCTGATGATTGTCAGCGGCCGTTCCGGTTCCGGAAAATCCGTCGCCTTGCGGGCGCTGGAAGACATGGGTTTTTACTGCGTTGACAACCTGCCGGTGGTGCTGCTGCCGCAGCTCGCCAATACGCTGGCGGAACGCAATATCTCCGCAGCGGTCAGCATCGACGTGCGCAACATGCCGGAATCGCCGGAAGTGTTCGAATACGCGATGACTCAGCTGCCGGACAGCTTCTCGCCGCAGCTGCTGTTCCTCGACGCCGATCGCAACACGCTGATCCGCCGTTACAGCGACACCCGCCGCCTGCACCCGCTCTCCAGCAAAAACCTGTCGCTGGAAAGCGCCATCGACGAAGAGAGCGATCTGCTCGAACCGCTGCGCTCGCGGGCTGACCTGATTATCGACACCTCGGAAATGTCGGTGCACGAGCTGGCCGAAATGCTGCGCACCCGCCTGCTGGGCAAGCGTGAGCGCGAGCTGACCATGGTGTTCGAATCCTTCGGCTTCAAGCACGGCATCCCGATCGACGCCGACTACGTGTTCGACGTGCGCTTCCTGCCGAACCCGCACTGGGATCCGAAGCTGCGGCCGATGACCGGTCTGGATAAGCCGGTCGCGTCGTTCCTCGATCGCCATACCGAAGTGCACAACTTCATCTACCAGACCCGCAGCTACCTGGAGCAATGGCTGCCGATGCTGGAAACCAACAACCGCAGCTACCTGACGGTCGCCATCGGCTGTACCGGCGGCAAGCACCGCTCGGTGTACGTGGCGGAACAGCTGGCCGATTACTTCCGCTCGCGCGGCAAGAACGTGCAGTCACGCCACCGCACGCTGGAAAAGCGCAAACAATGACGGTCAAACAGACGGTTGAAATCAAAAACAAGCTGGGCATGCACGCGCGCCCGGCGATGAAACTGTTCGAGCTGGTGCAAAGCTTCGACGCCGAAGTGATGCTGCGCAACGAAAGCGGCACCGAAGCCGAGGCCAGCAGCGTCATCGCGCTGCTGATGCTGGACTCCGCCCAGGGCCGGCATATCGAAGTCGAAGCGACCGGCCCCGACGAAGTCAACGCGCTGGAGGCGGTGGTCGAGCTGTTCAACTCCGGGTTTGATGAAGATTAGCCGCTGAAGCCCTCCCGCGAATGCGTCGCACCGACGCGTTCGTTCTCTTTGCCTTCTCTCCCTGACACGATCTCCCGCTTTTCACTTTGCGTATCCGCTTCCAAAGTCAGCCGTAACTGCCTGTAAATGCGAAGTATTGATTTACCCGCACGGCGCTAACCGCAATAGTATGCAACGACAAAAACGGGCTGCGGCCGGGTATTTCTCTCTCACTGTGAGCGGGGATGATAAGTTTACAATTTGTGAACACCTAAGACAGTCGCTATAATGTTCACCAGGCAGGAATCGAGGGAACGATGCATATCATTTCCAGGGAGCCGTTCAATAACGCAACCAAGCAATATCCTAATGAAGCCGCTGCTCTCGAGGCCATTTATAAAGCGTTGCGACGCGGCGAGTTCCGCACGCCGGACGAGTTAAAAGCGCTTTTTCCTTCGCTCGATCGTATGAAATACAAAGAGAAATGGTGGGTCATTGACGTCGGCGGCAACCACCTGCGGATTTTGTTCTTCGCCAGCTTCGAGACACAGAAAGTCTTCATAAAGCATATCGTTAGCCACGCTGAGTACGACAAGCTGATGCAGCACTATCGAAGGAGTTCATCATGATTACAGATGCCATTAAGGCCGCCGATGCGCTGCTGCGCGCCGTGCCCTTATTGCAGGGCAGCAGCTCTCAGCAAGACTACCGGGAAGCGCTCGAATTGGTGGAATATTTGCTGGAAAACGATGAACACCATCCGCTGATTGACATGCTGGCAAAAAAAATCGCCGAATATGAAGATAACAGCGCCGAATTTACCGCATTCAACCAGCGTATCGCCCAACTCCCGCAAGGAGTGGCCGCGCTTCGCGTATTGATGGAACAACACCAACTTAGCCAAAGTGATTTTGAACATGAGATCGGTAAAAAGTCGTTGGTCAGCCAAATCCTGAGTGGCAAAAGATCGCTGACCATTCCGCACATTATGGCGCTGGCCAAACGCTTCAATCTGCCCCCGGCCCTCTTCCTGCCGGAAGCGGATTAGCCCCTCAGCTCCGGCTCAGGCAGTCCAGCGCCACCGCTTTAAAGCTGTCGAAGCTGTCGCTGCTCAGCAGGCGGCTCATTGAGCGTTCACGCACGAAGGTGACGAACAGCTCGTAGATCGCCATCGCCTCTTCATAGTCGCTCTTGCTGATCGCCAGCAGGAAAATCACGTGCGCGACCTCGCCTTCTCCCCAGGCGACGCCCTGCGGCGCCAGCAGCGTCACCACCACGGTCTTTTTGGCCAGCAGCCCCAGCGAGTGCGGCAGCGCGATGCCCTCGCCCAGCAAGGTGGAGACGATCGCCTCGCGTTCGACCACCGACGGATAGAAGTCCGCGCCGACGTACCCTTCCCGCTCCAGCTGGCCGCACACTCGGCTGAACAGTTCCGCCTGCGTCAGCGGCTCGTTGAGCACCATGAAATGCTCGGCGTCGAAAAACTTCTCCAGCATGTACGGTCGGGTGCGATCCACCAGCACCAGCTTGCCCAGCTGCTCCAGCTGGTAATCGGTTGGGAACGGCGACATCACCACCACCGGCTTGTTCTTTTCGCCGATGCGGGCGTTGGAAATCACGAAGTCTTCGTCGATATGCGCAAGCATCTCGTAATCGCGCAGCGAGACGATGCGCGTCATCACCAGCTGCGGATACTTACGCGCAATCTGCGCCTGGATCATGCGCACCGTCGAGTTGCCGGTATCGCACACCAGCATCACCTGCGGGTGGCGTTCATAACCGATGTTGTAATGCCGCTCCAGCCCCACGCCGATGTGCAACACCAGATAGCCTATCTCATTCTCGCTCAGGGTATAGGGGGTGTATTTGCCCCAGCTGGAAACCGCCGCCAGCGTCACGTCGTAAGCCATCGGATAGTGCTGCTTGATGTTGGCCAACAGCGGATTGGGGATATTGATCTGGTATTTCACCCGCGTAATCATGGTCTTGATATGGGTGAGCAGATCGGCCCGCAGCTGCTCGTCGCCCTGCAGGTTGTAGTTATAGTGTGCGTTGATGTAGGACAGGATGTAGTCCACCAGCGCTTCTTCATCGTCGGCGTTGATCTCGGTCGGCTGCACGTCCTGCACGCGCCGCGCGGCGATATTGACCCGCAGATAGGCCTCTTCGGCCATCGAGATCTCTTTGCCGGAGGCAGAACGCAGTTCCGCCGCCAGGCGGGTCGATACCTGGCGCACCGCATCGTCGCCGTCTTCCACCTCGAAGTCCGGCAGCGGATAGCCGTCGTTGATGCGCCGCAGCGCCACCGCGCAGTAGAAGATCAGGTACTGCTCGCCCTCGTCGGTCAGGCGAATGGCGTATTGCGACAGCAGCGGGTGCAGCAATCCGGCGAACGCCGCTACCTGCGGCTGCAGCAGGATCTCGTTGTTGAGCAGCGGGTTCTCGGCGTCGGCCAGCTGCAGTTGGAACAGCAGATCGGTCAGGCAGGCGCGGATCGCCATCTCCGTGCCGAACAGCTTCATGCCGTAACGTGGCTTGGTTTCAATCGTCAATTGATAGTGCGCCAGACGCTCTCTCACCTCAGCCATGTCGTTTTGCAACGTACCGCGGCTGACGAACCACTCGTCGGCCAGATCTTCCAGTTTAAGGGAGAAGGCTGAGGTCAAAAAACGCACCAGCAGATAATGCACACGCTCCTGCGCGCTGCGCGGGGTGGCATGCTTGCGGCGCTCCTGATGCTGCAGGGCGCTGAACAGCGCGGCGTTATCGACCTGCAGGCGATAGCCGGCACCGCGGTTATGCACGAAACGCGCGCCGTATTTGTCCAGAATCTCGTTCAGCGCGGTGATGTCCGCCCGCACCGTGCGGGTGGACACGGCGAAACGCTTCGCCAGCTCATCCTGCGGCAAAGTCTCGGTTTGCAAAGCATCGAACAAGTAAGCCAAACGCGGGTAAGGAAATCGCACCATTCTGTGTCCGTCAATCAGGCGACCCGCCCGGCGAACCGGGCGGGCCACGGGTTACTTCGGCGGCGGCAGAAACGCCATTTGCGAGGGGCTGCCGATCGGTAGATAACCGCCCACAAAGCTGAGTTTGCCGTCCGTCGGGTTTACGCTGAAGCGGGTAACGTTATCGCTGCGCTGGTTCAGCGCATACAGATAGCGGCCATCCGGGCTCAGCGCCAGCGAACGCGGATAATCGCCGCGCGTCCAGGTTTCCGCCACCGGTTTCAACTCACCGCCGGCGCCCACGCTGAACTGGGCAATGCTGTTATGCAGCCGGTTGGCGACGTACAGCGTGTCGCCGTTCTTGCTGAGCGCCAGCCCCGAAGCGAAGCTGGTGCCCTGATAGTCGGCGGGCAGCGCGGAAACCGCATGCAGTTGTTTCAGAGTACCTTTTTGGCGATCAAAACGGTAGCTGGTCAACGTCGAGGCCTCTTCGTTCACCAGCAGCACGGCTTCGCCGTCCGGATGGAACACAAAGTGACGCGGACCCGCGCCGGCGGAAGAGGCGGCGATCCACGGCGGATCGTTCGGCGTCAGCCGGCCGCTCGCGGCGTCAAAGCGCCATTGGTAGATGCGATCCAACCCCAGATCGGTGGAGAACACGAACTTGCCGCTCGGATCGCTGGCGATCATATGGGCATGCGGGCCATTGTGATCGCTGATGGCGAAGCTGCCGTTCACCGCCGCCGCCGGTTTGGCCGCGCCCGTGGGGCCCTGCTGTTGCTGCACCGAGCTGGCGGCGCCCAGGCTGCCGTCCGCTTCGATCGGGAAAGCCGCCACGCTGCCGCTGACGTAGTTGGCCACCAGCAGATAGCGCCCGTCCGGCGTCGATGAAAGATACACCGGCCCCGCTCCCTGCGAATCCACCTGGTTGAGCTGCGTCAGGCCGCCGTCGGCCGGATTGACCCGGTAAGCGGTGATGCCGCCGTGCTTGCCGCCGTTGAAATCGGCCACTTCGCTGGCGACATACAGCGTCTTGCCATCGGCGCCCAGCGTCAGCTGCGCCGGATTCGGCACTTTGCTGACCAGCGTAGTGTGACTCAGCGCGCCGCTGGCCGGATCGACCTGCACCCGGTAAACGCCTTCGCCGTTGGGATTGTAGGTGCCGATATAGGCGAAATGAGATGACGTGGAATTCATTGCATCCTCAGCATGCAGCGCCGGGCCGGTCACGGCCAGCAGCGCCAGGAACAACGCGGTGCGTCGGGTTGGAGCCTGCCAGTTTCGCATAGTTATCCTCAGTATATATCCGTCATCTTTCAAGCCGCAGCGTTGTTGGCTGCCCGCACTCACCCCAGTCACTTACTTAAGTAAGCTCCTGGGGCTCCTGCGCTTGCCGCCTAGCTGCAACTTGAAAGCTATAGGCTATAGCTAACGGCGGCGCGGCATGCCGCGCCAGGGGAAAACCTTCGCCTCCCAGCGTTTACCTCATCCCATTACGCGTTCAGCCCACCAGCTTTTTGGTCATCGCCAGCAGGGTTTTCACGTCCTGCGGGCGCGTGTCGCCGCTGGCGGCGTCGATGATCGAACTGTAGATATGCGGGATCACGCGTTTCACGCCGGCCGCCAGCGCGATCTCGACGATCGGCTCGTAGTTCTCCAGATCGATGCCGCCGGTCGGCTCCAGCATAAAGTCATGCTCGGCGCAGGCCTTGGCTACGTACTGATATTCGTCCTTGCACTTCAGGCCGCCCATCGGGAAATACTTGATGGAGCTGCCGCCCATGTCTTTCAGCAGGGCGATGGCGGTTTCCACCGGCACGATGCCGTCCGGCGCCGCGGCGCTCAATGGGCCGGTAGAGATCTTCACCCAACCGACGCGGCCGGTTGGCGACACCAGGCCGTTGACCACGCTGTCGTTCTGGCCCAGCAGCGCGCGGCTGGCGCCAACGCCGGTAAACACCTGGTTGATGTGCTGCGGCTGCACCTGCTGAGCGATCAGGCTGACCATCGCCGACTGCTTCGGATCGCCGGCGCCCAGGCCGACCGAGAGCGCGTTTTCGATCAGGCGCGCATAGCGCAGCATGTCGGTCACCGCGCTGTCGACGTCCGGGTAGTTCTTGGAGAGCACGCCCACCAGCACATGGCCTTCCGCCGCGGCGTAGATGTCCTGCGCGTTGGCTTTGGAGCCGGCCAGCACGTTCAGGCAGACGCGGTCGCGATAGTAGTTAGGCTGCAGCTTCATGCTTGTTTCTCCGTAAACAGGTTTTTGATACAGGTAAAGACGGTCATCAGCTGTTGCTCATCGACGCTGCGCACGTCGACCTCAATCTTGCCCTCGTTGGCCTTGTAGCCGCGGAAGTAGATGGCGATGTCGCCGGTTTTCAGCGCCTGGACGATGTCATAGGTCGACCGCCCCAGCACCGCTTCGTCGAAGGCGATCTCGGCGCGGGCGATATCGCGGCCGGCGCTGTCCCAGACGGTTCTGGCGCTGACGCCGGTCAGGGTGTTGAGGCTGTCGAGGAACGGCGTCATCCGCGCCACCATCTGTTGCCCGGTGGTTTTCTCAAGCGTCAGATAGCTTTCGATCGCCTGCGTCAGGCCGAGGATGCCCTCTTTGCCGACCTTCATCGCCCGGCCGATGCCGCCGGACTGCAGCTTCACCCACTCGACGTACTGTTTCTTGCCGATAACCAGGCCGCTGGTCGGCCCCTCGATGGCTTTGGCGCCGCTGTAGATCACCAGATCGGCTCCCATCTGGTAGTAACACATCAGATCTTCTTCCGCCGCGGCGTCGACGATCAGCGGCAGGTTATGCTTGCGCGCCACCACCGCCGCCTGTTCGACGGACAGAATGCTTTTCTGCACGCAGTGGTGCGATTTGACGTACAGGATCGCCGCCGTCTGCGGCGTGATGCAGGCTTCAATCTGCTCCGGCGAACATTCGTTGGCGTAGCCCGCTTCCACCACCTTGCCGCCGCCCAGCGCCACCATGGTGTCCACCGGCGCGCCGAAGTTGACGTTGTGGCCGCGCGGCAACACGATCTCACGCGGCACGGCGATCGGCGCCGAGTGCAGGTTCACCAGCAGATTGGCGTTATCTTTGACGATCACCGCCGCCACCGACTGGGCGATGCCCGCCGAGGCGCAGGAAACGATCACCGCGTCCTCCACGTTGAGCAGATCGGCGATGTAGGCGCCGGTCTTGTTGACCAGATCCTTGATTTCGAAATAGTGATTCAGGCCGTAGTCAACGGCGTCGATCACATCCTGGCGCGGCGTGGAAACGCCGAGAATGGTCATGCGGCCGGAGGTGTTGATCACCTGCTTCAAACCGTATTTTTCATAAATCGAAGACATGGCTTGCCTCCCCTTGTTCGGTTAATAGGATTTCCCCGGCCACCACCGCGGCCAGCGGCACCAACAGCTGTTCGCCCTCGGCGGTTTGCCCTTCGGCGTCGGCGAACACCTGCGGTTCGCGGCGCAGTTCAAACAGCGTGAAATCGGCGTCATAGCCCGGCTCCAGCCGCCCTTTGCCGCTGAGCTGCAGCGCCGACGCGGCGTTCTCCGTCACGCAGGCGATCACCTGCGGCAGCGTCAGGCCGACGCTGAAAAATTTGGACATCACCGTCGCCAGGCTGTGCACCGGCCCGTTCATGCGGTTGCGGCAGTAAATATCGGAGCTGATGGTGTGCGGCAAAATGCCCAGCTTGATCGCCTGGCGCGCCACCTCGAAGCTGAAGCTGGCGGTGCCGTGCCCCACGTCGAGCAACACGCCGCGCCGCAGCGCGCGCTGGATCGACTCGCGCAGCGTGCCCGCCGGTGTCAGAATGCGGTTCGGTTTGCCGTTGTAGCAGTGGGTGATGATGTCGCCACGGGTCAGCAGATCGGCGATCTCGTCCAGATCCGGCGGGTTGTTGCCGATATGCACCATCAGCGGCAGTTGGCGGTTTTCCCGCTGGATCTCTTTGGCCAACACCAGCGGCCGGGTGCCGTTCTTGCCCACCACGCTGCTGCTCATGCGCGCCTTGATGCCGATAATGAAACCGGGATGGTTGGCGATGGCCTGGCCGGCCTCGCGCTTGTCGATGTCCGTCAACTCCGCCAGCTCGTTCTGCCGCAGCAGGCCGATGCGCGAGATGTTGAGGAAGGCGAACACGTTGGTTTTGGCGCTGCGCGTCAGCTGATAAAAGGCGTCGATATCGTCGGCGCCGGTGCTGCCGGCATCGACTACGCTGGTGACGCCGCTGGCGACGCCGACCCGATCCGGCTCGTCATGGTAAATCGGCGAGTCGGGATAGCAGTGCACGTGCGCATCGATCCAACCGGCGCTCAGGCGGCAGTTGCCCGCCAGATCCAGTTGGCGAACGGCGCTGACGTCCGCCGCCAGCCGCCCGACCGAGGCGATTTTGCCGTCTTTCACCGCCAGATCGATCAGCGTGTCGTCCGCCAGTCTGGCGCCTCTGATTACTAAGTCATACATACCGCATTGCTCCTGTTAGCCCGGGCGCCGCCGCATCGGGCGGCGCCTGGCGCAGGCCTCTCAAGAAATGGCTACCGGGAAGATCGCCCCCAGGATCATCGCGCCGAGGATCGCTCCGCCGGTGATCGGTTTACCCCAGATATAGAACAGCAGCGCGCCGAGCAGCGAACCGATGCCGATCGGGATCGAGGCGGTCATCGCCGACAGGATGATCAACGGCCCGAGGAAACGGCCCGACGAGTTGCCCGCGCCCATCATCACGTCCGCCCCGTAGGTGGAGTTGCTCTGATTGATGGTGAATTTGCGCGCCAGAATGATCACGTAACCGATCGCCAGGCCGATGACCAGGCCGGTCACCAGCGAAGCGGCGAAGTTGGCGACCGGGAACACGATGCCGGCCCCCAGCAGCAGCGCCGGCACGCCCAGCCCAACGCCGGTCTGGATCGCGCCGCCGATGTCCAGGATGCCCACCAGCGAGCCTTCGATGATGCGCGCGAACAGGAAGCTGGCGCCGAACGCCGCCACCGCTCCGTATACGCCGGTATCCATCCCCGCCCGCAGCATGGAAACGAACGCCACTTCGTTAAAGGCGCCGATGCCGTACAGGTAGTACATGTGCGTCCCGGCGAACACGCCGGAGGACAACAGGCCAACAAAAATCGGGAATGACCAGTCGGCGTACCAGAAGCCTTTTTGGGTTTGCTCTTCCATCATCCCGCTCCTTATTTACCGCTCAGGGTGTTGTGAATGGCGTCCAGCCAGCCCGGCACGCCGAGGCTGAAGGACTCGAGAACTTTCATGTCGAAGCCGCGGAAGAAGC
Organism: Serratia sp. CY33525; assembly: GCF_052169115.1. NCBI lineage: Bacteria > Pseudomonadati > Pseudomonadota > Gammaproteobacteria > Enterobacterales > Yersiniaceae > Serratia > Serratia sp. CY33525. The sequence continues at coordinate 55,401 of NZ_JBJNLK010000005.1, read as the reverse complement.
CGCTCAGCACGAACAGCAGCACGATCACCGCCATCATGATCTTGGTGATCTTGTTCCAGCCGCTCTCTTCCACGCCTTTGCCGATCAGAATGCCCAGCACCAGGCCCGGCACGGCGTTGCCCATGATCAGCTGCGCCAGGCCGCCGAAGATGGTGCCCCAGAAGCCGGAACGGCGCCCGGCGTCGATCGCCGCCAGCCAGAAGATCACTGGCATCACGGTGTTCACCAGCAGGTTGGCCGCCGGTACCAACACCTTGATCGCGGTGACCTGCAGCGCGGCAGGCACGGCGGAAGCGGTGGTATTGAGGAACGCCACCACCAGCATGCCGATGATGCCGCAGGCAATAGCCATTTTTTTCGGATCGTGCAGCGTTTGCGCCAGATTGCGGTTCTTGACCATCAGGGCCGCCGCGCCCCAGTGCGGGATGATGCGGTGGTCGACGTCCTGCGTGAAGGAACCCGCCGCCACGGAAGACGCCCAGGCGTTGAAGAAGAAGCCCAGACCGAATGAGAAGTGGGAAGCCGGATCGCCCTCGCAGGAATTCAGCTCGCCCAGGGTGCGAAACGCCCCCATGCCCTGTGTTGTCGGCGCGTGGAACATGCGTGCGGCGCCGGCCCCTACGCCGACCCCCACCAGCCCACCGATAATAATCGATTTAAATAAGATGATTAAAAACATCAGTATACCCTTTCATTTATGCTAACGTTTTTATTTCGTGACGAAGACAACCTTCTCGGTATTGATAATGGTTACGTTCACGGTTATTTCCAGAGAAACGGCATAGCTCTTTCTTTCACGCGGCAAAAAGAAGAAAAGAAATTTCTCTTTAGTTATTTTCTCTTCCGCTCTCACGACGCTGACGTCCTGCGGCTCGATACGCAGCAGAATATTGTTGGTGGACTTTAATACCGCACCCTGCACATTAGCCAAGGCGGAAGCAAAAGCTTTCGCTTTGCTGTCGCCTTTACCCTCCACCTTTACCGATGTGGTATATTGCTCTTTCATTATGGATTGCCATGTTTTTTGATGTAGGCTTCCACCAATTTCTGGCCCAACTCTTCTTTATCCATAAAGCCGAAGCCCAGCACGTTGCAGCCTTCGTTAATTGCCGTCACGCCCTCTTCCACCGAACGCATGCCGTATTTGGCTTTGTAGCCGTGTTTGGTTTGCGCGGTAATCGCGCCGGCGCCGCCGCTGCCGCAAAAAGAGATGCCCAGCTGCGCGTTTTCCGCTTTCATGACGTCACCCAGCTTCATATCCGCCGCCACGCCGGGGATAACCACCGCTTTTCCGCCTGCGTTTTCAACGCCCTGGCCGACTTTTTGCCCTTTACCCAAACGATCGCCGATCACTACGGTAATTTGACCCATGGTATATTCTCCTGATTGAAATCGATGCGTTAACCGCTATGCGTTATTATCTTTCGCCACTTCGAAGTGCACTGACAATAAATAGGCTTCTTCGATAGGCAATGTGCCAAACTGATTCACCACGCGCTCCGCCATTTGCATGGATTCGGCGGAGATTTCGTCGAACAACGATTTATCCACCTCCGGCAACGGCTCGCCGGTTATTGAACGCAGCACCATGGCGCGAATATGTGATTCCAGCATCTGTTGCTGCACCGCATTGGTATAAATATTTTCAGCATTCAGCATCGCGGCAATATCCGCCAACACCCGAGCGGTGATCTCACCGGCTGCGCTGACATCGGATTGTTCAATTTCTTTTATCGAAGCAGATCCATCATTCACTTTTCAGTACCCCTAGATCCCACATTAATCAGTAAGCCGTAAAGCGCATCACCTGAATAACCCGCTTTCTGTGATGTCTTTACCCTACCCCCGGTAGGATTTTCTGTGTAGACCGGTTTTTTCCAGTTCGAAGTGGAAATCGCATGACGCGCGGGGATCCATTTCGCAAAACGGCGCTGCGGTGAAAAAGTTAATGAGATAACAAATAGATAACCGGGCTAACCGTTTCTTTCGCCACAATTGACGATAAAAGCCTTCGTGATCGGGATCTCTTTCTTTTCTCGTCCCAACCGCCTACTATCAATGGGACAAATCGACATTACCCACACCCCCGCTCCTCTGGCGCGGGGGTGTTGCTTTGTGTTGTTTTTCCGAATTTATGGGTGCACAGACTGGCACCCTTTGATTTGACTGGAGAGTGGAATGACCAAACCCATCATTACTATTAATGAGCTGGATGCGGAACGCCTGGATGCGCTATTGGAACAACCGGCCTTTGCCAACACCGACGTCGCCGCCGCGCTGAACGACGAGTTGGATCGCGCGGAAATCCTGCCGCCGGAGAAAATGCCGGCCAACGTGGTGACCATGAACAGCCGCGTGCGTTTTCGCGATCTGCACACCGATGAAGAGCACGTGCGCACGCTGGTTTACCCGGCATCGCTGAAAGACAGCCACGATCAGCTGTCGGTGATGGCGCCGCTGGGCGCAGCGCTGCTCGGCATGCACGTCGGCAAGCAGATTTCCTGGCAATTGCCGAACGGTGAAGAAGCGCGGATTGAAGTGCTGGAATTGCTGTACCAGCCGGAAGCGGCGGGCGAATACCACCGTTAAGCGGTTCTCAGGGCGGCATCCGGCCGCCCTTTCTGTTTCAGACGCAGATAGCGATCAGCACGGCGATCAGCAGCAGCACGTAGATTTTGGCATGCAGCGCATCGCTCACCTTAGGCAAACAGCGCCTGGCAAATACGATCCCCGCAATCCCCGCCACCACCAGCAGCCCCAGAACGTTCAGATTGACGTAGCCCAGATACTGCGGCCCGCTCATCTCGCGCCACCCCAACACGATATACATCAGCGCGCCGATCACCGCCACCGGGATCGACAGCGGGTTGGCGGCGCTGACGCAATACTTCATGTCGTAACCATGGCGGCGCAGCAGCGGCACCGTCATCACGCTGCCGCCCACCCCCAGCAGGGTGGCGATGCCGCCGATCAGCGGCCCGCCGCCCCACAGCGTGGCGGGGGAAAGTTCGGCGCGCGCCGGTTTGATCAAAAAACCCCGGCGGAACAGACAGTCGGCGATGGTCACCGCCATATAGGCCACGAACAGCCCGCGGATCACGCCGTCCGCCAGCAGCGAGGAGGCGAACGCGCCCAGCGCCGCGCCGATGCCGATGAAAAAGATCAGCGGCACGATGGTTTCACGCAGCAGGTTGCCGCTGCGCCAGTTGGTCAGCGTGGCGTAACTCGCGTTGAGGATCATCACCGCCGTCGAGGTCGCCACCGCGATATGCATCGCCTGGCCGGGCTGCTCGCCCGACGCGGAGATCAGGTGATAGACGAAAGGCACCACCACAAAGCCGCCGCCGAAGCCGAACAGAATGGTGGTGATGCCGGTCAGAAAACCGGCACCCAGTACAATCAAGGTTTCAATCATGGCCGTGCGCCCGCACGAAGTCGTCGAACCCGGCGCAGAACTGCCCCGCCAGCGGGTGAAAACGATCGCCGACGAACAGCCCCAGATACTGCTCGCGCACGGCGTCATGGTCCACCAGCTCAATGCCCGCCTGTTCCGCCTGCGCCAGCGTCTGCGCGTCCGGGAAGCCCCAATAGCGCGAATCGCCCTGCTTTTCCGCCGCGATCGCTTCGCTGTGCTCCGCCAACATCAGCCGGCGCGCCAGGAAAGAGCCACTCTGCACGCCCAACAGCATCATGTTTTCCAGGAACGACAGATCGTGACGCAGCTCGGCGGGCAGGCGGGCGATAACCGGGCCGGCGTCCCAGTGCTCATCCATTTCATGCAGCGTTACCGCACAGTCCCTGTCACCGTTCATCAACGCGCGGAACAGCGTCATCACCCCGCGATAACGCGGCAAGTCCCCCGGATGCAGGTTCCACAGCAGCTTGCCGCGTCGGCTGAAGGCGCGCACATAGTCGGCGGAGAATTTCTGATAACAGCGCAGGGAGATCACCCCATCCATATGCCCCAGGCTGCTGATAAACGCGGCGTCATTGATGTCGAGAACGCGATGCGCTTTGACCCCGGCGGCGGCCAGGAACAGGGCCGGCGGCTGATAGGCCCCCTCGCAGGCGGCGGCGTTGCGGCCAACGAACGGGAACACGAAATCGTTCAGCACTTCGCGCTCATACAGCCCCAGGCGGCGAACCGCCGGCTCCTGCGTGCGCCCGGCGCTTTTCGCCAGGGGGAAATACACCGTAAAGGCACACTCGCCCTTCAGGGTGGCGGTCAGATCCTGACACACCAGCCAGGAGAAAATGTCGTTGCCGACAAAGAGCGCTACGTTTTTCATGCTTCAGCCTTCTTTGCGTTGAAAATAGGGTTGTTGAACACGATCTTGCTGATATCTCGCGTGATGGACTCCATCGCCGAGGTGTAAAAAAGATCGCCCTTGGCAGGCGCGCCGAGCGAGTAGAGATGCTGCTCGCGGCCGCGTCGGTCGGCGATTTTCAGCGTGTGCGGGTTGCACTTCACGCCGCCGAACAGGTTCTCTTGCACCAGCCCGTCTTGCAGCAGTTGCTGGCTCAGACGGTTGGGCGGCAGTTGATAGGACGGCGTGGTGCAGTTGAACAGATACTGCGCATGTACCCGCGCCTCATGGCAACGAAGGATAAACCCGTCCGTTCCCTTGCTGATATCCGCCAGGCCGCCACAGGCGCGCAGGCGTTGGCTCTCCAACGCCGCTACGATCTTGTTGGCGTTCTTGATCGGCATGGCGTGCCGATTGCGCATCCAGGAGGAGTTGTAAAAGCGCATGAAGACCTGCCGGTTGTTGGCATCCATCTTGACCCAGGCGGCGCACACCGCCGGGTGGATCGCCGCCAGATAGCTGCAGATATGCTCCCGGGCAAAACGCGCGCGATCGAGGCTTTCCGCCAGATCGCGGTAACAATCGCGCCTTTCCCCCAGCGCCGAGAGCACCGTCAACCGCTCCGGCCCCGGATAGTGGCGCGCCAGCGCGGCGTTGATCGCATGCACCAGTTGATGCGCGTCAATGAAATCGCGGCCGGCGACAAAGCGCCGAACCCCCTCCACAAACGCCTCCGGCGGCGGACGCATCAGCGCCGGCTGCACGCTGGGGAACAGGCCCGAGCGCGACAGGGCGCAGATGTCGGTCGCCCCCAGGCGCTCCATCAGCTCAACGATGGCGTCAATCGCCGTCAGGCTGCAGCCGATCACGCCGATGCTCGAATAAGGGTTGATCGGCGGCAGATCCTGGTGGGCCTGATAAGCGATCACCCCATCCACCGGATAGAGACATTCCGGCGGGTTGTGCCCCGAACACAGCACCAGCGCGTTCATCTGTTCGGCACCGCCACAGGTGGTGGTCAGCCGGTAGCCGGCTTCCAGCGGCGCGATGGCATTCACTTCGGCGGTCACGAAATTCAGCGCTACGTTGCTGTCCGCCGCCATATAAATCGTCATGTCGCGAATAAAATCGAGATATTCCCGATACAGCCAGCGCGGCGGATAACGATCCTGGCAAAACTGTGGGAAATGCATGGCGATCCAATCGACGAAGTGCGCATCGTCGAAAATATCCGCCGACATATTTTCCGGCGTCATATTTAATATATGGCTGTCAAAATCGCTGCTGTATGCCATACCGCCCTTGAAGCCCTGCTTGTCGAACACCGTCAGGGAAAGCGGCCTTTTGCAATGATTAACCGACTTATTTTTTATAAAGTTATACGCAAAAGCGATCCCGGCGGCTCCGCCGCCAACCACACCGAACTTATACATGAAATATCACCTTATAGTCATTGAACTGCGCTAAGAACTATTGCTTCAGGTGTTGGAATAAAAAGACGCTTTATTCCTTATTAACTTCTTGTATTGCGAGAACGAAAATCTTCGTCCCACCCCGGTGTGAAAACTTGCACGGGCTATATGGCCGATAAAATAGCGGCGTCCCGAACAAGCGTTATTTTTCTGCTCCGATAGTAGGGCGACGGCCGTTGGCTTGCTTTATATGAAGGGCCAACTATCATTGCGTTTCGGCCAATCTGCCCGCCAAAGGGAACACATGCGCAACGTCCGCATTGATGACATCGACCACGTAACGCGCGCGGTGATCGCCATCGGCACCGATTATCCGCCGGGGCACCTGCTGCCGATGCACAGCCACCGGCGCGCGCAGTTGTTGTACGGCGCCACCGGCGTCATGCACGTTTTCACGCAGCAAGGCAATTGGGTCGTCCCGCCGCAGCACGCGGTGTGGCTGCCGCCGCAGATGCCGCACGCGGTGAGGATGGTCGGCGTCACCACCCGCAGCCTGTATCTCGAACCCGGCGCGTTGCCCGCCGAACGGCCGCAGGTCTGTCAGGTGGTCAGCGTCACTCCGCTGATGCGCCAGCTGTTGATGGCAGCGGTGGATATGCCGCTGGAGTATGAACAAGAGGGGCGCGACGGAGCGCTGGCAACGCTGCTGCTGCATGAGCTGGCCCGGCTGCAACCCTTGCCGTTGCACATCCCGCTGCCCGCCGATCCCCGGCTGGGCGAGCTGTGCCGTGCCTTTTTGCAGCACCCCGACGCCCACGACTCCGCGCAGCGGTGGGCCCCTCGTCTGTACATGAGTATTCGCACCTTCAGCCGTTTCTTTCGCGCGCAGACCGGCCTGCCGTTTTCGCAATGGCGCCAGCGCGCCTGCGTGGTGCTGGCGTTGGCGCTGCTGGCCGAAGGGCGCAGCGTAACGCAGGTGGCGATGGAGATGGGATATGACAGCAGCGCGGCGTTTTCAACCATGTTTCGCCGCGTGCTGGGGCAGGCGCCCTCCTCCTATCTGACGGAAGACGGGCGCGACGGTTGACGGGTTAGCGGAATTTCTTGTGGTTGGCGTCGCGGGTCTGTTTGAATCCCTGCGCCAGCTGCTTCGCTTCGGCGACTTTGCCCTGGTTGGCCAGCGCCAGCGCCTGATCGATCTGGCCGATCAGGATATCCAACCCGCTGCGGAAATCTTTCATCTCCGGGCTGTCGGCGGCTTTGTCTTCCAGCTTCGGCGGAGTGCCCTGTTTGGCGTCCTGCGCGGCGGCGCGCATGTTTTGCAGGCTCTGTTTGAGGGTGGCGGCGGAATCGGTATTCAGCACCGTTTTGTAGTTTTCCGCCAGGGTGTCCATATCGTCGCCCAGATCGGCGGCGACCGCCAGCGAGCTGGCTGCCAGCAGCGTCAACGCCGCCAGCGCTTTCAGGGTATTCTGCATGTTTGCTCACCTTCCAGTTATTGTTTTAATTAACCCACCGTTACCATAGGCAAGACCGGGCAAAACCGAAACCGGAGATTTGTAAGCAAGGTTAAGACTGGATAACGCGCGACCGGCGGGTACCGATCGCGCAGAGGATCACTGACCGGCGATCTTCATTTCCGGCAGCAGCACCGAACCGCACTGGATATTGCTGCGGGTTTCGATATCGCTGCCGACGCTGACGATGTTGCGCAGCATGTCTTTCAGGTTGCCGGCGATGGTGATCTCGCTGACCGGATATTGGATCTCGCCGTTTTCCACCCAGAAACCGGCGGCGCCGCGCGAGTAATCGCCGGTGACGCCGCTGACGCCCTGGCCCATCAGCTCGGTGACCACCAGGCCGGTGCCAAGCTGTTTCAGCATGCCGGCGAAGTCGGCGCCCTGCCCGGCAATGCGCCAGTTATGGATGCCGCCGGCATGGCCGGTGCTGTGCAGGCCCAGCTTGCGCGCCGAGTAGCTGGTCATCAGCCAGGTTTGCAGCACGCCGTCCTTGACGATATCGCGCCGCTGGGTGCGCACGCCCTCGCTGTCGAACGGCGTCGACGCCAGCCCTTTCAGCAGGTGCGGATGCTCTTCGACGGTCAGCCACGCCGGCAGGATCTGCTTGCCGAGCGAGTCCAGCAGGAAGGTCGATTTGCGGTAAACGCTGCTGCCGCTGATGGCGCCCACCAGATGACCGAACAGCCCGGTGGCCACCTCGGAGGCGAACAGCACCGGCGCCTTCATGGTCGACAGTTTGCGCGGCGCGAGACGCGCCAGCGTGCGGCGGGCGCACTCCTGCCCCACCCACTCGGGGCTTTGCAGATCGCCCATCGCACGGCCGATGGTGTAAGCGTAATCCCGCTCCATATCGCCGTCCTGCTCAGCAATGACGCAGCTGGACAGCGAGTGGCGGCTGGAACAGTAGCTTTGCAGCATGCCGTGGCTGTTGCCGAACACCTTGATGCCGTAGTGGCTGTTGAAGCTGCCGCCTTCGGTGTTGGTGATGCGCTTGTCCGCCGCCAGCGAAGCCTGCTCGGCGCGCGCCGCCATCTCGATGCCGCGCTCGGCGTCCAGCTCGATCGGGTGGAACAGATCGAGATCCGGCGCCTCGAACGCCAGCAGATCTTTCTCCGCCGGGCCGGCGCAAGGATCCTCAGAGGTGTAGCGCGCGATATCCAGCGCCGCCTGTACGGTGCGGGCGATGGCGTCCGGGCTGAGATCGGTGGAAGAGGCGCTGCCTTTGCGCTGGCGGTGATACACGGTGATGCCCAGCGCGCCATCGCTGTTGAACTCGACGTTTTCCACCTCGCCGAAGCGGGTGCTGACGCTGATGCCGGTCGATTTGGTGACCGCGACTTCCGCCGCGTCGGAACCGGCGCGGGCCAGCTCCAGCGCCTGAGAGACGGCCTGTTCCAGCGCCTTGCGCTGTTCTGCAACTTGAGTGACTACTTTCATCAATCTGCCATAATTAATCAGAAAATCGTTGAGAAAAGTGCCGGAGCGGCGTAGTTGTGCACGCGGAGCGGCGCGCAAAAATCCTGAGATCTCTGCCGTTGAGTCTAACAGGAACCGCGTTGAATTTCGCATAAAGCCGAACGGCAAAGCGGGGATAACATGCAAAAGCCGTGCATCACTCGACGATCAGTTTTACCGACTTGCCAATATTCGCCATCATGTTGACCAACGCATCCAGCGTGAACTTCTCGGTTTTCTGATTCACCACGTCGGACACGCGCGGCCGGGAAGTGTGCAGATAACGCGCCGCCTCCTCCTGGCGATAACCTTCTTCCTCAATCCACGCGCTGATCTCACCCATCAGCTGTTTTTTCAGTGCGATAAGCTGCGCAATTTCCGCATTGGACTGCGCTTGCAATTGCCGAGCCTCGTCGGCGGAAAATCCCAGATCCGCAAACACATTGCCGCCTGCGGGCGTAACGTGGCGCGAATCGATATCAATCGGCTTGGTCATGACCTTTACTCCGCTCATTAATGACCGCGTCATAACGCGCTTTGATTATCTGAATATCGTGGCGGCTGGTTTTCTCCGCCTTCTTCTGAAAGCTGTGCAAGACATAGATCGCTTCGCTGAACTTTGCCACATAGACCACCCTGAATGCCCCACCGATGGCATATAAACGGATTTCGATAACGCCGCTTCCGCAGTTGGCCATCGGCTTCCAATTACCGGGTTCCAGACCTCTTTGCACTTTACTCAGTTCAAATCCTGCCGCTTTTCGCGCATCGATTGGGAAGGCCAGCAAATCCTCTAGCGATGAGCCACGCCAATCAATGGCTTTCTCGATGCCATCATCCATGAATATCACCTCCTTTTGTATAAAATTTTATACAGACAGGGTGATAAAAACAACCGTGCAAATTCCCAAGACGGGCAGCCAGGCGCGATAATCCCCCAACGTGGCAGCTATACTCAGTTTGCTCAAGGCACGCAATTGGCGGGTTGCCGGACAACCTGTTAGGATTAGCCTCTTTTTAACGGAGCCTACCATGAACAAACAGCCTGAAGACTGGCTCGACGATGTCCCGGAGAATGAAAACGAGGACGATGACGAGATTATCTGGGTCAGTAAAAGTGAGATTAAACGTGATGCCGAAGCGCTGAAAGACCTGGGGGCCGAAATGGTCGATCTGGGCAAAAACGCGCTGGATCGCATCCCGTTGGACGAAGATTTGCGCGCCGCCATCGAGCTGGCGCAGAAGATCAAGAAAGAGGGTCGTCGCCGTCAGCTGCAGCTGATCGGCAAGATGCTGCGCGCCCGCGATATCGAGCCGATCCAGACCGCGCTCGACAAGCTGAAAAACCGCCACAACCAGCAGGTTTCGCTGTTCCACAAGCTGGAAGCGCTGCGCGACCGTCTGGTGGAAGAAGGCGATGACGTGATTCCGTCGATCCTGGATCTGTATCCGGCCGCCGATCGCCAACAGCTGCGTTCACTGGTGCGCAACGCGCAGAAAGAGAAGGCCGCCAACAAGCCGCCTAAGGCTTACCGCCAGATCTTCCAATACCTGCGCGAGCTGGCCGAAGCGGCCGACTAAGCGCCGCCGCCATCCCGGGATGAACCCGTTTCATCCCCGGTGATGGGCCGGTTCGCCGCTGCTTTCGCGGATATTGAAACGCAGGCTGCCTTCCAGCTCTTCTTCCGCCTCTTCAAACAGCAGAATGATCGCGCCGAAACGACGCTTGCTGCGGGCATTCAGGTGAGTGAACTCGATTTCCACCGGCAGGCCGATATCGCCGGTCACCACGTCCCACAGCGCGTCGAGGTTGGCGCCAAACCCCTCGTCCAGCGCAAACTTGTGCGCAAAATCGCGGTAGAAGGTCGGCACATCCTGGATCTGTTCGAAATCAAACTCTACTTTTGCCATCAAACTCACTCCACACGAATGAAGTTTTTGTAATGGTCGCGCGTGACGAAGATCAGACCGTCGCTCGAATACAGCAGGCGATCGGCGCCGCGCCGGCCACACTGATAATTGATGTCCGCTTCGCGCCAGACCCGGCCGCCGGCGCTCGGCAGTTGCCCTTCACGGTTAGAGAACCGATCGCCGCCGATCGCCTTGCCCGGCAATACCGCACAGAGGTTGCCTGAACGCGGATCCCAGCCCTGCTCGCGCGCCTGCTTCTTGGTGACGTAATAGCCCGGCAGCCGCTGATGCTGCTGCAGGTAACTCACCACCGTTTGCTGCTGCGTGAGCCGATCGATGCTCTGCTGCTGCCCCGCCGGCGCCACCGCTGCGTTGCCGTCGATCGCACGGTGCTCGTTGCCGCGCAGCGCGCTGAAGACGGCGATGACCACGGCGATGACAATCGCCAACAGAATCCGCTTGTTCATGACATTCCCTGAAATTATGCCGCCGAAGGCGCCACAGCGCCCCCAGGCTAGTTAGCTATATAGTCGACCTGGATGAAACTAAGATGACCGGCACGTCACATTTTCGCGGCGGTAAGAGTTTCATCCATTCATGACAATGATGCCACTTTCCAGCCGTTCTGGCACTCGGAGTCGCTCTGAAAACGGGCCGCCCCACATGAGACGGCCCGCCGTGCCAGGCGCTGCTTTCAGTATAGTCGGGGAAGGCGCCGCACAACGCGGCGCAACAGGCGGGAACGCATCAATCGATCAAGGCGTGGCGATAGCGATGCAGCATGTCGGCCAGGCGCTTCACCGGCCCGGTGACGCTGAGCGGCGCCTGATTGTCTACCAATTTTTGCTGGTACTCGTTCATTTCACCCAGCAAGCGATCGTAGTAATAGGCGCGCTTGACGTCGTTTTTGGCCGAGACCACCCGATCGGCGGTGCTGCGGATCTGGCGGTGGAAAGCCGACAGCTCTTCACTGACCGGAATCTCCGCCCGCTGCATCCGCTGGTGGGCGATGATCAGGTTCAGCGCCAGACGATACTTGGCGATGTCGTTCGGGAACATCATCAGCAGCTGGTTAAGCTGTTGATACAGCGCAGGCAGGTGGTTCTGCCGACGGCGCGCCGCCTTGGTGGTCAGCGCCGACACCGCGCTGCTGACGAACTGGTTGAGCAACGTGCGGCCGGTACGTTCGCGCGAATTGTCGCGGATCAGCAGCAGCACCATCAGCCCGACGCAGCTGCCGAGGAACTGGCCGAGCGCTCCGTCGAGAAACTGGGTGACGTTGAACTCCATCGGGTTGCTCAGCACCAGAATGTTGATGGTCCCTGCCAGCAGCCCCAGCGAACCGAGCCGCCGCTTCTGCACCTCGATGCCGATGAAAAACGCCAGCAGGCCGAGGCTGAGGCACAGCAGCAAAATGCTCTGCTGCGTCGCCGGCAGGATCACCATGAAGAACAGGGAGCCGACCGGGATCGCCGCCAGCATGCCCAGCACGAAATCCATCGCCACCATGCGCGGCGCCGGGGTGCGCATCGCCAGCGAGGTGATTACCGCAATGATCACCATAAAGCCGCTGCCGGACGTCCAGCCGGTCCACAGCCACAGCAGGCAGCCGAACGCCGTGGCCACAAAGGTGCGCAGGCCGTTGATCATCGCATGATGCCCTTCCGCCGAGGTCGGCTTGACCACGGTTTCATTGCTCAACACGTCCTCTTCCACCGCGCTGATGCTGCCGTTGGTGTGTACGCCCTTCGACAGCAGCAGGTAGCGCGTTGCCGCGCCGACCCAGCCAGTGAGGGTCGGCAGCGTTTCTTCGGAGCGATGCGTGGTCAGCACCTGGCGCAACAGCTTCATGCGCCTGTGGATCTCCTGCGGGGTTTCCGCCGGCACCATCAGCTGTTCCCGCAGGCTCGCTTGCAGCGCGTCCGGGTGATTCAACAGGATCAGGTAGGTTTCGCAAGCCTGGGTAATCAGCGTCAGCGACAGGGTATGCAGCGCCTTCACCCGGCGATTGACCTTCTGCCAGCGCGAAGACTCCATCATCAGGTTGTTGCGCATGCCGTCCAGCGCCGTGGTGCTCTTCACCAGATTGCTCCAGGCGCGGTCGATGTCTTCTTTGTCGGCGTTGCTGATGCACATCTGCATCAGGCGATATTGATCCACCAGCAGCTGATCCACCGCCCGATCGATATCCTGCTTGATCGAACGCGGCGAGAACAGCAGATCCGCCAATACGGCGCTAACGATGCCCAGCACGATCTCGCTGCAACGCTCGATGGCGAACTGCGGCGCCTCCAGCAGATGGGCCTCGCTGGTGGCGACCGTCACGATGATGATCAGCGCGGTATAGCCGGCCAGGCCCCAGGCGTAGGAGTTCTCGACCTTGATCAGTGAAGAGAGCCAGGTGCAGAAACCGGCCCAGATGCAGCACAACAGCAGCATAACCACCGGCGCGCGGGCGGTGGTGATGATAATGAGCAGGCCGACGAAGCAGCCGATAAAGGTGCCGATGATGCGCAGCCAGCCGCGGTGGCGGATGGCGCCGGAGAAGGGTTCACCGCCGGCGGCAAAGGCCGGGCCGGCGGCGACGATGGCGGCGGTCATCGCCGACCAGCGCGGGGTTTCCAGATTGAGATGGAAGCCGACGAACAGCGCAAACACAATCGCGAAGCTGAGCTTGAAGGCGAATCTCAGCCGGATAAAGGTTGGGCTGTTCATTAGCCGAACTCACGCAGCCGGTGCATCAGGCGCACAAAAGGCGAGCCGCTGTCGGCATTGCGATCGTTCTTGCCGACGATCACCACGGTGGCGGTGGTGCCGGCCGGGTACGGATGCTGTTGGTCCTTGGCGTCCAGCAGGATCTTCACCGGCACGCGCTGCGCCAAGCGCACCCACTCCAGGTTGCTGTCGATCGAGGCCAATCCTTTGTTGTTCACCGTGCTGCTGCTGTTGTTCACCGCCGCCGCCACGCTGTCGACGGTGCCGTGCATGATGCGGTTGCTGCCGAGCGGGGTGATCTCCGCGCGATCGCCCTTATTCAGGCCGTTCAGCTTGGTTTCTTCCAGGTACGCCAGGATGTAGAAGGAGTCTTTCTTCACCAGCGCCACCGCCACCGAACCGCGGGTGATGTATTCGCCGGCGTGTACGTTGAGGTTGGTGATCCAGCCATCGGCCGGAGCGCGCACCGTGGTGCGTTCCAGATCCAGCTGCGCCAGCTCACGCGTCGCCACGGCCTTCGCCAGCTGGTGTTGCACGGTCTGCAGCGAGTTGTTCGACTGGTCGATTTCTTCCTGCGACATCGCCTGCACGCCCAGCTTCACGCGGCGGCCGGCCTCGCGCCGCTTTTCCGCCGCCAGCGTCTGATAGTAGGCGACGTCGGCACTGGCTTCCGCCAGCGCCTGCTCATAGCGCGGCCGATCGACCACGAACAGCACCTGCCCTTTCTTCACCAATTGGTTATCCACCACCGGCACATCGGTCAGCAGGCCGCTGACGTCCGGCGCGATCGCCACCACGTCGGCGGTAAACTTGGCGTCACGCGTCCACGGCGACTCGGTGTAAAACACCCAGGCCTTGAATACCGCGACGATGCCCAGCAGCACAAGAATCAAAGTGATCGCGATTCGGGTTATTTTTATCGAAAAATTTTTCACAGCGACCTCAAACAAAAAGACATGAAATCAGATAAAACAAGCAGCAATACAGCGCGGTGTTAAACAGCGCCGGATGCCAGACAAAATCGTAAATCCCCGTCGGCTGCAGCAGGCGGCGCATGAGGAAAAACAGCGCCAGCGACACCAGCAGCTCGAAAAACACCGGCGGAAACGACAGTCCGAAGATGACCATAACCGGAAGCAAACTCATCACTTTTTCCTTATTGTTCACTGCGCCGGGGAAAGACAGGTCTCGCCATTCACATTCTCTTTACATTTTAGCGTGCGCGCGCCACAAATCTTGACCAGGCAGCTTGTCCAGGTCACGAACCCGAAAAAAGGTTAAACTTTGGGGCAGACATCCACGACAGGGATTGCGAGGGTGCCGGAGGAGCGGCAGGATTGCGTTGCCGATCGCTCTCGCACGTTGGTAAGGTCTATTCACCCGACCACGTTATATTAGCCTGCTTACTATCAAGGCATCAACAATCTGTGATCTAAATCACTTTTAAGCCAGAGTGAATAATGGAAAGATTAAAACGGATGTCGGTATTCGCCAAAGTGGTTGAGTTCGGGTCGTTTACCGCGGCCGCGCGCCAACTCGGCATGAGCGTTTCATCGATCAGCCAAACCGTCTCGAAACTGGAAAATGAGCTGCAGGTCAAGCTGTTGAACCGCAGCACGCGCAGCATCGGCCTGACCGAGGCCGGCAAAATCTACTATCAGGGCTGCCGACGCATGCTGCAGGAAGTCAGCGAAGTGCATGAGCAGCTGTATGCGTTTAACAATACCCCCGCCGGCACGCTGCGCATCGGCAGCTCATCCACCATGGCGCAAAACGTGCTGGCGAACATGACCGCCGAGATGATGAAAGAGTACCCTGGCCTGACGGTCAACCTGGTGACCGGCATTCCGGCGCCGGATCTGATCACCGACGGGCTGGATCTGGTGATCCGCACCGGCGCGCTGCAGGACTCCAGCCTGTTCTCCCGCCGCCTGGGGCAGATGCCGATGGTGGTGTGCGCCGCCAAAAGCTACCTCAGCCAGCACGGCACGCCGCAGAAGCCGAGCGACATGGTCAACTTTTCCTGGCTGGAGTACAGCGTGCGGCCCGACAGCGAATTTGAACTGATGTCGCCGGAGGGCATCACCACGCGCATTTCCCCGCAGGGGCGCTTCGTCACCAACGACTCCTCCACCATGATCCGTTGGCTGAAAAACGGCGCCGGCATCGCCTACGCCCCGCTGATGTGGGTGATCGAAGAGATCAAGCGCGGCGAGATCGAGATCCTGTTCAAAAGCTACCATTCGGATCCGCGGCCGATCTACGCGCTCTATACCGAGAAGGACAAACTGCCGCTGAAGGTGCAGGTGTGCATCAACTACCTAACCGACTATTTCGAACGCGTGGCGGCGGTCTATCAGGGCTATCGTTGAGCGGCGCCCAAATAGCGGTGCGCCAGCGCGCCCAGCAGCATCAGCGCCAGCATGCCGAGGCCCCACAGCAGCCAGACGGCGTAGCCCGCCCAGTTCAGCAGCAGAGGAAAATAGCTCGCCAGCCCGCTACCCAGCTGTTTCAGCCACGGCAGCCAGGCGTCCAGCACTGCCTGCGGCACCAGGCTCAGCGCGCCGTTCACCGGCAGCGATGCGCCGCCGGCCGCTTCCGCCAACGCCGGGAGCCAGGCCAGCACGCCGGCTACGCCCCAGGCCAGCAGCGTCCATAGCGCCATGGCGCCCAGCAGCAGCGCTAGCGTCCAACCGCCCCGGTTCACGGCACACCGCCGCCGCACTGCGGGCAAAAGCGGCTGCCCGACGGCAGCGGCGCGGCGCACTGGCCGCAGGTGGCGCTCAGCGCGGCAAACGGCTGACCGCAGCGGTGGCAATAACGCGCGCCCGATTTATTCACCGCCTGGCATTCCGGACACTGCGGCCCCGGCTCGCCATGCTGGTTATAGCGGTTGCCATGATGCCCGCCGCCGTGGCCCGCGCGCTGATGACCGCGGTTAATACCGCCTTGCCCCAACAACCTTTTCAGTAAGCTCATCCCGCCTCTCCTCTGTGCATTGACGCTGACCCTCACTGTAAACCCTGGAGTAACCTCCAGGGTAAAGCCCGGCGAGCAGGCTTTACGTTTCATTACATCGTAAAAGTGGCAAGGCTTTGATGCTGCTAACAAAAGCACCATCGGCATTATCCCACGCCGCCACGCTGCGTTATGCTGCGGGAACCTCTCCCTGCATCAGGAATAACCATGAAAAAAATCATACTGGACTGTGACCCGGGGCATGACGACGCCATCGCCCTGCTGCTGGCCTGGGGCAATCCGCAGATCGACCTGCTGGCGGTCACCACCGTGGTGGGTAATCAGACGCTGGACAAAGTGACGCGCAACGCGCTGGCGGTGGCGCGCATCGCCAATATCACCGGCGTGCCCTTCGCCGCCGGCTGCCCGCGCCCGCTGGTGCGCAATATCGAAGTGGCGCCCGATATCCACGGCGATTCCGGCCTCGATGGCCCGGTGCTGCCGGAACCTCACCTGCAGCTGGACTCGCGCCACGCGGTGGATCTGATCATCGATACGGTGATGGCCCACCCGCCCGGCAGCGTAACGCTGGTGCCGACCGGCGGCCTGACCAATATCGCCATGGCGGTGCGCAAAGAGCCGCGCATTGCCGAGCGGGTCAAGGAAGTGGTGCTGATGGGCGGCGGCTACCATGTGGGCAACTGGAGCGCGGTGGCGGAGTTCAATATCAAAATCGATCCCGAGGCGGCGCACATCGTGTTTAACGAAAAATGGCCGCTGACCATGGTCGGGCTGGATCTTACCCACCAGGCTTTGGCCACGCCGGCAGTCTGCGCGCGTATCGCCGCCCTCGGCACCCGGCCGGCCGCCTTCGTCGGCGAACTGCTGGCATTCTTTGGCCGTATGTACCAACAGGCGCAGGGCTTCAGCGCCCCG
The DNA here is from genome assembly GCF_052169115.1 of Serratia sp. CY33525. NCBI lineage: Bacteria > Pseudomonadati > Pseudomonadota > Gammaproteobacteria > Enterobacterales > Yersiniaceae > Serratia > Serratia sp. CY33525. The sequence continues at coordinate 38,187 of NZ_JBJNLK010000005.1, read as the reverse complement.
CCGGTACACGATCCTTGCGCCGTCGCCTACGTGATCGATCCGAGCGTGATGACGGTGCGCAAAGCGCCGGTGGATATCGAACTCACCGGCACCCTAACGTTGGGCATGACGGTCGCGGATTTCCGCGCGCCGCCGCCGCCGGACTGCCACACTCAGGTGGCGGTCAAACTGGATCAGGATAAATTCTGGGATCTGGTGGTGGATGCGCTGGAACGGATTGGCGAAGTGGAGTGAGGTCTGTGAAGCGTGGATTAACGCGCTTTTACAGGCGCGTTAATCCGTCTTGCGGCACGGCAACAGGGATAGGGGGATCATCACCCCTTTATTTCCACAGTAACAGAACAATCTTAATAAAATGGAGTTAAATAAAATTTAAAAACAACCTATAAAAAACAAGAAGAATCTTAATGAAAGTAAATACAGGTTAAATAAAGAAAATATAAAATAAAAATAAAAAACAGCGATAAATAAAACCACGATCGCCGTGCCGTCATTGGCAACAACGATTTAACAAGAAAATGCTTATCTCATTGGCTACATCGCCTGTCGGCCCAAGCGTTCGTTGTCGCACACACGGCGTTTTACTACGTACAAAAAATCTCAATATTTTGATTTAAATACAAAAATAAAATAAAAGATTAAAAATTGACTGGAGCAAGGTGAATTTGAGAAAATGACAACCCTGTTTTTTCAAACAAATAAAACACCCTTTGCAGGCAACTGAAATACGGCTTACCCCTTTTTATATAAACCGTCCCCGTGCTCACAGGGGAAAAACTTATTTATCGCTTCAACAGGAAGTCTTTTCAATTTCCATAAAAAATTTTAGGTATTGAAGCTTCAGCGAATTTAAACACCAGGATAAGGATAGGGAATCCTAATAATATGCATTCAATGATCGATATCGAAACATGGCAGGTTCACCATGACCGATAAAACCGCCATTAACGCACCGGCTATCGCCGTGCTGCCCCTGCTGCTGATCTGGATGGCGGCGATCCTGCCGTTTTATCACCCCAACATGGGCGGCGGCGGCCTGGCGCTGCCGCAAAACATTCTGGCCTGGAGCGCCATGGCGCTGACCACGCTGCTCGTGACCGCCACCGTTTGTGTTGGCCGTGCCCGGCTTTCGCTGACCCCTACCGCACGCCTGTTGCTGCTCGGCATCGCCGTACTGGCGCTGCCGCTGCTGTATACCCGCGCCGAGTGGCGCGAAGACGCCCTGTGGCGCTGCGCCGGTTTGCTCGGTGGCTGGCTGTTCTATGTCGCCTGCCTGCAGCTGCGCCTCACCGCCCGGCAACGCGATCTGTTGCTGTACGGCCTGCTGTTCGCCGTAAGCGTTCAGGCATTGCTGGCGGCGCTGCAGCTGTTCGCCCCCGCGCTGGCCTGGGTGGCCCCCAACGGCCGCCGGGTCTATGGCGTCTTCCAACAGCCGAACGTGCTGGGCAGCTTTATCGCCACCGGGCTGGCTTTGGCGCTCTGGCTGCTGCTTGCCCCCCTCTCCACGCCGACGCGGCGGCGGCAACTCCCGTTGCTCGCCCTGCTGGCCGCTTTCTCCGCCCTGCTGGTGCTGATCCAGTCGCGCGCCGCCTGGCTGGGCGGCACCCTGGCGGCGGCGCTGCTACTGTGGCGTTTTGCCCGTCAACGCCCGGCCGCAAGCCGCTGGGCCGGCGGCGCGCTGCTGTTGGGCATGGCGGCCGGTCTCACGGTGCTGTTCACCGGCCTTGGCCTGGATAGCCGCACCGGCCTGATCGGGCGGGAGCTTTCCAACAGCGCGCGCCTGACCATGCTGCATGACGTCGGCGCCATGATCCTGGCCAAACCGCTGCTGGGCTGGGGCTACGGCGGCTTTGAATACAGCTTCGCGCACTTCCGTCTGCAGGAAATGCCCTGGCGAGAAGTGCTGGAAGTCGCCGGGCATCCGCACAATGAAATCCTGCTGTGGTGGGTTGAGGGCGGCCTGCCGGCGCTGGCGGGGATCGTTATCGTCCTCGTCGCCGGCGCGCTGCTGCTGAAACGCGCCTGGCAACGGGATCGCGAACAGCCGGGCGGTGCGCGCGTCGGGCTGTTTCTGGTGCTGTTGCCAATGCTGGTGCACACCCAGCTGGAATACCCTTTCTATCTGTCTGCGCCGCATTGGCTGGCGTTTCTGCTGCTGCTGGCGCTGCTGGACGGCCAAACCGGCGAGCCCCGCCCACTGCCGTTCGCCAAAGCCCTGAGCCTGCCGGTGGCGATGGCGGCAATCGGCATGTTGGTGATGGCGATCTTCGCCTGGCAAGGGCGCATGGCGCTCACCCAATCGGAACGCACCATGCTGGCCTCCATCGACAGCATCGAGCAGATGCCGCCGCCGGCCGCCTGGATCTACCGGGAGCGCAAAACCTTCGACGAGCAATCTCACGCGCTGCTGGTCTATAACCAAACGCGCGATGATGCCCTGCTGACCGGCTATCGGCAGTGGGCCAATGCCTACCTGCAGCGCCGTATCGACGCCAACGTCTATGCCACGCTGATCATGATTTTGCGTTATCAGGGCGCTCAGGCGGAAGCAGACGCCCGCCAGCGGGAAGCCGCTTTCCTGTTTGCGCGGGATGCGCGGTTTAGGTAGGAAGAATAAGGTGAGAGCGCGTCGCTCTCACCTGCCGTCTTAAGATTAACGCGGCAAAATCGCGCACGTTTTGTCCAGCAGCGATTCTACCGAGGCGCGGTTGCCGACATCCCAGCCGCGCTTCGAGGCCAGCAAGATAAAACCCCGTTGGCCGGCAAACGTGGTCGGGACGACGGCCACGCCATACTCCGCCAGCTGCGGCGGCGACAGATGAAAATAATCCGCAAGATCCCTAATCGGGTAGATGCCCATCGCGGTCGGCTGCATCACGCGGCGGGCATAGTAGGTGTGGCGCAATAGTTTATCCGGCAAGGGGCGCCATTGTTCCTGTATGTAGGGGCGTTCCGCCTGCAGCTGGCGCCGCACATCCTCGCGCAGACAGGTCAGGTGAATGTGCAATTGGTTCTGGCTGCGGCCGTAAGCGGAGTTGATCGCCATGCCCAGACTGTCGTCCGGCACCGGCCCGCCATACTCGGCGGCCAGCCGGTAACGCATCAGCCATGCATAGCCAAAATAGTCCGTTCGTTCTCCGGCCAGCAGCAGCGGGCTTTCAATGCCGGAAAGCGGCGCCGTCGGCACCAGAATGAAATGATAGGGATAACGCGGGTTTTGCAGCACGCTAAGGCCCTGCGCTTTACCCTGCGGCATATAAATCTGCTCACACGGGGTCGGATCGCGCTTTTGCTGATAGTTGGCCATGCAGAGCTTATCGACCACGCCCCACAGCGCATCGGAACGGGCGCAGCCCGTCAGGGACAGAACGCCCAGCAACAGCAGCCAACGCCGGGCGGAGAAAGCCCAACGCGCCATCCTCGTATTGTTCCGTTTTTTCGCCACGTCAATTTCATTCCATCACTGGGCGCAGGCGCGCCTGCAAGGGCCGCAACATGGGGAATGGATAAAGGAGCCAGCGCGTGGCCCCTTGAGGAAAGATTACGCCGTGCCGCCGACGGTCAGCGTATCCAGTTTCAGCGTCGGTTGGCCGACGCCCACCGGCACGCTCTGGCCTTCCTTGCCGCACACGCCCACGCCTTTATCGAGCGCCAGATCGTTGCCGACCATCGAGATCTGCTGCATCGCCTCGATGCCGGAGCCGATCAGCGTCGCCCCTTTCACCGGTTTGGTGATGCGGCCCTTCTCGATCAGGTAGGCTTCGGTGGTGGAGAACACGAACTTGCCGGAGGTGATGTCCACCTGGCCGCCGCCAAAGTTCGGCGCGTACAGGCCGTATTCGACGCTGGCGATGATCTCTTCCGGCGTCGATTGGCCCGCCAGCATGTAGGTATTGGTCATGCGCGGCATCGGCAGATGCGCGTAGGACTCGCGGCGGCCGTTGCCGGTCGGCGCGACGCCCATCAACCGCGCGTTGAGTTTGTCCTGCATGTAGCCTTTCAGCACGCCGTTTTCGATCAGCACGTTGTACTGGCCCGGTACGCCTTCGTCGTCGATCGCCAGCGAGCCGCGGCGCCCTTGCAGGGTGCCGTCATCCACCACGGTGCACAGCTCGGAAGCCACCAGCTCGCCCATATGGCCGCTGAACACCGAGGTGCCGCGCCGGTTGAAATCGCCTTCCAGGCCGTGCCCCACCGCCTCGTGCAACAGCACCCCAGGCCAGCCGGCTCCCAACACTACCGGCATATTGCCGGCCGGCGCCGCCACCGCGCCGAGATTGACCAGCGCCATGCGCACCGCTTCTTTGGCATAGGCATCGGCGCGCACGTCGCCGTCGACTATTTCCAGGAAATAGTCGTAACCGAAACGGCCGCCGCCGCCGCTGGAGCCGCGCTCACGCTTGCCGTCCTGCTCCACCAGCACGCTGACGGAGAGCCGCACCAGCGGACGAACGTCCGCCGCCAGCGTGCCGTCGGTGGCGGCCACCAACACCTGCTCATAAACGCCGGTGATGCTGGCGTTCACTTCCTGCACCCGCGCATCGGCGGCGCGCGCCACTTTATCGACGCGGTGCAACAGGGCGATTTTCTCTTCGCGCGGCAGGCTTTGCAGCGGATCGAGCAGCGGGTACAGCGCCCGGTAACCGATTTCGCCCAGGGTGTACGCCCGCCCGTCGCCCTGCTCGCGCACGATGCTGCGCGCCGCCTGGGCGCTCTGCTGCAGCGCATTCAGGGTGATCTGATCGGCATAGGCGAAACCGGTTTTCTCGCCGCTGACGGCGCGCACGCCGACGCCCTGGTCGATATTGTAAGAGCCATCCTTGATGATGCCGTCCTCGATCACCCAGGCTTCGTGATAGCTGGACTGGAAATAGAGATCGGCGTAGTCGATACGGCGTTCTGCCAGTTGACCCAGTACCGAGTACAGGTCTTGATGACTCAGCTTGTTGGTAGCGAGTAACTGCTCACTGACAAACGTCAGGCTCATAATGGTTTCACTCTTGATTGGAGGATAACGTGTCAGACGGCGCCGTCAGCGACGTCTGGAATCGGTTGTGCTGCAGCACCGGCATCTGTTGCCGCAGGGGCTGCAGGCTTGTGGTGTCCACGCGCACCTTCAGCGCCGCCACGGCGTCCGGGTTCTCGGCCAGCACCTTGCCCCAGCCGTCGACAGCCAGCGTGTGGCCCCAGGTGCGGCGGGTCGGCCCGTGGCGCCCCACCTGCGCCGGCGCCAGGATCATGCACTGGTTTTCGATCGCCCGGGCGCGCAGCAGGATTTCCCAATGCGCCTCGCCGGTGACCCGGGTAAAGGCCGCCGGCACCGAAATCAGTTCAGCGCCCTGCGCCCGCAGCGCCTGGAACAGCGCGGGGAAGCGCAGATCGTAGCATATGGTCATACCCAAACGCCCGACCGGCGTATCCACCACCGTCAGATGCTGCCCGTGCTGGTAGGTATCCGACTCGCGGTAGTGGGCGTGCGCGTCGTTGATATCCACATCGAACATGTGCAGCTTGTCGTAGCGGGCGCGGATCTCGCCCTGATCGTCGAACAACAGGCTGCTGGTGGTGATAAGCTCCGGGTTTTCGCGGCTGATCAAGGGCATCGAACCCACCAGCAACCACACGCCATAGCGGCGCGCCAGTTCGCGCACCGCGTTCTGCAGCGGGCCATCGCCCTGTTTTTCCGCCTGTTGGCGATAGGCTGCGGAGTTGGCGAACAGCAGCGCGTTCTCCGGCGTCATGACCAGTTTTACCCCGGCATTGAGCTGCTTGATCTGCTGTTCAATCTGGGCCAGGTTATCGCGCACCTGATCGCCACTGCACAACTGCAACAACGCAACGTTAGCATTCCTCATGACGCCTTATCCTCCTTTGCCTTACGAAGTACCTCATTGATCTTCGGCTGGTCGAGATCGCCGCTGATATGGTAACGAATCAGCGAAATCTTGCTCCACAGCGGCCCCAGCACCTGCGAGGCGGCGAACACCGCCGCGCCGACGATCGGGTTAACGACAAACGCCGTGGCCACGCCGACCGTCGCCGAAATCGCCGGCGCCACCACCGCTTCCATATCGATGCGGCGGCGCGCCAGATCGATCTGGCCACTCATGGCGATATCCGCCGCCAGGCCGTCGATCAATAGATTATCAGTATGCATTATGCCATCTTTCAGCCAGGCGGTGCTGCGGATGGAATCAAAGTAGAAGCCTTTGCCGAAGGTATCGCTGAAATCGAACTGCAGCTTGCGCAGCAAGGCGTCGAAGCTGACCAGTCGCAGCAGCTGGCCGGCGCGGCCGCCGCCCATGCTGTCGATCTCGCCCTTGCCCATTTTAACCTGCAGCGCACCGCTCAGCGTATTGACCTGCGGCTGCCACGGCGCGCCGCGCCAGTACAAATCGAAGTCCACGTCGTAAGGCGCGCCTTTCAGCGGGATGGTGATGCCGAAGAAGGCGGCGGTTTCATCGATCTTGCCGCCGAGCAGCTTGCCTTTCAGCGAGCTGCGCTCTTCCTGCGCGTTCTGCTTCCACAGGCCGGTGGCGCTCATGCGCCCTTTGCCGGTATCGACCAGGCCGTGATCCAGCGTCAGGGTATCGCCCCGATTGCTCAGATCCGCCTCGACCTTGCCGAGGTTCTGCCCCAGCACCCAGCACGACTTGCAGCGCAGCATCAGCGAAGGCCAGTCGCGGAAGCTGACTTTCTCCGGCGGCGGTGGCGGCGAACCCGCCGCGCTTTTCGTCTCGGCGAACTGCGGGTTGTAGTACAGGTAGTTGATATCGGCGCGCCACGGCCCGCGATCGGCCACCCGCAGGCTGCCGTCCACTTCATCGCTCTTGGCGCTCACCACGGTGGCACCCAGCTGTTTTTCGGCCGACAGCGTCAGCTTATGCCAGGCCTGGCCGCCCAACAGCAGCTGCGGCGTGGTCAGCGCCACGGTGGTGGGGAAGCTGAAACCGCCCACCTGACCGCTGCCGCCGCCCTGTTTCAGCGCCGGCGCCAGCAGCGCCAGCCATTGCTCGCCGTCCAGCGCCGGCAGATTCAGCGTCATCGACTTGCCGGCCGGCAGCGGCGGCGTGCCGCCACCGTTGGTTTGCCAGGCGGCGCGCGCCAGATTCACCTGTTTTTTGTCGAAGTTCCATTCGCTGTTGAAGCGGTTCTGCTTGCCCGCACTGCCGGTCAACATGAAGCCGTTAAGACCGCCTTTGACCTTGACGCTCACCGGCAAGGCTTCGCCCGGCGCCTTGTCCAGCGGCGAAGGTAAGTGACTGCTCACTTTCCTTAGGTCTGCGTCAAGGCCGATATCGTAGCTGGCCGAGCCCTGATGCGGCAACGTGATGGCCACCTGACTCTGCCAGGGCGCGCTGCCGCTGAGCGCATCGGCGGCCTCTTTCGGCAGGCCGGGGAACTTGCCCGGCTGCCAGTCGCCCTTCAGGCCGACGTTGACCTTGTAGTCACGCTCGCCTTCCTGGGTGGTGAAGTTGACCGCCACCGGCTGCCCGAACCAGTTGGCCGACAGCGGGTCGCTCTGCAGGTTGCCGTTGTCGAAGCGGAACTTGCCGCTGAGCTTTTGCAGTTCGCTGTCCAGCGGCTTGATCAGCAACGAATTGTTGTTCAGCGCCACTTCACCGGTGGCTCTGACCTGCTCGCCGTCCAGGGGAATATCGAGATGTAAGCGCCCACTGACATCACCGCCAATCTGCAGTTGATCCAGCGCCGCCCCCAGCGAATCGTGCAGCGGCGTCTGCATGAAGTAGTCGTGCACGTCGCTGCCCGCACCCGCGACTTCGGCGTCGATCAGCAGCCGCTCTTTCAGGTAATCCGGGATCACCGCGCTGATATTTTTGCCCGCCACCTTGCCCAGCCGGGTTTGCGGCGCATGCATCCACAATCCCTCGTTGGCGAAATCGAGGTCGATCGCCAAATCGGTCAGCGCCGGCCAGCCCGGTTGGAACTGGAAGGTGGCGTGGCGCAGCGGCACGAAGACTTCGAACTGCCCTTCGTTCTTACGGTACGGGAAGTGCTGCGGATCGCCGGAATAAATCAGCGTGGCGTTATCCACCCGGCCGCCCTGAATGGCACCGCTCAGGTAGTCCACCAGATGCTTGCCCATCAGCGGTTCCGGGAAATAGCGCCAGGCCTCGGCGCCGTCATACAGGCGGATGCCCGCCAGGATATTCAGCCACGGATCGCCCTTGGCCGGCTGCTGATAACGGAAATCGCCGTTGACCCACAGCGACTTCGCCTTGACGTCCAGCCCCTGGCTCGCCAGCTCCCAGCCTTGATCGTTGTAACGCCAGGTCAGCGCGCCGCGCGCGCTGCTGATTTCAAGCGGCGCACGGAACATATCGCCGTAAGGCAAGGTGCTGCCTGCCAGCCCCAGCGTCAGGCGGCCGTTCTCCACCCCGCCGCTCAACGCGCCGGAGAAGTGGTTGACGCCGGGCAGCAGCTCCCAACGCTGCCAGCTGACATCGCGCCACAGCGCCTGGAAACGGCTCTTTTCCGGCTGCTTCAGTGGGATGTCCAGTGCCAAGGCTTCCATCTTCCCCTGCGGCTGCAGATCGTTCCAGCGATCGAGCACGTCCGGGCTGAGGAACGAGAAGGTCGGCAGCAGCGCCGACAGGCGCTCCAGCTGAAGGTTAGTCGCGCGCACCCGCAGCTCTTCATTCTGCGCCGGCCCCATGAACTCGGTGTTTTCCGGCAGCCACAGGGCGGAAAGCGCGCCCTGCGGCCAGGCCTGGCCGTCGGTGCTCAACCGCAGCTGCGGCACGTCGAGCTGCCAACCGGTGCCCTGGCGGCGCAGCGACAACGCCAGATTGTCCACGTCCAGCCGGTGCTGCGCGGCGCCGGTATCCCAGTTGGCCGCCCCCTGCTTGAGCAACGCATGGCCGCCGGCAATCTCGCCGTTCTGCACCTGCAGCCAGGCCGCCAGGCTGAAGTCGGCGCTTTCCAGCCCGGTGTTGGCGCGCAGCCAGCGGGTAAACCAGGGTTTCATGTCGATGTTATCGGCCTGCAGATAGACCGTGCCGGTGTCCAGCAGGCCCTGATTATCGCGCAGGTCCATGCGCAGCTGCACCACGCCGTGCTGGCCGTTCAGCGTCGACAGGCTGATCTGTCCCTCGGCGCGGTGGCGCTCGCGGCCGTTGAGCCAGGTCAGTTGGGGAATGTCGAATTCGGCGCGCGCGCCGGCAGGCGTCAGGAATGAGATACGGCTGTCGCGCAGATCGAAATGGTCGAGCTGGCGCAGCATCAGATCGCCGATTTTGCCCGGCTCAAGGCCTTCGCCCTGCCGGTCGCCGCCCAGCGTGGCGTTCAGATCGAGGCGGAATTGATAGAAGGTCAGATCGCGGAACTGCCAGCGCCAGTGCAGCAGCGATTGCCACACGTCCAGCGCCAGCGTCACGCGTTCGATATGCACATCGCTTTTGGGCAGCGTAGCGCTCAGGTTGCGCATTTCAAGCTGTGGGCCGAACGTTTCCCAACTGCCCTGCAGGAAATCCATCTGCACGGGCACGCCGGACAGCTTCTCCACCTGCGCCAGCAGTTGGGGACGGTAGTCGTTCAGCTTCGGCAGCATCAGGCGCAGCCCGCTGATCAGCAGCGCCACAATCACGATTAGGGTGGCGCCTGTTGCTAACAGAATCCCAGGCAGTCGCCTCACGCAGTTCTCCTTGCTCCGCTGCCTGGCAACGGGAATATCTATGCACTGACGGGCCCGGCATGCCGGGCCCTTACGATGTCGGACGGGCTACATCATGACGACGTCGAACTGCTCCTGGCTGTACAACGGTTCGATCTGCACCTTCACCTGTTTGCCGACGAAGATCTCCACTTCGGCCAGCGCATGCGACTCTTCGCTCTTCAACGCTTCGCCGACCGCCGCGGAGGCGTACACCAGGAAGCGATCGGAATCGTAAGCATGGTGCACGCGCACAATCTCGCGCAAGATCTCGTAGCACACGGTTTCCACCGTTTTCACGGTGCCGCGCCCATTGCAAGTAGGACAATCGTGACAGAGCACATGTTCAATGCTTTCACGCGTGCGTTTACGCGTCATTTCAACTAAGCCTAGCTGAGAGAAGCCGTTGATCGTGGTTTTTACCCGATCTTTACTCAACGCCTGCTCCAGCGAGTGCAGCACCCGGCGGCGATGCTCTTCGTTGTTCATATCGATAAAGTCGATAATGATGATGCCGCCCAGGTTACGCAGCCGCAGCTGGCGCGCGATGGCCTGCGTCGCCTCGATGTTGGTATTGAAGATGGTTTCGTCGAGGTTACGGTGGCCGACGAAGGCACCGGTGTTGATGTCAACGGTGGTCATCGCCTCGGTCTGATCGATGATCAGATAGCCGCCGGACTTCAGCTCCACCTTACGCTCCAGCGCGCGCTGGATCTCGTTTTCCACATCGTACAAATCGAAAATCGGCTGGCTGCCGGTATAGAGCTCGAGCTTGTTGGTGATGTCCGGAATGTACTCGCCGGTAAACTCCACCAGCAGATCGTGCGTCAGCCGCGAATCGACGCGGATGCGATCCAACGCCGCGCCGGCGAAATCGCGCAGGATGCGCTGCGCCAGCGCCAGCTCGCCGTACAGCTTGTATTTGGTCTGGTTGCGCTTCTTGCGCTCCATCACCTTGGTCCACAGGCGTTTGAGGAACGCGGCGTCCTGCGCCAGCTCTTCCTCGCCGATACCTTCCGCCGCGGTGCGGATGATAAAACCGCCCAGCTCGTCGCAGTGCGGCGCAACGATGGCTTTCAGGCGCTCGCGCTCGGCTTCGCTTTCAATGCGCTGCGAAACGCCGACGTGCGCCGCGCCCGGCATGAAGACCAGATAGCGCGAAGGCAGCGTGATGTCGGTGGTCAGGCGCGCGCCCTTGGTGCCGAGCGGATCTTTCACCACCTGCACCATCAGGTCTTGCCCCTGGCGCACCAGCTCGGCGATGTCGCGCACGTGGAAGTTTTTCCGCTCGTCGCCGGCGACGCATTCGGTATGCGGCATGATGTCGGAGGCGTGCAGGAAGGCGGCCTTGTCCAGGCCGATGTCGACGAACGCCGCCTGCATCCCCGGCAGGACGCGGCTGACGCGCCCTTTATAGATATTGCCGACGATGCCGCGTTTGGATTCGCGTTCGATATGGATCTCTTGCAGAATGCCGCCATCGATATAGGCGACCCGCGTTTCAGACGGTGTGATATTAACCAGTAGCTCAGCTGTCATGCCTTCTCCTCAGAGCCGGTCGATAATGGCAGCGCCCATCAACCGGTTCTTACATCACGTAATGCGACAAAATTACTGAGCAGCTCATGTGTTTCGACCAGCGGCAGACCAACCACCGCGTGATAACTCCCGGTTATCGTTCTGACGAAACAACCACCCTTTCCTTGAATTCCATAGGCGCCCGCCTTATCCATCGGTTCGCCCGTAGCAATATAGTCGCGGATATCCTGTTGTGACAGGCTGCGGAACGTCACGTCGGTCACCACCAGCTGGCAGCGCACGTCGTCGCGATCGGCGATCGCCACCGCCGTCATCACCTGATGCTGCTTGCCGGACAGCGCCGCCAGCATTTCCGCCGCATGGGCTTCGTCGCGCGGCTTCTCCAGCACCCGGCCGTTGAGCACCACGATGGTGTCGGCGCCCAGCACCGGCCGATCTTCCTGCGCCAGCGCTACGCCGGCTTTGGCCTTGTCCTGCGCCAGGCGGCGCACATAGGCTTCGGCGGCTTCGCCTTCCCGGCGCTGCTCTTCGGTATGCGTCAGCAAAATGTCGAACGACACGCCGAGCAGGGTCAGCAGTTCACGTCGACGTGGGGAGCCGGAGGCCAGATAAAGCGAAGTCATTGAGATACCCTTACTGTACGGCGAACTGACGGCGGATTTTGCGCATCAACAGGAATAACCACGGCCACAAAATGCCGTTTACCACACTACTCCAGAACACCTCTGGGCGGAAAGAGACGTTGATCACTAAAAACTCAGCCCAGAACACCACCACGTCCATCGACAGCGACAGCAGCACGACGATCAGCGCCTGTTGCCACAGCGCCATATTGCGGAACAGTTGGAATTTGAACGCCACCAGGTAGGCGATGATGCCCAGCGCCAGCGCGCGCACGCCCAGCGTGGAGCCGAGGATCAGATCCATGATCAGCCCCAGCACGAAGCCGGTGCCGACGTTGACCCGGTGCGGCAAGGCCATCACCCAGTAGATCAGGATCAACACCAGCCAGGAAGGCCGGAACATGTAGATCTGCTCCGGCCACGGCATGATTTGCAGCACCAACGCCACCAGGAACGACAGCCAGATTATCCAGCGCCCGTGGCTGCGGTAGCTGTTCATGGCACCACTCCCGCCGCGGCAGGCTGAGCTTGGGGCTGGACAGAGGCCGGAGCCGCGGTTTGCGGCGCCACCCCGGTGGCCGGAGCCGGCAGCTGCGGCCCGACGGAGCCGGCAGGCGGCAGCACCTGCGGCATCATCTGCATCAGGCGTTCATTGGCCACGCGGTGCACTTCGTCCGGCGGCAGCGGCATGTCGCCGTTGCGATCGGCGCCCCACAGCAGCAGCAGGTAGCGCAAGCGCTGCAGACCGGCGGTCGGCCGCGCCTGAATCACGGTGTAAGCGCGCTGGTTATCGACCTTGACCGAGGAAACCACCGCCACCGGATAGCCTTCCGGGAAGCGGCCGCCGAGGCCGGAGGTGACCAGCACGTCGCCAACGCGGATATCGGTGTTGTTCGGCAGGTGCTCCAGCTGCAGATCGTCGGCGCAGCCGCTGCCCGCGGCGATCACCCGAATATCGTTGCGCAGCACCTGGATCGGCAGCGCGTGCGAGGCGTCGCAGATCAGCAGCACGCGGCTGGTGACTTTCGCCACCGCCACCACCTGACCGACCACGCCCTTGTCGCTGATCACCGGCTGGCCTTCATAGACGCCGTTGTCCGACCCTTTGTCGATCACCACCTGATCGCTGTAAGGATCGGAGCCGGTGGAGATCACCTGGGTGACCATCTTGTGTTCGTCCTGGCGCAGCGGAGAACCCAGCAGCTCGCGCAAGCGGGCGTTTTCCTGCTTGAATTGGCCAAGAAGAAGAATATCGCTGTTTTTCAGCAGCAGTTCCTGCCGCAGAGCACGGTTTTCCAGCTCCAGCTGTTGGCGGGTGGCCAGCGTTTCTGACACGCTGTCCAAAACTTTACGCGGCCCGTTGGCCAGAAAATAGAAAGGGCTGACTGCGGTGTCCATGTAGTTGCGTATCTTCACGAACGTGCCGAGCCGGCTGTCGGCAACGATCAGGCCAATGGCCGCGATCACCGCCAAAAAAAGTCGCAGTTGCAGGGAAGGCCCCCTGCTAAAAATCGGCTTCATAAATTATGCGAGTTCCTCGACAACAGAAAGAGGAACCGTACCCGACTCTCGCTGTGCGCATTCATCCGATACGATTCCTCCTTCCAGGGGCTGACTATTCTTCGCTGAACAAATCGCCGCCGTGCATGTCGATCATTTCCAACGCCTTGCCGCCGCCGCGCGCCACGCAGGTCAGCGGATCTTCCGCCACCACGACCGGGATGCCGGTTTCTTCCATCAGCAGGCGATCGAGGTTGCGCAGCAGCGCGCCGCCGCCGGTCAATACCATGCCGCGTTCGGAAATGTCGGAGGCCAATTCTGGCGGGCACTGCTCCAGCGCAACCATCACCGCGCTGACGATGCCGGTCAGCGGCTCTTGCAGGGCTTCGAGGATTTCATTGGAGTTCAGGGTAAAGCCGCGTGGTACGCCTTCGGCCAGGTTACGGCCGCGGACTTCGATTTCGCGCACTTCATCGCCCGGATAGGCAGAACCGATTTCGTGCTTGATGCGCTCGGCGGTCGCTTCGCCGATCAGCGAGCCGTAGTTGCGGCGCACATAATTGATGATGGCTTCATCGAAGCGGTCGCCGCCGATGCGCACGGAAGAGGAGTACACCACGCCGTTCAGCGAGATCACCGCCACTTCAGTGGTACCGCCACCGATATCCACCACCATGGAACCGGTCGCTTCGGAGACCGGCAGACCAGCGCCGATCGCCGCCGCCATCGGCTCTTCAATCAGGAACACTTCACGCGCGCCGGCCCCTTGGGCGGACTCGCGGATAGCGCGGCGTTCAACCTGGGTCGCGCCGACCGGCACACAGACCAGCACGCGCGGGCTTGGGCGCATGAAACTGTTGCTGTGAACCTGTTTGATAAAGTGCTGCAGCATTTTTTCGGTCACGAAGAAATCGGCGATCACGCCGTCTTTCATCGGGCGAATAGCCGCGATGTTGCCGGGGGTGCGGCCCAGCATCTGTTTGGCGTCATGACCGACGGCCGCGACGCTCTTTGGGGAGCCGGCACGATCCTGACGAATGGCAACCACCGAAGGTTCATTCAGTACGATGCCTTGCCCTTTAACATAAATCAGGGTATTGGCGGTACCCAAGTCGATGGACAAGTCGTTGGAAAACATGCCACGAAATTTCTTAAACATAACGAAAGGATAATCCTGCAAGCTGGGGGCGGAAAATAAAATCCGCCTACTTTACCAACCACACGAAGCAGCGACAAGGCGCAAAAACGTTCTACTTCGGTGAAAAATAGTCTGTATTGTTTCTGCTCGAATGCACGGAAATTGGATGAGGCCTGAATTCCCTGAACAAAGGCTCAGTTTACCACCCTGTCAACGCACGAAACGGCGTAACACAGCTCATAAAATCTAACATATTCCCTGATTGCCGCCGATGGTAAGCACCTACCAACGCCAACCAGATAAAAGCTGACAAGAGCCTATCTCAAATAGGCGTCGTTGTCGCAGGCAGATTGGAGAAAACTCCAAAATGACGGGTGACATGGCCCAGATGGATCCGGCGCTCATTCTACGTCAATTTCTGTCCGGCAATCAGCTTAAACGCGATAACGACGTGAATATTTTTTACGCCCCGCGTCGATCGGTTCCGGCGGCGCGAAAAAGTCGCCCTGCCCGCCGTGGATCCCTCGCTCTTTCAGCGTCTGCCACTCGTTGCGCGTGCGTACGCCGGCGGCGAACACCTGCGCGCGCGTGCCCGCGCAGGCGCCGGTCAGGCTCTGCACGAACAGCTGGTTTTCGTCCCGCTTATCGATGCTCCGCACCAATCCCGGGTGGAGCTTGACGATCTCCACCTGCAGCGACTTGATATAGGACGTACTGACCACGGTTAAACCCGCTTTGGATACCGCGAGGCGGCAGCCCAGCCCTGACAACAGCCTCAGCACCGGACGCAAACGGTCGATATGTTGACACACATCTGCCTCCGCAAGTTCAATCAGAATTCGCCGACGTTGACTTTTTTCGCACTGCAGCAATGTATCGCGCAGCCAGCGCTGGAAAGAGCGCTGCAAAATCGAGTCCACGCACAGCGGAAACGCCAGCGTTTCCTCGGGCCACTGCGTCAACAAGGGAATGATGCGGCTCACCTGTTGGCGATCGTAACTTTCCGCCAGCCCGAGCTGCTGCACCAGCGGCATATATTCCGCCGGCAGCAATTCCTGGGTGCCGTCATAGATCCGGCTCATTATCTCGCGATGGTGCACCTCGCCCCCCACGGTCACCGCCGGTTTCTGATACAGCCGCGGGCCGCCGCGCGCCAGCACCTGTTCCAGCAGCGTGCGCCATTTGACGCTGCCGCGCCCCTTTTCCGGCACCTGGCTGTCGTACACATACCACCCGTTTTCGCCCTGCAGCGTAGCGTGGCGCGTCGCCTGCTCCGCATAATCGATCACCTGCTCGGTGGTTTGACCGCTGCGGTACGCCACGATGCCGATGTGCAGGAAGGCCTCGCGGTCGATCAGCGCCGTGGAAGGCAAGGCATCGATGGCGTTGACCAGCTGTGAGGCGATGCCGTCGGCCTCCTTCAGGGTTCGATGCGGCAACAACACGGTAAAATCGCTGTGGAAGTAGCGCGCCAGCAGCGCCGACGGATAGCGCATCACGAAGGTAGACAGTAGATTGACCAGCGAATACATCAGCTCCTGCACCGCCACGCTGCCGTGCGTCTCGCGCAGGGTCTCGAAATCGGGCAGCCGCACCATCATCACGATGCCGTGCGAGCCTTCGTCTTCCAGCTGAGTGGTCAACTGGTTATCGAAGAACAGGCGATTATTCAGCCCGGTTTTGGCGTCCTGCGCGGCAAAGGCGCGGATCAGCGTATCGACCCGGCTGCGCTCTTCCCGCGCTTCCGCCAGATCGGCCAGCAGGCGGTCGAGCGCGCCGCTGACGTTGGCCGGCCACTCACGCACGTCGCCCTGCATGACGTTTTCACGCTCGCCGTTCAGAATGCGCCGCGCGCGGCGTTCCAGACGATCTTCGCCGTCGGCCTGCTCACGCAGCCAGCGCAGGCTGAACAGCAAAACCACCACCATCACAACGATCGACAGCGTGACGGCGGCGGTGGATTGCAGCGTGCGCACGTCGCTGGCGAAGGGGTCGCGGTAGGTGATGTGCAGCGTGCTGCCCGGATGCTGCAACAGGGGACGCGAGACCTGACGATAGCCGTTCAGCGCATCCCAGTGCTCTTTTTCCTGCGTCGGCAATTGATAGTCGAGCAGTTGGCTGCTACCGGCCTCTATGCGGATCGACACGATGCCGAGCGTGCGCATGACGATCGGCAACCATTTTTCCTGCTCCTGCGGCGGCTCGCTCAGCATGGCTTGATCGAGAGTGGTGACCAGCGAATCCAAGCGGCGCTCCTGGCGATCCTGGGTAACGTAAAAGAAGCTGTATGAGCATCCCATCAGCATCAAAAACATCGCCAGCGCGACCAACAGAGTGATCAATGCAGAGAGTTTGGTGGTAAATCGCATCCCTGTGCCTTGTCCGCTATGGTTAAGTGAGTGTTCACCCTTTAGCTAAAAGGGGCCGTCCAACCCTAACAAGCCTTGCCGAGGAATTAAACCTGCAAGCGCCATTTTTGTCCTTTATCAGGACTTGGGCCGCTTATTATGCATATAGTCAAATAACTGTGATTCAGCCATTGAATAGAAAAGTGTAAACGAGAGGAAGAGTGACATGCGTGCACTGTTATTGGAACAACAAGACGACCAAACTCTGGCTCATATCAAAGATATCGACAGCGATCGGTTGCCGGAAGGCGATGTCACCGTCGACATCAACTGGTCCAGCCTGAACTACAAGGACGCGCTGGCGATCACCGGCAAAGGCAAGATCGTGCGCAACTTCCCGATGGTGCCGGGCATCGACTTCGCCGGCACCGTGCGCCACAGCCGCGACGATCGCTTTAAAGAGGGGCAAAGCGTGGTGCTCACCGGCTGGGGCGTGGGCGAACACCACTGGGGCGGGTTGGCCGAGCAGGCGCGCGTCTCCGGTGAGTGGCTGGTGCCGCTGCCGAACGGCCTGGATGAGCGCAAGGCGATGATCATCGGCACCGCCGGCTTTACCGCCATGCTGTGCGTGATGGCGCTGGAGGAAGGCGGCGTGCACCCGGACGACGGCGATATCCTGGTCACCGGCGCCAGCGGCGGCGTGGGCAGCACCGCCATCGCCCTGCTGGCGGCGCTGGGTTACCGGGTGACCGCCATCAGCGGCCGCGACAGCAATACCGACTACCTGAAAGCGCTCGGCGCCAAAGAGGTGATGCCGCGCGATGGCTATATCGACATGCCGCGTCCACTGGAGAAACAGCTGTGGGCCGGCGCGGTGGACACCGTCGGCGACAAACTGCTGGCGCGGGTGCTGGCGCAGATGAACTATAACGGCACCGTCGCCGCCTGCGGCCTGGCGGGCGGTTATCAACTGCCGACCACCGTGATGCCGTTCATTCTGCGCAACGTGCGCCTGCAGGGCGTGGATTCGGTGCATACGCCGCTGCATCGCCGCCAAACCGCCTGGGAACGGCTGGCCGGCATTCTGCCGGACAGCTTCTATCAGCAGGCCACGCACGAAATCTCCCTCGAGCAGGCGCCGGCCACCGCCGCCGCGCTGTTGAACAACCAAATCACCGGCCGCACCCTGGTGAAAATCCGCTGACCTTCTCCCCCCGGCGACGGGGGGATCGCCCGCTTCTGCGAAATTTCATATTTTCCTGCGTCCCCTCGCTTCCGGCCGCCTTTAGCGCCATGCTTATTTCATGGAGACCCGTTAGCCGCTCGCAGGCGGCGGGAATCAGTCGCGGAGAACATAAGCATGAACAAACACCCGAAATTGACCGAGGCCGACGTCACGCCGGAGAGCGTATTCCACCAGCGGCGCAAGGTGCTGCAGGCGCTCGGCATCACCGCCGCTTCGCTGGCGCTGCCCACCGGCGCACAGGCGGACCTGCTGTCGTGGTTCAAGGGCAACGATCGCCCCAAGGCGCCGCCGGGCAAAGCGCTGGAATTCAGCAAACCGGCCGCCTGGCAGGCGCAGCTGGCGATGACGCCGGAAGACAAGGTCACCGGCTACAACAACTTCTATGAGTTCGGCCTCGACAAGGCCGATCCGGCCGCCAACGCCGGCGGGCTGAAAACCGAAGGCTGGAAAGTGCGCATCGACGGCGAAGTGGCGAAGCCGATAACGCTGGATATCGACGATCTGATGAAGCGTTTCCCACTGGAACAGCGCATTTACCGCATGCGCTGCGTCGAGGCCTGGTCGATGGTGGTGCCGTGGATCGGTTTCGAACTGGGCAAGCTGATCAAGCTGGCCGAACCGAACGGCAACGCGCGCTACGTGGCCTTCCAGACGCTGTACGATCCGGAGCAGATGCCCGGCCAGAAAGATCGCTTTATCGGCGGCGGCCTGAAATACCCCTACGTCGAAGGGCTGCGGCTGGACGAGGCGATGCATCCGCTGGCGCTGCTGACCGTCGGCGTGTACGGCAAAACCCTGCCGCCGCAAAACGGCGCGCCGCTGCGGCTGATCACGCCGTGGAAATATGGCTTCAAAGGCATCAAATCGATCGTGCATATCCGTTTGGTGCGCGATCGGCCGCCGACCACCTGGAACCAATCCGCGCCGAACGAGTACGGTTTTTACGCCAACGTGAATCCGCACGTCGATCATCCGCGCTGGTCGCAGGCCACCGAGCGTTTCATCGGCTCCGGCGGCATTCTCGACGTCAAACGCCAGCCGACGCTGCTGTTCAACGGCTATGCCGACCAGGTGGCGTCGCTGTATCGCGGCATGGATCTGCGGGAGAATTTCTAAGTGCGACTGACGCCTGTTCATATCAAATGGCTGAAAGCCGCCCTGCATCTGGCGGCGTTTCTGCCCTTTCTCTGGCTGGTGCTGGCGGTGGATCAAGGCTGGTTCAGCGCCGATCCGTCCAAGGACATCCAGCATTTTACCGGCAGGATGACGCTGAAACTGCTGCTGGCCACGCTGGCTATCGCCCCGCTGGCGCGCTACGCCCGCCAGCCGCTGCTGATCCGCTGCCGCCGCCTGGTGGGGCTGTGGTGCTTTGCCTGGGGCACGCTGCACCTGATAAGCTACTCCACGCTGGAGCTGGGGCTGAGCAACCTCGGCCTGCTGGGCAGCGAGCTGGTGAACCGCCCTTATCTGACGCTCGGCATCCTCACCTGGCTGATCCTGCTGGCGCTGGCGGCCACCTCGACGCTGTGGGCGATGCGCAAACTGGGCGCCAAATGGCAACTGTTGCACAACTTCGTCTATCTGGCGGCGATCCTCGCCCCCATCCACTACCTGTGGTCGGTCAAAACGTTTTCCCCTCAGCCGTTCATCTACGCGCTGCTGGCGGTGGCGCTGTTGGGCCTGCGTTACAAGAAATTCCGCGCCTGGTGGCGCTGAACTACGCGGCGGCGCGCGTTATTGGTACGGAAAAACGCGCGCCGCCGGCGGGAACTTTTTCTGTGTTCCAGCGCTCATATTCCTGTCACGGATCCCCGAGTTCGTCGATTTGGGGTTGAATATCTTCGCTGATAAGACCAGTATTTAGCTGCGAATTGCTACGATATCGTTATAATGCCCGACCTTGTTTCTGTTCTCAGGGTGAATTTGCCCCTTAACAGGTGACAAATCGATAACATCGGGTTATTTTCTACGATGATGGTTTTATTGCCGGAGATACCAGCACAATGGCGGATAAGTTTCACATTTTGCTTCTGAACGGCCCCAATCTCAATCTGCTGGGGACGCGTGAGCCGGAGAAGTACGGCAGCACGACGCTGACAGAGATTGTTAACGGATTGGAAAACCAGGCATCCGCATTGGATATTACCCTGAGCCATCTGCAGTCCAACGCCGAGCATCAGCTGATCGATCGCATCCATCAGGCGCGCGGCAACACCGATTTCATTCTGATAAATCCGGCGGCGTTCACGCACACCAGCGTGGCGCTGCGCGATGCGTTGCTGGCGGTGCAGATCCCGTTCATCGAGATCCACCTGTCCAACGTGCACGCCCGCGAACCTTTCCGCCATCACTCTTATCTCTCGGACGTAGCGGTAGGCGTGATTTGCGGCCTCGGCGCGGATGGCTACGCTTTCGCTTTACAGGCAGCGGTTAACCGTCTGTCGAAAACCCACTAATTGCTCCACAAAAAGAGTACGGAATCACACTCATGGATATTCGTAAAATCAAGAAACTGATCGAACTGGTTGAAGAATCAGGCATTTCTGAACTGGAAATCTCTGAAGGCGAAGAATCGGTTCGCATCAGCCGTGCCGCACCGGCGCAGGCTTATCCCGTCATGCAGCAGGCCTACGCGATGCCGGCACAGCAGCAGCCAGCCCTGGCTAACGCCGTTGCCACCGCGCCTGCGGCAGAAACCCCTGCAGCACCGGCGGCCGTGAGTGGCCACGTCGTTCGTTCCCCAATGGTAGGCACCTTCTACCGCACCCCAAGCCCGGACGCGAAAGCCTTCGTGGAAGTGGGCCAGAAAGTGAACGCCGGCGATACCCTGTGCATCGTTGAAGCCATGAAAATGATGAACCAGATCGAAGCGGACAAGTCCGGCGTCGTGAAAGCCATCCTGGTGGAAAACGGCCAGCCGGTCGAATATGACGAGCCGCTGGTCGTCATCGAATAACGAGGCGCCCCCATGCTTGATAAAATTGTTATCGCCAACCGCGGCGAGATCGCGCTTCGCATCCTGCGTGCCTGTAAAGAACTGGGCATCAAGACCGTTGCGGTTCACTCCGCGGCCGACCGCGATCTGAAACACGTGCTGCTGGCCGACGAGACCGTCTGCATCGGTCCTGCGCCATCGGTAAAAAGCTACCTGAACATCCCGGCCATCATCTCGGCGGCGGAAATCACCGGCGCCGTGGCGATTCACCCGGGCTACGGCTTCCTGTCCGAGAACGCCGACTTCGCCGAGCAGGTTGAACGCTCCGGCTTCATCTTTATCGGCCCGAAAGCCGAGACCATCCGCCTGATGGGCGACAAGGTTTCCGCGATCAACGCCATGAAGAAAGCCGGCGTGCCGTGCGTACCTGGCTCCGACGGCCCGCTGACCGACGACATGGATAAAAACCGTGCCTTCGCCAAGCGCATCGGTTATCCGGTGATCATCAAGGCCTCCGGCGGCGGCGGCGGTCGCGGCATGCGCGTGGTGCGCAGCGACAAAGACCTTGAGCAGTCCATCAACATGACGAAAGCGGAAGCCAAAGCGGCTTTCAACAACGACATGGTGTACATGGAAAAATACCTGGAGAATCCGCGCCACATCGAGATTCAGGTATTGGCCGACGGCCAGGGCAACGCCATCTATCTGGCCGAGCGCGACTGCTCCATGCAGCGCCGCCACCAGAAAGTGGTCGAAGAAGCGCCGGCGCCGGGCATCACCAGCGAAATGCGCCGTTACATCGGCGAGCGCTGCTCGAAAGCCTGCGTGGAAATCGGCTACCGCGGCGCGGGCACCTTCGAGTTCCTGTATGAAAACGGCGAGTTCTATTTCATCGAAATGAACACCCGTATTCAGGTAGAGCACCCGGTTACCGAAATGATCACCGGCGTGGATCTGATCAAAGAGCAGCTGCGCATCGCTGCCGGTCAGCCGCTGTCGATCAAACAGGAAGAAGTGAAGATCCACGGCCACGCGGTAGAATGCCGCATCAACGCCGAAGATCCGAACACCTTCCTGCCGAGCCCGGGCAAGATCACCCGCTTCCACGCGCCAGGCGGTTTCGGCGTGCGTTGGGAATCTCATATCTACGCCGGTTATACCGTACCGCCGTACTATGACTCCATGATCGGCAAACTGATCACCTTCGGCGAAAACCGTGACGTGGCGATTGCCCGCATGAAAAACGCCCTGGCTGAACTGATCATCGACGGCATCAAAACCAACGTTGAGCTGCAGCAGAAGATCATGAACGACGAAAACTTCCAGCACGGTGGCACCAACATCCACTATCTGGAGAAGAAGCTGGGTCTGCAGGAAACCTAAGGCAGCACGCAGCATCGTCTGACGAAAGGCCGGTTAATCACCGGCCTTTTTCTTTGGCGTTGCCGCCAGTAACGGCTTGGCAAAACGCCGTCATGCCGTAAAATTCCCTACCTTTGATGAATCCATCACCGTAAACCTATGGGAGACACGGATGGACAAACGCTTTATTCAGGCGCACCGCGAAGCGCGCTGGGCGCTGGGGCTGACGCTGCTCTACCTGCTGGCCTGGGGGCTGGCGGCCTATCTGCCAGACAGCGCTGTCGGCGTCACCGGCCTGCCGCACTGGTTCGAAATGGCCTGCCTGCTGGTGCCGCTGCTGTTCATCGGCCTGTGCTGGCTGATGGTGCGCACGGTGTTCCGCGACATTTCGCTGGAGGACAGCGATGCAAACTGAAGTGATCCTGCCGCTGGTCGCCTACCTGTTGCTGGTATTCGGCCTGTCGGTATACGCCTATCGCCGCCGTCAGAATGGAAATTTCCTCAGCGAATATTTCCTCGGCAACCGCTCGATGGGCGGCTTTGTGCTGGCGATGACCCTGACCGCCACCTACATCAGCGCCAGTTCGTTTATCGGCGGCCCCGGCGCCGCCTACAAATACGGCCTGGGCTGGGTGCTGCTGGCGATGATCCAGCTGCCGGCGGTGTGGCTGTCGCTCGGCGTGCTGGGCAAGAAATTCGCCATCCTGGCGCGGCGCTACAACGCTATCACCCTCAATGACATGCTGTATGGCCGCTACCAAAGCCGCCTGCTGGTGTGGCTGGCCAGCCTCAGCCTGCTGGTGGCGTTCCTCGGCGCCATGACGGTGCAGTTTATCGGCGGCGCACGCCTGCTGGAAACCGCCGCCGGCATTCCTTACGACACCGGCCTGCTGATCTTCGGCATCAGCATCGCGCTGTACACCGCCTTCGGCGGCTTCCGCGCCAGCGTGCTGAACGACGCCATGCAGGGGCTGGTGATGCTGCTTGGCACCGTGCTGCTGCTGGTGGCGGTGATCCATGCCGCCGGCGGACTGGACAGCGCAGTCAGCAAACTGCAGCAGATTGATCCGGCGCTGGTGTCGCCGCAGGGCGGCGATCAGATCCTCAGCCTGCCGTTGATGGCCTCGTTCTGGATCCTGGTGTGCTTCGGGGTGATCGGCCTGCCGCACACCGCCGTGCGCTGTATCTCCTACAAGGACAGCAAGGCGGTGCACCGCGGCATTCTGCTCGGCACCGTGGTGGTGGCGGTGCTGATGTTCGGCATGCACCTGGCCGGCGCGCTCGGCCGCGCGGTGTTGCCGGATCTCAAGATCCCCGATCAGGTGATCCCGACGCTGATGATCACCGTGCTGCCGCCGTATGCCGCCGGGATTTTCTTGGCGGCGCCGATGGCGGCGATCATGTCGACCATCAACGCCCAGCTGCTGCAATCCTCCGCCACCATCATCAAGGATCTCTATCTTGGCGTACGCCCACAGCAGATCCACAACGAGCGGCTGATCAAGCGCTTCTCCAGCCTGACCACGCTGATCCTCGGTCTGTTGGTGCTGCTGGCGGCCTGGCGGCCGCCGGAGATGATCATCTGGCTCAACCTGCTGGCTTTCGGCGGGTTGGAGGCGGTGTTCCTGTGGCCGCTGGTGCTGGGCCTGTACTGGGAACGCGCCAATGCTCAGGGAGCGCTTAGCTCAATGGTGTCGGGTGCGGTATGCTATACGCTATTGGCCAGCTTCAACCTGCAGCCGGCGGGGCTGCACCCTATCGTGCCTTCGCTGTTGCTCAGCCTGTTGGCGTTTTATCTCGGTAACGTCGTCGGCGAAAAGCGCCGGACGGCGTCATCATTACCCTCTTGAAGAGAATTGCTATGCCTTGGATCCAACTCAAACTGAACACCACCGGCAGCCAGGCAGAAGACCTGAGCGACGCGCTGGTGGAAAGCGGCGCCGTGTCGGTGACCTTCCAGGACACCCACGACAACCCGGTGTTCGAACCTTTGCCGGGTGAAACCCTGCTGTGGGGCGATACCGACGTGATCGGCCTGTACGACGCGGAAACCGATATGGCCGAGGTGGTGGCGATGCTGGAACAGCACCCGCTGCTGGGCGCCGGTTTCCGCCACAAGATAGAGCAGCTGGAAGATAAGGACTGGGAGCGCGAATGGATGGACAACTTCCACCCGATGCGCTTCGGCGAGCGTTTGTGGATCTGCCCGAGCTGGCGCGACGTGCCGGATCCCGACGCGGTCAACGTGATGCTCGATCCGGGCCTGGCGTTCGGCACCGGCACCCACCCGACCACCGCGCTGTGCCTGCAGTGGCTGGACGGCCTCGATTTGGCCGGCAAAACCGTCATCGACTTCGGTTGCGGTTCCGGCATCCTGGCAATCGCCGCGCTGAAGCTGGGTGCGGCGCGCGCTATCGGCATCGACATCGATCCCCAGGCCATTCAGGCCAGCCGCGACAACGCGCAGCGTAACGGCGTTTCAGAGCGTCTGGAGCTGTATCTGCCGAAAGACCAGCCGGCGGACCTGCTGGCGGACGTGGTGGTCGCCAACATCCTCGCCGGCCCGCTGCGCGAGCTGGCGCCGCTGATCGGTTGCCTGCCGAAGGCCGGCGGCCATCTGGGGCTGTCCGGCGTGCTGGCCAGCCAGGCGAGCAGCGTTGCGCAAGCCTACGAAGAGAAGTTCACGCTCGACCCGGTCGCCGAGCGTGAAGAGTGGTGCCGCATCACCGGCCGCCGCAAGTAAGCGTCACGGTCTATTGCTCCCTCATCCACCGGCCCTGCGCCGGTGGATTTTTTTTGCCTGGCGATCGGCCCGCGGGCGAGACAAAATTTTATGCAATTTTTCGCCGTTCAACGACGGATCGCCCTGACAATGCGCCTTCCAGGCAGGCTATCCCGGCAAAAAACGCGGGTGAATGCAGATAATATTCTGCGCAAAGGCGAATATTTTACCGCACACAAAATAAGCACTTTTCGTCAACTCATTGTAAAATATATACAATATTTTTATGAATCACTGCACAGCGCATTTTTTGCCCTAATATCGCGCCAATTGGTTAAAGTTTGGCCTTTCATCTCGGCGCAAAAATGCGTAATATACGCGCCCTTGCGGACACAGTATGGTCACTCTTTGTCTATGCGCATTGGACACCACCAGCTTACTAATTGCCTGATTGCGGCCCCGATGGCCGGTATTACAGATCGCCCGTTCAGAACCCTCTGTCATGCAATGGGTGCTGGGATGGCTGTATCCGAGATGCTCTCCTCCAACCCGGAGGTGTGGCGGACGGATAAGTCGCGTCTGCGTATGGTGCATAGCGATGAACCAGGGATCCGCTCCGTGCAGATTGCCGGATGCGATCCTGATGATATGGCCGCCGCCGCGCGTATCAACGTGGCCAGCGGCGCGCAGATCATCGACATCAATATGGGATGCCCTGCCAAAAAAGTGAACCGGAAGCTTGCCGGGTCCGCCTTGTTGCAGTACCCGGATCTGGTTAAACGGATCCTCCACGCGGTGGTTGACGCGGTGGATGTGCCGGTAACGCTGAAGATTCGCACCGGCTGGGCGCCAGAGCATCGTAACTGTGTAGAGATTGCCCAACTGGCCGAAGACTGTGGTATTCAGGCCCTGACGATTCACGGCCGAACCCGCGCCTGTCTGTTTAACGGCGACGCGGAATACGACAGCATTCGGGCAGTTAAGCAGAGTGTTTCCATTCCGATTATCGCGAATGGGGATATTACTGACCCGCATAAAGCCAGAGCAGTGCTCGACTACACCGGGGCCGATGCCCTGATGATAGGCCGCGCTGCTCAGGGGAGACCCTGGATCTTCCGGGAAATCCAGCATTATCTGGACACTGGGGAGTTGCTGCCGCCGCTGCCGCTTGGCGAGGTGAAGCGCTTGTTGATTGGGCACATTCGGGAATTGCACGGCTTCTATGGCCAAGGCAAGGGATTCCGGATTGCTCGTAAGCACGTGTCCTGGTATCTCCAGGAACACGCTCCGAATGACCAGTTTCGGCGCACATTCAACGCCATAGAGGATGCCAGCGAACAGCTGGAGGCGTTGGAGGCATATTTCGAAAATCTTAGCGTAAAAAAAGAGCTGACAGAACTATGTTCGAACAACGCGTAAATTCTGACGTACTGACCGTTTCTACCGTTAACTCACAAGATCAGGTGACTCAAAAGCCTCTGCGTGACTCGGTTAAACAAGCACTGAAGAACTATTTTGCTCAACTGAACGGTCAAGACGTAAATGACCTGTATGAGCTGGTACTGGCTGAAGTTGAACAGCCACTGTTGGACATGGTGATGCAATACACCCGTGGCAACCAGACCCGCGCAGCCCTGATGATGGGCATCAACCGCGGCACGCTGCGCAAGAAGCTGAAAAAATACGGCATGAACTGATACTAGTCAGTTAACGTGTTGAAAAGGCGCTTTATCTCATTTGATAAGCGCCTTTTTCTTTTGGGGCGCCCCCGGTTTGCGGGCAATAAAAAAGGCCGCAGCGCGGCCCTTGTGGCAAAGCGGAGACCTTATTCGGTCACTTTGTTCTTGAGGCTTTCCGCGCCTTGCTTGGTCTTGTCCCAAGCCTTCTCCGAACCTTGCTTGGTGGAGTGCCAGGCCTTTTGCGAGCCTTCGCTCACTTTGCTGCCGACGCTGTCGCTCTTGCCTTCGGCGGTGTGCTTGGCTTTCAGCTTCAGCTCTTCACCCTTGTCCTGAGACTGGTGCAGCTTTTCTTTGGCGGTATCCGCTCCTTTGTGCGCTTCGGCAACGACCTCGTTGCTGGCGTGAGCGGCGGTGTCGGTCGCGGTCTCAGCGGCGAACACCGGGGAAGCGAGCAGCAGTGCAGACAAGGCAATGATTGATTTCTTCATAAGTCCCTCTTTTCTCAGATACGTGCCATTCGTCATGAAATAAGATGGCACACAATCCCGTTAAAGAAACCTAAGAATAGTACGAAAATCAAAAATACCAACATAAAATATCAGCACTCACATCTTTATTAACTTTTCATGCCATCTACGTTCAACAATGGCGAAATGGCACGAAAAAGTTAAATTTTATCTGTCACAAAACTATAATTTTTACGTTTTTTACCTCGTAATAATCAGTAATGACAGGGATGGATTCTATGGTTGCCGTCATCATCATAGGCGTTTTTATCGTCAGCTTCCTTTACGCACACTCCCGCGGCAAGGAGAAACAAAAGCTTACCCGCCAACTGTTCGATCACTCCACCTTTATGGGGCCGATCAATATGTTTATGACCGGTTTCTCCCGTTTGCCCGCCAGGCAGCCCTATTTCGACGAAAAAGTTTTCCCGGAGCTGCAGACGCTGACCGACAACTGGCAGGTGATCCGCGAGGAAGCGGTGCGCTTGCAGCATCACATCAAAAAGGCGCAGTCGCACAACGATGCGGGGTTCAACACCTTCTTCAAACGCGGCTGGAAACGTTTCTATCTGAAGTGGTACAGCGACAGCCACCCTTCGGCGCAGACGCTGTGCCCAAAAACCGTCGAGCTGCTCAACCGCATCCCGTCGGTCAAGGCCGCGATGTTCGCCGAGCTGCCGCCCGGCAGCCATTTGGGTAAACACCGCGATCCTTACGCCGGCTCGGTGCGCTATCACCTGGGGTTGATGACGCCCAACGACGATCGCTGCTTCATCGAGGTGGACGGCGAGCAGCACAGCTGGCGCGACGGCGAGGCGGTGATCTTCGACGAAACCTACGTGCACTGGGCGCAGAACGCCACCGATCAGACGCGCATCATTCTGTTTTGCGACGTCGAGCGGCCGATGAAATGGCGCTGGGCGCAGGCGGTCAACCACTGGGTCGGCGCCACGCTGATGTCGGCGGCCAGCTCGCCAAACGACGATCAGGACCGCACCGGCGGCATCAACCGCATCTTCAAATACGTCAACGCGGTGCGCGATGCCGGCCAGCGCCTGAAGGCGCGCAACCGCCGCGGTTACTACCTGCTGAAATGGCTGGTGATCGCTGCGATTTTCGCCGCGATTATCATTCCCAGCCTATAAAACGCGCCAATCTTCAACTCGGGGGCAACGCGAATGAGAATATTCGCATGCCCCTCTTCCGCCACACCCCGTACCCTGTGTTAACATACACGTTCCTAGAGCCGCCTCCGCTGGCCAACAGCTATCCCTCCGAAGCCTGATAGCAGCGCAAACCGCCCTTCGAATGTAAATGTTTAGTCAATTATGGAATTCCGACTAAACCCTGGCCGTACTTGGGTGTCTGAGTAGTCGTATCGCTATCGAGTGGATCCTTTATGCGTTACAGGTTGCTACCCCCTAACGCATAAACGAGCTGCTATGAAACGCCAAAAGAGATTTCAACTTTCCTTGCTGCACCCGCGCTACTGGCTGACCTGGTTCGGCCTGGCCCTGCTGTTCCTGCTGGTACAGCTCCCTTACCCGTTGCTCAATCGGCTGGGGGTGTGGATGGGGCGCACCTCGATGCGTTTTCTTAAGCGTCGCGTCACCATTACCCGCCGCAACCTCGAACTGTGCTTCCCCGAGATGGACGAAGCGCAGCGTGAGCGCAAAGTGGTGGGCAACTTCGAATCGCTCGGCATGGGCCTGCTGGAAACCGGCATGGCCTGGTTCTGGTCGGATAAACGCGTCAAGCGCTGGTTCAACGTCTCCGGCATCAACCACCTCAAAATGGCGCAGCGCGACGATCGCGGCGTGCTGGTGATCGGCGTGCACTTTATGTCGCTGGAGCTGGGCGGCCGGGCGATGGGCCTGTGCCAGCCGATGATGGCGATGTACCGCCCGCACAACAACAAGGCGATGGAGTGGGCGCAGACCAAGGGTCGCATGCGCTCCAACAAGGCGATGATCGATCGCAAGGATCTGCGCGGCATGGTGCACGCGCTCAAGCGCGGCGAGGCGGTATGGTTCGCGCCGGATCAGGACTACGGCCCGCGCGGCAGCGTATTCGCGCCGCTGTTCGCCGTCGATCAGGCCGCCACCACCAGCGGCACCTTCATGCTGGCGCGCATGGCCAACCCGGCATTGGTGCCGGTGGTGCTGATCCGCCGCGAAGGCGGCCGCGGCTACGACCTGCTGATTCAACCGGCCCTGGAAGACTACCCGCTCAGCGACGAACAGGCGGCGGCGGCTTACATGAACAAAGTGATCGAGAAAGAGATCATGCGGGCGCCGGAGCAGTACATGTGGCTGCACCGCCGCTTCAAAACCCGACCGGCCGGCGCGCCCTCGCTGTACTGACCCTCTTTTTTCCAGCCCGGCCAACGCCGGGCTTTTTTGTGCGCCACGTTTAAAAAGCGGCGGCTCGACACTCTACTTTCCTGTAATCTCCTTTTTTACCCGCACAGGAAAGGAAATGATGAAAGCTCAAGTTCGCATTGCTCTGGTCGGTGATTACAACCCGCAAGCCGTGGCCCATCAGGCCATCCCCGTGGCGCTCCAGCTCACCGCCGCCCATCTCGACATCGACGTGCAGCCCCAATGGCTACCGACAGAAACCCTGACCTCCCCCGACGTCCTGCAAAATTTCGACGCCATCTGGGTGGTGCCGGGCAGCCCGTATCGTTACGACGACGGCGCCTTTATGGCGATCCGCCATGCGCGGGAAAACGACGTGCCGTTCCTCGGCTCCTGCGGCGGTTTTCAATACGCCATCGTCGAGTACGCCCGCAACGTGATGGGCTGGCACGACGCCGGCCATGCGGAAACCGACAGCGGCGGCCGATTGGTGATCGCCCCGCTGAGCTGCTCGCTGGTGGAAAAAACCGGCGACATCGTTTTTCAGCCTGACACCCGCGTCGCGCAGGCCTACGGCAGCCTGAACACCCATGAAGGCTACCACTGCAACTTCGGCGTGAATCCGGAATTCGTCGCCGATCTTGAGCGCTTCCCGCTGATCGTCAGCGGCCACGACACCGAAGGCGACGTGCGCGCCATCGAACTGCCGGGCCGGCGTTTTTACGTCGCCACGCTGTTCCAGTCGGAACGCGCCGCGCTGCGCGGCGAGCTTTCACCGCTGGTGGTGGAACTCGTCAAAACCGCCGCCAACGGGTAAAAAAAAGCCCTCTTGCGAGGGCTTTCTCATCGGATACATCCCGCCGGCTTACGCCTGTCCGAGCTCGCGCAACGCCAGATTGAAGTGTTGCCCCAGCTCACGCCGATGAACCGGATGCTCCATCATCGACACATGGTCGCCGTTGACCTGGCTGACGCGGACGGTCGCCGGCGGCAGCAGCTTATCCCATCCCAACGCGGAAGCGTCTTCGCGGCAATATCCCGCCTGCTTGATCCTCTGCCAATACGCCTGGAACTGTGCGTTCTGCGAATTGACGGAAACCTGCTCCTGCTTCGCCTTGAACAGATGGATTTTCAGCGATGCGGGCTGCACCAGGGTCGCTTCCACCAGTTTGGCGTAGTGGTGCCGCTGCTGCCAGAGCGCCGCCTCGTCGGCCACTTCCTCACGCTGAGTCTTGATCCCGGCGCGTTGCACGGCCGCGATCGCCTCCGGCAACGGCAGCTCGGCCAACTGCTGACAGAACTGCGGATCCGGCCTTTCCTGCGTTGACTCCACCCAGTTCAGCAACAGTTGGACCGGGCTGTGCATCGCCTCCACCGGCCGCAACGTGTCGATCAACCCCAGGAAGGCGACCGCTTCCCCGGCCGATTGCAGCTGCTCGGCGATGGCATAGGCCAACACCCCACCGGAAGAGTACCCCGCCAGATGGTATGGCCCCTGCGGCTGCACCTCGCGAATCAACGCCACGGCGCTGGCGGCCATATCGGACATGGTAGCCGGCTTCTCCTCCACCGCCGGCCACGGCACGGCGTAGACCGGGAAGGTCTCGTCGATCTCCTTGGCCAATTCAAACGCGTAGGAGTGGTCGCCAAAGCCGGTCGGAACGAAGAACAGCGGCGGCCGGCTGCCGCTGCTGCGAGCCGGCACCGCTTTGCGCAGCGGAGCCTCTGCGTTGCGACGATCTATCCGCTCGGCCAGCTCGGTCAATATCGGATGGTTGAAGATCGCCTGTACCGGCAAGGTGATGCCTTGCTGACGCAGCTGGCTGGAAAGACGTACCGCCAGCAGCGAATGGCCACCGAGCTCGAAGAAATTGTCGTGGCGCCCTATCTGGCCAATCTCGAGCAGCTCACACCATACCCGCGCCAGCGTCGTTTCGGTCTCCCCCTGAGGCGCCGCATACTCCCGAATGCCGACTGCCGCGCGCTCCGGCTCCGGCAAGGCGCGCCGATCCAGCTTGCCGTTGGCGGTCAACGGCAGCGCATCCAGCCAAACATAAGCCGACGGCACCATGTACTCCGGCAAACGTTCGCTCAGATAGGCCCGTAGCTGTCCCTGCAACGCGCTGCGGTCAACGTCGGCCGTCGGTACGATCCAGGCGACCAGGCGCGGATGATGTTCCGTCGAACAAACCTGCACCACCGCTTCCCGCACCCACGGGCTCGCCGCCAGCTGCACCTCAATCTCGCCCGGTTCGATGCGGAACCCGCGCAGCTTGATCTGCTGATCGCATCGCCCCTGGTATTCAAGACTGCCGTCCGGTAAATAACGCGCCAGATCGCCGGTGCGATACATGCGGCCGCCGCCGACCGGATTGAACGGATCGCTCAGGAAGCGCTGTGCCGTCAGTTCCGGTCGGTTCAGGTAGCCCAACGCCACCCCCACGCCGCCGATATGCAATTCCCCCACCGCTCCCATCGGCACCGGGCGCCCGCGGGCGTCCAGCAAGTAAGCGCGGGTATTGCCGATCGGTTTCCCAATCGGCAAGCGCGCCTCCCCTTCAGCCCGCTCGATACGTGCCGTTGTCGCAAAGGTGGTGGTCTCCGTCGGCCCATAGGCATGGATCATGTGCACCGGCCCCCGCTCTTGCAACAACCGCGCATAAGCGCCCGGATCCTCTTTCTCCCCTCCGCTAATCAGATATTTCAACTGCGCCAGTGCGCCGCTGATGCTATGCACATACTGATTGAACAGCGCAGTGGTCAAGAACAGCGTGGTGATGCGATGGCGTTGCAGTTCGGCCGCCAGACGCTCGGCCTCCATCATCACCTCCGGCGCGATCACCACCAGCGCACCGCCATTCAACAGGGCGGCCCAAACCTCCATCGTGCTGGCATCAAATGCCGGATTGGCGGCAAAGGCGATGCGGTCGTCGGCGTCAAAGGCGGCGTAGCGGTTGTTGCGCACCAGACGCGTGATCCCCTGGTGCGGCGTCATGACGCCTTTCGGCGTACCGGTCGAGCCGGAGGTATACATGATGTAGGCCGTCGCGCCGCTCGACACGCGCAACGCCGGGTTACCGTTATGATCTTCAGCTTCGCGATCCTCGACCGTCAGCTGCGGGATCTCCTCGTCGCCGATGGCGTCCGTCAGCATCAGGCAGGCGCCGCTGTCATCGGCGATCCACGCCTGACGCGCGGCCGGCAGTTGCGGATCGATGGGCACATACGCCGCCCCGGCCTTGATTACCGCCAATTGGGCGCAGACCAGTTCGATGCTGCGCGCCAGCCGCACCGCGACCCGGTCGCCCGGTTGTACGCCGCGCTCAATCAGCCGATGCGTCAACCGGTTGGCGCGCGCATTCAACTGTGCGTAGCTGAGCCGTTGCGCATCCTGGATCAAAGCGATGGCCTGCGGCGTCAGCCGCGCCTGCTGTTCAAACAGTTCGTGCACACAGGTATCCGCCGGGTAAGCTTCCGCCGTATGATTCCAGCGGCACAGCTGCAGCGCATACTCTTCATCCGGCATCACCTCCAGTTCACAGACCGGTGTCTGAGGCGCCTGCTCCAATGCCTGCGCCAATGCGCTCAACGCCTGCGCCATATAGCCACACACGCGCTGCGCTTCAATCGGCTGCCTGACCTGCGCCGTCAGGCCCAGCGAATCACCGCCGTCCTCGACCGACAGCACGAACGGATAGTTGGTGCGTTCCTGGCTATCGAGCAGCGTCACGCCGGTCGGCAATGCGGTGTCCTCGCCGCTGTTATGCCGGTAGTTCAGCAAGGCACTGAACAGCGGCGTGCCCGCGGCGACGCCGCTGCAGCGCTGCGCCAACGCCAGCGGCGCATGCTCATGGGCCAACAGCCCGCTCAGCCGGATGTGCGCCTGCAACACCGCCGATTCCGCGCCGACCTCGTTGACATCCAGCCGCAGCGGCAACGTATTGATAAACAATCCGAGCGCCCGTTCCGCCCCGTCTCCGGCCTGCATGCGGCCCAACAATACGGTGCCGAATACCACCTCATCGCGGCCGGTAGCGCGCGCCAACACCTGCGCCCAGGCCAGGTGGCACAGGCTGGCCAGGCTGACGCCCAGCCGCCGCGCCTGCCGCCGCAGCTGTTGGTTAAGCGCATGCGGTAAAGCCAGGTGCGCCGTCGAGATATCCCGCCCTTCGCCATGCACGTCGCTCAGGCCGAACGGCAACGACGGTTCATCGATATCCGCCAGCATAGTGCGGAAGAACCGTTCGTGTTCGGCCTTGCTGACGCCGAGCCTTGCCTGCGCCACCGCGTTGCGGAACGGCGGTGCCTTGGCCAGTTCGTCCCCGCGCCCGGCCAGGATCAGGTTGATCTCCTCCTGCATCACCGCCAGGGTCGAGTGGTCGCCGATCAGGTGATGCCATTGCTGGAGCACGCACCAACTGCCTTCTTCCCCCTGTGCGGCGACAAAGCTCAGCAACGGTGCGCGCGTCAGATCAGGCCGCACGCGGCGCGGATCAAACAACGCCGTCAGCCGCGAACCGATCTCGCCCTCTGCCGGATTGAGCCGCAGTTCTCGCAGCGACAACTCGGCCTTGCGCCACACCACCTGCACCGGTGATGACACGCCCTGCGTGATGAACGCAGTACGCAGAATGTCATGGCGATCGATCACCTGCTGCATCGCCGCCAGCCAGGCGTCCAGGCGCGCACGGCTGTCGAAACGCAGCACCGCGGACAGCTGGTACGGGTCGCCCCGTTCCGCCAGCAGATGGTGGAACAAAATCCCCTCCTGCAGCGGCGACAAGGCGTAGATATCCTGTACGTTGGCCACACCGCCCGGCACCTGCGCCACCACCGCGTCGATCTCCGGCTGGCTCAGCGTCGCCAGCGGCAACATCTCCGGCGTAATGGCTACGCAGCCCGGCAGGATACCGTTGGCCGGCACGCTCACTTCCTGCTGCGTGACCAACGTCTGCGCCAGCGTTGACAGCGTCGGCGCGGTGAACAGCGTTTGCACCCCGGCGCTCAGCCCGACACGGCGCAGCTGCGCCATCAACTTCACCGCCAGCAGCGAGTGGCCGCCCAATTCGAAGAAGTTATCGTGGCGCCCGACCCGCTCAATGCCCAGCAGCTCGCGCCAGATCCCCGCCAGCAGCGTTTCCAGTTCGCCTTCAGGTTCGGCGTAAACCTCACGCACGTAGGCGTCCTCCTGCGGCTCAGGCAGCGCGCGCCGATCCAGTTTGCCGTTCGGCGTCAGCGGTAGCGTACCCAGCGCCACCCAGGCCGCCGGCAGCATAAACTCCGGCAACATCCCCGCCAGATACTGTCGCAGCGTCACCGCCAACGTCTGGCGATCCGCGTCAGCCTCCGGCACCACCCAGGCTACCAGTCGCTTATTGTCCGCTTCGCCGAGGACATCCACCACCGCTTCGCGCACCGCCGGATGACCGGCCACTCGCGCCTCGATCTCACCGCATTCGATGCGGAAGCCGCGAATTTTCACCTGCCGATCGTTGCGTCCCAGGTAGTCGATATTACCGTCCGCCAGATAGCGCGCCAGATCGCCGGTGCGATACATCCGCTCGCCTGGGTTAAACGGATCCGCCAGGAATCGCTCTGCCGTTAACTCTGCGCGGTTGAGATAACCCAGCGCCACCCCGGGGCCGGCGATGTAGATCTCGCCGGTCGCGCCGAGCGGCACCGGTTGCCCGTGCTCATCCAGCAGATAAATCCGGGTATTGCCGATCGGCCGCCCGATAGGCAAACGCTGCCAGGGATCCACTCGCTCGATCGTGGCCGTCGTGGCGAACACCGTACACTCGGTCGGCCCATAAGCGTTGATCAGCCGTACCGGCCCAGCCTCTTTCAGCATGCGGGCAAAGGCGTGCGGATCCGCCGCTTCACCGCCGCTCAGCAGATATTTCAACTGCGCCAGCGTCGCGGCGATGCTATGGGCATATTGGTTAAACAACGAGGTGGTCAGGAACAAGACGTTAATCCCTTGCCGCGCCAGCGCCGCCGCCAACGCCTCGGCTTCCGTCAACACTTCCGGCGCAATGATCGCCAGACTGGCGCCATTCAACAGGGCTCCCCACATTTCCAGCGTGCTGGCGTCAAACGCCGGATTGGCGGCGAAAGCGAAGCGATCGCCGCGTTCAAACGACGCAAAACGATTGTTGATCGCCAGCCGGAGGATGCCTTGGTGCGTCACCATGACGCCTTTAGGCGTACCGGTCGAGCCCGAGGTATACATGATGTAGGCCGGCGCGCCGCCGGCGCGAGGCACCGCCGGATCGTGGGTCGGATTCTGCCGCAGCCGATCGATACGCAGGCAGGCGATCTCGCCGGCTATCTCGCGGTCGATATCGCGATCGCACAGGATCAACGACGCCCCGCTGTCGCCGATGATCCACGCCTGCCGCGCAACGGGCAGGTGCGGATCGAGCGGCACATAAGCGGCCCCCGCCTTGAGGATCGCCAGCTGGGCGATGACCAGAGAAACGCTGCGTTCAAGCGACGTGGCCACGCGATCGCCCGGGCGCACGCCCTGTGCGATGAGTTGGTGCGCCAGTTGGTTGGCGTGGGCGTTCAATTGGGCGTAGCTCAGGCTGTCCCGATCGTTCACCACCGCAACGGCGTCCGGCGTGCGCTGCACCCACTGTTCAAACAGGACGTGGGCACAGCTCTGCGCCGGATAAACTTCCGCGGTTCGGTTCCAGCCGTACAACAACAGTTCGCGCTCGGCAGCCGGCAGCAGATCGAGATGCGACGCAGGCTGCGTAGCATTTGTCGCCATCGCCCGCAGCACCTGCACCAGGTAAACGCCGTAACGTTCGGCGGTAGCGCGGTCGAACAGCGCCGTGGCGAAGTTCAGCGTACCGCTGATTTGCTCGTCGCGCTCCGCCAGATCGAGCGTCAAATCATACTTGGCGATCTGATAGCCCAACTCGGCGCTCTCGGCCTGCAGCCCAGGCAGCGAGATATCGCGCACCGAGCCGTCCTGCCAGGCCAACATCACCTGGAACAGCGGGGTATAACCCAGGTGGCGCGGCGGATTGACCAGCTCCACCACCTGCTCGAACGGCAGATCGCGATTTTCCCGAGCCGCCAGCACCGCGTGGCGGATCCGCGCGATCAGCGTCGGCAGATCCGGATCGTCGCGAAGATCGATGCGCAGCGCCAGCGTGCTGACGAAGAAGCCGACCAGCGATTCGGTTTCCAGCCGGCCACGGTTGGCCTCCGGCGTACCGATCACCAGCTCCTGCTGCCTGGCCATGCGCGCCAGCACCAGGCTCCAGGCCGCCAGCACCGTCATGAACAACGTGCCGCCATGCTGCCGGCTGAACTGCCGCAGCGCCTGCGTCAGCTCGGCGTCGATCGCGATCGGCACCTCCCCGCCGCTGAAAGACTGCACCGTCGGACGCGGCCGGTCGGTCGGCAGCGTCAGCAGCGCCGGCGCATCGCTCAGCGTTTCGCGCCAGTATTGCGCCTGCGCCGCCAGCCGCTCCGGCGTCAGATAGCGACGCTGCCAGGCGGCGTAATCCGCGTATTGCAGCGGCAGCGGCGGCAGCGGATCGGCATCGCCGCGACGCAATGCGCCGTACAACGCCCCCAGTTCACGCAGCAGAATGCCGGTCGACCAACCGTCGGAAATGATGTGATGACAGGTGAGCAGGAACAGATGCTCCTCATCCGCCAGGCGGATCAGCGCGGCGCGCACCAGCGGCCCCTGCGTCAAATCAAAAGGCGCCTCCGTCAGGCGCTGCGCCAGTTTCCGCGCCTGGCTCTGAGCATCCTGCCGCCCACGCAGATCGTGAACCGTCAACGGCAGCGCGTCTGCCGGCAGAATGTGCGCCTGCGGCTGCCCCTCGACGGTGACAAACCGGCTGCGCAACGCTTCGTGGCGGGCATAGAGCGCATCCAGGCTCTGCCGCCAGGCGGGCAGATCCAGCTCGCCGCGCAGGCTCAGCGCCAGGGGAATATGGTAAGTTTCACTCAGGCCTTCCAACTGCGTCAGGAACCACAAACGCTGCTGAGCAAACGACAGCGGCAACGCGGCGCCGCGTGGCATAGCCTCGATCGGCGGCAGCGCCTCATCGGTTCTCCGCAGTTGCTGCGCCAATGCCAGCAGCGTCGGGTTGGCGAACAGGACCTGCAACGGCAGCTGCCATTCCATCTGCTGCAGACGGTTGGTCAGACGTACCGCCAACAGCGAGTGGCCCCCCAGCTCGAAGAAGTTATCATGGCGCCCGACCCGCTCCACGTTCAGCAGCTCGCGCCAGATCGCCGCCAGCAGCGTTTCGTGTTCACCCTGCGGCGCTTCGTACGCCGCTTGGCTCTGCGCCCCCTGCGGCTCCGGCAACGCCCGCCGATCCAGTTTGCCATTCGGCGACAGCGGCAACGCCGCCACCACCACCCAGGCCGACGGCACCATATAGTCCGGCAGCGCCGCGCTCAGATGCTGCCGCAGCGCGCCCGCCAGCGTTTCTTCCGCCACGTCCGCGGCCGGCACCACCCACGCCACCAGCCGTTTGTCGTCGCCCACCGCCCGTGCATCCACCACCGCTTCGCGCACCG